>CAZZHK010000013.1:0-76168 GCA_964653725.1 uncultured Planctomycetales bacterium | reverse complement strand
ACCGGCGTAATCGCCCATGTTCACGTCGAAGTTGATCTCCCAGAACGTTCCACCAGAATCCTGGTCGGCATATTCACCATTGAACGACATGCCGCCAAGATCGCCAGCTGCCTCGATGCCCCAGACCTTGTCTGAAACGTCGATGTAGTACGCGTTGACGTCGTAGCCTTCGATGGCGCCCAGGCTCGCATAGATGCCCGTACTGAAGTCGGGATCATCCGTGATGCCTGATGCTTCATCGTTGACCATGAAGACGGTACCGCTCGCGCGACCGCCAAAGTTCCCGTTCAGAACCAAGGCATTGTGACCAACGTCGTAGCCGTCGAAACCGCCAGCGCCGTCGTCACCGTCAATGTCAAACGTATCGTTGCCGTAGACCAGTTCACTGCCAATCGACAGCTCCTGGCGGCCAATGCGGGCTGACCAGCCCGTACCAGCCATGTTGGCAAGGTCCACGTACAGTTGCGTAATTTCGTCACCGAATGAATCGCCCGCGTCGCCGAAGTCGGCGTCCACGATTGATTCAATGCTGACGCTGACGCTTTCGCTGACGACCGCATGCGCACCAATGGTCAGGCGGGTGTCTACATCAGTAGCACCGTCCTCCCAATGGGCCAACATCCGAACGCCACCGCTCAGGTCGATCGCACGCAGAAAAGGTGCGGAGACATTTGAAGAGAAGGAGTTCTCCTCAACGTCCGCAGCCAAATCTGCCACGGCGCGCTCAAGGGTCGCCGTGCGATCGGCCATCGCGCCAATCTCCAATGACTCGACCTTGGCCTGAAGGGCCGCGATCTCGGCACGAAGATCTTGGATGGACTGGTCATCGCCACCGGCCATTGCCGGAGCCACGATCACCAGGAGAGCCGCCACCACGGCAAAACTCCTCCAACTCATAATATCTGCCTCCCGTTGTCAGAAGCCTCTGCAGCTGCACGAGACTTCTAGGGTTATGCCGCCCAGGCCCCCATTGGGACCTCAATAAAGCGACGATGCTGGCGAGGCGATCCATACTGGACCCCCGCCAACGAGCGTTTCTTACCGCCTACCATCGGCTGGGACCAGTCTCTTTTTGCCCCATTTCCCAGAAAAAAGCGCCTCAACCCCTCTAGCCCCCGTTACGGCGCTCCGGGCCTCTAGTCGTCCACGTAGCCCAGGTTGCCCAGGGCCTCCCGCTCCAGGGCGGTCATTCCGGAGGATCGGGCAGTCCCCGGTCCCTGCACATCGCGCAGCCAGGCCCGCACCCGGGCCGTCAGGGCGTCTCCCGCCTCCGCCGCGCCCTCCTGGCTACCTCGCTCCGTGGTGCAGGCCGGGTCGAACCACTCCCAGTCGCCGGCGCGGAACACCCGCTCGTCCAGGTCCCGGTTGTGCTCCCGCAGGTGCAGGATGAAATGGCCGTCCGAGGTCCGCAGGCCGGCCGCCATTGCATTGGCGTGCTGGAAGAAGCGGTCGCCCCCTTCGGCAACAGTCCCCAGCAGGCCCCTGGAGCCATTCTCCGCCGGCCCGGGCCCCATGGCCACGAGCGTGTCGTGCAGGGCGGAAAGGTCCACTGGAGCATCTGAGCGGCGGCTTCCGGGGATTCCAGGGCCGGCCAGGATCAACGGAACGTGGAGCGTGTTGGGGAACACGCCCACGTGGTCGTAGAAGACCCCGCGCTCCCCCATCGCCTCCCCGTGGTCCGCCGTGACCGCCAGGCGCCATTCCGGCCCCAGCAGATCGAACAGTTCCCCCAGCTGGTCGTCCAGGTAGGCCATCTCGCCCCTATACATGGCGAGCGGCCACTCCGGATCCGTCACGCCTTCCAGGAAGCGGCGCCCCGGCAGGGCGCCGGGGATCAGTGCGGGGCCCCGAGACGGGTCCTTCGGGTCCCCTGGGGGCTCGAAGGCACTCTTCCAGCGCCCAGGGGGGTCGTAGGGAGTGTGCGCGTCGAAGTAGTGGACCCACAGGAAAACCGGTGCTTGCCCCTCCAGCAGGTCCTCCAGGACCGGAAACAGCGCCTCATGGACGTCCTCGGCCCTCCTCATCACCGGATCGCAGGGCAGGAACAGCTCAAAACCCTGGCCAAACCCGGAAAATCTTGGATTCAGGTGTCGGGCGCCCACCGCAGCCACCGTCCGGTAGCCGGCCTCCCGGAAGACTTCGGCCACTGTAACTACCTCTTCCGGCAGGAGTTGGGTATTGGACAGCACCCCGTGATCCTTGGGAAACAGCCCCGTCAGGATGCTGGCGTGCGAGGGGTTGGTCGAATTGATGGTCGAAAAGGCGTCCTCGAACAGCATGCCACCTTTCGCAAGTGCATCCAGGACAGGCGTTTGTGCCAAAGCGTCCAGGCCGTAAGCGCCGACCGCGTCCGCGCGCACCGTGTCCAGGGTGACCAGGGCCACCGAGGGCAGCCGCCGGGAGGCGTCCCGGACCAGGACCGGCCGACCCCAAAGCACTCCAGTGTTCCCGCCCAGGGACGGATCGTCCCCTGACGGGGTCACGCGCATCGACAATTCGATTATTTTGTCCCCGAACGGTGACAGATCCACGGAGAATGCCCGGTAGGGAGCCTTGGCGCGGCTGCCAAGCCTGCCCGAGGCAACTTCGCTCTCTCCAACGTGGACCGTGTAGTGCAGGGCCTCGCGCCTCAGCGCCGCCACGTCGTCCGGGCCGAAACCCAGTTCGAGCCGTCGCCGGCTGCCGGCCGGCACCTGCACCTGCAGGACCTCCAGGGCCGTGGCGTGGGTGACGCGGCGCAGCACTCCGTCCCTCTGGACCGCCAGGTCCCGGCCGTCGCGCTTCAGCTGGATGCCGAGCGGCTCATTGATGAAGCGCACCTCTGCGACACGAAAGGACTGGGCCAGGTGGGACGGCGTGAGCTTGATGCCCTTGATCCGGCCGCTCCAACCGCTCTTGCGGTCCACGCGGAAGCGGACGGTGCGCACCCCGTCGTGCGGAGGAAGGTGCACCTCCGCCACATTCGTGGCCGGCACCGGCCGGGAAGGGTCATCCCGCTCCGTGCGCCACTCGAACCTGGCGGTGCCCCCGGCATGGACCAGGACCACCCACTCCACGGTGGTCACGGTCGAGGCGTCCAGGTCCAGGGTGCGCAGCAGCGCGCCGGGCGACCCGAGGACCTGCCCCACCAGGACGCTGCCGGGGCGCGCGTCGAACCGGGCGGACTTGGGCCAGTGGCGCCATTCGTCAGGCTCGCGGCCGGGACGCAGGGTCAGCGTCATCATGCTGCGGTCCGCCCTGGCCGTCGGCTTCTCGAGCGTCTCGAAGGAGAGAGGGACCGCCTCGCGGGGGGTCCCTCCCCCCGCCGGACCCCCGGGGGAACAGGAGGCGGCCAGCACCGCCATGACTGCACATCTCAGGGGCATGGAATCGTCGAAGTGTACCCCGGCGTTGACGGGGTCGGTCCCGTTCCCCACCCTGGTTGGGTGTCCGCTGCTCGCCGCGCGCCCGCATCCGTCGCCCTCATGGTCGCCGTTCTGGTGGTCGGCGCCTGGTGGGGACGCGGCATGTCCGGACCCTGGGGCCATGGGTTCGACGGATTCCAGGGCGGCGCCTTCGCGAGCATGGCCCGCAACGCGGATCGGATCGGGCTGGACACCACCGGGCCCTACCCGGTCTTCAATGGCGAGGGCGGGCGCGACACGCCTCTCCACTACTACGCCAACCACCCGCCCACGCTGACCCTGCTGGTCACCGCGGCACACCGGCTCGGCGGCGGCAGCGAGGCCTGGATCCGCGCGCCGTTCCTGGCCGCCAGCCTGGCCGCCTGGCTGCTGGTGATGGCGCTGGCCCACCGCCTGGCAGGACGCGAGGCGGCGGTGGCCGCGGGACTGGCGGCTGCGCTGCTTCCCGGGTGGGCGGAGCACGCCACCCTGATCAACTACGAGGTGCTGGTCATGCCATTCGCCCTGGCAGCGGTACTGGACAGCCTGAAGGCCGAGGAGGGCGAGGTGGCCTCCTGGCGTCCGGGGCTTTGGCTGGCCCTCGGCGTGTGCATCGACCAGGGAGCCTTTCTGCTGGCGCCTTGGATGTGGCTGGCCGCCTGGCACCGCCGCGGCTTTCACCTGGCCCTGCGTCGGGCCCCCGCGCTGCTCCTGGTGCCCGCCCTGCCTCTGATGGTCCACTCCTGGCTGGCCTCCGGGCTGCCCACGCCGGCCCCGCGCGCCGGCATGCTGGACCGCGCCGCGATGATCCTGAGCCCCTTGTGGACGAACGAGATCCCCCTGCCCGAGTGGCTCCGCATCCAGGCAGGCCACATCGGCCTGATGGCCACCCTGCCGGCGGCTGTCCTGGCTGCCATGGGGCTCTGGTCCGGCCGTCGCAGGGCGGAAGGCGCCTGGCTGCCGCTGGCCGGACTGGCAGTGACCTACCCGTTCCTGCTGTACCGGCACTCCGGCAGCAGCGTGGGCGACGGACAGTATCCGCTCTGGTTCTATGCTCTGCCGGTGATCGCCCTGGGGCTAGGCATGGGCTGGAGGGCCGCCGCCGACTCGGGCCGCACACCGGCCGCGGGCCTGGTCGCCGGAGTGCTTGTCCTGGTCCTGCTCATGGGGGGACGCGACCTGAGGTCAGGACGGATGGCCGAGCCCACCGAACAGGCCTGGGGTGAGGAGGTCGCCCTGGCCACCCGGCCGGGCGACCTGGTGCTGGTTCCCGCTGCGTGGGGCTGGACGCCGGCCGTCTCCTATTACGCGCGCCGAACGGTCATCCCGACGACCGACGGGCCGTCCACTCCTGGACTGGCGGGGAAGGCGTACCTGTTCGGCGCCTACCGGACCGATCCGGCGCGGACCGCGCCGGTCACGGTGCTGCACCGCGATGCCGAGGGGCGGCTGGTGGCCAACCGTCTGGGCGAACTGCCCTGGGACAGGGAGAGCGGTCTCCTAACGGTCCCGGAATAGCGGCAGCAGGGTGGGCTCCAGGGCCTGGTAGAGCCGGGCGGTGGCCCTGGCATCGCGCAGGCAGTACTCGCCGATCTCCATGATGCGTCCTTCGCGGTAGGCCGCCCCCACCTGGGATCCGTCGAGCGATCCCTTGGGCGACTCGACGCCGAACCGGCGGCACCAGTAGTCGAGTGAATAGCGGCCCGAGGACCCGTGGAACGACAGCACATCGAACAGGTCGCAGTGGTCCCCGATGGAGTACCTGTAGCCCGCGGCCAGTTTCCGTGACGGTGCGATCCCGTGCATGGCGCTGCGGATCAGCAGCACCGGGCCGTCGTAGCCGCGACCGTAATAGGAGACCAGCCGGCCGTAGTCCTTGGCCTTCTCCCAGAAGGTCTTCAGCAGGGTTGCTTCCTCCCCGGTGCAGATCATGGAGCCAGGAACCTGGTCCCACTCCGAGAACCCGCCCGAGTCCTCGCCCTCCAGCAGCACGCCTCCGGTGTCCCGGTCCAGCCGCCAGAACGCGATGGCGACCACCTTGCCGATGCCGGGCACCAGGGCGGTCTTCTCCGGCACCGATTCACGGTCCTCGGGCGACCGGGCCCGGTTCAGCAGGTAGCCGCGGGTCGCCTCGTCGAGCTGCTCCCACGGCGTCCCCACGACCTCGATATCGAATGCGACGACGGGACGGCTCACGGACCCATCAGAACGCGGACCCCGCCCGGATCCAAGCGTCTGCCTAGCCGTCCTCGAGGTCGAAGTAGCCCAGTTCGCCGAACCATTCCAGGAATGCCTCCTCCACCTCACCGCCCGGACGCCTCGAGGCGGTGGCCGGCCGGAATCCGGTGGTGAAATCCTCCCGGCTCGGCAGCCCGCCGACCGACTGGAGCCAGACGTCATCAAGCGCTGCCGCCATCGCCCGGCCCGGCATTGCGCGATCCGCAGGCAGGCCGAGAAGCCCCAGGACCGTCGGCGCCACGTCCAGGAGGTGCCCCCACTGCCGTGGCCGCGCGTCGTGCCGGAACCCGGGGCCGGCGGCGGCGAAGAAGCCGGGCGGGCCGTGCTGGTGGCCGCCGCTCTGGTGCGTAGTCCGGTTGAGCTGCGTGTCCTCGGTCAATTCGGGGCCCATCCCGTGGTCCGACACGACCAGGATGTTGGCGTCGGGTCCGGCCTCCTCGAGAATGCGTCCCAGCCATCGGTCAGCTGCGATGACCGCGTCGCGGACAGCGTCCCCGTAGACCAGCACGTGATTCGGGTCCACGGCGTACTCGTAGTCCCTGGGCCGGTGGTAGCGCCAGAACCGGTGGCCGGCCACGTCCGGCAGTCCGACGTACGCCATGAGCAGGTCAGGCCTGTCGGTCCGGCCGGCCGCCTCTGCCGCGAGACCGGCGTAGAGCCGGTCGGACATGAGGGTCCACCGGACGGTCGCCTCGTAGGCGTCGAGCGGCTGTGGCGGTCCGGGCGGAAAACCGAAAGCGGCCTCAAAGGCCTCGTCCAAGGTGCCGACCAAATGCGCCGACCGCCCGGCGACATCCGCTGCCTCTCCCGCGGGGAACACCTGATCGGGCAGTGCGTCCCAGATGCGCCCCTTCCAGGTCACGGCGTATTGCCCCGAGGCCGCATACGAGGACACCATGCGTCCGCGAACGGGCTCCGCGGGCCACGTGTTCCACCAGCCGTAGACGTCGCACGACAGCCCTGCATCGCTGGCCAGGTTCCAGAGCGCCGGCGTCCTGCGCGCGTTGGAGGTGAAGGGGACCCCGTCCTCGTCGTGGAACCAGGTGATGCCGTGGCCGGCCGGCTCCCGTCCGGTCGCGACGGTGGTCCAGAGCAGCGGCGAGAAGCAGGGCTGCGAGGTGCCGAGCGTGCCGTGGACCCCGCGTCCGACCAGCGAGGCCAGCGCCGGCAGGCGGCCTGCGCGCAGAAGGGGCTCGACCACGGACGGCTCCAGGCCGTCGATGCCGAATACGATGACGGGAGCGGGCTGCGGGCCACGCCCGCATCCGACCAGCAGCAGCAATGCCGCACATGCGCCCCCGGACCTGCCCATCCAGGCAGGATAGCGGCCGCGCGCTACCCGATCGTCACGTGGCCGCCGTCGGAGAAGGTCACGAAGAACGGATTGCCCGCCCCCGGGTCCACGACGAACCACTGCAGGTAGATCTCCACGCCGTCGAGCCATGCGTCACCGGGAATCGGCAGATTGACGGAGGCCGTCCCCGCGCCTGCACCGGCGCCAAAGACCGGCACCGCGACAGTCGCTTGCATCGACTGGAGCAGGGTGCAGCCCGGGATTCCGATCAAGGCCAAGTCCAGCGGCAACAGCGGCGCGCCACCCAGCAGTGTGTCGCTGGCCCCGATCATCAGCGTGGCCACGGTGCCGCCCACTGAATTCGTGAGGGCCGCCTCCCAGGCGCTGTTGCCGATCGAGGGGGGCCCGTTGTTCTGGCCCGCCACAGGCGTGAAGCCGCCGGTTCCGGGGCAGCCCGACCCGTAGTTCGTGAACGATGCGGTCGAGCCGCCGCCGCCGGGCCCGAATGCGCCGGGGTCTGTCGCCGTCATGTCGTACGAGTAGCAGAAGTCCACCTCGAACGGATAGGTCATCGGCGTCTTGTCCCAGGCGGTCGTCGCCTCGCCAGGCCCCATGGCGTCGCCGTTGCCGTCGATGTCCGTGAAGCGGTGGATGACCATGTCGGAGGTCCCCACATCCAGCAGGTAGAGGCTGCCTCCCCACCACGCCAGATCGAGTGTCTTCTGAATGTAGGCGGCGCCGGCCCCGTCGTAGAACAGCGTGACCTCGCCGGCATCGTTCACGTCGTCGTCACCATTCAGGTCACGCGCCCGGAAGACCAGTCCGCTGATGTCCTGGCTGTTCAGGTTGAGGGTGCCGGCCGATGCAACGGTGGCGAAGTAGGCGTCGCCTGTCGTCTCATCCACTTCCAGGTTGCTTGTCCAGGCCCCGTAGATCGAGGTGCCCGCCGTGTTCCAGTACTGGAGCAGCGGAAGCACGGGTCCGAAGTCCGGGTTGGCGTCGAGGGGGACGCCCGCTGCGTCGGTCGCCACACCGGTGGCGTTCAGCCACAGGATGGTCTCGCCGGGAGTCAGCACGGCGCCGTCGCCGTCCGTGTCCCGAAAGCCGTAGAAGACGCTGTCGTCATGCTCGTAGGTCACGAACCACCCGCCGGGATCCGATCCGCCGATCCAGCGCAGATGCTCGATGTCGTCCACCGACGGGGACCAGGGCACGCCAGACAGGGTCGGAATGGTGACTCCGGAAGCAGGCGTCAGGACGGTCACGCTTTCCCCCGCGTCCTCCGCGTCGCCGTCACCGTTCAGGTCCTCCAGGCGGGTCAGCCCGGTGTTGCCGTTGGAAGACGAGCCGTCGGAGGTGTACCAGACGGATCCGTCCGGATGGAAATCGATGCCGTCGGGGCTGGCGCTTCCCATGTCGTAGAACACCGGCGTCCACTCGTCGTCGGTGAGCTGCCCGTCGCCGTTGAGGTCCTGCGCTCGGCCCATGAAGTCCCCCACCGTGTCGACCCAATAGAAGGTCGGCTGGGTTCCCTCCATCCGCCAGGCCATGCCCCGCGGCGACAGCTGGTCATAGGGGGCCGGCGATGAAGCGGTCACGACCAGCTGGCCGGTCATGCTGGGATGGATCGCGCATCCGTAGTCGTAGGTCCCGACCAGGTCGAACTGCATCGTGAAGGATTCGCCGGGCAACATGGTGCCCGACCCGAAGGAGGCCGGCCCGCTGATGCTGGACACGTCGTGGTTGCTGGAGTTGCTGTTGACCCAGGTCACCCGAGTGCCCTGCGGGACGGACAGGACCGCCGGATCGAAGTTGAAGCCGATCACGTGGACGGCCGCCGACCGGATCCCCAGGAACTGGGTGATCTCACCCGGAGTCTGGTACGCCCCGTCCGAGTCCGTGTCCGACAACTTGAAGACGTTGTCGTTCGTCGAGTTGCCGACGAAGAAATCCTGCGCGGCCGGGGCCTGGCAGAGAAGAGTGGCTACAACGACAGCAAAGAGTAAATCCTTCATAGCGTTATCCTATCAGGTCTGTTGGTGTCACGGGTCATTGGGTCCATAGTTCCGGCGTCACGGATGCGGTATGGACCGACGAGGCTTCCACCGTCCCCGAGCCGTCCATAGGCAACAAGGGCGGCCCGATCACGGGGCGGAGCGGCCCCCGCCTCGGGGACCGCCCACGCCGCCGGAACCAGCAGGGAGGGAAGGCCAATCAGTCCAGCAACCCCCTGACCTCCTTGAGCAGCTGCTTGAGTCCAGCCACCTCCTTGCGCAGCACACTCACGTCCTTCCTGAGACTGGCAATCTCCTCCTCGAGTCTCTCTATGAAGCCGCCGGAGGTGTCGACCACGATTACTCCCTCAGCCCCCGTAGGCAGGTCCGTCGACCCCTGCACTTGGACATCGACCTCCACTTCCTCGGCCCCGTGACCGTCATGGGCGAACTTCTTCGAGACAATAATGCCTCGCGGATGACCGCCTTTGAGCTCTTCGAGGTCGATGCCAAGGTCACTGAGATCGAGGTCCATTCCCTGGATGCCCTCCAGGAACTTCTCCAGGTCAGCACCTTCGAAGGGACCTTCCCACTCGAACACCACGTCCCCAGGCTTCGCTGCCTGCGTTGATTTCTTCTCCCTGCGTCGCTCCAGGAGGCCCTTCTTCTTGCCGCCCTTCTTCTCGCCCAGCGCCCTCTTTAGGGCTCCTGCAAAATTGTCCGCCTCTCGATACCCAGTCATCTGCGTGATCTGCTTACCAGTTGCATCCAACAGCCGCACATCGGGGATGGAACTGACGCCGAACTTGTCGGCTAGTTCCGAGTTGTTGTCGACATTGACCCGAACGGCGATGAACTTGCGCGACAGTTTGGAAACGCCTGCATCCTGGAAGGTCGTTGCGTCCATCTCGCGGCAGGGGCCGCACCAGTCAGCATAGAAGTCGATGATGAGCGGCCGACCGCTCTTCTTGGCCTTCGCCAGCGCCTTCTCGAATCCGCCCTCGAACCACTCAATACCCTTGGTCACCGGTTCGGCCTCGACCTGAATCTCGACGTCGGCCTCCAAGACCCCCGGGGGGCCACCATCCCTCTCGGTGGCAGGCCGCGGGTCCAAGCGCACGGAATAGAAGCGGCGCGCGTCGCCGCGAATCACCTCCAACTCGACCCGGTCGCCGGGCTCGTATCCGTCAAGGATCTCGATCAGCCCGCGCAGCGAACCCACCTTGTGGTCATCCACCGAGGCGATGATGTCGCCGGAGCGGATGCCGATGGCGGCGGCAGGCGAGCCGGCAACGGCGGCATCCACGACAACGCGGCCGGTGTCGGTGTCATGGGCAGTAATGCCTAGGAAGCCGCCTCCGAGCGCGGCACACAGCGCGAGCAGGAACTGGAACATGGGGAACCTCCGATTTCCGATGGGGGGACACGCTTGTCCCCCTCTCCCTTTCTACGCGGAAAGGGAGGATCTGTTGAGACCCTCCCTTTCCGAATTCCTGCGCGGAAAATCGCCGCGACAAACGCGGATCAGCGCTTCTTCTTTTCCTGGACGTCGATGTTCACCTCGGCGACCGCCCCATCCGTGACCGTCACCATGTCCTTGTAGAATGTGCCGAACCGCTCGTGCCACGCCCGGATCTGCCATTCGCCTGCCGGCAGCCCGTCGATGCGGAACTTGCCGTCCGTCAAGGTCAGGGAGTAGTAGGGATGCTCGGTGACGACCAGATAGGCCTTCATCCACGGGTGGATCGTGCAGGCTATCTCGACCTTCTCGGACTTCTTGAAGACCCAGTCCTTGTGCTTGGCGGCAGGGATGCCCTCGTTGAAGGTGTCGTTCTTGCGCGCGGTCAGCGACACGTTGTGGGTGGCGTCGTCGGAGTTGGCGAAGCGAACCGTCTGGCCCGCTGGGACCACGGAGACGTGCGGCTCGAAGCGGCAGGCCACCTGGTCGAGGACCAGCGGCTCCTCGGGGACCTCCAGGTCGAGGCCGTCCTTCACCTTCTCGATGCTGACGTAGACGTTGGTCACCGCCAGGGTCTCCGGATCGACCAGCAGGTCGCGGGCCAGGGTCGTGTTGCCCCCGTCGTGGACGCAGATGTCCGTGTCCTTGTCCATGGCGATCTCGTCGAGCTCCGGGAGCTCCTCGTCCTCGCCAAGGACCAGAGTGCAGGTGCCGGCCACGGAGCCGCCTTCGGGGAGCACGGGCTGGTCGGCACGGAAGGAAAAGGCCGCCAGCATGGGCACGACCAGGAACAGGAAAAACAGGGTGAGGTGCTTCATGGCTCTTGGGGTCAGGGGGTCAGTTCGACGTCTTTCGGTCGAGGTTCAGCAAATGGTCCTTGATGGCGCCGACCTGTTCGGGTCGGGGCGCAGCGTAGATGTCCTGGAAGACCTCCGTGCCTTCCGGAAACAGGGTGGGCATCTTGGTGCCGGGCAGGACCTGCTGCGGATCGGTGATCCAGCGGCGGATCCAGTCGGGCTGCAGGCGCCGGCTGGCCATCTCGAGGTCCGGGCCCCAGCCCTCCGGGCTGCCCTCGGGCAGTACGGCGCCTCGGATGTGGCACTTGAGGCAGGCGATGTCCTCGTTCTCGAACAGGTCGCGGCCGGCATTCATACGCTGCCCGTGGGCTGCCAGGTATTCGCGCCGGCGTTCGTCCACCAGGCCGAAGCCGCCCAGTGCGGGGGCCGGACCGATAAGGGCGTCCGGGTCGACACCGAGGTCGGCGCACATGGCCAGCAGCTTCTCGCGGGCGACATCAGACGCAAGTCCCCCCGACGCAATGCGCGCCACCGTGTCCACATGCAGGCCGGAGGCCCGGGCCACATCCTCGAAGGACATGTCGCGCTCCACCTGGACGGCGCCCAGCAGCCGGCGCGGGTAGTCGCGGATCGCCATCGCGGTCAATCCGTCAACGATGGTCTTGGCCTGCGCATCGGTGAAGCCGAAGGTCGGCATCCGAGCCATCAGCCATGGGCGCAGGGACCACGGCCCCTTCAGGAACTCGAACAGCCATGCGGTCTGCGTCTTGCGCCCCTGGTCGGCAAGGACCGGCGGAGCGAAGGAACGGGCCTTGTCGCCCGCCGCGGACAGGCCTCCCACGCCCTTGGCATAGGCGCGCTCGATGGCCGGGAACAGCTCGCCTCCCCAGGCGGCCACATAGGGGCCTGCGCCGTCCAGGATCGCCTCACCGTGGTCCTCGTAATCGAGGTCCTCGACGAAGGCATTCTGGGACACGCCTCCGAAGCCCTGGGCGTCACGCCACAGGCTGATCCAGATCTCCTCCTCGTCCTCGTCCACGAAGACGCGGCCGGTCAGGAGGCGCGGGTGGCCGTCGCTGCCAGTGAAGGCCAGGGCCTCCTCCTCGAACACATGGCAGCCCTGGCAGTTGGCCCGGCGGATCGCCGCCAGACCGTCGGCGAGAGCCTGCTTCTCGGGATTGAGGTTGGCCCGCCCCTGTTCGGTGACCAGGTTCTTCTTCAGACCCAGAACGAAGGTCGCGATCGCGTCCTGCTGGTCAGCGTCCAGGTTGAACAGCGGCATACGCAGACGCTCGTGGTCGGGCTTCTCGCGGCCGTGGTCGAAGACGCGCGGGTCCTTGATCTTCTCCTGCAGCCACTCCCACCGGGAGTGGGTGATTTCCCCCTTGTCTCGCTCGACCACCACGCCGGGCTCGAGGAACGAGAAGTCGAGCTTGGTCACGTCCTTGGACGCCCACTCGGTCAGTTCGGTCCCGATCTTCTGGGCATTCTCGAAGCCGGGGATGTTGTGGCAGCTGAAGCAGCCGGACTGGGAGATCATCTTCTCGCCGAAGTACGGCAGCAGGGTGCCCGCCGCCTGCTGGTCGGCGACCACCGATTGCGCCTCCTCGGCCGTCAGGCTCGACTGCAGCACGGTGAGCGCCATGTCCGCCAGCAGATCCCCGTCCACTTCCGGGACGCCCGGCTCGAACCCGTCTGGGATGGCGGTGAAGACCGGATCGGAGGTCAGGTGCGCGACGATGTCCGCCGCCTCCTGTTCGGTGAGCCGCAGGCTCGGCATGCGGGTCTCGGCGTTGAAGGCCACCGGATCGCGGATCCATGCGTAGAGGTATTCAGGAGCGACCTTGCTGGCGACGCCGTCCAGTGCGGGTCCGAAGTCGGCGTCAGTCACGCCGCCCGCAGCCGTGTGGCAGCCCTGGCAACCGACCACCTCGAACAGTTCGGCACCGTGGACCGCGTCGCCCACCGGCACCGGATCCAGGGATGGCATCTCCGAGACGCCGGTCAGAAAGGACGTGATCGCCGCAACCGTGACGTCCTGCCGCTCCGCGCCTCCCTCGTCCTGGTAGTTGGAGAGGTGGAAGAAGGAAGGCATCCGCGTGGAGGGCCGGAACTGGCGCGGATCGCGCAGCCATCCGGCAATCCAGTCGGCGCTGGTCTTGGAGGCGATCGTCGCCAGGTCGGGACCGACCCTCATCAGACCGTCCTGGAAGCCCTTGATGTCGTGGCACGACCAGCAGCCCATCCGCTCCACCAGGTAGGCGCCCTCCGCCAGTCTAGGAGCGTCGTCCGCGATCAGATCGATCTGCCCCTCGTGGCACTGGTAGCAGGATGATTCGACGCGGTCGAGCGGCAGCATCGGCAGGTCCCAGTAGTGGTCGGGATGGAAGCCGTAGTCGTGGTGCCAGTCCTCCCAGACCTCTCCGTTGGCCGGGGTGTGGCTGGTGGTCTGGAACGACAGGCCCTCGCCGCGGCCGTCGTGGCAGACGGTGCAGCCGGTGGCACTCAGGGGGTGCGGAGTCCCGTCCTTCAGGAACAAGTCGAGGCGCGGGTGGCTGACGAGCGGCTGCGCGCCGTCCTCGAAGCCGCCCTTGTCGGCCGCAATGTGGCAGGTGGTGCACATGTCGATCCGGTCGGCGGTCACGAAATTCAGGTTGACCGGCAGATGGGGCAGGACCTGCTTCTGGACCTTGAGGGAGGGCTGGATGAAATCGAGCATCGGTGCGTCGAGCAGCGCCATGGGCCCGGCGCGCTCCATCGAGACCGCAAGGGCCGCCAGCCGGTCCCGCTCGCGCGTGGCGGCAGAGAGAGCGGAAGTCGCCGTGTCCAGATCCGCCGTCATGACGGCACGTTCACTGGTCAGGGCCCGGTGGCGAGCGTCGACCTCCTCGTAGACGGCCCGTGCCGAGCCCATGTCCGCCTCCAGCGACGCGAGCCGGGCCCTCTGTTGGGCAACGGCATCGACGTCTCCGTCGACTTCGGCCCGGTGGATCGCACCCTCGATGTCGTAGCGGTAGGAGACGAATTCCGCCTTGGCGAACTTCATGTCCATGTCGGCGTTCTGCCACTCGCCGAAGGCCACCGAAATCTGCTCGTCGAGTGTTTCCAGTTCGTCGCCCCTGGCATCCAACGAGGCCTGGGCGGCCTCGACGGCGGCCGACAAATCGGCCTCGCGGGCGGTGAAGTCCTCGGTCTCGATCGAAGCCTGTGCGGCCAGCGTCTGCGCGACCCGGAGCGACGCGAACTCGCGCTGATAGACCTTCCACTCCCGTTCGTAGTCGTCCACCACCATCCAGCCGACCGTCGCCAGCAGGCCCAGGCTCACCACCGTGAACCACATGTGCAGGCGAGGAATGTTGTAGTGGTAGGACGCGTGGTCCCAGACAGGCTCAGGGGCCTCGTCCGGTGCGACCGCGTCCGGCGCGGGCTTGGGGGTTTCGGGATCGGCCATCAGACGTTCAGGAAGAACTCTGGGATCGCGATGATGTACTTCAGGTTGAACGCCCACCGCAGGACCATCTTGATCAGCAGGCTGACCATGCAGAGGAAGAGGATCGCGAAGATCGCGAACCGGACGGGCCCCATCTTCTCGGCGTACTTCTTGAAGAGGGTGTACTGCATGATCGCAGGCCCCGCCACGAAGTAGCCCAGGGTGATCAGGATGCCGGGCGCTTCACGCAGCAGGATGCTGCCGGGCAGCGGCCTATCGAGCCACCGGAGCCAGAAGAACTCGGACAGGTTCACGTTCACCAGCGGCACGGAGATGTGCGGATCCCAGTACTCGTAGGGTCCGAAGAAGTTCCAGTTGGGCCCCCTCAGGAAGGTGCCCATGATGATCAGCACCACCCAAAGGATGATGAAGCCGTACAGGAAGAAGCCGATCGCGAACGGCCGTTCCTTGAAGGTGTAGTAGCCGTTGCCCTTCGGATTGGTGTCGAGGTAGGGAATCGCCATCAGGCCGACCAGGATGAAGGTCGGAAACACCACGCCGGCCAGCCAGGGGTCGAAGTAGACCAGCATCTCCTGAAGGCCCAGGAAGTACCACGGCGCCTTTGACGGGTTGGGGCTGTTGGTGGGCGAGGCGGGCTGCTCTAGCGGGGCGTCGATCCCGACCGACCAGGCGGTCAGGAAGGCGCCCACCAGGACCGCGGCGATGAGCTCGATGTAGACCAGGTCGGGCCAGACGAAGACCTTCTGCCGACCCTCCACGACGCAGCGCGGTGTCTCGCCGGCGTCCACCGCGTCGTCGGTGCGCTTCATCTCCCGGAACGCCACCCAGGTGCTGGCACCGAGCAGCAGCAGCATGATCGGGATCGGAATGTTGTCGCCCTTCGTCGCCATCAGGCGGAAGTCCTCGTCCGCCATCGACAAGACGTAGAACCCGACAAAGGCGGTCAGCGAGATGACCCCGAAGGGCACGCTGGCAAAAATGTTGCGGAAGCGCAGCAGCGCGAACAGCAGCACGGACGACAGCACGATGACCGTGGTCGGCGACGCCAACTGGTCGATGAGGGCCTTGATGCTCTCGGGCATCTAGAGCGCTCCCGAGATTCCGCCGTCCTTCCGGATTCTCCAGAAGTGGATGGCCATCAGGGTGGCCGCCCCCAGGGGGATGGCGACGCAGTGCAGGACGTAGAAGCGGAGCAGGCTGGCCTCGCCGACGAAGCGGCTGGCAAGCAGGCCGAAACGGACATCGTCCCCGGCGTGGACCAGATTGAGCCCGCCCATCGTCAGCAGCGAGGCGCCGGGGCCCTCGTGTCCCAGGAACGGCGTGGCGCGCGCCATGTTGGTGCCCACGGTGATGGCCCAGATCGCCAACTGGTCCCACGGCAGCAGATAGCCGGTGAAGGACAGCAGCAGAGTGATGACCAGCAGGATGACGCCGATGTTCCAGTTGAACTCTCTCGGCTTCTTGTAGGCCCCGGTCAGGAACACGCGGTACATGTGCAGCCAGACCGCGATCACCATCAGGTGCGCGCCCCAGCGGTGCATCTCGCGCATGACGCCGAGCGGCACGTGGGCGCCGAGCGCCTGGATGTCCGAGTAGGCGAAGGCGCCGGTCGGCCGGTAGTAGAACATCAGCAGCAGCCCGGTCACCGTCTCGACGATGAACAGGAAGAAGGTCAGGCCGCCAGCGCACCACGTGTAGGAGATGCGGATGCCGCTGCGGCGCATCTTCACCGGGTGAAGGTGGAGAAACAGGTTGGAGAGCGAGATCAGGGCGCGGTTGCGCGGCGTGTTGGGCGGGCCGTGCCGGAAGATGGACTTCCAGACCTGCGTCCCTCTGAGCCACGTGATCATCTTGCCCATCGCGTCAGGCCATGTACTCGAGGTAAGAGTCGGGCTTGGCCCATTCGCCCTTTTCCTGCTGGAACTTGACCGTCTTGTCCACCAGCAGCTGGCCGTCCTCGGCCAGACCGATCTTCCAGCGCTCGAGCGGCCGCGGCGCCGGCCCCTCGAAGTTGATGCCCGTGATCATGAACCCCGAACCGTGGCAGGGGCACTTGAACTTCTGGTCGCCCTGGAGCCAGTTAGGGGTGCAGCCCAGATGGGTGCATGTGGTCGACAAGGCATAGAAGCCCCGCGGTTCCCGCACGATCCAGGTGGCGTACTTGTCCTTGAAGCGCTGGTCCACCGCACCGACGATGAAGTCGTCGGGGGAGCCGGCCTTGAATACCTGGGCGGGCTCGTAGAGGACGTTGGGGAACAGGAAACGGACCATCACGCCGATCCCTCCAAGGCTGGCGGCGGTGAACACGGTCCAGCCTGCGGCCATCCATTTCAGGACGCCGCGTCGGTCCGGGTCGGGCAGAAAGCCCTCCCGTTCAGCGGTCCGTTCGGGCTGCTTCTTCTTCTCTTCGGTCATCGCGAGTTAGGAGTTGTCCCGGCTGTGGACATACTCGACGAGCAGGATAGAACCGCGCGCCCTCAAGTCAACGGTTCAGGACCCGGAGCCCAGCGCCTTCATGGCAGCCCTGCGCACCCTGTCGTTGGGGTCCGTCCGGCCCAGTGCCGTGATCGCCAGCCGCTCCTCCTCGTCAGGTCCGTAGAGCGTCAGCAGCTGGACGGCCCGCACAAGCGAATCCGCCACCTGGTCCTGATGGAAGGGGCTGCCGTCACCGCGGACAAAGGAGGCACGGTCCAGCATCCGTACCAGGACCGGGCGCGCCGCAGCGTCCTGCACTTCGGCGAGGTTGAGCGCGGCGGTGAACCTGCGTTCGACGGAGGCCGCTGACAGGGCGCGCCGCAAGGCCTCTTCCGCCTCGGGAACCAGGCCGCCTTCCGCCGTCCTGAGACCCCCTGCGGCTGCCAGGGCCATCAGCCCAAGGGCAGTATCCCGTCCGTCGACCAGCGGCAGCAGGGCGGGCGCGGCGACCGGATCCCCGATCAGGCCCAGGGCGCGGACCGCCTGGATCCGGCACAGGCCCTTCTGTTCGTCGTTCAGGCCCGGCGGCTTCTCCAGCACCTCGAGAAGGGTCCCCACCGAGTCCCCTGAACGCAGCAATCCGAGCGTCGCCACCAGGAACGCCTGAAAGTTCCCGTCCCTGGAGTCCGAGGCGCGCAGCAGGTCGAGGACCTCCCCGCCAAACCGCTCGACCGGGTCGCCAGCCGCACCGGCGTGCCGCGCCGGCAGGGGCTGAAGTTCCTCCACGAGCTCCTCGTGGGTCGTGCCGCCCAGCCGCCTGCTGAGTTCCATGGCGGCCTGCCAGCGTTCGTTGACGCCGCCGTTGCGGACCGTGTCCAGCAGGCCCCAGTGGTCGGGCGGAGAGGAGCCCGCCAGCCAGTTCATGAACAGGACGATCGAGACTGCCGTCACCACCATGAGCCCGGGGATGACGAAGAGGTTCCAGAACGGGCGCCCGCCCGCCGGGTCCTCGGTCTCCGGCACTTGAACTTCTCTCGGCTCGTCCATAGCCCGGCCAGCCTACAGGAGACCGGCTACAGACGCGCCACTGCGGGCAGCGGGCCCGCCAGCGGCCGCACGTATTCCAGGAACTCGGCGGTGACGTCCGAGTCGCCATCGATGAAGTCCGCCGGCATGTCCTTGGTCACCTTGGCGACGTCGGACAAGGCGGCCAGGAAGTCCTCGGAATCGTAGGCGTCCCCCTCCCCTGTCCTCCGGATCGCGACGGTCCCGTCGGTTGCGTCCGTGGTGGTGGCCAGACGGACCGCAGTGGCGCCCACGCGCCTGGCCTCCTCCGCGTCGGTCTCGCTGCGGACCCCTACGAAGGACCGCTGCAGGTAGCCGAACGTGTCGCCGCGGGCGCGAAGGCCGTCCACGCCCGCCGCCCGGAAATGCTCCTTCAGGCGGCCGACCAGGAAGTCCGCCAGCGCCCCGGTCCCCGACAGCTGCACGTTGCCGTGCGCGTCGACCTCCCCGGAGGCGGCCACCGGGTTTCCATCGGCATCGTGGACTCCCTCGGAGACCGCCACCAGGCATCGGCCCCGCTCCCGGTAGACCGCCTCCACGTCGCTGCAGAAGGCGTCCAGGTCCAGCACGCGCTCCGGCAGGCAGATCAGGTGCGGCCCAGCCTCGTCGTCGTGTCGTGCGAGGGCGGAGGCGGCGGTGAGCCATCCGGCGTGACGCCCCATGACCACGTCCACCTTGACGCCGGGCAGGCTCCGGTTGTCCAGGTCGTCGCCCATGAAGGCCTGGGCCACGAAACGGGCCGCGGATCCGTAGCCCGGGCAGTGGTCCGTGACGCGGAGGTCGTTGTCGATCGTCTTCGGGATATGGAAGACCTTCAGGTCGTAGCCCTCGCGGCGAGCGAGCCCGAGCAGGATCGAGGCGGTCTCCGCGGTGTCGTTGCCGCCGACATAGAAGAAGTAGCGGACGTCGTTGCTCCGGAACGACTCGAAGATCCGGGCGCACTCTTCCTCGCCGGGCTTCAGCCGGACCGAGCCCAGGGCTGCGCATGGGGTTCGCGCAATCTTCTCCCAGCGCTCCTTCGAGACGGCGTCAAGGTCGACGAAGTCCCCGGCCATGATCCCGGCCACGCCGTGGCGTGCCCCGAGGAACTGCGTGATGACGCCGCCGCCGGCCGCCTCCTGGGCCGCACCCGCCAGGGACTCGTTGATGACGCAGGTGGGCCCGCCGGATTGGCCGATCACCGCCTTGCCTGCTGCAGCGTGCCCCATGATCGGCGCGATGCTAGCGCGCCCCCATGTGCTATAGCAGGGTCATGCGACCTGCCTTCCTGGCCGGCCTGGTGGCCGTGGTCTCGGTCATCGGCGCCTGCGGCAAGAGCGACCCGCCGGAGGTCCGGACCTCCGTCTGGGCCTGCGTCCTCTGCGGCGCCACCGACCTGGAGCAGGCCCCTTGCGGAGCGTGCGGGGAACCGATGGAGCCCGTGGCTAATGCGGCATTGGACGGCCGCGGAACTCTCGACTAGGCTCCGCGCCCCTCAGAGTGCCGGGATGGCGGAACTGGCAGACGCGCTAGGTTGAGGGCCTAGTCCCTGGCAACGGGGGTCCGGGTTCGAATCCCGGTCCCGGCACCACTCTTCCCTAGAAGCCGACGCGCGCCTCGATCTCGAAGTTGATCGCGTCCCGCTCGAGGTGGAGGTTGACGAAGATGGACGGCAGCAGGTGCAGCCACCGGATCCGGTCCCGGACGCCGCGTCCCACCGAGACGCTGTCACGCGTCCACAATTCAGTGTGCAGGGCGCGCATCCGGTCCTCCACCAGTCGCTCCAGCTCGTCGCGCTGGGGCCGTGTCAGGTCGGAGGTGGTGCGCGCGCCCGCGAATCGCGAGCCCAGCAGCTCGAGCCGCGTGTCAGCGCGCGCCTGGACAGCCACGTCGTCGAAGCGGCCCTCCAGGATCTCGCGAACCCACTCGTCCGCCTGCTGCTCCATGTAATCCGCCAGCCGGAGGCCGTTCAGCCAGACGAACATGCTCGAGGATTGCGTGGCCCTGGACCGGGCGGCCCGGTAGGCGGGCAGGTCCTGCACGGACGGCGTCCGTCCTCCGCGCGCGCGGCCGATCTCCTCGATGAATCGCGCGTGGTTGCTGACCACGAACAGGTCGGAGCCGCCCCGCCCTGTGAAGAAACCCCAGGCCACCTCGCCGGTTCCCGGCACGAGGGGCGTCCACTGCTCGTGGAGGATCGTCCCCATCAGTTCGTAGTCGAAGGGCTGAATCTCGAAGCCAAGCGCCCTGTAGCCCTCCTTGGTGAGGTCGTCGATGACCGACTCCACAACGTCCCTGTGCCGCATCCACAGGCAGACCGCCCACAGGGGATCGCTGCCCCCGTCGTTGGGCGGCGAAAACGGCGAGAAGTAGCCCTCCTCGTTCTTGTGAAGCCGCCAGTCGTCGGGCAGATCGAGGCCGGGCTTGTAGTCGGGATCGGTCTTGTCGTGCTCGCGAAGGAGGATGGCGATCCTGGGCTCGAACGCCTTTTCCAGGGTCAGCAGCAGGTCCATCAGCGACTCGTAGCGGCCGGTTCGCTGCAGCAGATCATCGATGTCGGCGCGCACTTCGTCTGTCAGGGAGCCCTCGAAGGCGGTCATCAGGTAGTGCACGGGCACCCGGCCGCCGAACAGGGCGTAGGTGGTGGCCGGCGCCAGGTCGGCGTAGCGGTCGGCCCCCCCGGACAAGTCGTCCGGTTCCAGGGAATGGAGCTTGCGGGCCGCGCGGTCCAGCGACCCGCGGTCAAGTTCGAGCGCGCCCTCGATCCGGATGCCCTCGCCGAATCGCGCCAGGCCGGCCATGGCCTCCGCATTCGACATGCGGAAGAAGTTGCTGAGCAGCCGGGACGAGAATGCGCCCACCGGATCGGGCCAGTTGGCGCCGATCCCGGTCGACTCTGCCAGTGCCCTGGGGTCCAGTGTCCACTCCAGATCGCGCGGGCCCGGCCGCCTGCGGACCACCTCGTCGTGGTAGCGGGCGCTTTGGCCCACGCTCTCGCGGCCCCGGCTGCTGCCGATCACGCGTCGGACTGACTCCACGTCCTCGAGGGTCCGTGCTGCCACCACCAGGTCCCGGTCCCTCATCAGGAACAGGTCGTCCCCGCCCAGCACACCCTGGATGCGCAGGATCGGGCGCTTCATGGGCTCGCTCGTGACCTCCACGGCCAGGTCCGGCGCGAAGATCTCGCGCAGCCAGTCCCTCTCCAGCAGGCCGAGCCCGACGCGGATCCGCCAGGAAGCGCGCGCCAGGACCGTCCATCGCGAGGCATGGAAGCCGCCCGGCCGGAAGCGCAGCGCAACGACCAGTTCACGGCCCGCCAGGTCATCCATCAGATCGAAGGGAAGGCTCACGCTGGAATCGGCCAGCGTCGCCAGCATGGCCTCAACCCCGTATTCCTCCTCCACCTCGCCGCGGAGGTCGGACCTCAGGAACGCGGTCCACCCCTGCGTCTGCTTCAGGCGCGAATAGAAGACCGGGGTCGGGAACTCCGGGAAGTCCGCGCCCAGTCCCCGCTTGGCGATGTACAGATCGGTGTCGAGCGGCACGGCGGAGGCGATGTCGCCGAACCGGCCCTCGAACGGGCTGACCACCAGCGCGGAGAAGGCGGCAAACAGGGTGATCCCGCCCGCGACCAATGAGGTGAGCAGCCACCTGAGCCATTTGCGCTTGGTTCCCCCGCTCACGCGTCTCCATCTCCAAGCCGGTCCATGGCCCGAGAGCCTACGCGAAGCCGGGAGGGTCGGACCGCTAGACTCGCGGCGTGGAACCGACCCGACTGGCCCGAGCAATCCCCGCGTCCCCCACCCTGGCCCTGTCCGCACGCGCCAAGGAACTGCGCGCCGCAGGTGAGGACGTCGTCAACCTGACCGCCGGCGAGCCGGACTGCCCGACGCCGGAGCGGCTGGTCGAGGCCGCGCTCCGCGCGGTCCGCGAGGGCCGCGGCGGCTACACGCCCGGCGGCGGACTGCCGGACCTGCGCGCAGCCGCAGCCGCGTCCCTGGCCGCGAGCGCCGGGATCGACCGGGGTCCCAAGGGGACGGTCATCACCTCGGGAGCCAAGTCGGCGCTCACATTCGGGATGATGGCGGTGGCCGAGCGGGGCGCCCGGATCCTGGTCCTGTGCCCCTACTGGCCGTCCTACACGGCCATCGTGACCGCCGCGGGTGCGGAACCCGTGCTGGTCCCGGGCGCCGGCGACCGGCCCGACCTGGACGCGCTCGAAGAGGCTGCCGCCGGGGAGGGCGTCGTTGGCGTGCTGGTCAACAGCCCCAACAACCCGGGCGGCAGCGTGCTGGCGGCCGAGGAAGTGGAGCGTCTGGTGGGCATCGCCTGCAGACACGACCTGTGGATCCTGTCCGACGAGATCTATGGGCATCTCACCTTTGACGGCGCCACCCACGTTTCTCCTGCGTCCATTCCCGAAGGGGCCGACCGGACGATCGTCGTCGACGGGACGTCCAAGCGCTGGGCCATGACCGGCTGGCGCATCGGCTTCCTGTCCGCGCCGCCGGACATCGCCGCCGCCGTCGCCCGTCTTCAGGGCCAGATGACCGGCTGTCCGCCGGCGCCGTCCCAGTGGGCGGCCCTCGAGGCGCTGACGGGGAATGGCGAAGAGGACCGCGTCATGGCGGAGTCGTTTGCCGAGCGCCGCATCCTGATGACGGAAGCACTGGCGGGCCTGCCAGGCGTCACCTGCCCGCGGCCCCAGGGCGCTTTCTACGCGCTGCCGGACATTTCGGAGGCCTTCGGTCCCGATGACGAGGCGGCCGCCGAGGCCTTGCTCGCAGATCACCGCCTTGCGGTGATCCCCGGCTCCTTTTCCGGCGCGCCCGGCACCATCCGCCTCTCGTTCGCGGCCGGACCCGACGACATCCTCGAGGGAGTGGCCCGGCTGGAATCAGCGCTTGCGGCCAAGACCGCCTAGCGGTCCCCGGCGGCCAGGTCCTGGACGTCCGGGACCGCGAAGCGGCCGTCCACCAGCGTCGGCAGGGACGCCAGACGGACCCTCACGCGCAGCACCGGGCCGGCGTCCGCCAGGCTGGTCTCCGCACGCAGGACTCCCGGCAGGCGCCTCACCTCCTTCATCACCGCCCGGGAGGCCGTCTCTTCACCGCCGAGGGCGACCTCGAACTCCTCCTCCTGCACACGCAGGGGCAGCAGGGTGTCGCGCTGCACGTTCAGCAGCGTCTCGGGACTGGTTCTCGGGTCGTGGTAGACCCAGACCCCAGCCCGCTCCGGGGCGACGTCCCACCCCATGACCGTCGACCAGGTCCTCAGCAGATAGCCGCCGATCAGGCCCGCTCGCGCCTCGGTCAGTTCCAGGGGCTCCCCGCCCTCCTGTTCCGGACCCAGGTCCAGGCGGGTCGCGACAAGAGGCCGGCCCTTCAGCCGCGCCCGCTTCAGGAGCGCCTCGATGTCGCGCACCGACACATCCGGCGCCGCCTGGACCTCCAGCATTCCACGTCCGGGCGAGTGGGGACGAAGGCGGAGAGGGCCCGGCACACTCAGTTCCTCCATTCGGTCCAGCAGATGGACAATTTCCGCAGACCGTTCCGCCAGCCTCTTGCCTCCCACCTCGAAGAAGTGCGAGCGCAGCACGACCTCCTTCCCAGGGGGCGCATCCTGGGCGCCGAGCAGCAGTGCCAGCAGGACCGCGGTCATCCGCTGGGCTCCTCGAGAACGTTGCGGGCTCCCGGGAAGGCGTCCGCCGCCGCCTTCCGGACCCGGCGGCATGCCTCGAAGTCCGCATCCTGGACGAAGACGTAGACCCGCCACAGGTCCCGGGTCGCCTCGGCCAGCTGGGGCAGGCGCGGGACCCGCTCTGCCAATTCGCTGAGCGGCCGGATATCCGGTTCCCCGGGCCACCGCACCGGCACGTCGGCCTCCTTGAGCTGCATGTCGGTCTCGGGGCACACCACCATCACCTGGTCGGCGCCCAGCCCGGCCGCCTCGGCCATGCCCGCCTCCAGGGCCGCGCGCTCGTCGGCGCCCCCGGCCGCGAACAGCCGGTCGCTCAACTCGGCCTGCAGGTCCCGGTTGGCGTAGAGCGGATACACGCAGGCCCGCTTGGGGAGCCGGCGCCGGCGGTATCGGTCGGCCCATGGACGGGACGCCTCGTGTCCCTCCAGCAGACGCAGCAGCCCTTCGTCGGTGAGGCGCGCCAGGTCGTGCTCGTCGGGCAGCCGGCCGGCCGCTGCCAGGGCCCCGCAGCCACGGGCGACCAGCGTCCCTGCCGCGACCTTGGCGTGGTGGTAGTAGACGCGCTCGGAAAACGTGTAGCGGTCCTCCAGCAGCCGGACGACCTCGCTGACGACGTCGTGGCGCAGCACCCCGCCCTTCACCGCATCCAGATAGAGCGTCCCGGAGTCCGGGTCAATCTTGAACGCTGCATAGATGCGTTCGTCGACCGCCGACCGCAGGCCCGTGTAGTGGGCGTCGCGCGCCAGGTAGTCCAGCAGGTCCGCGCCCACCGCGTCCTCGACCACCTGGCCGATGAAGGGCGGCACGGTGGCCTCGCCGCAGCCAACGGCCGCCGCCACCTGCCGGCGGCAGCCGTGGGCCTCGAGGGCCCGGCCGACCGCCGACTCCCTCGAGAACACCATGGCCATGCGTTCGGGGCGGTCGTGGCGGCCAAACATGCCCAGCGCGTCCTCGATGTGGTGTCCGAACGGCATGTGGGACACGTCGTGCACGAGGGCCGCCATGCGGATCCACTGTTCCTGGTCGGCATCGATGCCCGCGCACCGCGCGGGGTCCGCCTCGGCGTTGTGCCGGATCGCGGCCACGATGCGTGCCGCCATGTGCAGCGTGCCGATCGAATGCTCGAACCGGGTGTGCACCGCTCCGGGATAGATCAGGTGGGCGGAGCCGAGCTGCTTGACGCCGCGCAACCGCTGCATCTCGGGTGTGTCGAGCACCTGCACCTCGGCAGAGGTCAACCGCACATCGCCGTGGACCGCGTCGCGAATCGTCGTCACGGCCCGAGCCTAGCCGCCCGCTACTGGATGAGGACCGGGAACGGCGGCGTCAGCCCGGAAACGCCGAGCGGGAACGGGTTCAGGGTGACGAACGAGGTGTAGAGCAGGATCCCGCTCAATGTGGGGTCATCGGGGATCGGCAGGCCGGCGGTCGCGGTGCCGCTCGCCGAAGTGACCCCGAAGAAGCCGGGCACCTGCAGGAACAGGAGCATGACCGAGTCCAGGTTCAGCCAGATGTGTGTACCGAACAGGTCGAGACCCGGGATCCAGCCCGCTGAAACGCCGAACCAGAAGAAGTCCACGGGGCTGTCCGGCGCCACGCCCAGCCAGTCCAATTGGCCGCCGGGCGCCGCATTGCCGACCAGGGTCAGGGAGGTGACAGCCGCGGTGACGTCGTTGTCGTTGGGCTGCCCCGGCGTCCCCATGTCCCCCAGGCCGTAGAGGGTATTCGAGGGCCCGAAGTTGGGCGCAATCGGATCGGCCAGCAGGTGGCGGCGCTGGTGGCCGACGCCGGGGGCCACGCCCCAGCCCGCCTCGTAGCGGACCACGTCGTGGTATCCGAAGGACGCGTTCAGGCGGATGGAGCCGGTGGTGGCCGGCAGGGGGAAGGCGCCCAGACGCATGACGGACGTCGCTTCGAAGCCGCCGTTTGCTCCGGGATCACCGTTCTTCGCCAGGACGATGGAATCCCACGGCTGCAGCCGGAAGCCCCCGTGCACGGTCACCTGAGAGCCGGAGTCGGAGGTGATGCGCAGGTCGCTCAGATGCACCGGGCCGTCCGCACGGGACGTGATCTCGATGTACTCGCCCTCAAGGTCAGAAACAGTGGTCGGTGCCGCCATGAACTCCCCGACAACGAAGTCCCCTGTCAGGGCCGTCGCACTGCCGATGTTGTCGTCGGTGACGAAGGTCACCGGTGTGCCGCCAGGCCTGGACACCGTATAGGTGAAACCGTCGGTGACGATCTCGACCGCCCCTCCCGCCACGACCGTGCCGAGCTTGCCCACCCCCGACGTCGTGGCCCAGAGCGCCCGCATGTCGGACGGATCCGTGAACTCGTCCAGGGGCTCGGTGTGGGGGTGGCCGAAGGGGTTGCCTGCACCGGCGGAGACGATGCCGAGTTCCGGATCCAGCAGATCGACGACATCCCCTTGCGTCGACGAGTTGGATCCATGGTGCGCCAACAGCATCACGTCCACATTGCCGGCCTGGGCAGCCGCCGATGTCTCGACATTCGGTGTGCCCAGTCCGCCGCCGGTCAGGTCTCCCGGCAGATAGAGCTGGAAATCGCCGTAGGAAACAAGCAGCGCAATCGACGAGGGGTTCTCGATGTCGCCGCCGCCCACATTGACCGAGCCCCCGCCCATGAGATCCCCGTTGACCACCAGGCAGGTGGCGGTGGCCCCGCCGCCGAGGTCGATCACCTGGCCCGGCGCGATCTCCTGGCGCACGGAGGCGTACTTGTTCTTGTAGTTGCTGTAGGCGGACGTGCTGGGCACGTTGCCGGTGCCGCGGTCGTAACAGACGCCGGGGCGGTAGCCCTTGTTCCACAACTCGTCGAGGCCACCGATGTGGTCACTGTGGTAGTGGCTGGCGAACGTGATGTCCGCGTCGAGGAGGCCCTTGCCGAGCAGGGCGGTCCGCATGGATCCGTCACCCTCGCCCTCCGGGCCGCCGTCCACGATCACGACCATGCCCGTAGGCCCCACCAGGAAGGCGCCGTGCCCCTGGCCCACGTCCACGAAGACGACTGTCAGGTCCTGGCCGACGGCGACGCCCGCCAGGACCAATGCCGGCACGATGCTCCGCCAAGCCACGAGTCACTGTCAGTCTACCATGGCGGAAATGTCCCTGACGCTGGGACCGGGTCAGGCGGACAGGCTGGCGGCACCCAGTTCGGCCACCACCAGGTCGCCGATGTCGGATGTCGGGAGCAGACCCGCGCCGCCGCCAGGGATGCGCGCGTCGGCCAGCAGGGTGGACACGGCCTGTTCGATGGCGTGGCCGGCGTCTTTCTCACCCACGAAGTCCAGCATCATGGCCACCGCCAGGACCGTGGCGACCGGATTGGCCTTGCCCTGGCCGGTGTACTTCGGCGCCGATCCGTGGATCGGCTCGAAGACGCCCGTCTTGCCCGGATGGATGTTGCCGCCGGCGGCGACTCCCATCCCGCCCTGCAGCACCGCTCCGAGGTCGCTGATGATGTCGCCAAACAGGTTGGGCGTGACAACCACGTCGAAGTGCTCGGGATTCTTCACCATCCACATGCATGCAGCATCCACGTAGGCGTGGTCCTGCTCGATGGAGGGGTATTCGCGCCCCACCTCCTCGAAGATGCGCGTCCAGATGTCCTGGGCGCGGATGGCGTTGGCCTTGTCGACCAGGGTCAGGCGGTCCAGCTTGCCGCGCGCCATCGCCAGTTCGTAGCCGTAGCGGATGATGCGCTCGACGCCCTTGCGGGTATAGAGCATCTGCTGGATCGAGACCTCGTTTGGGCCGCCCTTGTCGGTGACCTCGGTCAGACCGGCGTAGGCGCCCTCGGTGTTCTCACGGACGATGACCAGCTCCAGGTCGCCATTGGTGACGCCCTTCAGGGGGCAGAGGCGCTCGGCGTAGAGTTTGACCGGGCGAAGGTTCACATAAAGGTCGAGGTCGAAGCGCAGCCCGGCGATGATCGCGAACTCCATCATCCCGACCTCGACGCGCGGGTCGCCGATGGCGCCAAGCAGCGTGGCGGAGTGGCCGCCGATGGCCTGGATGGCCTCTTCGGGCATCTTCTCGCCGGTGTCGAGAAAGTGGTCCGTGGAATAAGGGTAGTCCACCGTCTCGTAATCGAACCCGAAGCGGTCGGCTGCGGCCCTGAGGACCTTCAAGCCTTCATCGACGACTTCGGGGCCGATTCCGTCCCCGGCCAGGACTCCGAAAGTGTGGCTCATTGCGTTCTCGCTTCTCTGGATGAGGTCTCGCCCTTGAACATGCCCGCCGAATAGGGGGCGATGCGTCCCTCGAAGGCGCTGGCAGCGACCGTCAAGGGGGAGGCCAGATAAAGTTGTCCCGGGCCACTGCGGCCCGCGAAGTTCCGATTGATTGCGCTGACGGTCACCTGGTCGGCCGTCTCGGAGACGCCGGGGCCGCAGCCGATGCAGGCGCCGCAGCCGGGGTGGATCACCTCGACGCCGGCCCTCTCGAACAGGTCAAGATAGCCCCTTTCCCGTGCGCGGAGGGCCACCGATCCGCTGCCGAACTGGACAACGAATCGGACGCCGGCCGCCACCCTGCGGCCCGCGTCGAGCGCTTCCGACACGACCTGGGCGTAGAGGTCCACGTCACGGTCCTTGCCGGCGGTGCACGACCCGCCGTAGGCGATGTCGATGACGACCTCGCCCAGGCCCTCCACAGGAGCGCCATAGGTGGGGTCGCCGGGCCTGGCCACCATGGGCCGGATGATGGACAGGTCCACGTCGTGGACTCCGCCCACATAGGCGGCTCCTGCGTCAGGCAGCACGAAGTTCGCGGCGATGTCCGCTGCGCTGCGCCCGGAGCGTCGGGCGGCCAGCCACTCGGCTGTCTTCTCGTCGCCCTCGCACACGCCCGTGGCTGCGGAGCATTCGGTGGCCATGTTGCAGAGCGTCGCGCGCTCGTCCATGTCGAGTCCGGCGAGGCCCGGCCCGCCGAACTCCATGACGCGATCCAGCGTGGCCTCCTCCACCGCGAAGGTGGAGAGAATGTGGAGCATCACGTCCTTGGCGGTGACGTCTGGAGCCAGTTCGCCGGTGAGTTCGAACCGGATCGAGCCCGGCACACGGATGGCGGTGAAGCCGCCGTGGAGCAGGGCCGCATACTCGGTGGCGCCTACGCCCCAGGTCAGGGCGTTGTTTCCGCCGCCCATGCATGTGTGCGAGTCGGTGGCCTGGATGAAATCGCCCGGATCGACGAATTCCTCGCGCGCCACCTGGTGGCAGATGCCTGGCGAGATGCCGTCCACGGCCGAGTAGTCGCGCACCCCGGTGTGGACCTGGAATTCGCGCTGCAGGTCGCGCAGGGTCTGGATGCGGTCGGCGTGGGGCGCCATGCGCTCGACCCCGTCGGCGTAGAGCAGGTGGTCCTCGAACACGGCGAATTTGGACGGGTCGGCCACCGTGTAGTCGTCGCCGAACTCGCGCTCAAGGAAGGTGTGGACCTGGGCGCTGGTGAACTCGTGGCTGTAGCCGCCGTCGACCTTGACCATGCAGGCCTGTCCCGCCTCGACATAGCCTGGCCCATCCATCAGGTGGGCTCCCAGGATCTTCTCGGCGATGGTCATGGGCCGCTCGCCGCACACCGGGATGTCCAGTTTCGCGTCACCCGCCTGGTGCGCCCTGTTGAACAGGAACAGCCCGCCCGCCTCGGTGACGGCAGTCCGAATGGGTCCGAAGTCCGACGTGAGCTCGGCCAGGAGCAGTTCCTCGCCTGCCTGGAGCCGCTCCAACTGGCCATAGTCGCCCAGCAGCTGTCCGAGGCCAACGTTGTTGCGGGCGTGGATCGGCGCGAAGGAGGCCGCCACCGCCATCCCGATCCCCGACCATTTCTCTGCCTGGGGCGCGGTCTCGCGGCTGGAGCCGGTGCCCTTGCGCTGGCCAGAGACGATGACCTGGAATTGGCCATCCATGAGGGCCCGCGGCCCGAACACGCGCTCGCCCGATTCGTCGACGAGCCCGGCGTAGGCATCCAGGGCAATCTCCTCGGGTAGGTGGCGAAAGCACACCCAGGCCGGGGTCATGGTGTCTGTGTTGATGTCGTCCAGCAGGTCGGCCGGATCCACGTCCCCCATCATCAGATCCACCTCGCCCCTGAGCTGTGCGCGGATCAGCTCGAGGTCCCTGGTCAGGAACAGCACGCGTCGGTCCGGATCGAGCCGGACCGTTCGCGACCCGTCCGGGCCGGTGTGAATCAGGGGGTTGGCGTGAATGGTCAGTCCTCGCGTCCGATCAGCATCGCAATGCCCTGGCCTCCGCCGATGCAGGCGGACGCCACGCCGGTCGCGACTTCGCGGCGGCGCATCTCCAGGGTGAGGGTGAGAAGAAGCCGCGCCCCGGTGGCCCCCAGGGGGTGACCGATCGAGACTGCTCCGCCGTTCACGTTGACCTTGTCGCGGTCCAGCTCCAGGAGCTTCTCGCAAGCCAGGTACTGGGCCGCGAAGGCCTCGTTGATCTCGACCAGGTCGACGTCGGCAACCCCCATCCCAGCCTTCTCGCAGGCCTGGCGGATCGCACTGACCGGGCCGATGCCCATGCGCGTCGGGTCCACCGCCGTCACGCCCCACGACAGGATGCGCGACAGCGGCGTCCAGTCCTCGGCCTCGGCGCGCGCCCGTGTCGTCAGGACCAGGGCGGCCGCCGCATCGACGATGCCCGACGCGTTGCCGGCGGTGACGGTGCCGTCCTCGCCGAACGCGGCACGCAGCCCGGCCAGACCCTCGAGGGTGCTGTCGGGCTTGATGTGGTCGTCCGTGTCGACGGTGCGGGCACGCTTCCCTCGGCCCACCTCGACGCCGACGATCTCGTCCTTGAACAGTCCGTCCGCCACCGCCTTGGCGCCCAGGTCGTGGGAGCGCTGGGCGAACTCGTCCTGGGCCTCGCGGCTGATCTCGTTCTCGGCGGCGACCTTCTCGGCGGTCTGGGCCATGAAGAGGCCGGCCACCGGATCCTTGAGCGACGCCATCAGCGAGTCCTCGAACTCCAGGGGCACGCCGAACCGGGTTCCGCTGCGGATGCCGCGGACCACGTGCGGCGCCTGGCTCATGTTCTCCATGCCGCCCGCCACCACGACCTCGCTGTCGCCAGCCTGGATCTGGTAGGCGGCTGAGAGCGCGGCCTGGATGCCGGAGCCGCACAGGCGGTTCACGGTCAGGCCGGGGACGTGCTCGGGGATGCCGGCCTTGAGGCCCACATGCCGCGCGCCGTACAGCGCGTCGGCGCTGGACTGCAGGACGTTGCCCATGACCACGTGGTCGACCGCCTCGGGACTGACGCCGGAGCGCTCGAGCGCGCCCTTCACGGCGTGGACGCCGAGGTCGATGGCGGAGACGCCCTTGAAGGCGCCGCCTCCCGGGGTCCCCTCGTATTCGGCCATGGCGGTCCGGGCGCCGCCCACGAACACCAGGTCGTCTGCTTGCTTCTCGGTCATGATTAGCGGTCCTTGAATTCGGGTTTGCGCTTCTCGAGGAACGCGGCCATCCCCTCGGCCTTGTCCTCGCTGGAACTGACCAGGCCGAACAGGTCGGCCTCGATCCTCGAACCCTCTTCCTGGCTCATCTGCATGCCGCGCCGGATGGCTTCCAGGGCGGCGCGGACGGCGATCGGGCCGCGCGCCAGGATGCCCTCGGCCATCTTCCGCGTGCCGGCCAGCAGGTCGTCGGGCTCGAAGAGGCGGTTGACGACGCCCACGCGGTGGGCCTCGGCGGCGTCGAACATCTCGGCGGTGATGATCCACTCGCGGGCCACGCCGGGGCCGGCGATGCGCGCCAGGCGCTGGGATCCGCCGTAGCCGGGCAGGATGCCGAGGCTGACCTCGGGCAGTCCGACGCGCGCGGTGGTCGCCGCGGTGCGCAGCGTGCAGGCGAGCGCCAGCTCGAGTCCGCCGCCCAGCGCGAAGCCGTTGATGGCCGCAATGACCGGCTTGTCCATGGCCTCGATCGCCGCGAACACCCGCTGGCCCTTCAGGGCGATCTCCTTGGCCGCCTCGCCGGTCAGTTCCTTCAACTCGCCGATGTCGGCACCGGCAATGAACGCCTTGTCGCCCGCTCCGGTCAGGATCACGCAGCGGACCTGGTCGTCCGACGCCAGGTCGGCGACCACACCGTCCAGCTCGTCCAGCACGTCGCTGTTGAGCGCGTTCATGACGTCGGGACGATTGACGGTGACGAGGGCCAGGTGGCCCTCCTTCTCGATCAGCAGGTGGTCGGTCACTGGCTGCCTCCGCTGCGGTGGATGGTCACGGACAGGATCTTCTGGTCGGCCAGGGGGCGATCAGGGGCCGTCGGCGGCGTCGGCGAGCTGCCCGTGGTCGGGGTGGCGGCGATCGCGTCCAGCACCTCGAGGCCGCCGCTCAGGACCCCGAACGCCGTGTATTGGCCGTCCAGACGCGGCGTTTCCGCGTGCACCACGAAGAACTGGCTGCCCGCCGAGTCCAGGTAGGAGGGGCGGTCGGTCAGGTCGAGGCCACCCTCCTCCAGCTCCGCCATCAGGGCGTCCAGGGCCTTCTGCTCCTGGAGGCCGAAAATCTGGACCAGCATTTTGGGCAGGAACTGGCGCAGGGGCCCGAAGACCTGGTCCCCGTTGCGCGCCATGCTGAGCGTGCCGCGGACATGGGGCGCGGCGCCGAATTCCGCGGGAACGGTCCACTCGGGACCCCCACTCCCGTCGTTGGCCGGATCGTCGTCCTTCGAGTTCGGATCGCCGCCCTGGATCATGAAGCCGGGGATCACGCGGTGGAAAAGGGTGTCGCCATAGAAGCCGTCCTCGGCCAGGCGCACGAAGTTGGCCACGGTGCGCGGCGCCTGGTCGAAGAAGAGGCGCGCGCTCATGGTGCCGGCGGTGGTCTCGATGTCGGCCGTGGCGTCGGACAGGTCCGGCAGCACGTCCAGTGTCACCGTCGCCGCGGTCCAGCCGGGCAGAGACCACGCCACGTCGAGCGGCGTGAACGCGGCCGCGTCGCCCTCGCCGGGCAGGGCGACCGGCAGGGTCACTTTCCAGCCCGGGCCCAGCGCCACGCGCTTGCCGGTGGCCAGTCCGCCCGAGAGACGCAGGCCCGGGGCGCTCAGGCCGAGGCCCGAGGACACCGCCTCGGGGATCTCCGCCCAGGCCTCACCCCTGTTCTCGAGCGTCAACTCCAGCGCACAGGGCCGGCCCAGGATCAGCAGGCCGTCGGCGGACGCCAGCGTGGCGACCAGGTCGCCCTCCGCCGCAAACTCTGCCGGCGCAGCCGGCTCTGTCCACACCGTCCGGTTGCCGGGCACGGCCAGCGCCAGAACGGCGAGGGGGAATGCGGCAAGCAGCCTCACGAGCGCTTGTCCCCGCTCCAGTCGAAGAAGCCCATGCCCGTCTTGCGGCCGAGTTTGCCCTCGTCGACGAGCGACTGCAGGCAGTCGGGCGTCTCGTAGAGGGGCTCGCCGGGGAAGCGCTCCTGCCAGCCCTCGAGGATCGAGAGCGTGGTGTCGAGGCCGACGTAGTCGGTCAGCGTGAAGGGGCCCATCGGGTAGCCGCAGCCCAGCTTCATGGCGGTGTCGATGTCCGCCGCCGTCGCGTCGCCCCGGTCCAGCATCCTCATGGCCTCCGCCATGTAGGGCACCAGCAGCCGGTTGACGATGAAGCCCGGCGTGTCGGCGGCGGTCACCGGCGATTTGCCGACGCGCTCACCGAACGCGCGCGCAGCTTCCAGGACCTCGTCGGAGGTGTCGTCGGTTCGCACCACCTCGACCAGGCCCATCAGCTGGACCGGGTTGAAGAAGTGCAGGCCCACGGTGCGGTCGGGGCGGCCCGAGGCCGCTCCCAGTTCCGCTACGGGAAAGGACGAGGTGTTGGACGCCAGGATGCAGTCCGCCTTGACCGTCTCGCCCAGGCTCGCAAAGAAGTCGCGCTTGACGGCCAGGTCCTCGACGATGGCCTCGACCACCAGGTCGCAGTCGGCCAGTTCATTCATGTCGAGCGTGCCGGAGATGCGGCCGCGCGCCGCGTCCGCGTCGTCCTGGCCGATCTTCTCCTTCTCGACCAGCTTCGCCAGCGAGCCCTCGATCCGGGAGAAGCCCTTGTCGAGGAAGTCCTGGCTGCTCTCCAGCACGACCACGTCGCAGCCCGCCTGGGCCGCCACCTGGGCGATGCCGTGGCCCATCAGGCCGCAGCCGCACACGCCTACCTTGTTGATGTCCATTTGTCGGGGGTTCCTTTGTTGAGCCTCAGTTCCTCTCGAAGGCCACGGCCATGCCCATGCCGCCGGACACGCACAGCGTGGCCAGACCCAGGCGCGACTCGCGGCGCTGCATCTCGTGCAGCAGCGTGACGGTGATGCGGCTGCCGGTGCAGCCGATCGGGTGGCCGAGGGCGATCGCTCCCCCGTTCACGTTCAGGCGGTCGCGCGGGAGCTCCAGCTCCCGGTCGCAGGCGAGGACCTGCGCGGCGAACGCCTCGTTCAGTTCGATCAGGTCGAAGTCGTCGACCGACCCGCCCGTGCGCTCCAGCAGCTTGCGCACCGCAGGCACCGGGCCGATGCCCATGCGGGCGGGGTCCACGCCGGCCACCTCGGCCGCGCCCACGAAGGCGAGAGGCGCCAAGTCCCGGGCCCTCGCCTCGTCCTCGCTCATCAGCACCAGCGCGGCGGCGCCGTCGGTGATGCCGCTGGAGTTGCCGGCGTGCACGGTGCCGTTCTCGGGGTCGAACACGGGCGCCAGACCCGCCAGCCCCTCGGCGGTCACGTCGTCGCGGGGGTGCTCATCGGTTTCGAACACGGTCTCGTGGCCCTTGCGGTCGCTGACCCGGATCGGCGCGATCTCGGCCTTGAAGCGGCCCGTCTCGCGCGCTGCCTGGCAGCGGCGCTGGGTCTCGGCCGCGTACTCGTCCTGTTCGGCGCGCGTGATGTCGAATTCGCGCGCCAGGGTCTCGGCGGTGGCGCCCATCAACTGGTCCGAGATCGGGCACAGGAAGCCGTCTCGGTACATGCCGTCCACCAGGGCGCGGTCGCCCAGCCGGTAGCCGAAGCGCAGACCCTCGACCAGGAAGGGCACGTTGGTCATCGATTCCATGCCGCCGGCCACGACGATGCGCGAGCGGCCCGAGCGGATGGCGCCGGCTGCAGTCGCGACCGCCTGCAGGCCCGATGCGCAGGCCTGGTTGATGGTCTGGGCGGGGGCGGTCTCGGCCACGCCGCCGCGGATCGCGGCCTGGCGGCCCGGGTTGGGGCCGCTGCCGGCCTGGCGGGCCTGGCCCATGACGACCTCGCCCACGTCCTCGCCGGCGACGCCCGCCTGGGCCAGGGCCGCGCCGATCGCGTCCGCGCCCAATCCCACCGCCGTGCGGGGCGCCAGGGCGCCCAAGTAGCGGCCGATGGCCGTGCGCACCGCCGCCACGACCGCTACGCGCGGCCCGTCGGGGGCTGTGCTGCTGCTGGCATCCTTCATGGTGCTTGGCAACGCGCCGGGTGGCTCTTTCCGGGACCTGGTCCAGCGCGAATTTGGCGAACCAATCTAGTCCCGCTCCGCCCATCCGTCCACGGTCCCGGTGTCGCCGGCGTCGCCACTAGACTGGCGGGCGTGATCACTTCGAGCGCCAACGAACGCCTGAAGGCCGCGCGCGCCACCGCCGCCGGCCGCGATCGCCAGCGGTTCCTGGTGGAGGGCCTGCGGCTGCTGGAGGACGCCGCCGCGGCCGGTCGCGGTGGCCGCCTCGAGTGGCTGCTCCACCACCCCGACGCCGCCGCCGATCCGCGCGGCGCGGCGCTGATCGCCCACGCCGAGGCCGCCGGCGTGCCCACCGACGCCTGCGAGCCCTCTCTGCTGGCCGAAGTGTCCGACGTGGACGCCCCGCAGGGCTTCCTGGGGCTTAGCCAACGCTTCGACGACGGGCTGGACGCCGTCCTCGACGCCATCCTGGCCGTGCAAGGCCGTGGACTGGCGGTCGTGGCCGCGGGCCTGCGCGACCCCTCCAACCTGGGCGCGGTGATGCGCTCGTCGGCCGCCGCCGGCGCCGCCGGCGTAGTGGTCCTCGCCGGCTCCACCAGCCCCTTCCATCCCCGTGCTGTGCGGGCCTCCGCCGGCGCGTTGTTCCGCATCCGCCTGGCCTGCGGCGTCGAGCCCGGCGACCTGATCCTGGCCGCCGCCGACCGCGGCATCGAACTCTGGGCCACCGCCAGCACCGGCGAGGACCCACGCGGCGTGGACCTCCCCGACCGCGGCCTGCTGCTCCTGGGCGGCGAGGCCTCCGGTCTCGACGCAACCCTCGCCCAGGCCAGCGCGCACACGCTGGCCCTCCCCCTCGCATCCGGCGTCGAATCCCTCAATGTCGCCGCCGCTGCCGCGGCCCTCCTCTATTCCCTCCTCTGAGCCTGGCCTGACTTGCGGCTGACCCGCCGTGGGACACCTACATCCGCTGGATGACGACCTCGCTTGCCACTGCGGTCACGTCAACCGTGCGGCCCGCCAGCACATCCGCGCGCCCGTCCCCTTTCACGTCCCCCACGCGCGCGACGGAAAACACACCGGTGAAGACATCTTCCTCGGCCTGAATGGGTGCCAGCAGTTGGCCATCCCTGCCGGAGAACACCGCAGCACTTGCCAGACACGGCAACGGCCAAATGACAGATCCGTTCCCCACGGACCGAACGGAAAAGACGGCCGACCGGCCGCGGGGGTCAGAGGTCTCAGCCGCCGCCTTCCCAGCCGACCGTGGCCGTGCCGTCGTCCGCCACGATCACCGGCACATGGCGGTCGCCGCCGCACTTCGCGAGGGCCTCTTTGCGCCATTTCGCGCTGTCGGAGGTATTGCGCTCCTCGAACTCGGTCCCCTCCGCCGTGTGGTGCGCCACCGCAGCCTCGCAGTAGGGGCAGCCAGTCTTGGTGTAGATGATCATGTCTATGCTCCTGATGCGCGGCCGGCCTCGACCGCCTCCGTGATCTTCGCCACGACATCGCCCAGTGCGGCGTCCTCGGCCGTATCGCTGGTGCGCGCCTGGACCTCGGCGGTCCCGTCCGCCACGCCGCGGCCGCAGACGATGCGCCACGGGAAGCCGACCAGCTCGGCGTCCTTGAATTTGGCGCCGGCGCCCATGTCCCGGTCGTCCAGCATCACCTCTATGCCGGCCGCCTCGAGCTCGTCGTGGATCCTGGCCGCGGCCTCCTGCTGGGCCTCGTCCTTGCCCGAGACCGGAATCACGACCGCCTCCCAGGGGGCGAGCGCCGTGGGCCAGCACATGCCGTTGTCGTCGTGGTGCTGCTCGACGGCGGCGGCTGCGACCCGCGAGACGCCGAGCCCGTAGCAGCCCATCACGAAGGGGGCCTGGTGGCCGTCGTCGCCCGCAAACGTCGCGCCCATCGCCTCGGAGTACTTGGTGCCCAGCTGGAAGACGTGGCCGACCTCGATGCCGCGGGCCTCGGCCAGCGTGCCCTCGCATCGCGGGCAGCCGTCGCCCGCGCGGGCGGTGGCCAAATTGCTGAACTCTGGGACGTCCAGGTCGCGCCCGAAGACCACGTTGATCAGGTGGACGTCCGTCTCGCAGCCGCCGCACTCGAAAGACGTCATCGGCTCGACGGAGTCGTCAGAGACCAGCCGCACGTGGTCGGCGAGGCCGATCGGGCCGGCGAAGCCGGGTTCGGCGCCAGTGGCCTCGACGACCGTCTTCTCGTCCGCGACCGCGACCGCAAGAGCGCCGAGGTGGTTGACCAGCTTGGTCTCGTTGACGTCGAGATCGCCGCGGATCATCACGGCAACGACCTCGTCGCGATCGGTGAAGTTCGCCGTGTAGAGAACAGTCTTTACGAGACGCGTCTCCGGCAGGTCCAGGCACTCGGCCAGCCCGGCCACCGTCTTGACGCCGGGCGTGTCGACGCGCTCCATCGGCGGCGCATCGCCATCGATCATGGGACCCTGCTCGATCCGGCCGGTCGCGCGCTCGACGTTGGCGCCGTAGGAGCACTCGCCGCACATGAGGATCGCGTCCTCGCCGGTCTCGGCGTTCACCATGAACTCCTGGCTCCGGGCGCCGCCGATGGCGCCCGAGTCGGCGTCCACCACCGTGAAGTCCAGCCCGCAGCGCTCGAAGATGCGATGGTAGGCGGCCACCATGGCGTCGTAGGAGACCTGCAGGCCGGCCTCGTCGGCGTCGAAGGAATAAGCGTCCTTCATGATGAACTCGCGGCCACGCATCAGGCCGAAGCGCGGCCGGATCTCGTCGCGGAACTTGGTCTGGATCTGGTAGAGGTTCACGGGCAGCTGCCGGTAGGACGTGATCTGGCGGTCGGCCAGATCGGTGACGACCTCCTCGTGGGTCGGGCCCAGGCACATCTCGGCGCCCTTGCGATCGGCCAGCGTGAACAGGATCCCGTCCGCCACGTAGCGCTCCCAGCGCCCGCTCTTCTCCCACAGGGCCTTGGGCTGGGCGGCGGGCATCAAGAGCTCCTGCCCGCCGGCCGCGTCCATCTCCTCACGCACGATGGCCTCGACCTTCCGCATCACGCGCCACATGGCCGGCGCGTAAACGTAGATCCCGCTGGCGACCTTGGTCAGGAAGCCCGCCTTGGCCAGCCACCGGTGGCTCGGCACCTCGGCGTCCGCGGGGACGTCGCGCAGGGTGTGGAGGAACGTGGCCGACCAGCGCATGGGCGGCGATCCTAGCGGGCGGCTGCCCGCGGCACCTACAGCACGAGTTCGGGGCGGTCGCTGTAGAGGTCGAGGGCGGCGGGGTTCGCGAGCGCCTCGGTGTTGGTGACCGGACGCCCGTGGATCACTTCGCGCACCGCGATCTCGCTGATCTTGCCCGAGCGGGTGCGTGGGATGTCGGCGACCTGAGCGATGACGGCGGGCACGTGTCGCGGCGTCGCCTGAGCACGAATGCGGGCGCGGATTGCTTTCTCGAGTTCCTCGTCCAAGACAAGTCCGCCCGCCAACCGCACGAAGAGCACCACACGCATGTCGCCGTCGCCGGTGTCCTGGCCCACCACGATCCCCTCCTCGACCTCCTCCATCTGCTCGACCTGCCGGTAGATCTCCGCTGTGCCGATCCGCACGCCGCCGGGGTTGAGGGTGGCGTCGCTGCGCCCGTAGATCACGTAGCCGCCGTGCTCGGTGGCCTCGACCCAGTCGCCGTGGCGCCACACGCCAGGCAACTTCTCGAAATAGGCGGCGCGGTATTTCGCGCCGTCCGCATCGTCCCAGAAGCACACGGGCATAGAGGGCGCCGGGGCGGTGCAGACCAGTTCGCCCGGCTGACCGGTGACGGAACTGCCGTCCGCGTCCCATATCTCGACCGCCATGCCGAGCCCCGGGCCCTGGATCTCGCCGCGGCGGACCGGAATCGTCGGCACGCCGAGCATGAAGCAGCTGACGATGTCGGTGCCGCCGCTGATCGACGCCAATTGCGCGGCCGGCGCCACGGACTCGTAGACGTAGTCGAACGACTCGGCCACCAGCGGCGAGCCGGTCGACAGGATGGCGCGGAGGGCGGACAGGTCGTGGCTCTCGGCCGGCGCGAGCCCCGCCTTGCGGCAGGCGTCGATGAACTTGGCGCTGGTGCCGAACACGGTCACGCCCTCCTCGGCGGCCAGGTCCCACAATGCCGCCGGCCCCGGGTGCATGGGACTGCCGTCGTAGAGCACGAGCGTCGCCCCGGCAGCCAGCCCCGCAACCAGCCAGTTCCACATCATCCAGCCGGTGGTCGTGAAGTAGAAAAGCCGGTCGTCCTCGCCCAGGTCCGTGTGCAGCTGCTGCTCCTTCAGGTGCTGGAGCAGCGTGCCCCCGGCGCCGTGGACAATGCACTTGGGAGCGCCCGTGGTGCCCGAACTGAACAGCACGTAGAGGGGCGCTTCGAAGGGCATCGGCATGAAACTTGGTTCTTCCGCGGCGCCTTCGAAATCCCGCCACACCACGGCGCCGTCCAGCCCGCTGAGGTCCGGCGCCCGATCTTCCGTGTACGGCACGACGATCGTGTGCTCGAGGGTGGGCAGTCCGGCCTGGATCTCGGACGCCTTCCCCAGGCAGTCGTGGGTCTTTCCGCCGTAGGAATAGGCGTCCGCGGTGAGCAGGAAGCGCGGCGCGATCTGGCCGAAGCGGTCCAGCACACCCGCGGTGCCGAAGTCCGGTGAGCACGACGACCACACGCCGCCCGAGGCGGCGGTGGCCAGCATGCCGATCAGCGCCTCGGGACAGTTCGGCAGGAACGCCGCCACGCGGTCGCCCGGCTGGATCCCCGCCGCCAGCAGCCCGGCCTGGAAGCGCGCCACCTGGGCGACGAGGTCCATGAATGAGATCTCTCGGCGCGCCCCGTCCTCGCGCCGGAAGATGACGGCGACGCCATCGCCCCGACGCCGCAGCAGGTTCTCGGCGAAGTTCAGCCGCGCGTCTGGAAACCACGAAGCGCCCGGCATCGACGCATCCCCCAGGACGACGTCGCCGGGCTCCCCGATCACGCCGCACTCTTCCCACACATCCCGCCAGAATGCGTCGGGCTCGGCGACCGACCAGGCGTGCAGGCCCGCGTAGTCCGCAGGGTCGAAGCCCCGCGCAGCCGCGAAGGCGCCCATGCGGGTCGCCGCAGGATCAGCCGGTCGCCACAGGATCTCGCTCACCCGCTCACTCTAGTCCAGCCGCATCCGCCACTACGATGCGCGCATGCAGGACGCCCACACCCACTTCTTCGGCCGGCCCTTCTTCGACGCTCTCGCAGGCCTCTCGCCCAGGGACGAGGAGGGCCTGGTCGAGGAGGTCGCGCGCGAGGCCGGCCTGGAACTGCCGGATCCGGACGCGAACGTCCATGCGGCACGGTGGCTGGCCGAGATGGACGCCCACGGCGTGGAGCGCATGGTGACCTTTGCCAGCGCGCCCCCCGAGGCGCCGGCGGTGGCTCAGGCCGCGGCGGGCAGCGGCGGGCGGCTGATCGGCTACACGGTCGTGGACCCCACCGCCGAGACGGCGGTGGGCTTCGCGACCAGGGCGCTGGGCGAAATGGGCCTGCGCGGCCTGCTCACCTTCCCGGTCATGCAGCACTTCCGGCCCGCCGACGAACCGTTTGCGGCGATCTGCGAGGTGGCGCGCGAGCACGACGCGCCGGTGATCGTCCACTGCGGGAAGCTGGTGGTGAAGCTCCGCGATCTGATGGGAATCGAACGCAACTACGACCTCGCCTACGGCAACCCTCTCGCCATCGTGCCCGCCGCCGAGCGCTTCCCCGAGGTGACCTTCATCGTCCCCCACTTCGGCGGCAGCTGTTTCGAGCAGGCACTCGAACTGGGCGCCCGGTGCCGCAACGTGATGGTCGACACCAGCTCGTCCAACTCGTGGATGGCGGACTTCGACCTCGGCCTGGATGACGTTTTCCACCGCGCGCTGGCGGTGTTCGGGCCGGAGCGAATCCTGTTCGGGACCGACTCATGCACCTTCCCGCGCGGCTGGCGCACCGAGGTTCGCGACACGCAGAGCGAGGCCCTGGAGGCCGCCGGAGCCAACGAGGACGGGACCGGATTGATCATGGGCGGCAACCTGGCCCGCCTGCTGCCCGCCTGAAACGGATCCGCCCGACCGTCCGGACTATGCTTGCCCCCATGCGCCCCGTGTTCCTGGCCCTCCTGCTCGCTCCCGCGGCTGCCTGCGGCGGCGAATCCGCGCCTGATCACCCCAACGTGATCCTGATCAGCCTCGACGCCGTGCGGGCCGACCACACGGGCTTCCTGGGCTACGAGCGGGACACGACCCCGAACCTGGACCGCCTGGCCGAGGAGTCGATCTCGTTCACGCGCGCCTACGCCACCGCGCCCATGACGCTGGTCAGCCACATGGGCATGATGACGGGGCTGCGCCAGAGCCGGCACGGCGTCGACAAGGACCAGGCGCTGTCGCCCGACATCCCGACCCTGGCCGAGAGGCTGGCGGCCATCGGCTACGACACCATCGCGCTGTTCTTCAAGGGATGGATCCACGAGCGGTTCGGCTACGACCGCGGCTTCCGCGTCTTCCAGCCCCACCCCGACTGGCGCGGCGCGGCGGCCCACATGGACGAGCACTTCGCCCAGCCCACCACCGAGCCCTTCTTCCTGTTCCTGCACCTGTTCGACGCCCACTCGGCGGACCTGCGCAAGCGGGGCTCCACCATGTACGAGGCGCCCGCGCCCTTCGACACCATGTTCCAGGCCGATGCGACGGACGTCCTGGCGGCCGCCGCGGCGCAGGGCATGACCGCCCATGCGCTCTGGAACGGCGGCATGAAGGCGACGCCCGAGGTCATCGAGGCGGCCACCGCGCTGTACGACGGCGCCATAGCCAATCTGGACCACCAGGTCGGCGCCTGGCTGGACCGCTTCGCCCAGCAGGGGATCCTGGACAACTCGATCGTGATCGTCACCGCCGACCACGGCGAATCGCTGGGCCAGCGCGGCGGCGAGATGCGCGGCCACGGCGACATGTTCGAGGAGGGCCTGCGTGTGCCCCTGCTGGTGAGGCTGCCGGGCGGCCGCAAGGGCGGGCTGGAGGTCACGACCCCGGTCAGCCACGTGGACATCGTGCCGACTGTCCTCGAGGCCACCGGGCTCGACCTCGATCCCTGGCTGGAGGGGACCTCGCTCACCGACCGCCAGAAGCCCGGCCGCCTGGTGTGGTCGGAGATGAACGGCAACATCGCCGTGTACCGCTGGCCCTGGAAGTTGAGGGCCGAGCTGAATGCCCCCGGCGGGGTCCTCGTGAACCTGGAGACCGACCCGCGCGAGCTCTCCCCGATGACGCGGCGCACCGATCCGCGCGCCTACGACCGGCTGCGCGACGGCCTCGTGACGGCGATGGAGCGCGACATCGCGGGCCGCCCCGACCCGGGCGCCACCGCCGTCGTTGCCGGCGCCGCCACCGCCGCGGAGACGGCGGAACTGCGCGCGCTGGGCTACCTGGAAGAGACCGAGTAGCGGGCTAGGCGGACTCGGCGCGCAGCGCGGCAATTGTCTGGCAGGCGGTACGGATGCCTGCCGGGGTGCGGGTGCCGTGCCAGCTGAAGGCCTCGCCGTCGACGCGGACCGCGGGCACCCCGGTGCGTTCGGCCACATCGGCCACCTCCGCCTCCTTCCACGTGTAGGGCTCGCTCGGCAGCAGCACCGCACGTGCCCCGCAGGCAGCCAGGGCGGCGTCGTCCCAGGTCGGATAGCGGTCTTGCGCGTCGCCGGCGACATTCGCTGCGCCGGCCAGCCGCAGCATGTCGTGGACGAAAGTGTCGGCGCCGATCGACATCCAGGGCCGCCGCCAGATCAGGTAGGCCACCGGGAAGGGCGCATCCAGCCCGTCCAGGGCCGCCTCCGCCGTCTCCACCGCTGCGAGCACCTTCGCGCCCGCGTCCCGGCCACGGTCCATGATCCCGGCGCCGCAGCACTCCAGCGCCGCACCGAGCCGCCGCAGGTGGCGCGCCGTGTCAGCCACCGTTCGTGGGCTCAGGTCCAGGGTCGTCAGCCCGGCCGCCACCAGCCGCTCGACGTCCTCGAGCCGGTTTTCCTCGTCGTTCACCAGCACCAGGTCGGGCCGCAGCCGGGTCACCGCGTCCACGTCGAACCGCTTGCTGCCCCCCACCCGCTCGACCCGCTCCGGCAGGTCGGCCGGGTGCACGCAGTACTTCGTGACGCCCACCACGCGGTCGCCGGCGCCCAGGTCGAAGACCGCCTCGGTCCAGGACGGCACCAGGCTGACGATCCGGTCCACCGTCTTCATGCCAGCGGGTCGAACGAGAAGCGGCCGTCGCGCTGTCGGTGGATGGCGCCGAAGGGCAGGTGGAGGTCGTGGTAGAGCAGGCCGATCCAGCCATCGTCGGCGGCACGGCCGATCCATTCGGAACGCACCTCGAAGGAGAGCACCTGATCCTCGTCGAAGGCCATGATCCACGCAGGGTGCACGTGGGCGGCGGTCGGCAGCACGTCCGCCCAGAACACCGCGGTCTGCGCCCCCGGTGTCTCGAGGGTCACCACCGAACTGCCCAGGCTGTGGCCGCCCAGCACATGCATCGTGACCCCGGGAATGACCTCCCGGGAGCGGCCCTCGAACGGCTCGAGCACGCCCGCGTCTGCCAGGACAGCCGCGTGGTCGTCGTCGTAGGACGCGCGGCGCGGCCCGGACTTGTCCAGGCATGCGAGCACCTCCGCTTGCGGCACCACATGGCGCGCCTGCGCGAATGCCGCGGTCGGCCTTCCGGCATCACCGATCGCCAGGCAGCCGCCGGCGTGGTCCCAATGCATGTGGGTCAGCGCCACGGCGGTGATGGAGCCCGGATCCACGCCCAGCTCCTCCAGGCTGCCCAGGAGCGAGGGCGGCCTTTGGACCTCGTAGAGGCCAGCGAACCGATCGTCGATGGCCGGCCCGATGCCGCTCTCGATCAGGATCGGCCCGCCGGGGCCCTCCGCCAGGAAGGGCCTCAGCGCCAGCTCGATGCGGTTCTTGTCGTCGACCTCAACAAAAGGCTCCCACATCACCTTCGGCACCACGCCGAACATCGAGCCGCCGTCAAGGCGGAAGGTGCCGTCTGACAGCGCGGTGATCCGCCAGTCGCCGACCTCGACCGACGGAAAGTTCGTGATCGGGTCAGGCCCCCGCTGCTGCGGCCGCCTTGGCCGCCTCGTAGTCGGCGACCGCCTGTTCGGGGTCGGGCAGGTCGATGGGATCGGGCGCCGCGGAGTCGCGGAACGGGACCGCCGAGTCCGGTTTGGTGAGGCCGCGCGCGATGATCAGCTGCTGGATCTGGCTGGTGCCTTCGTAGATCTCCAGGATCCGCGCGTCGCGGAACAGGCGGTCGGCGATCGACAGCTCGCCGAAGTACCCGTAGCCGCCGTGGATCTGCAGGTTCTGGTTGGCGCAGAAGTTGGCGGCGCGCGAGCTGAAGAGCTTGGCCTGGCTGGCGAACAGCGGGCTGTGGATGCCCTCGTCCCACATTTGCGCGGTGCGGTAGAGCAGCGCCCGCGCCGCCGAGCACTGGGACGCCATGTCGGCCAGCATCACCTGGATGGCGCCGAGTTTGGCGATCGGGCCTCCGAAGGCGTGGCGGGCGCTGGAGAACGCCACCGCCTCCTCGACCGCGCGCTGCGCGATCCCGATGGCCTGGCCGCTGATCCCCACGCGGCCGCCATCCAGCGTCTTCATCATGGTCTGGAAGCCCTTGCCCGGCTTGCCGAGCATGTTCTCGGCCGGGATGCGGACCTGGTCCAACTTCAGTTTCGCCATCGTCGACATGCGGATGCCGAGCTTGTGCTCGAGCCTGCGGCGCGAGAAACCGGCCGTCTCCGGGTCGTCCAGCACGAACACCGCGAAGCGCCAGGATTTGCCGATCGGCACCTGGGCGGCGATGACGAACAGGTCCGCCACGTCGCCCGACGTCGTGTAGTGCTTCTCGCCGGACAGCACGTAGGAGTCGCCGTCGGGGATCGCGATGGTGCGCATGGCGCTCGCGTCGGAGCCGGCCACCGGCTCGGACAGGGCGAAGGCACCGATCCGCTTGCCCTGGATCAGGTCGGGAATCCAGCGCTGCTGCTGCTCCTCGCTGCCGACGTAGAGGATCGGTTTCCCGGCCAGGGTGTAGTTGAGCATCATCACCACCGCTGCGGCGGCGTCCACCCGGGCCACCTCCTCCACCATGGTGATGTACTCGAGCATGCTGATGCCCTCGCCGCCGAACTCCTTGGGGAACGGCGCGCCGGTCAGGCCCGCCTCCGCCAGTTTCCCGAACAACTCGTGAGGGAAGCGCGGATCGACGTCGTAGTCGGTGGCGATGGGCGCGATCTCGGCCTCGGCGAATTCGCGGGCGCGCTGGCGGATCGCGGCCTGCTCGGGGTTCAAGTCGTAGATGAGGGAGTGGGGTCCGATCATGTCTGTTCCTTCACGATGCTGCGGGAGATGACGATCCGCTGGATCTCGCTGGTGCCCTCTCCGATGGTGCAGAGCTTGGCGTCGCGGTACATGCGCTCCACCTCGTACTCGGTGCAGAATCCGTAGCCGCCCAGGATCTGGATTGCATCAAAGGTGACCTTCATGGCCACCTCCGACGCAACGAGCTTGGCCATCGCCGCCTCGCGCGTGAAGGGCAGGCCCGCGTCCTTCAGCCGGGCGGCGTGGTAGATGTGGTGGCGGGCGCCCGCCAGGCCTGTGGCCATGTCGGCGATCTTGAAGGCGACAGCCTGCTGCTCGATGAGCGGCTTGCCGAAGGCGGTCCTCTCTCGCGCGTGGGACAGGGCCCGGGCGTAGGCGCCCTCGCCGATGCCGAGCCCCAGCGCGCCGATCGAGATGCGGCCGGCGTCGAGCGTCTTGAGAAAGGTCTTGAAGCCCTCCCCCTCGGGGCCGACCACGTTGGCCGCGGGGATCCGGCAGTCTTGGAAAACCAGGCCGCCCCAGTCCGAGCCCCTCATGCCGAGCTTTTCCTCGCCCTTGGTGACTTCGAAGCCGGGCATGTCACGCTCGACCACGAAGGCGGAGATGCCGCTGGGCCCGGCGTCGGGATCGGTCACCGCGGTGCAGATGAAGGTCTGCGCGTAGTGCGCGTTGGTGATGAAGCACTTGGCGCCGTTCAGGACGTACTCGTCACCGTCGCGCTCGGCGGTGGTCTTCGTACCGCCCGAGTCCGAACCGGCGCCCGGCTCGGTGAGACCGTAGGCCCCCATCCACTCGCCACTGGCCAGCTGCCGCAGATAGCGCTCCTTCAAGTCGTCCGATCCCCAGGCGTAGATCGGATAGGTGCCGAGCGAGGTGTGGGCGGCCAGGGTCAGGCCGGTGGAGCCGCAGGCGCGGCTGATCTCCTCGACCGCCAGCACGTAGGCCACCGACGACATGCCGGCGCCGCCCCAGGCCTCGCCGATCGGGATGCCGCAGAGCCCCAGCTCCGCCAGGCCGGTCCAGGTGTCCTCGGAAAACGTGGCGGCCGCATCGATCTCGGCCGCCTTGGGCGCGATGACGTCCTGCGTGAACCGCCGCACGGTGTCGCGGACCATGGCCTCCTCTTCGGTGAGGTCGAACGCGCTGATTCGGTCAGTCAAGGCCCACGTCCCATCCCTCAGTGCCGGCCTTGGCGCGTTTGCCGCCGCCCTTGGCAGAGGGCTTGCGCGACTGGAAGTAGTCACGCGCGACTCCCGAGCCGATCCACTCGATCAGCGCGGTCCGCGAGAAGCGCCACTCGCGACCCACCTTGCGCGCAGGGATGTCTCCCTCGCGCAGCAGGCTGATGAGGGTCTTCATCGAGGCGCCCAGCAGGGAGGCCGCCTCCTCGATGGTCAGGATCTCCTTGCCCGGATCCTCCATGCCCTTGCCCGCCGTCATGCTTCTCCCTCCTGGCGGACCTTGCCCACCGTTTCATCGATCCAGTCGGCGATGTCCTCGGTCGGCGTGCCGGGCCCGAACAGGCGCGCGAAGCCGTCGCCCACCAGCGCGTCGCGATCGCCCTCTGGGATGATGCCGCCGCCGGTCAGGACGACATGGCCCGCACCGCGCTCCACCAGGAGGTCGCGGATCTTGGGGAACAGAGTCATGTGGGCGCCCGACAGAATCGAGAGGCCCACCACCTCGACGTCCTCCTGGATGGCCGCCTCGACGATCATCTCGGGAGTCTGGTGGAGGCCGGTGTAGATCACCTCCATGCCGCGGTCGCGCAGCACCGCCGCGATCACCTTGGCGCCGCGGTCGTGGCCGTCCAGCCCGGGCTTGGCCACCAGCACGCGAATCGGTCTGTCATTCATGGGTTATCGCTCCTCGCTCCATCAGACAACGGCCGGCTCGTGGAACACGCCGAACTCGGCGCGCAGGACATCACAGATCTCGCCGACGGTGGCGTGGGCATGGACCGCCGCCACGAAGGCCTCCATCAGGTTGCCGCCGTCCGACGACTGTGCGCGGCGCCGGACCTCGGCCAGGGCCGCCTCGCAGGCCGACTGGTCGCGCTCTGCCCGGAAAGCGGCAACCCGCTCGCATTGGCGGGGCTCCAGGTCGGCGGGGATCTGCAGGGTGGGGATCGAGGTCTCTTCGGCTTCCCCGTCCTCGCCAGTGAAGCAGGTGACGCCGACGATCTGCTTCTCGCCGCTCTCCAGCGCGGCCTGGTAACGGCGCGCGCTGCGGTGAATGCGGCGCTGGAAGTAGCCGCCCTCGATGGCCGGAACCACGCCGCCCAGATCCTCGATCTCGTCGAAGATGGCGCGCGCCTGGCCCTCGATGCGGTCGGTCATGGCTTCCACGAACCACGATCCGCCCAGAGGGTCGGCGGTGTGGACCACCTCCGACTCGTGCGCGATCACCTGCTGGGTGCGCAGTGCGATGAGCGCCGCCTTTTCGGTCGGCAGCGCGAACGTCTCGTCCATCGAGTTGGTGTGGAGCGACTGGGTGCCGCCCAGCACGCCGGCCATCGCCTCGAGGGTGGTCCGGATGATGTTGTTCTCGGGCTGCTGAGCCGTCAGGGACACGCCGGCGGTCTGGGTATGGAAGCGCAGCTTCCAGGACCGCTCGTCCTGCGCCCCGAACTCCTCGCGCATCAGTTTGGCCCAGATCCGTCGGGCGGCGCGGAACTTGGCGATCTCCTCGAAGAAGTCCAGGTGGGCGTCGAAGAAGAACGACAGCCGCGGGGCGAAGTCGTCCACGTCCATGCCGGCGGCGATGCCGCGCCGCACGTATTCGCGCCCGTTGGCGAGCGTGAAGGCCAGCTCCTCGGCCGCGGTCGAGCCCGCCTCGCGGATGTGGTAGCCCGAGATCGAGACCGTGTTCCATTGCGGCGCCTCCTCGGCGCACCACCGGAACATGTCGGTGATGATCCGCAGCGCCGGCTCGGGCGGGACCAGCCAGGCGTGCTGGGCCTGGAACTCCTTCAAGATGTCGTTCTGGACCGTGCCGCGGAGCTGGCGGCGGTCGGCGCCCTGGTTGTCGGCGGCGGCCACATACATGGCCAGCAGCACCGCGGCGGGGCCGTTGATGGTCATCGAGGTCGAGACCTCGCCCAGCGGGATCTCCTCGAACAGCCGCTCCATGTCCTGCAAGGTCGAGATTGCCACGCCGCACCGGCCGACCTCGCCCAGGCTCCGCTCGTGGTCGGAGTCGTAGCCCATCAGGGTGGGGAAGTCGAAAGCGACCGACAGGCCGTCCTGGCCCTGGCTCAGCAGATAGCGGAAGCGCTCGTTGGTCTCGGAGGCGGTCCCGAAGCCGGCAAACAGCCGCATGGTCCAGAGCCGCGAGCGGTACATCGATTCGTGGACACCGCGGGTGAAGGGGTAGGCGCCGGGGACGCCGATGTCGGCCAAGTCCGGGGCTTGGTCGGGACCATAGACCGGCTCGATCGGCTCGCCCGACAGCGAGGTGAAGGGGACGTCGCGCTCTTTCACGACTGCGGCCCTCCTTCGCCCAGCTTTTCGACCAGCTCGTCCACCACCGCGTGGGGGACTCGTGATCCGTTGGACAGTGCGGCGTGCAGTTCGGCGCTGCCTCGCTCCCACAAACGGTGCAGCACTTCCTCCTCGACGCCGCGGCGCACGCGCTCCTCGAGCTTGGCGGCCCGGGCCGTGTCCTTCGCGCCGGACCGCTCCAGCCAGGCGCGGTGGGCCTCGAGGGCCGACGCCGCCTCGGCCACGCCGGTGCCGTCGGTGGCCACCGTCAAGAGGATCGGGGGTTCCCAGGCGCCCTCGCTGCCGGCCGCCCGGTAGCTGAGCGCGTCGGCCAGCTCCGCGTGGGCCTTGTCGGCGCCCGGCAGGTCGGCCTTGTTGATCACGAACAGGTCGGCCTGCTCGAGGATGCCGGCCTTCAGGAACTGCACCCCGTCGCCGCCGTGGGGATGCAGCACCACCACCACGGTGTCGCAGGCGCCGGCCACGTCCCATTCCGCCTGGCCCACGCCCACCGTCTCGACGATCACCTCGGCGGTGCCGAAGGCGTCCAGCACATCGCAGGCGTCGGGCGCCGCCTGGGCCAGGCCGCCCAGGCTGCCGCGCGTGGCCATGGAGCGGACGAAGACGTCGTCGCACCTCTCCTCGGCGCTGGTCATCCGGATCCGGTCGCCCAGCAGCGCGCCGCCGGAAAACGGCGAGGTCGGGTCCACCGCCAGGACGCCCACCGAGCGGCCTTGGTCGGCCAGGTGGCCGGCCAGCGCGTTTACCAGGGTCGACTTGCCGACGCCGGGCGGACCGGTGACGCCGGTGCGCCAGGCGGCGCCGACCCCGTCCCAGACCTGCGCCAGCAGGTCGGGAAAGCCGGGGTCGCGGTTCTCGGCAAGGGTGATCAGCCGGCCGCAGGCCCAGCGGTCGCCTTCCCGGAAGCGCGCCAGCAGGTCGTCAGTCTTCGCAGCGCCGCTCATTCGTTCGCCGCCAGCAGGCCCCGCGCGATGACCAGACGCTGGATGTCGGTCGCGCCCTCGTAGATCTCCGTGATCCTGGCGTCGCGCATGTAGCGCTCGACAGGGAACTCGGTGGTGTAGCCGGCGCCGCCGTGGATCTGGACCGCCTCCTGGGCGGCATCGTTGGCGACCCGGCTGGCCTTCAGCTTGGCCATCGACGCCGCCTGGCCGTGGGGCTCGCCGGCGTCGCGCAGCGTCGCCGCGCGCCAGACCAGGAACCGCGCCGCGTCGATCTCGGTCGCCATGTCGGCCAGCTTCCACTGGATCGCCTGGAAGTCGCCGATCGGCCGGCCGAACTGCTCGCGCTCGCCCGCGTACTTGATCGAGGCCTCCAGCGAGGCCCGCGCGATCCCGAGCGCCTGGCTGGCGATGCCGATGCGGCCACTGTCCAGCGTTTCCAGCGCCAGGTGGAAGCCCATCCCCTCCTCGCCGAGGAGTGCGCCCGAGGGAATGCGGCAGTCGGAGAGCACGATCTCGGCGGTGGAGGACGCGCGGATGCCCATCTTCTTCTCGATCGTGCCGATCTCGAAGCCAGGCGCTTTCGGGTCCACCAGGAAGGCCGAGATGCCGCGCGTGCGGTGCTCGCCGGTCCGCGCATAGACGATCACCAGCCCGGCGTGGGAGCCGGACGTCACGAAGATCTTGGTGCCGTTCAGGACCCACTCGTCGCCGTCCCTGACGGCGGTGGTCTTCTGGTTGGCGGCGTCCGAGCCGGCGTCGGGTTCGGTGAGCGCGTAGGCGCCGATGATCTCGCCTGAAGCCAGGCGCGGCAGCCAGGTCTGCTTCTGCTCGTCGGTGCCGTGCTTGGCGATCGGGCCGCAGACCAGCGAGCAGTGGACGCTGAGCGTGACGCCGGTCGACGCGCAGGCAGCGTTCACCTCTTCCAGTACCAGCGCCAGCGCCAGGCTTCCCAGGCCTGCACCGCCGAACTCCTCCGGCACCGACATGCCGGCGAATCCCAGCCCGGCGAGGCCGCGGAACTGCTCGAGCGGGAATTCGCCGTTCGCGTCCGCGTGGGCGGCCTTCGGCGCGAGGACATCGGTCGCATAGTCGCGGGCCGTCTGCCGCAGCAGTTCCAGGTCCTCGTCCAGGGTGAAGTCGACCATTACTCAGGCGTAGTCGTAGAAGCCCTTGCCCGTCTTGCGGCCGAGTTCGCCGGCCTCGACCTTGGTGCGCAGCAGCGGACTCGGGGCGTACGCGCCTCCGAAGCCCTGCTCCAGGACATCCATGATCGCCACGCAGACGTCGAGACCGATCAGGTCGGCCAGCGCCAGCGGGCCCATGGGATGCGCCATGCCCAGCTTCATGACCGTGTCGATGCCGTCGGCTCCCGCGACGCCCTCGTCCAGGGCCCGGACCGCCTCGTTGATCATCGGCATCAGCACGCGATTGGCGACGAAGCCGGGCGCGTCGGCGACCACCACCGGCGTCTTGCCCAGCGCCTCGGCGATGGCCACCACGCGGGCGGTCGTGTCAGCGTCCGTGCCGTCCGCCTCGACGACCTCGACCAGCGCCATCAGCGGCACCGGGTTCATGAAGTGCATGCCGATGACCGAGCCGGGGCGGCCGGTGGCCTCGGCCAGCCTTTGAATCGGGATGGACGAGGTGTTCGACGTGATCAGGCCGCCGTCCGCGATCAGCCCGTCCAGCGCCGCGAAGATGCCCTTCTTGACCGCCTCGTCCTCCGTGACCGCCTCGATCGCCAGGTCGGCGCCCTGCGCGGCTTTGAGGTCGGTCGCAGGCTCGAGGAGCCCCAGCGCACTGTCGGCATCGTCTTGCTCGAGCCGGCCCTTCTCGACCAGTTTCGCGAGCGATTTCGCGATGCGGCCGCGGCCCGCCTCGAGAGCGTCCCCGTCGGCGTCGATCCACGAGACACGCGAGCCGGCGGCGGCGAAGACCTGGGCGATGCCGGCGCCCATGGTGCCGGCGCCGATGACGGCGACGTGGGCCGGGATGTCCTCGTGGCGGTCGATCGCCACGACCTAGCTGCGCTCCACGGACAGCGCGACCGCGTTGCCGCCGCCCAGGCACAGGGTGGCCAGGCCGGACTTCGCGTCCCCCTCTGCCATGCGATGCAGCAGCGTCGTCAGGATGCGCGCGCCGCTGGCGCCGATCGGGTGGCCGAGCGCCACCGCGCCGCCGCTCGCGTTGACCTTGCCTGCGTCCAGGTCCATGCGGCGCGTCAACGCCACCGCGGCGGAGCTGAACGCCTCATTGATCTCGACGGCGTCGAAGTCGGTCGGCGCGCAGCCCTGGGCGTCGCACAGCTTCGAGACTGCTACCTCGGGCGCCATCATCACCCACTCGGGGGCCAGGCCGCCGGTGGCGTAGTACACGATGCGCGCCAGCGGCTCGAGGCCCAGTTCCTCGGCCTTCTCCGCGCTCGCGATCACCAGCGCGGAGGCGCCGTCGGACAACTGGCTGGCGTTGCCGGCGGTCACCGTCCCGTCCTTGCGGAACGCGGGGCGCATCTTGCCGAGCCCTTCGGTCGAGGCGTCGCCCCGGATCCCCTCGTCGGTCTCCAGCATCCAGGGGTCGCCCTTCCGCGGCTTGACTTCGACCGGGACGATCTCGGCGCGGAAGCCGCCGGCCTCGGCAGCCGCTGCAGCCCGACGGTGGCTCTCGGCGGCGAAGGCGTCCTGGTCCTCGCGCGTGACCTCGTACTTCTCGGCCACCAGCTCGCCGGTCTCGCCCATGTGGACGTCGCCATAGGGATCCCACAGCCCGTCGTGGACCATCATGTCCTTGATCTCGCCATGGCCGAGCCGGATGCCGCCGCGCGCCGACGCGATGAAGTACGGCGCGTTCGACATCGACTCCATGCCGCCGGCCACGAGCATTTCGGCGTCGCCAGCGCGCACCGCCTGGGCGGCCAGCATCACCGCCTTCAGGCCCGAGCCACAGACCTTGTTGACAGCGAAGGAGCCCACCTCGTCCGGGATCCCCGCGCCGCGCGCCGCCTGGCGGGCGGGGTTCTGGCCGAGGCCGCCCTGCAGCACGCAGCCGAGGATGACCTCGTCCACCTGGGCGAGCTCGATGCCTGCCCTTTGCACTGCCCCTGTGATGGCGATGGACCCCAGTTGGGGTGCGGTGAAGTCGCCCAGGCCCCCCTGGAATCGGCCGATGGGGGTGCGGCAGGCGGAGAGGATGACGGCGTCGCGCATAAGGGACGGATCCTAGCCCGCCCCCCTCATTTCGCGCCACCGGACGGGGGCTACTCGAGTGGGCTCAATGCGCGTCCGTGCAGGCTTCGCACGCAAACTCGAGGTCGGCCTCAAGGACTACCTCGCCTGCGCACTTCATCTTGATGTGCACGAACTTGACCTCCGTCTCTCCTTCGGAACAACGAGGCGACGTATCGATCCTGATCCCGCCCTGAGAGGAACCGACAACGATGCCCTTATTCTCCACGATCGTGCCATCGGGATCGTCTATCTCCCACTTGGGCCATTCGGCCCTCTCCCCCTTCGATACGCCGTGGATGATCTTGTACGCCTCGTCATCGTCCGGAGTGATGTAGGGCGACAGCTGCAACTTGAGCCAGCCGCGAAACCTGCATGGGGTACTGCCAGGAGGGCACGTTCCATTCTCTGGCTCGTGCCACGGCAGCTCCGGGTTGTTTGATGGTGCGGGCTTCAGGACCCAATTGTCCCCGTCGGGATGTGCATTTCCCGGGTGCGAATGGAAATCCGCATTGCATCTGCGCGTCATGGCCCGTGGTCCTTAGCATGTGATGAATGCTGGCAAGCAGTCCTCTCTTTCTTGTTGCAGTCTGCTCGCACGTCCTTGGCGGTCAGGACGTTGCGAAGGATGCCGCGAGTGCCAGCCAGGTGGCGCACACTCAACAGATCTTCAGGCTGGACAAGGCACTGCGACCCGGAAAAGAAACCGTCGCGTCCGTTGCATGGTCGGCAAAAGGCAACATGGTTGCAGCGGGGACCAACGACGGATGGCTGCACATCTGGGACAGCCGGGATCTGTCGAAGGTGTTCTCGGAGCGGGCTGTGTACACAGAGAACAGGGGTGGCGAGTTCATCCATCCGTATCGGCTGGAGGCCCTGGCCTTCCACCCTGACCGCGATGACCTTCTCATGACCGTTGGAGGCGCGATGGCGCGGAGTTGGACACGAGGCGAGACCTGGATCCCCACTGCGTCGCATGACCTGGGACGGAGCGCCTGGCAGATCGTCTTCCGCCCCGGGACCGACGATGCCGCCATCGTCACGATGGTCACCATCCGCTACCACGACTCCATGTCCGGCCAACCGGTGAAAGGAAGCCCCGATGGCGGACACGGCCGGTGGACAGCTCTCGCCTTTCCACCGGCAGAGGGTCGAATCGCCACCGGAGGACAGCACGCCAGCCTGTCCCTATGGAATGGAACTGTGCTGGACAGCGAAGAGGTCATGCTGGACGGACACACCAACTGGGTCTCGAGTGTGGCCTATGACCGCGACGGCCACCGGCTGGCGTCCTGTTCCTGGGACGGCACTGTCCGCGTCTACGACCCCAAGACGGGGAAACAACTGACGGCCATGGGCAACGGCCGGTCGGAGTACTCCGCTGTCGCCTGGAGTGCCGACTCCCGCTGGCTCCTGGCAGGCCACTGGGGAGGCGCCGTCGAGGTCTGGGATCCGGCGGCAGAGACACTGGCAGACCGGCTGGTGGTTGAGGGATCCTCCGGCCCGATCATGATGGCCGTCGCGCCTGGCGGTGGAGGCCTCGCCGTGGCCATGCTGGGTGAAGCGCCGATGTGGATTTGGCGACCCACGCCTCCTGCTCCGAAGGACGACTAGCAGGACTCGCGCGCTCCTAGGCGCTCTACTCGAGGTTGGCGTGGCCGGCGCGGAGGTCCTCTTCGGTGAGGCCGCGGCGTTGGGCCATGCGGCCCACCAGGGCGTCGAGCCACAGCCAGGCGGCGGTCTCGAACAGGGTGCCGAGCCAGGCGCCGGGGACGCCGCCGGTAGTGGGCAGCTCCAGCGTGAGGTCGGGGGCGGGCTCGGTCGGCACCTTGCCGACCGAGCCGAGCCAGGCCACGCGGCAGCCGGCGCTTCGGCCGATGTCGGCCAGCGCCAGGACGGTGGTCGTGGTTCCCGAGCGCGAGATGCAGACCAGCAGATCGCCCTCGCCGGCCCGCGGCGCGGTGGGCTCGCCAGCGACCGCGCACGGCACGCCCATCTGGGCGAGCCGGATCACGAACGCGCGGGCCACGAGGCCCGAGCGGCCGGCACCGGCCACGAAGACGCGGCGCGCGCTCTCGATCGCGTCGAGCAGCGAGGCGGAGGCCTCTTCGGGCAGTTGCGCGGCGGCGCGGCCCGCCGCCTCGGCGAGTTGGCTGGCCTCGATCATCCCCCCATCCTAGCCGCCGCCCAGCGATGCGATTAGGATCTGCCCTCCCCGGTGGGGACGTAGCTCAGTTGGGAGAGCGCCGCGTTCGCAATGCGGAGGTCGAGGGTTCGAGTCCCTTCGTCTCCACCAATTTTCCGTTCAGTTCTCGACCCTTCATCCCGTGCTTCAAACCGCCCTCCTGCTCCTGCTGATCGTGCTTGTCGCGATCCTGCTGGCCGGCCTGAACTCGGACCGGCGCGAACGCGAGGCCGCCGCCCGGCAGGGCTCCGCCGAGGACGACCTGGCGCTGGAGAAGCTGAAAGGCCTGGTGGACCCGCTCGAGAAGCGCATGGCCGACTACGACAAGGCGGTCCGCGAGATGGAGAAGGGGCGCGCCGAGGCCTACGGCAAGCTGACCGAGCAGCTCACCGGCCTGATGACCCAGACCACGACGCTGCGGACCGAGACCCACGGCCTGCGCTCGGCGCTGAAGGAGTCGAGTGCACGCGGCGCGTGGGGCGAGGTGCAGCTGAAGCGCGTGGTCGAGATGGCGGGGCTGATGGAGCGCGTGGATTTCGACACGCAGGCGCACGTGAAGGGTCTCGAGGGGGTCCAGCGGCCCGACATGGTGGTGAAGATGCCCGGCGGCGGGCTGATCGCGGTGGACGCGAAGGCGCCCGGCACGCGGTTCTTCGAGGCCTGCGAGGAGGAGGACGACCTCGAGGCGCAGGCGATGATGGAGGCATTCGGCGAGGACGTCCTCGGCCACGTGAAGGACCTGGGCCGCAAGGCATACTGGGACAACCTCGACCCGTCGCCCGACTTCGTGGTCATGTTCCTGCCGGTCGAGGCGATGCTGGGCCAGGCGCTGCGCGCGCGCCCCGCGCTGGTGGACGAGGCGCCGCGCAACAACGTCATCCTGGCAACTCCTTTCACGCTGGTCGCTGCCCTGCGCGCGATCAGTTCGGCCTGGCAGCAGGAGGACGCCGCCGCCAACGCCAAGGAGATCGCCGACCAGGCGCGCGAACTCTCGACCCGAGTCTTCACGCTGCTCGAACACTTCGCCAAGGTCGGCCGCGGGCTCGACTCGGCGATCCGCGGCTACAACGACGCGGTCGGCTCGGTCGAGCGCCGCATCCTGCCCCAGACCGACCGCCTCAAGTCCCTCGGCGCGCCGCCCTCCAAGGCCGCCCCCGACCTCCCCGCCATCGAGTCCACCCCCCGCGCGCTCCCCCCCACCACCCCGGACGACGACTAGCTCTCGTCCCAGGCCTCGACGATGAGCCACTCGTCGGGGCTGCATGCCTCGGCGACGGACTTGTCGCACACCGTCTTCCCCTCCCACTTGTCCGTCAGGATGTCGTGGGGTCCGCTGCTCCACACCTTGTTGGCCCCCGGCGGCCTCTTGATCCGCTGCAGGAGGTGCTGGGCCTGCGCCGTGTAACGGCCGGGGTAGCCAGGATCCTGGATCTGGATCACGTCGCCGGTCTCCACGAGCGAATCGAGCCAGTCCAGCCCGCCGATCCCCGTCTGCCAGACGGCGATGCGGTCGCCCACCGGCGATTCCTGCGCCGCCGGCTCCGCGCCGCCGTCCGCCTGCCGGTAGACGCTTATGTGCCAGCCAAGCATCCGTCCAACTCGTCGACCAGGGATTCGAACTCGTCCACCAGGTGCGCCGGCGCGCCGCCGTCGCGGAACGCATCCACCAGCGAGCGGAAGAGCCGGATCTGGTCCGACCTCGGCGCGTTGAACCGCTCCCAGATCGCATCTCCCTCACGCCGGTGATCCATCACCATGCAGCGTGTGTTGTGAAGCTTGTCCGCCAGCGCCACCCGGCTCAGCGGGTAGCCCTCGCTCCGGATCTGCTCCACATAGGCCGCCTTGCGTTCGGCCCAGGGAGGCTTTTCCCCACCCTCGAAATCTGCCGGTGTATCCGAGCACGCCTCCACCAGGTCCGCGACGCGCGCCCCGAACCGCTCCACAAGATCCTCCCGCTTCACTTCCTCAGGATGGTCTTCCAGCGTGTCGTGCAGCAGTGCCGCGATCGCCTCCTCCTCGTCGCCACCATCCTCCAGCACCAGCGCACAAACACTCAGCAGGTGCGACACATAGGGGATCTCCGTCCCCTTCCTCAGATCCCCACCATGCACCTCCGCCGCAAATCCCAGCGCCTCCCTGAATTTTTCATCCAACACGCCTTCACTCACGTAACAGCCTGCTCCACGCATGACTGCTTCCGGAAGCTGACAAACAGGTCAAAGGCATCCGGCCATCAGCGATTGGATCCACCACACGAGCGCCGCAACGAGCCCGATCGAAACGGCGTAGTCCCCGTAGTACCACGGCTCGGACATGCCGTCATGATAACGAGCCCACAACAATAACTGCGCTCACCATCTCGTCTCCTCTGGGTTGGATTTGCCGCCCCCTGGACCGTGCGGTCACGCGAGGTTCCTAGTCCTTGCGCTAAGCATAGCAGGTCTCCTTGTGCCGCCCCCCTACAGCGGGGAGCCGAATTTCGGGGGCCAAACGGGCAGTGCGCCGGGGGGCGGGGGGTGGATCTCGGTGTCGTTGGAGAGGTCGTGTGCGCCCGCGTTGGTCGACCACGTCCTGGGTGCGGACGCTTGGATCCGAGGGCCTCTGCACGACTCGCGGGCTTAGGGGTATTTGCGGCCCTGAATCGGCCCTTTTGAGGACCTTTTCGGGCACAAACACGGGGGTTGGCGCGCGGAGTCTAGTGGGTGAGGGTTTCGAGGAGGTCGGCGCCAAAGGCTTCGATCTGCCAGGGATCGAGGCGCCCCGAGAGGGCGTCGAGGTCAGCGGGCGGATCGGCGGCGAGGGACTCCATGGCCTCGCGGCGCAGCAGCAGCGCGCCGTCGTAGCCCTCGCGCCGGGCGCGCTTGGTGCGCCACTTGCGGATCCGCTCGTAGCGGTCCATGTCCTTGCCGCGCAGGTTGGGCCCGCGCTTGCGGCCAGGGTTGCGGTCGATGGGGTCCTTGTCGGCGGCACCGCGCAGCGCCGCCATCAATTGGTCGCCCAGCCGGCGCGCAGCCTTCCAGCCGATGCCCTTGCGGCCCGCCATCTCCTTCACCGACTGCGGCGGGTTCTTGGCCAGTTCCAGCAGGGCCTGGTCGCCCATGACCCGGAATGGCGCGCGGTCGGCGGCCTCCGCCACCGCGTTGCGCGCCTTGTAGACCTCGTAGAGACGACGGCGCCCGCGCCCGTCCAGCGCCGCGGCCCCCTTGATGCGCCCGTAGGACTCGACCGGGAACGGATCGGCGGCCGGCTCCAGCGCTTCGAGGCGCCGGTGCTCGGTCTCGAGGATCTCGGTCCGACCCTTCTCCTCCAGATCGCGCACCAGCATCGCGTGCAGCGGGATCAGGTAGGCCACGTCCAGCTGCGCGTAGTCGATCATCCCGTCCTTCAGCGGCCGCTTGGTCCAGTCGGCGCGCTGGAACTTCTTGTCCACGTGGACGTTGAAGCGCTCCTCGAGGACCGAGCGCAGGCCCGGGCTGTCGCTGCCCAGGACCGCCACCGCGGCGCGCGAATCGAACACGCCGCGGAACGTGAAGTCCCACTCGCGCCTCGCGGTGCGAATGTCGTATTCGCCGTCGTGGAGCACCTTCACCCGGTCCGCATCGGCGCACACGGCGCCGAGCGGCAGCGGATCGACCGCCAGCGGATCCACGATCCACTCGCACTCGCCGTCAGACACCTGCACCAGGCAGATCTTGCCCGTGTAGGACCAGAACGAGTCCATCTCGAAATCGAGCCCCACCACCGGGCAATGCTCAAGGGCGACCAGCATCCGCGCAACTCCCTCGTCGGTGTCCACGAACACGGGAGGGCGCACGGGCGGTCGGTCCATACCATGGGGTAGCGCGCATGCCCACCGCTCCGCAAGGGGGCGGCGATGGCTCACATTCGATCTTGCCTCCGCACGACCTATTTCCAATGGCCTTGCCAGGACATTGCAACCGGGGTAACGTTGCAGACACGGGGCACGGACGGGATGCGAATACCGCCGGCCCCGGGTCTTCAACTTCAGGAGAGTCCCTATGCTGCGAGCCATTCTTGCCTCGATCGTCCTCACCGCCACGGTGGGTGCGCAGGTCGTCATCAACGAGGTCTATTACGACTACGGAGATCCGCTCGGAGGCAGCGGCTCGGACAACGGCAAGGTCTTCGTCGAGCTTTACGGTCCTCCCGGCTGGAACATCGGCGACATGACGATCCGCGCGACGGAAGGCAACACCTCCTCCTGCGGGCTGCCCAACAGCGAGAGTTTCACCTTCCCGTTCGGGGCCCTGATCCCGGCCGACGGTTTCGTCGTGGTGGCCGACACCAACGGCGGTGTGACCGATGTGGCCAACGCCGACTTCACCGATACGGACATGGATGCTGAGAATGGCGGGGATGGGTTCCAGTTGCTCCAGGCTGACGGGGTCGTCATCGACTCGATGGCCTACGGCACCATTAACTGCGCCCTCGACGCGAACGGCGACCCCATGTACGAGGGCACACCGTGCGACGACGTCTACAGCGGCTATTCGCTGGAGCGCTGGCCCGCCGGCCTCGACACCGGCGACAACTCAACGGACTTTGCTTGGCAGGGGTGGCCCTCGCCGGGTACTTCCACCTGCCCCACACGGAACTCCTACTCGCAGTTCGGCACGTCCATCAGTGCCGGTGAATCGGTCAGTTTCGATCTCACGGCACCGTGCGCTGCCGGCCAGATGTACCTGCTGCTCATGAGCATCACGGGCGCGACGGCCGACCCTGTCCTGCCGGTGATCGTGGATCCGTTCACCTTCATCGCCATCGAATTTGCCAACGTTGCTCCCTTCATCGACACGTTCGGTGTGATGGATGGCGGCGGGCAAGCAACCGCCAGCATCGACTTCCTGGGCTTTGAGTCCGTGTGGCTCGGCGCGGACCTGCCCGTGTGGGCGTCGGCGGTGACCTTCGACTCCGGCACCGGCGCACCGATCTGGACCGATGAAGCCAAGATCGAAATCGAGCCCTAGTCCTACCTGAAGACCTGATCCCCTGCGCGCAGCCGCAGGATCGCGGGATGGCCGTTGCTGTCGAGAGCGACGTCGGCAACGGCCTGTTCTAGGTGTTCGAGGAGAGCATTTTCTACGTCTGTTCGGGTCGTTTCCGGCAGGTAGAACCGCTCAATCCCGAAGATCAGGCGGCTCCAGTCCGCCTGGGCCCTGCCGTGCAGCCAACCGCGGATCAGCGCACGGTCCTCCCTCACCGCCTCGGGCATCGAGGTGTGCAGGGCCACGGCCGTCGCGACGCCGGATTCCGGCACGAGAAGTTCCACCCAGATCCTCTCGCGCTCCTCCAGAGTGCTCCAGCCGTCGAGTTCATCGGGCCGCGACACGTCGAATCGAAGCGCCATGTACCAGCCGCTGAGCAGGTCGTAGGGGTCCACCGGCGCCAGCTTCAATGACACCACCCGGCCGGTGGCGATGGTGACCATTCGCTGAGCGGGCGCTGCCACGAGGATGGCCACCTGCAGGGAGATCGCCGCCAGGAACCAGCGCGACCTCATGCCGCGCCCCCCGCCACTAGGCGCTTCTCGAACCGCGCCCCCAGCACCAGCACGGCGACCCCGAGCCCGGTGAACACGCCCGATTTCAGCAGCAGGCCGGTCTCGTGCTCGATGAAGCGGCAGGTAATGGTCAGGACCAGGACCATCAGCCCCGCCCAGAACGTGCCGCGGTCCCCGGTGCGCGACCCGTCGCGCAGGAGCCCGGCCCCCAGCAGGGCCACCGCGCCGGTGGCCGCCACGGACACGGGCACCCATCCGCCCGGCAGATAGGCCGCCACCACCAGCAGGCCGCCCGCCACAGGCACCAGCCACGCAGGATGCGGGCCGCGCGGACAGCCGCCGCTGCCAAAAGCCCGGACAAGCCCGAGCGTCGTGATTACCGACACCACCACCATGTCGAAGGCCCAGAGCGACCCTGTCGACTTGCTGGTGGCCATGTTGTCGGCCATATCCTTGAAGCCGAGCATGGTGCCGACGACGACCAGCGTGATCAGTCCAGCCCGGCCCCCCACCCCGCCGAAGCGCTCCGTGCCTACCCACTGGGACCACCCCCAACCTCCCAGCCCCAGCCCCGCCGCCGTCGCGATCATCTCGCGGTCGTCGGCGCCTGCCACTTCCATGTTGACCAGCGTCGTCCACAGGAAGAAGACCGCCAGCGCCCAGGGCGTCAGCGGATCGGTCAGCCGCCGCACCAGAGGCAAGAACGCCAGCGTGGCCAGCAGCGGAAAGACCGCGCTGCCTGCGCGGTAGCTGTCGCCCCACATCAGGAAGGCCACCAGCGCCGCACCCATCGCCAGCAGGGCGTGGGGAGCGCTGCGGACCGCGTAGCCGACAGCCAGCGCACCGGAGGCCCACGCGCCGACCGCGCGGAACGGTTCGCCGGAGATGTGGAAGATCTGGGCCAGCAGCCCGATGCTGGCGCCGAACACGCCGGTCCCCAGGAAGACCAGCGCGTGGCCCAGTCCCGGCCGCCTCCCGGTCCGCAGCCATAGGTGCCAGCCGGCCCCGTGGCAGGCCAGCATCAAGCCAAACAGCATGACCACCTTTGACCAGCGGCCCAGCGCATCCCAGTTGTAGGAGACGAAACTGATGACGCCGAGCGAGATCAGCGTCGCGCCGATCAGCTGGATGATCGCCACCAGCGACCGGCTGCCGTCGCCCCGTGCGCGAAAGCGTTCCGCCAGCGTCTCCGCCGCTTCCGGGGTCACCAGACCCTCCTCCTGCCATTGCGGAAGGAGGCGCGCCAGTGTGCGCGCAAACCGGTGCCCGGGCTCGGTGGCCAAGTGCGAATGGTAGCGAGCAGCCCCCACGCGTGGAAAAACCGCCCGAAATGGGCCTCAAGTTGCCGCTCGCCGCCTGCCGAGGAGTTCCCCATGAGGACGCGCAACCTGTGGGCCATCGCCTGGATCGTGTCGGTCACGCTCCTTTGCGCTTCCTGAAATCAGAAAGAGGTAAACCAAGCATGTCTCGAATCCGCAGCACCCTTCTCGTCGCGATCAGCGTCGCCCTCGCCGGCGGCTGCACCGCGCTCCCCTCCACGGACGTCTTCGGCGATCCGGTCTACATGCCCTCCTTCGAGTCGCGCATGCCCGAACTGTGGGCATGGAACGGCCCGGTCGACGGCGAGGCCGTCCCCGCCACGGCGTTCACCGAGATGCCGCACGTGGCCGCCGCTTCCGCTCAGGCAGAAGCGGAGGATGTCAGCGTGATGGCGTCCTTCGTCGACCCGCAGCCGGCGCCGAAGCCCCGCTTCCGGCGCTCCTCCCTGCGGGGCACCGTGCGTCGCACGTCCGACTAGACGCCACCCCCCGTCCGCTACCCTGGGACCCATGTCGTTCGCGCGGCGTGGGTCCCTCATTTTTTGCGGGACTGCTGTGGCCCTGCTCCTGGGCGAGGGAATGGCCCGGGTCACTGTCGCTCACCGCTATCGGCGATGGGGTGTGACAGAAGAGGCGTCCTTCCCGCAATTGGCAGCCGGCCTCGTCGCCCGGAAGACGCGGCGTCCGGTTCGGGCCTTGAATCTCGCGGTCCCCGGCTGCAACTCCTGGATGGAGGTGGAGAGCCTGGTCTCCCGAATGGAGGCCATCGACCCCGACGTGGTGGTCATGCAGTGGGTTGCCAACGACGCCGACCTGCCCAATTTCATCTACCCCACGCCGGACGTCTGGGCCGTCGACCGCTCCTATCTGTGGGACGTCCTGCTGCGCCCTGGCGATGCTCTCCTGCATCCATCTGCCAGCAGGCCTGTCATGGCGAAAAAGGAGAAGACCCCTGATGGCCAAACGGTCCACTGGCCCAATCCAGACCAGGTGCCGTCCAGGTATCGCCGCATGGTCGGGGAGCAGGGCGTGGCCGCTGAGTATCGGCGGTTGAACCAGGCATGCACGGACAGGGGAATTCCGGTGGTGCTGACCTACTCGCTCAGCCCGCCCCACCCATTCGTGCAAGGCCTTGCGCGCGAACTGGGGTGGCAAGTCGTCGAGCCGCTGGCCCTGGCCGAAGATCGACGCGGCTTTCGCGTGAACGACCTGCGGCTGTTGCCGGAGGATCCTCATTCCAACGCCAAGGGACACCACATGATCGCGGAGGCCGTCGCGGAAGAAATCCGCGCTGCTGCCGGATGGCTGTAGGCATGGGCCCCGTCAGGACAGCCGGGCGCGTGGCGGATGGGGTTTGCGTGCTGCTGTGTGCGCCGTTGTGGGTGCCTGCGGTTGCCCTCGGCGCGCTGCTGATAGTGGTATTCGACGGACGGCCGGCCTTCTTTCGTGCGCGGCGGACGGGGATCGCGGGGAGGCAGTTCACGCTTTGGAAACTGCGCACCATGGCACCGGTCGGCGGGCCGAGGATAAGCGGGCCGGATGACCCTCGCGTGACGCGGGTGGGTCGTTTCCTGCGCCGCACCCGTCTGGACGAGCTTCCGCAGCTGGCCAACGTGCTGCTGGGCGATATGGCACTGGTCGGGCCGCGCCCCGAGGACCCGGCATTCGTTGACACCGCCGATCCCCGGTGGCTCGAGATCCTGTCCCGGCGGCCGGGCCTGTGCAGCCCCGTGACGCTCCGGTTCGCGGCGATCGAGGGCCGGCTGCTGGCCGGCAGAAAAGACCCCGAGGCGGTCTATCGGCGCCGCATCCTGCCGCGCAAGCTGCTGCTGGAGGGCGCTTACGCGCGTGCGCGCACTCCCTGGACCGACCTTCTGTGTCTGGCGCGGGGCGCGGCCTACCCGGCGGTGGGCTCCTCCTGGACTCCCTGGCGCACCCGCCGGTAGTCCGGCTCGAGGGAAGCCAGCTCGCGGCGCATGGCCGCCTCGTCCGAGCCGCCGTCGCAGATCGATCCGAGCAGCCGCACCGACTCCAGGAGCGCGGCGTCGCGGCCGTCCTGGGCGGCCAGGTGCAGCGCCGGCGGGCCCGCCAGCGCGACCGGCCCGCCCGTGAACCTCTCGACCAGACGCTCGCCGGCCGCCGGGCCCGTGATCTCGATCTCCACGTCCCGGCCTGATCTGCGGATCATGCGCGCCGCCAGGTCCGCGATCGACACCTGCTCGCCGGCCGTGACCTCGCACACGTCTCCCGCGCCGGCCAGGACCACGCACCGCAGCACCGCGTCGGCAGCCTCGCCCGCCGTCACGAAGTATCGCTGCATGCCCGGATGGGTCAGGAGCAGCGGGCCGCCGGCCGCGATCTGCGCATCGAAGGCGGGCACCACGCTGCCGCTGGAGCCGAAGACGTTGCCGAGGCGGATCGACACGCAGGCGGTCGGCCCGCCGCTGCCCGCCACGGCGGCCACCACACGCTCCGCCAGGCGCTTGGTCGCGCCCATGACACCGACCGGGTCGAGCGCCTTGTCGGTCGACACATGGACCAGGTCTGCCACGCCCGCCGCGCTGGCCGCTTCCGCGACGGACAGCGTGCCGAGCACGTTGTTCTTGAAGGCCGCGCGGGGCTGTGCCTCCATCAGGCCGACGTGCTTGTAGGCGGCGGCGTGGACCACCAGATGCGGCCACGCGGTCTGCATGAGGGCCCGCAGCGCCGGGCCGTCCTGGATGTTCACGCAGGCCGGCTCCACCGGGCCGTCGAGGCCAAGGTCGAACAGCGCGCCCTCCGAGGCGTCCACCGCCCAGACCCGCTCCGCCCCGGTCTCGACCGCCAGCCGGACCACCTCGGACCCGATCGAGCCGCCGGCGCCCGTCACCAGCACCCGCCGCCCGCGCACTGCCTCGGCGATGTCGGCCGCGGGTGCGCGCTGTTCGCTCCGGCCGACCAGGTCCTCGAACATGTTCGTGCCTGCCACGCTCATGCCGCGAAGAACCCCCGCACCGCTGCGACCACGCGGTCTGACTCGCTCTCGGTCAGACCGGGATAGATAGGCAGGGACAGGACGGTGGCCCCGGCCGCGTCGCTGACAGGGCACTGGCCGGGCGCGGTCCCCCACCGCTCGCGGAACCACGTCATGTGCGTCAGCGGCCGGAAGTGCACGCTGGTGCCGATGCCGCTGTCCCGAAGGTCGTCGGCCAGGGCGTCGCGGCGCCCGCGACCTGCCACCCGCATGGAAAACAGATGCCACGAGAGACGGGTGTCGCCAGCTTGGGGGTCCGGCAGAGTGATTTCGTCCAGGTCGGCCAAGCGGTCAAGGTAGCGGTCGGCGACCGCGGTCCGCTGCTCCCTACCCGGGTCCATCCGCGCCAGCTGGGCCATGCCCAGCGCCGCCAGCACGTCGGGGACGTTCATCTTGTGGCCGTGCTCGACGACGTCGTAGTCGCGCCGGCCGTCGCCCGGGGCCACAGGCCGGGCCTCGATCCCGTGGAGCGCCCAGCGCCTCATGGCCGCGGCGGCCTGCGTGTCGTCGGTGACCACCGCGCCGCCCTCGCCCAGGCACAGCTCCTTCGTGGCGTAGAAGGACAGCGCGGCGCCTGCCGTGTCCTGTCCGACGCGCCGGCCGCCCGGCCCCACCGTCGTCAGCGCGTGGGCCGCATCCTCGACCACCGCCGCGCCGGCCGTCGCGGCCACTGCTCCGAGCGCCGCCATGTCGCACGGCCGGCCGGCGTAGTGGACCGGCATCAGCGCGCGGGTCCTCTCGGTGACGGCCGCGGCGGCCGAAGCCGGATCCAGGCACAGCGAGTCTTCGCACACGTCTGCGAAGACCGGCCTGGCTCCGCAGGACTCGACCGCCTCGGCGGTACCGATGTGCGTGAGAGCGGGCAGCACGACCTGGTCTCCGGGCTCGACCCCCGCCGAGCGCAGAAGCAGCTGCATCGCCGCCGTGCCCGAGTTGACGAGCAGGCATGCGTCGCGCCCGAGATAGTCGGCCAGGCCCTCCTCCAGCGCCTCGCTGACCGAGCCCGTGGTGAGCCAGCCGCTCCGCACCGCGTGGGCCGCGGCGGCGGCCTCCTCCTCGCCCAGGTCGGGCCGGTGGAAGGGGATCGCCAGAGGGTTCACGACGCGAAGCCCACTGCGGTTGCGTGCGCCCGGTGCACCTTCTCCAGGCCCAGCAGCCCGCCCAGAAAGCCCAGCCCGTAGCCCGCGTGCATCATTGGAAACACGACCGCCGCCGACGGGCACCCCGCCGCACCGGCCGCCGCGACCGCTGCCGCCGCGTAGAGGCCCACGGCACCCCAAAGGACCGGAGCCGCCGCGGGGTCGACGACCGCCCAGGTGCCCAGGCCCGCCATGCCGAGCACCCACGCGCTGGGCGCCAGGTGCCGCCAGCGGAAACCGCCGTGAGTCTTGGCCAGGGCGGCGGGCTTGTAGAGCCCGTAGCCGAGGAATTGGATGAAGGCTGCTCGCACGGTCCGACGAGGCCGATAGGAGGACCGGATCGCAGGGTCGAGCCAGATCAAGCCGCCACGGGCGAGCACACGGGCCGCCCACTCGTCGTCCTGGTTGCGGACCAGGTCCTCGTCGAAGCCCCCGAAGCGCGCGAACGCCTCCCGGCGGCAGGCGCCCAGATAGACCGCATCGACCGGACCACTCGCGCCGGTGGACCGCCGGAAAGCGGCACCGCCTGCACCGAAGGGCGAGGAAATTGCCGCCGCCACCGCGCGCGCAAGGCCGTGGCCGCCGGCCGCCGGCGTCATGGCGCCCCCCGCCACGTCCGCCCCGGTCCGCTCCAGGGCCTCCACGGAACGGCGCACGTAGTCGGCGGCATAGGTGGTGTGGGCGTCGGCGCGCACCACGATCTCGCCGGCCGCCTCGGCCACGCCCCGGTTGAGGGCGGCGGGCAGCGCGCGTGCGGGGTTGTCGACGATGCGAATCCGCGCGCCGCCGGCCCGCTGCGCGGCCTCGCGGGTCCCGTCCGCGGAGCGGCCGTCCACGACCAGGATCTCCATCCGGTCGGCTGGCCAGTCCTGCGCCAGGAGCGAGCCAAGCGCGGCGCCGATGGCGTCCTCCTCGTCGCGCGCCGGCACCAGGACACTCACCATGGGCGTGCTCACGCGCGCCTCCCCAGCCCCAGATGGTGGAGGTTGCCCCAGCGCAGCGCTTCCAGCCTCCGCGCCGCCACCGGATGGTCGGGCAGCAGCATGCGCAGCAGCGGCGGCGCCAGGGCCACGCGCTGCCACTGGAAGCAGAAGCCAGGGAACAGCCGGCGCACCTCCGCGCGACTGACCCCGCGCGTCGCGGGGTTGGCCGGGTTCAGGCGGAAGTCGAACCAGACAATTGCGCCGGCCGGGGCCGCCACACGCGCCATCTCGGCCGCGGCCGTGCGCCTGGCGCTTTCCTCCAGAATCGAGCTGAAGGCGGTGGCCTGGATGACCAGATCGAAGGCACCGTCGGCGAAGGGCAGCGCCGCCGCGTTCGCCTGGGCGCAAAGGGCATCGACAGCGCTCAGCCGGTCCGCATCAATGTCGATCCCGGCCAGGATCCCCGGCCGCCCGCACGACGCGACCTCGTCCAGGACGGTGCCGCGGCCGCAGCCGACCTCGAGTACGCGGTGGCCCCCGACCGGCGCCGGGCCGTCCGGTCCGAGCAGCCGTGCGAGCGCCGCCTGACGCGCGCCGGCGTGCCAATCACGCGCCGCAGCCGGTGCCAGCGCGCCCGTCACGCGGCCCTATGAGTTCTTCTTGCGGTTCTCGACCAGCGAGGCGGACAGCGCAGCGATGTCCTCCTCGTCCAGCCGGACCGCCGCCTTGCGGAGCATCGCCGCGAAGTCAGCGATCTCCTCGTCGGTGTAGGGGCAACCCACGTTGCCGTTGGGCCCGCTGCTGTCCACGATCGATCTGCCGTCCGCGTCGGTGAACACGAACCACGGCACGCCACCGCTCCGGCCCTGGCGGTAGGCCTCGAGCAGTTCCTCGCCGCCCTCGTCCTCGTCGGTCACCACGTGGGCCACCACGAAGTCCTTGGCGAGCGCGTGGGTCACTTTGTCGAGAGCCATCCAGGCCTCGAGAACATCGCACCAGCCTCACCAGGTGGCGCCGAAGACCAGCAGCACGCGCCGGTCGTCGTTCTTCGCCTCCACGAGAGCCGCATCGAGGACCGCCTGGGCGGAATGGCTCGCCGCGGCGGGCTCGGCAACGGCGGCCGGCTCAACGTCGGCTGCCTTTTCGATCACGATGGACGACTGGCAGGACGCCAGCGCCACCACGGCGGCGATTGCGAATTTGCCCATGGCCGCAGTCTAGCGCGGCGAGCAGGCCGGGCAGGGACACAGCTCGCGCAGCCGGTCCCACGTGTAGATGCCGGTGTCATGGCGGTCGGAGAACACGAACTGGAGCGCGTAGAGGCCGACGCGGCGCACCGCTGACACCTCCAAGTCCTCAGCGACGCTGTCCGGCGCCAGCAGTTGCTCACCTGTCCACTCGTGAATGCATCCCGCACAGGGGCAGGCGCGGCGCAGGAGCGCGGCCGGCAACGGACTCTCGTGGCCGTCGGCCCAGGTCAGATGCACCTCGGCGGGGGTGGGCTGAGCAATCTCCTTCGGTGCGGGCATGGCAATCAGGCCGATCTCACTGCGAAACAGCCGCAGTGTGCACGCTGGACGCGTCGACAGTAAGCCCACTGTCCGCCGTCAGCGCCTGGAAATGCAAAACCAGTCCGGCCAGCGAGGGCTCATGCGGCACGTCAATCTGGAACGCAGCCGTACCCGCGGGGCTGAAGGAGGCACCCACCAGGACGATCAGCGTTGCGGGACTGCCGCCGCCGATCGACAGCGCTGGCAGCCCCGGCAGGGGAGTCGGCCCCAGGAGGGGACTCGCAAGCAGCAGGAAGACACCGCCGGGCGGCCCACCCACCGCCAGCGGAAGGCTGCCGCCCAGCGACGCCTGTGCCGCGCCCGCCACGGCGGGGGGATCCGTCGCAATGACGGTAAAGCCCGCCGTTGCGGGATTGGACAGTTGCCACACGATCTCGACAGGGACGCTGCCAAGGACCGTTGCCGTCGGGGTCTGGAAGATCAGGGCATCCGCACCGAGCGCCTCGAATGCAACGGACTGCCCGCCCACACGGACATCTACAGCCGTGCCTGCCCCGATCGCGGTGGCGGTGACAGCCGTGAACCCCACGGCGGGACCCGAGGCGGGCGCCAGGGCGATCGGCGGGGCCGGCGGCGAGGGACCCAGGGTAATCAACTCGAAATCGTCGATGTTCCAGCCGCCGAACTCCAGACCGCCATCCGACTCCAAACTGAATCGGACCCGAACGTCCCCCTGGCTGTCCGCCAGTGCAGCGACATCCAAGTCCACCTGCGTCCATTCGCCGTCGAGAACGTGGCCCGAATAGGGATTCTCCCAGGCCAACGCCCCCCCCACCTCAATGCGTGCCTGGTCGTACTGCGCCTCCTCCACCGTCAGCCAGCGCTGGAACCGCAGGCGCGCACCGGATTTGCCTGTCAGATCAAACGAAGGCGAGTCGAGCCAGTTGTGGACGTCAGGCTGGTATTCCCCATTCCAGCCGGACGGCCCGAGATCGTTGCCCCACACCTGCGCCCCGCCGGCCGCAGCCCCAGGGTCACCGGCACTCCCCTGCGGGGAACCGCGTTGCCAGTCGTCCTGTGTCTGGCTCTGGCCGTGCGTCCATCCCTGGTCCCCTGTCGCCTCGAAATTGTATGAGGCGATCACCTCCAGCGACCCCACGGTAAACGCGTACGTCGCGCCTGATCCGAGAGGATCGTCCGGCAACCACGCAGTGTGGCCGGACGAATCCGTTGCCTCGATGCGGTAGGCCACGGTCGCAGGCGAGGGCTGACCGGGGATCCCGCCCGTCCATGAGCCGCTGCCCGTCGTAGCCAGCGCCACCGATGTTTCCACTCCACCGTCCACGCTAAAGATGACGTCAATCCCGGTGACGGTGTCGCCATCCAGAGCGATGGCCTGGACGGCCACCTGGTAGGGACCGGCGTCATTCTGTGTATCCGGCAACGGATCGTGGTCCAGCGCCATATCCGTGGGTTCGGCCAAGAGCGCCGCCGAAGCAACCAATGCGCGGCAGATGTCGGCCGCAAGGCCAAAGTCGTTGGCCGACGCCCCGAGGGTGTCACCGGCCGTGTGGATGTACGGGGAGTAGTCGTCCAAGTCCTCGAAAAAGAAGGCAGAGGGGAACCCGTAGGACGTAAATGCGGCGTGATCGCTGCTACCGGCCGTCAACGGGCCGCTCTTGATTCCGAGGCCCGGAACGTAGATGCCGGTGGCGTCCTGGCAGAAACTCGTGAGTTCGGCACTGGTCGAATTTGTGGCGAAATCGACGTCGTGGGTGTCGCCGGGCTTCTTGTAGGCCGCCATGTCGCAGTTCAGCATCGCAACGATGCTCTCGCCGGAGGCGCTGGCGTTCGACGCGTGCTCGTAGGCTCCCACTAGGCCGAATTCCTCGGCACCGAACGCGATGAATCGCACGGTTCGACGGAAGGGGACCGGTGAAGAAGCCAGGACCCGCGCGGCCTCCAGCACAACGGCCGTGCCGGAAGCATTGTCATCGGCCCCCGGAGCAGCGGATCCCGGATTGCCCTGCCAGTTAACCGAATCGTAGTGGGCGCCAATGACAACCACTTCCTCGGAGGCCGTCGACCCCGGTAGTTCCGCCACAACGTTGCCGTGATAGCCCCCTCCCAAGGCCTCGACGCTTACGGCCAACCCGGGAATTGCCTGGAAGCGAGAGACAAGTTGGTTCTGGGCTGTGATACCGCCGGGCTGGTCAGCCCTGCGGTTGTGAATGCCAACCAAGTCTGTGACCGTCAGCAGGAGGGCTCCTTGGTCCACCTGGGCAACCAAATCGGCAACGAGCGGGTCGACCGTCGTTGCGGCGAACTTCGGAGGAGTCGAGGGCGGGAGCATGCGCCGCCCCGGAACTCTCTGGGGCCCACGGTGGAAACACCGACGCCCGGCAAACGACGCGGCCGATGGCCTAGAAACGGCTACCAGCCTGAAGCCCGGAACCGCTGCCACCGTCCACCCAACCCCACCGCCATGGCCCCCAACAGCGAACAGGACCTCACCGGGTCCGATCCTGGGGCCGGCCTCCACATGTATGCCTCGTCGCCGAAGTGCTTCCACCTCTCGGTCAGTGACCCGGGCGACCACCCAGCCACCCAAGTCCAGACGGACATCGAGTCCACGCACAAGGTCGTCCCTGAGCGACAGGTCCTCGCCATAGCCAACCAGCGCAGGACTGTCTCCGGACACCATGCCCACCTCTTGGGCAATGGCGGCCTGGCCAAGGGCGAACCCCGCCAAGGCGGCGAAAACAGCAAGGCGCACTCCTGTCATGTCACTCCGATAGGACGCACTAATCGTACTTCGGGTTTCGCCCGTGGTGGCCGGCGGCAGGGGGTTGTGGTGGGAAAATGGAATTCCGAATACGGTAGGAAGGGCATGTTTTATCTCTTCGCTCTCGCATACATGACCGCCGCGGCCCTTCAGCCGGGGACTGCGCAATCGGGCGGCGAACGGTGGAAGACCGACGAATACGGGCGAACGGCGGTGGCCTTTGCGGATGCCGGGGCCGGCCCGGCGGGAGGATCGAAGGCGGCCGCAAAGGTGGACGGCTGGGAAGCCCTTGGCCCCTACGGCGGCGACGTCCAGGACATGGGCTCGTCCCCCACGGCGCCCCAGGTGGTGCTCGCGGGAGTGGCTCCCAACGGAGGCACCGGCGGAACACTCTTCCGCTCGACGGACCAGGGCCAGACATGGTCGGAGGTGTCCGCCCTGGACGGAACAAGCGTCTACGACATCGAGTTCGCCTCGGACGGCACCGCCTGGATCGGCACGATCAACAGCGTCTGGACGAGCACCGATGACGGCGTCTCCTGGACACAATTCAACCTGGGCATCGGCGCAAACGACCAGGTGTTCGAGGTCACGCTTGATCCGGCGATGCCCCTCACCCTGTGGGCGGGCGTCGGCGCAGCACTGGGGGGCCAGCCCCGGACCGTCATGCGGTCCACTAACGGTGGCCTGACCTGGCAGGACAAGACCCCGCCGATGGGATCCGCGATGTCGTGTACCGGCATCGCCATCCATCCGTCCGATTCCAGCAGGATCTACTGCACCTTCCGAGGCTCATTCTCGGGGAGCGCCGTGTGGGTCTCGCAGGACGGCGGCCAGAGCTGGGTGAACCGGTCGGCCGGCCTCCCGACCTCCAGCCAGGCGAACGGCGCCGCACACGATGGGACCCGCGCGATCGTCTGGGGCGGCCACCTGTTCGGAGGCCAGGATTTCGGCGTCTTCGCATCGACCGACGAGGGCGTCACATGGGCAGCGCTGCACGACGCGTCATGGCCGAACCTGGCGGTGAACTGTGTCGAGTTCGGCGCGACAAGTGCCGTCCTCTACGCCTCCACGTCGGGCGGCGGCATCAACACGTCGACCGACGCGGGTGCGACATGGACGGTGGGGCTTAGCGGCACCGGGTCGCTCTCGGTCAACGGGATCCACGTGTCCCCAGGGTCCGGCACGCCGGTCTGGGCAGGCTGTTCTTCGGTGGCCGTCATCCGGAGCATGAACGGGACCGCCTTCGCGCCGTCTGCCAACGGCATCGGCGCCCTGGACGCGGAATCCGTCGCTGTCAGCCCGCTGGACCCAGGCCAGATCGCGGTGGCATTCCAGGGCCTGAACGACGGAGGCATCTACGCATCGTCCGACGGCGGTTCGACCTGGTCGCTGCAGGCCCTGCCTGCCACCCGGTTCAACACGGTGGGCTTTGCTCCGGACGGACGGCTCTACGCGATCAGCGACGGGCCGTCGACGATCGGGCAGGAAGCCCTCTACCGCCGGGACGGCACGACATGGACCGCTCTCGGACCGGACCAGGGGACCGCCTTCGAGTCGGAGCTGTTCGCTCTCACGTTCAGCGAGCAGGACCCTTCCCTGATCATGCTGGGCGGGAGCGATTTCGGCGTGGCCGGCTTCGAGGCGACGGTCTGGCGCTCAGGGGACAGCGGGACCTCCTGGACCAAGGCATACGAGGGCTCGGCCACCTACGAGGACGTACAGCAGATCGTCATCCTGGCGGACGGGACGGATCAGCGGATGGTGGCTGCCTTTTCCGACCTCGGGCAGGCCCAGACCGGCGGCGCACTGCGCTCCATCGACGGGGGCCATACATGGATGGATGCCAGCACGGGGCTTCCTGTGAACGCAAATGCCATGTCCCTGTCGGCCTGGGCGTGGGATCCAGACACGGTCTTCCTGGCGGACGACGCGTTCACCGGCGGCGGCCTGTTCAAGAGCGTGGACGGCGGCGCGACTTGGAACTCCACCGGATACCAGGGGCGTCTCCGGCGGGTCGTGACCGACCCGGTCCATCCCCAGCGCCTGTATGGAGCCCGGTGGTCTTCCCCCATCGCCCAGGTCTCCAACGACGGTGGGGCCACCTTCACGCCCCTCGACACCGGGCTGGGAGCAGCCGGCCATGCCCAGGGGCTGGTGCTTCATCCCCAGGACTGTTCGCGGTTGCTCCTGTCGACGACATCGGGCGCATGGGTCGAGGAGGTCAGCTGCGGGCTCCAGACGAGCGGATCGTCGCTGTCGCTCGGGGCGGGCGGCACGATGGACCTCGTGCTGGCGGCAGGTCCGGAGCATGCGGGCCGGACATTCGTGGTGCTGGGCTCGGCCTCGGGCACGGCCCCGGGGATCCCGATGGGCGGCGACACCATTCCCCTCAACTACGACCCCTACATGTACCTGACCATCGTCTACGCGAATGCAGGGCCGTTCTTTTCGACTCTGGGAGTGCTCGACGCCCAGGGGCTGGCCTCCGCCCAAATCAGCCTCCCGCCGGGCTCTCCTCCCGAACTGGCCGGGCTGGTGCTGCACCACGCCTTCGGCGTCCTCGACGTGCCCCTCGCTGTGCTCGAGGCCAGCAACGCACAGCCGCTGGACCTGCTCCCCTGAATCCCTAGTCCAGGTAGCCCAGGGAGCGGAGCTCCTCGGTCAGGTCCTCGGGCCAGTCCAGCCGGCGCGCAAGCGGGAAGTCGGCCAGGACCGCGGCCAGTTCGTCCGGGGACCACTCGCCGTCGCCGTCCGCATCGCGTGACGCTAACTCGTTCATCGCGTAGCGCAGTTCATCGTCCGTGGCGCTGAAGACAGCCAGCACCAGCGCCTCCATCTCGCGCAGATCCAGGACGCCGTCGCCGTTGCTGTCGTTGCCAAGGAACAGACGGTGGGCCTGTGTCTCCTCGCGCCGACGGCCCTCGCCGAGACGCGAATACGCGATGGCCCGCAGACTGCCGAGGCCGTCCCGGCTGGCAGCCAGGTTGTCCGTCTGGCCGGGGTCCCGCCGCATGTCGTACAGCTCTTCCATGCCAGGGCTGCTGATGTACCAGTGCCGGCCCTGCAGGACCGCGACCGATGCGGGCCGCGGCTTCCGCAGGTCGGAGAACAGCCACTTCCCCTCCATGGCAAGCAGGATGCGATCGGGCGGACCCGCTCCCCCTCGCAGGAGGGGCGCCAAGGACACGCCCTCCGCCGCGTCGGGCACGGAGACGCCGACGAAATCGAGGACCGTCGGCAGGACGTCCACGAGGGAGACGGGCACGTCACTGGCTCCGGGCGCGATCCCCGGGCCGCGGACGAAGAAAGGGATGCGCACCAGGTCCTCGTGCAGACGGACGCCGTGCCCGATGCGCCCGCGCTCGGGTTCAAATCCCTCGCCGTGGTCGGACAGTACGAGGAGAAGCGTCTGCCCGCCCCCTGGAGTTCGCCGTAGCGCCTCGACCACCGCTTCGAGGGCGTGGTCCATGTTGTCAATCTCGGCCCGGTAAAGACCCTCCAGGACCTGCCAGTCACGGGGCGTCCCCTCGACCTCGCTGCGAACGCAATCGCGGTAGAAGTTCGAATCGCGCAAGGCCGCGTCCGCAACCGCCTGCTTCGCCCACGGGTGCACCATGAAGTAGTCGTGGACCCCGAAGGTGTGCAGGAACATGAAGAATGGCGGATCGCCTTCCTGACGCGCATCCAGATACGCAAGGGCTCGGTCGAACATGGCCTCGCTGTCCGTCGCGGGCGGCTCGCCCCCCCTGGGCAGGGCCAGGCCGGCCCGCATGGATTTCGTCCCCACGAAGCCGTCGTAGAGATCAAATCCTTCCCCGAATCCGAAACGGCGGTCCACGAACCCTCCCTCCGTGAAGGCCACCGTTTCGTAGCCGGCGTCCCGGAGCTCCGTCGCCAGACGGGGCGCACCGGACACAATCACGTTCTTTGTCTCGTGCTCGTTGATCGGCCGAATACGGTCGGGATCCGAGATACCACGGTCGGGATAAAGGCCCGTGTGCATCGAAACATGAGCGGGCAGTGTCCAGGACGATGTGGAATGGGCGGCAGTGAAACGCAGGGACTCGGAGACCAGACCGTCCATGACAGGATGGGCCGGAGCCTCCGCGTCGAATCCACGCACCGCCCGCCGATTCAGAGTGTCGATCGAGAGGACCACCACGTTCGTGATCGGTGTGCGCTCGCCGCCACCGGAGCAAGCGAGTCCAAACACCAACAGACCCGCGGTTGCCAGGGCTACAGCGGGAGTACGGGTGGCAAGGCGGAACATGGGGCGAATTGGCAGGTCAACACCTACTCCAACATCGTAATCCCTACTTGAAACACCCATCCCGGGTCGGATTCTGAATGGCGCTAGAGTGCCCTCGTGGCAGACTCCCCCACCGACATCGGCGACGGCCTGAGCGCAGGCCAGACCCTGGGCGACTTCCGGCTCATCTCCGAGCTGGGACGCGGAGGCATGGGCGTGGTCTGGGAAGCCGAGCAGATCTC
>CAZZHK010000012.1:44527-77408 GCA_964653725.1 uncultured Planctomycetales bacterium | reverse complement strand
TCAGTAGAGGCGGGTTCGATTCCCGCCGCCTCCACCAACCTCTCCTAGTGCCAGGTAGTGCCTCCCTGTGCCTACGTGTGAACACAAACTGCTGCAGATACGCTACAGAAAATGGCGTGGCTGAGGGGGGGCTTAGAGGTCTGGTAGGATGACGGATCAATCACGGTCCATGGAGGATCACCCATGCTGAAGCATTGCATAATTTCTACGTTGGCCGTTTTCGCCCTCGTGCTTGCCTCGGCTCCTGCGACAAGCCGTGCCCAGCAGCCCATCGAAGAATTTGTCCGCCAGGAGATGGCCGCCAAGCACATTGCTGGCCTTTCCGCGGCCCTTGTCAAGAACGGCCGGGTGGTTTGGGCGGAGGGCTTTGGTCTGGCCGATGTCCGGCTCAACAAGCCTGTGACTACTGACACCCTTTTCATGACTGCGAGTCTCTGCAAGACGCTCACGGCCACGGGCCTCATGCATGCATGGGAGCAGGGCCTTTATGGCCTTGACGACGACATCAACGGCTACCTGTCATTCCTCGTGGAGAACCCCAGCCATCCGGGCGTACCCATCACGTTCCGGCAAGTGCTGACGCATACCTCCAGCATCAAGGACAACTGGGGACTTCTCGATCCCTTCTACGTTCCGGGGGATTGGAAGACGCCGCTCGACTACTGGTGCGAGAACTACCTCTCGCCCGGCGGCAAATGGTATTTCGCCAATCAAAACTACTATTCGCATGCCCCCGGGGCGAAGTACCGCTATGCAAACCAGGGGTTCGCGCTGGCAGGGCACCTTGTGGAAGCAGTGAACGGCTCGGTGTCGTTCGAGCAGTACACGGACACCAACCTCTTCAGCCCGTTGGGTATGGACAAGACGGAATGGCATTTCAGAAACGTCGATCCGGGTGAGGTTGCCATTCCGTACATGTGGAACGCGGGCCAGAACACCTGGAAGCCATTCACAGGGATGGGAGTTCACTACGGCTATCCCGACTATCCCGCCGGCACCCTTCGAACCACTCCTACCGAACTGGCCCAGTTCCTGATCATGCACATGAACGGCGGCACCTATCACGGGCAGCAGATCATCTCCCAGGCAACGGCGGACGAGATGCACAAGATCCAATTCCCGTCCATCAACGGCAGCCAGGCCATTGGCTTCTACACCATGAACTGGCAGGGCCAGAAATGCATTGGGCACGATGGCGGAGACCCCGGCCTGTGGACGGAGATGTGGTGGAGGCTCTCCGACGATGTGGGCGTCATTGTGTTTGCCAATACGGAGAAGCCGCTGGACAACATCGTCAACGCACTATTCGACGAGGCCGCGAGCTATTAGTTGGATACCCCACCGCGCCAGCGGTGGGCCGTGTTCGACATCATCGCCCACCCCCTGGGCGTGACTGCGTCCGAGGACAGAGCGATGTAGTTCAACGCTCTAGTGCAACGTAGGAAATGCATCTGATGAGCGGCAAGTGTGAACGCCGGCGCGTGAGGGAGGAGCTTCAGGAAAGGGAGGGGCGCTGAGGAGGGGTGCATGGAAGAGTGCCACCGTCTCCACAGTTGTTCTTTCATTGGTTGGCGGCTGCGTAGATAGGCAGATCACCGAGGAGATGTACAAGGGCGGGGAACTGGATGGTGTGTGGGCCGAACATTTCACTAATGGGCAGTTGAAGTTGGAGCACCGCTGCGAAGCGGGCATCCCCCATGGCCAATGGACTGAGTGGCATGCGAATGGGCAACGGAGCCTCGAGTTTGTGGTCAATGGGGAAGGTCAACCTGTTGGGCTGTGGAGGTCATGGCATGAGATCGGCCAGGTGGTGTCAGAGATCGATCATGGGGATGGGTAGAGAGAGCCGGGCCTTGAAGTCAAGGGCTTGAGCCGCAACGCGTGACTCGCCTGCCCGTAGACGGAACGCCCGAGTAGGATCCTCGACCCGATCTCAGATGAAAACCTGCTGCGAGATGTTGAGCCACGTTTGCCTGTTGGGCTGGGTACCCCTTCTGGCCTTGGGTGGCTGCCTGACCGCCGAGTCCGGCGCACCGGTTGTTGAACTTGATCGATTGAACTGGCGCATCGGCGAGTTGGAGGTCGAGTCGGTTTTGCTGCTGGTAGACGACATGCCGGCACATCAAACAACCGTGCGCAACTCCAGTGAGCGAGATCTCTGGTGGCCCGGTCTAAACGTTCACCGAACCAGTGCATATGGATCATCTGAGGGCGGTGGGTGGGCTCGGTCTGGCGGCAATGTCTGTAACAGTTCCAGGTGGTTGCCCGAAATCGCTAAGGGGTCTGTCCTCATGCCTCCCGGAGATACCCGCAACTACAGGGATGCATTGCCTCCGCTCACCCCCGCTCAACACTCCACCGTGACGAGGTGGTCCTTCCACGGGGATACGGTTCTGCCTGCGTTGCAGCCTGTCTCCGAGTGGCCACCCTTCGAACTTTCCTTCACATTGGAGTGGGGTCAGGACGACGGCGCCTCGGTGGGGACCAAAGCCAAGGACGCATCTGACTGAGGATCTGGTGCGCTTAAGACGACTCGACCGTTGATCCCCAGTTTAGGAGCCTGTTGCTCTACCACTGAACGACACCCGCAACACCCTGATGCCAGGTGTTGGGGAAGGGGCTCCAGGCCGTCACAGCCGCATTTGCCTCATGGTTGCCTCTGCCGTGAAGCCCTGGAGAGGCATACATGAACATCGGGCCAGTGATTGCGGTAAGGCCGATGGTCAATACACGATCAAATATACGTGGCGCATCAGAAACGCGCACACGACGCCCCCCAGCGTCCCAACGACATAGCCCAGAATGGCGAGCATCACTCCGACTGGTACAAGAGCGGGGTTGAACGCTGCAGCAACGATTGGGGCTGATGCCGCCCCGCCAATACAGGCACGGGAGCCAATCGCGGCAAAAAAGATGGGCGCTCGAATCCATCGCCTAACCAGGAGCATTGCAGACACATGCAGCACCATCCAGAGCGCGCCGACCGCGACCAGCGGCAGGTTCTCGGGTCTGAGGACGCTTAAGAAGTTTGCCTTGGCACCTATGCTGGCCACCAGGAGGAAGAGAAAGACGGATCCAACGCTGCTGGCGCCAGCACCCTCAAGCTGTTGCGCCCGGGTAAAGGAGGCGGCCAAGCCGAGTCCGGTGATCAGTACCACCTTCCATGTGAAGGCACCAAACACGTCATTTGGCGGTATTGCCTCAACCAGCCAACCGCTTGCCTTTTCCGATGCCGCGGTAGCTCCGAAGGCCAGTGCCAACATGATCAACAGGCTGGTCAGGTCGGTGGGTCGGTCAATCTGTGCCCGGTAGGCTTCCGCTTTCTTACGTACAGCATCCAGTGCCGTCCTGTCAGCGCTGATCCTCGCGTCCATCCGAAGTTCGCGTCCGGCGAAATAGAACAGTACAGCGGTCCAGATTTCGGCGACAAACACATCGACTACGACGATGGCCGCCAGGATGTCATCGCTTGCCGCGACGCTCTCCTTGATGGCTGTCATATTCGCGCCTCCTCCGATCCAAGACCCACTCAGAGCCGCCAGACCCCGCCACACCTGTTCAGCATGTTCTGCATCGAACAGACCACTCAAAATGAAAAACGCCAACGGACCAGCCAGGATGATGCTCACGAAGGCGGTCGCAAAGAGCACGAGGACGTTGCGCCCAAGCCCAAGGATTGCTGGGATATCTACAGCCAAGATCAGCAGGAACAGGCTTGCTGGGAGAAGCCACTGTGTAATGAAGTGGTAGAGTGGGTGGTTGCTATTGCTGGGAATTATTCCCGTATTCGACAGCAGCGTAGGTATGAAATAACAAAACAAGAGAACCGGGACTACTCGGTAGAGTCGTTGGCCTAGGGCGGTGCGTTGAAGCGCAAACAACGAAGCGAGAACCCCGAGCAATACGGCGAGGACCGACAGTGGTTCGTTGACGATTGCGAGTTCAGTGTTCATGGAAGGAGGCAGGTCAGGCGGGGGCTTTCTCTTCGAGTGATCATTGCGCGGTGGATGTGCAACTCGTACAGCAAGTAGGCGAGATCGCACAATGTGGCATGCTAAATGTCCTCGTAGGCATCCACGGTCATGTCAGCCATCACATCACCTGTGTGCTTCGTGCCTAAGGGCTCAAACAGCAGCAGGTGGGTTTCTTCCACAGCAGTCGGTTTATGCTCTACACCTTTTGGGACCGTATAAAATTCGCCAGGGTTAACAACCACAGTGCGATCCCTCAGGATCAGTGTCAGCTGACCCTTCATGACCATAAATAACTCATCTTCGTCAACATGCTTATGAAAAACGAACTCCCCCTGGATTTTTGCTAGCAAGATTTGTTGCCCGTTCAGTTCACCAATCTTCTTGGGGGTCCAGTGGTCTGAGAAGAGATCGAATTTCTCTTGAATGTTGATTGCGCTCATATGACCACGGTACAGGGTGTGTGACGGATAGGAGGGCTGGTCGGGATGGGGTGCCTGATTTGTTCGCGCATGCCGGTGCACCCGCAACAGGCCGGTTTCAGGGGGGCAGGTCACCCTCGGCCTGACCCTGTCGCAGGGTCTGCGCGTCGGGATCCTGCCCTAGAGGCCGCCCGCCCTAACGGAACGCGAGCTCGTAGATGTTGGCTATGTTGGCCGACAAGCTGACGCTGCCCATCAGTGATCCGTTTTGCGTGCCCAGCAGATGGAGCGTGCCGCCCGACCCACTCGACCACGAGCCAACGGCGACGGACGCCTCATCCCTGGACATCTCCAATGCCCAGGCGTTCTCCAGGGATACGCCCGGTTGCCAGGACGTCCACTGCCAGAAGTCGAGATCCGCCGGGTCCAGATCCAGCCGCCCGATCCAGCCCGTGCCGGACCACCCGGAAATCACCGCGAAGCGTCCATCCTGGGACATGTCGAAGCCGATGGGGGCAGATCCGAAAGGCGCGATGGGCACACTTGTGTTGCCGATGTGCTGGACTCCGAATGTACCCGGGTTGTGGTCCACCCACGTCATGGTGGCCAGGTCAAGACGGGCCACCTCTGCAGGAGTCTGACCTGCGTATTGGATCAGCACCACAGCGGAAGCGTCATCCGGTGTGAACCGGATTCCGGTGAGGATGGAAATGCTCACGGACTGAGATGGCACAGTCGTGGATCCTGTGATTTGGAGGAAGGTGGGACTGGAGGGGTCCGTGTCGACGAAATGGATGATGTTTGAAAGGACACCCATGACCCCCGCGCGCTTTCCGCTGGGGGAGAGTGCCCAGAAGCCCAAGAGGGAGCCGGGTGCCAGCCCGCTTGTCTGCCCGTACATCTGGCCGTAGGTGGGGCTGCCCGGGTCCCCGTCAAAGGCAATGAGCTCCAAGGCGGACATGCTGGTCCCCGACAGCGTCCAGAACAGCTTGTTGCTCGGGTCGTACTGCAGTTCGTCGGCATCGCCCGGAGTGAGCGCGATCGTGCTCCAAACAGGGGCCACGCCCGTTCCCATATCCGCGTGCATGATCGCACCGCCACGCGCAATGTGCAGGTCGGCGCCCCCATTGGTGAAGACGGCGCCGCGCGTGTTCACACCGGTGACCACGGACGGCCACGGCTGGGTCTGGGCCAGCGGATCAATGAAATACTCACTGGAGCTCCCTCCTTGCGACGTGGCCGCATAGATCAGGGGAGGCAGGGTCAACTCAATGGCCAACCCCGCTGTGGCGGCTACCGTCCCGGGTAGAGCCGCATCCAGGACCAAGGCTTGCCCGTAGATCCAGGCCCCGACCAAGCTGGCATCGGAGCCCAAACCGGTCAGTGGCAGAGGGGTATTGGCAGAGCCGGCACCAGGGATCCCGGGAGGGCCGCCGAGCACCATGGCAGTGGTCAGGATCAGTGTGCCCGGATCGACGAGAACCATTGTGCCGCCCACGTTGAACGACCACGGAAGGGCAGCGATCAACTGCACGGCGACGCCGCCGCCGACGCCCTTGTCGACGCTGATGTCAAAGCCGGGATTCCCCAGCCATGCCTGGGTGCAGGACAACTCGGGGATGATCCCTCCTGCGCCCGCTGTTCCGATGCCGTATGTGTCCTGTGCATCGGCCGTTCCCGTGCAGAGGGCGGCAACAGAGATCCCGGCGATGGTCAACCATCGGGTTGCGATACTCATATCTTCAGTGTAGTGGACTTTGTGGGTGGTGACAGCGATCGGAGTGACCTGCCCCCATTTGTATTACCAATCTCCATATTAGTCCCCGGCCCCCTGTAGGGCCAGCGGGACGTGGCACCGCTGGCGCCGGACTCCAGGTCCATCGATTCTAGGTTCACCCGCGCTGTTTCGGCCCGACCTTCGGTTCTTCGTCCTGCGGTGTCCTGCCGGCCACCACCAGCCATGTCAGGCCGGCCATCACCAGAGCCAGGGGCGCGATAACGGAGAGTCTCCTTTTCAGGGTCGGCGCGGCGTGGGCTTCACTCACCTCGCCCCCCCGCCCCGAACAGGAAGCCTGCGATGAGCAGCAAGCGGAATGCCTGCCAGAACGTGACCGTGTTTAGGTTGAATACCTGGGGCATGGTGATGTTCCAGAGCCACCGGAACAGTGCAATCACCAACGGTATGAGGATCAGGCAGGCGAGGATGATGAGCCCTATATCCGTGCCCGTCATGTCTGACTTCGTTAGGTCCATTAGTGGTCTCCTATGAATTGTGGTTGCGGAAAACCTCCCGGCATGCATCCGAGGCGGATGACGCGTTGACAGGAGTCAATCGTTCGGCGGGAGTCTAGCGGGGCGCTTGAATATCTCCTTGTGCTCGCGAGCCCAGGCCACCAGAACCGGGAGCACGTCCGCCGCACTGGGGCAGGACACGCCTGTGCCACGGAGAAGGTCCATCGTGTTGGCCACATCGAACTCGGCTGGGTGGTCGAAATAGGGCAAGGCCTGGGCGGGAATGCCCGATCGGCGCTGGACGGGACCCAGGCGCAGCAACGGAACGGCCAGCGCACGGGGGGCTGTTGCCACGGGGCGCTTCCTGCCGACGGCGTCGCACAGGATGTCGAGGATCTCGCGTGCACTGAGGGGGTTGGGGTCGGCCAGGTGGAAGGTCCGGCCCACCGCGCGCGGGTCGGCGGACAGGGCGGCAAGGGCTTCGACGAGGAAGTCGACGGGCACGAGATTCACAGGTGCGCGGCTGGCCCCGGGGCGCACCATCGGAACCCAGTGCGGGAGCCTGAGGAGCAGCCCCATCATGAAGTAGGGGCCGTCAGCCTTCGCGGTCTCGCCTGTATTCGAATCGCCTACGACGATGGCGGGCCGGAAAACAACCACGGGCAGGCGATCTGACCTGCTTCGGACCTCCGCCTCCGCGCCGTACTTCGTGGACTCGTAGTGGTTTTTGAAGCGCTGGCCGCAGTCGAGGTCCGACTCGAGGATCCTTCCCGTCCTGTCGCCCGCCACGTAGCAGGTCGAGATGTGGAAGAAGGCTTCGAGCCCGTGCATGCCTTCGCACAGGTCCAGCAGCCGGCGCGTGCCCTCGACGTTGACCTCCCGGGCCAGGCGCTCCTCCACCGCGAGGTCGTAGACAGCGGCCAAATGCCAGACGCGGGTCACACGCCGGGCGAGATCCGAACGATCACCATCCGACAGGGCCAGGCCGGACCGGGCCAGGTCCCCAGGAAGGATGCGCCACCGGTTGCGAAAGGACGGCACTGCCCCTTCGATCTGCCGGCACGCATCCTCCGCCGCCTTGGCAAAGCGCGGCTCGACCAGCAGATGGAAGCATCCCCGTTCCTGGTCCGCCAGACGGGCGAGAAGCCTGGAGGCAATGAACCCGGGGAAGCCGGTGACCATCAGGTCGCCGTCCCGCGCCGGAATTGCTTCGGCCGCGGTCAGGCTCTACGAATCCTGCCCGGGCGAGCAGCAGGAAAACTGACGGGCTGCTGAAACGACACATGCCACGGCAATCGCTCCATATGCGACCGTCCAGGACATCGATTGCGATTCACCCCAGGCGTGCCTAGCTCCGAGGCATGCCAGGACAGCGACACCTGCAGCGATTACGCCGAGGAGCACCGACCTTCGCCTGGAAACGAGACCCCAGAGCGCCGCGCACAAGGCGGCACTCGCGCTGAGGAAGATGACGGCACCTGAAAGGCTCATGATGCGGTGACCCTCTTTACCCCTATCCGCGGGAGAACTCTTCCAGCCGGGCCTGCCAGTCGGGGTTGTCAGGGTCGATTTCCATGCAGCGCATGATGGCTTCCAGGGCCTCGTCGGACTTTCCGTTCATGAAGAGGCAGCACGCATAGGTGTCGAGAATGGACGCGTTATCGGGTGCCGCGCCGCTGGCCTTCGAAGCGACGAGAAGCGCGAACGCCTTGTCCTCGTCGGTCAGCGTTTCCCGCTGTTCCCAGATGAACCAGGCGAGTGAGTTCCCGAAGCGGATTCGAGCGCGGTCATCGGGGGCATGTGACCAGGCCTCGCGGCCTGCAGAGACTGCTTCCTTGCGCATCGCAGCCTGCTTCTCGACGTCCTTCTCACGCGTCGAGTTGACTGCATTCACGTTGAAGATCACGGACCAACCTTTGAACAGCAGTTCCGGGTAGGTCTCCTTCTCGAGCAAGGCGCGCATGGCTTCCAGATTGCGGCCCCTGCTCTTGTTGATCTCATCCATGGCCTCGTCGAAGCGAATCGTGTGGACTGCTAGCGACTTGCCCTCCGGGTCCCGCTTGAGGATCCGGGCAACCTGGGCCTCGTAGCCTTCCGTGTCCCCGAAGTTCTTCAGTTTCTGGGCGTAGGCCCAGCGCAGGTCCAAATCCTCGGGCTTTGCGACGACCTCCTTCTTCAAGGCAGGGATCGTCCCCTCATTGCGGAAGATCCTCTGTACCTCGGCGAGGAAGGGCTCCGGCGGCATGTATCCGCTGATCTTGTCGCGTGGCGAACCGTCCGGGTTCAGGAAAAGGAGGGCGGGGAAGCCGCGGACCCCGAAGCGTTCCTTGAGAGGCTCGCCGGTCTCGCTTTCGGCATCGACCAGCACGCAGATGGCGTTCTTGAGCTCGGTGACCACCGAGTCGTCTGAAAAGGTGTCCTTATCCAGACGCTTGCACCACCCTCACCAGTCGGTGAAGAAGTCGAGGAAGATGATCTGGTCGTTGGCCTTTGCTTGCGCCACGGCCTCCTCGAATGTCCCGCTGAACCACTCCACATTGCCGTGGTCGGTGGGGACGGAGGGCGCAACAGAGGACAGACAAAGCGCGAGGGCGGCAATGGTCATGGCAGTCGGCTCCTGGGGGTCTTTCCGCAACAGCCCTGGGGACAACCCCTGGGACGCGAGGATCCTATCCGATGGGACGGTGCGGGTTGTTGGCTAGGGTGGTGGGATGAGCGCGATCGATGCCGCCGAGACGCTCCACGACCGCGCGCTGGTGGTGGACCTGCACATCGACAGCCTGCAGCACGCGCTGCTGGCGGGCGCTGACCTGAGCCGTCGGACGGGGATCGGACAGGTGGACCTGCCGCGGCTGGCGGACGGCGGCGTGGATGCGCCCTTCTTCGCGGCCTGGGTGGACCCGATCTTCGAGGGCCGTGCCGCCTTCGATCGGGCGAGTGCACTGCTGGACTGTTTCGATGATCTGTGCCAGCGGTCGGACGGCGCCCTGGTGGCCTGCCGGTCCCCCGAGGACGCGCTGGCGGCCAAGGCGGCCGGTCGGGTCGCGGGGCTCGTGGGGGTCGAGGGCGGCCACGCGATAGCCGACGACCTGGGATGTCTGGAGACGCTGGCGGCGCGCGGGGTGCGCTACATGACGCTGTGCCACGGCGCTTCCCATTCCTGGTGCGACTCCTCGACCGACGAACCACGCCACGGCGGGATCACGGATTTCGGTCGGGAGGTGATCAGCGCGATGGAGCGGCTCGGCGTGGTGGTGGACCTGGCCCATGTCTCGGAGGACGCGTTCTTCCAGACCCTGGAGGCGGCGGAGAAGCCGGTCTTCGATACCCACGCCTGCTGCACGGCCGTGGCCGACCACAAGCGCAACGTGACCGACGCGCAGATGGAGGCGCTGGCCGCCAACGGCGGCGTGCTGGGGATCACTTTCGTCGCCGACTTCGTCGACGCGGCGTTCAATGAGGCCTGCAGCCAGGTCTCGACCCTGGCCGAAATGCTGGCGGGGCTCGAAGCGAAGTACGGCGACGACCTGGAGGCCCGCGCCGTAGCCGCCTACCGCGCCTTCCTGGAGCCGCCGCCCGACTGCCCGCCGCTACCGACCCTGGAGCGCGTCCTAGACCACATCGACCACGCCCTGCGCGTGATGGGGGACGAGCATGTGGCGCTCGGCTCGGACTTCGACGGCACCAACTGCTTCCCCAAGGGGCTCGGCGACGCGGCGCTGATGGGCGCCGTCACACGCGGCCTGTTGGGCCGCGGCCACAGCGCAGATGTGGTCGAGGGCGTGCTGGGCCTCAACGCGCTCCGCGTCCTCGTGTAGATTAGGTAGATGCAAATGTTTGCCCTGCTTGCTGTCCTGATCACTCCTCTCCAGCAGCCCGTCTCGGCCTCTGCTTCCAACCTCGCCGCCGAATTCAACTCGCTCGAGGATGAGTTCGATGCGGCCTACCGCCCGCTGATGGACAAGGTCTATGCCGAGTACACAGCGGCCTACGAGGCCTACGAGGCGGCCCTGGAGGCCGCCGGACCCGGCGACCCAGAGCCCCAGATGCCCGCCTTCCCGATGGCTGCCGGCAATGACCTGATGGTGGACTTCTACCCGCGCTACGCCGGTCTGGCGGCGCGCGGTTCGGGCCAGGCCAAACTCTGGTGCTTCGAGAACTTCGCCCGTTCCGGGACCCCTGAAGCGTCCATGTACGCCGGCCGGATGCGCCTGGCGCTCGACTTGATCGACAATTTCGCTGACGAGAACTGGTCCGACGACCTGGTCTACCCGTTGATGTACTCCGAGCACGATTTCGGCCTCGACACGGCCGACGCCCTGCTCCGACACCTGGGAGCGACCTCCAGCCGGAGCATTACGCAGGAGAAAGCGCTGTACGCGCGTGCCAGCATGTTCGGCGAGGCCGACGGCGACGAATACAAGGACCGGGCCGCCGAGCTCATGCGTGAGGTCGTCGCGCGGTTCCCGGACTCCAAGAGCGCGGTGCGCGCGAAGGGCGCGCTGTTCCGCGCCGAGAAGTTGCAGGTCGGTCTGGCCGCGCCGGGCTTCACAGGCAAGGACATCGACGGGCGCGAGATTGCGCTGGCGGACTACCTCGGCAAGGTGACGGTCCTGGATTTCTGGGGGTTCTGGTGAGGCGCATGCGTTGGGGACATCCCCGACCACAAGGCGCTCGTGGAGCGCTTCGCTGACCAGCCCTTCGCCCTGCTCGGCATCAACACCGACGATGACGCCGACCACATTCGCAAGCAGACGGCCGAGCACGGCATCACCTGGCCCAGCATCTGGGAGCCCGATCCAGGCAGCGGCCTGCCCGCCAAGTGGGGCGTGCGCTGGTATCCGACCATCTATGTGCTCGATGCCCAGGGCGTGATCCGCTTCATCGACGTGCGCGGTGAGGCGCTCGCCGAGGTGGTCGAGACCCTTCTGAACGAGTCCTAGACAGCGGCCGCCAGACCCGCCGCCAGCGAGGAGGGGACGCCGACGCCGTCCAGCGCCTGACCGATGACGGACAGGCCCGGCGGCAATGCGTCGCGGATGGCGGCCGCGCGCGTGGGCTGGTCCAGGTCGTAGACAGGCAGGCCGAGCCCGTGGCGAACCGTGTGGGTCCAGGCGGGTTCGCCGCCGAGGCCGATGAGCGGTGCGACCTCGGCGAGCAGCTCGTCATCGTCGGGCGTGCCGCGCGCCATCGTGCGAAGCATGACCAGACCGTCCGGCGTCTCCGCCGACCCGATGGTCGTGGAGAACGAAGTGCCCAGATGGGTGAGCCCGCCGGACGACGGAGTTACGTAGCCGAAGCCGTCGAGAGGATGGGCGACCGCGCTGCGGGGCCAGGCGTGGGCCAGGACGGTGAGGGTGACCGAGTCCTGCGTCGCCAGCGCATGGGCTGCGCCGTGGGCGGCGTCGGTCAGGACGCGCGCGGCGGCGGCCGCCGGCGTCGCCACGACTACCTCGCGGGCCACCATCCGGTGGCGGCCGTCCGCGTTCACGCAGGTCACGGCGAAGCCCTGGGTCTGGCGCTCGATCTCCAGCACCGGCGCTCCGGTCTCGACGCGCCCCTCCAAGCCAGCCACCAGGGCATCCACGACCGCGGACATCCCGCCGTTGCGCGGAATGATGAGGCCCGGTCCCGTGGGTCGGCTCTTCATCGCAGCCAGGAGGCTGCCGTGCTTCTCCAGGAGCGTCGGCAGCTCGGGGAAGCAGGCGCGCAGCGACAGGGTGGCGGGGTCACCCGCGTGGATGCCGCGGATCATCGGGTCGACCAGGCTGTTCAGGGCCTCGGGCCCGAAGCGGTGCTCGGCGAACTCGGCCACCGAGCCGTCCAGCGCAGCAGCCGGGTCACGGCCGCGTTCGCGCAGGAAGCGGGCCTTGCCGCGCATGCTGAGCAGCGGGGTGGTCAGCAGCGCGCGCGGGCCGAGCGGCGCGGTGACCAGCCGGCCCTTGTGCACGATCCAGCGCTTCGGGTTGCCGCTCGCGCCGGCGGGCTGCCAGCCAACCCCGATCTCGTCGAGGAAGGCCGCCACCGAGCCGTCGCGGTCCAGGACCGCCTCCGGACCGGCCTCGAAACGGAAGCCGTCCCCGGTGGTGATCGTCTCCAGACAGCCACCGGCGACGGGGCGCGCCTCAAGTACCCGGAACGTCTTGCCCTGGGCATGGAGCGCCCGCGCTCGCGCCAGCCCGGCGATGCCGGCGCCGACAACGATCGCATCCAGGGGGGTGCGGGCGAGCGGGCTCATAGGGTCTGGCTGAAGCGGCCCGCTTGCTCCTGCCCTTGGCGGTCAGGGGTGGTGCTTTCGAGATAGGCGTCGAAGGGCATGGCCAGGTGCCGGAGGAACAGCCGCCCGGCCGGCTCGACCGTCACGCGGCGTTCGGTGACCGTGCACAGGCCGTCCGCCTCGAGGCCGCACAGCGCCTGCCAGGCGCCGGCGAAGCGCTCGCCGAGATCGGTCACACCGAAGCGCTCCTCCAGGTCGTCCAGGTCGAGGGCCATGCGGCACATCAAATCACCGATTGCGGCGCGCCGCACGTCGTCGTCGGGGCTGCGCAGATGGCCGCGGGTCGTGGCCGGCCGGCCGGCGAGGGCGTCCTCGGCCCAGGCATGCGTCTCGCGCTGGTTCTGCAGGTAGCAGCCGCCCAGGTCAGAGATCGCGCTGGGGCCCAGCGCGACCATGTCGTCGGCGCGCATGGTCGTGTAGCCCATGAAGTTGCGATGCAGCGACCCGTCCTCCAGGCCGCGGGCCAGCGCGTCGCCGGGCAGCGCGAAGTGGTCCAGTCCGATCAACTGGTAGCCGCCTGCGTTCAGATGCTCGCAAGCGGCGGCGAACAGGCTGGTCCGCAGCGCCGCGTCGGGCAGGTCGCGGTCTTCCAGCACGCGCTGGAACGACTTCAGCCACGGCACGTGGGCGTAGCCGTAGACCGCCAGGCGGTCCGGGCGCCACTCGGCGACGGCGTCCAGGGTGGCGGTCCAGGTGGACAGAGTCTGCCGCGGCAGCCCGTAGATCAGGTCCAGGTTGACACCGTCGACGCCAGCGCCGCGAAGCGTCTCGATCAGGTCGGCGGTCTGCTGGAGGGTCTGGCCGCGATGGATTGCCTCCTGGACGCCGTCGTTCGTGTCCTGGACGCCCAGGCTGACGCGTCGGAAGCCCATCTCGCTGAGTGCGGCCACATGGTCCGGCGTGGTCACGCGCGGGTCGACCTCGACTGACAGTTCGGCGCCGTCGATGGGCGGGAAGGCCGCCGTGACTGCTGCCATCAGCCGCCCCAGCTGGTCTGGTGACAGCCAGGTCGGCGTGCCTCCGCCCAGGTGGATCTGCGCCGCGGGCCGGTGGCCGCCGAAGGCCTGGCACAGCCGCGCGGCTTCCGAGTCCAGCGCGTCCAGGAACGCGTCGCCCTTGGACTCGCGCCAGCGGCCGGCCTGGATGTCGACCGTGCAGCCGCAGAACAGGCACTGCTTTTCGCAGAAGGGGACGTGCACATAGACCGCCAGCGGCTCGCCGACCCGCTCCGCCGCGCGCGCCACGGCCGCGTCGGCCTGCGCCGCCCCGAAGTCGTCCGACCAGGCCGGCGCGGTGGGATAGGACGTGTAGCGAGGGCCCGGGCCGCTCAGTTTCTCCAGCAGGCCCGGCTTCGGGAGCCAGCTCACGGTGATGCAGCGGTGGCTGCGTCGACGAAGGCTGCCACGCAGTCGGGGTCGGTCCACTTGAGGACCCCGTGGCCGAGATTGAGGATGTGGCCCGGCCGCCCGCCTGCCTCGTCGAGGAGCGCGCGGGTCCGCGCTGCCACGTCCCCGGGCGTGGACAAGAGCGCCGCGGGATCCAGGTTGCCTTGGATGGCGACTCGGTCGCCGACGCGGTCAAGGGCCTGGCCCAGCGGGGTGCGGTGGTCGAGGCCGACGCATGACACGCCCAGGTCGGCCAGGTCGTCCAGCAGGTGGCCGGCGGTGTCGGCGTAGACGATGCGCGGCGCGGCGTCGCCTGCGATCTCGAGCGCCCGGCGCGCCCAGGGGGCGGCGTAGCGCAAGTAGTCGGGGCGGCTGAGCGATCCTGCCCAGGTGTCGAACAGGACCAGCGCCTCCGCACCGCACTCCGCCTGGTAGGCGAGGTGGGCGCCGGCGACCTCGGCCAGCCGGCCCGCCAGACGCTCGTAGCGCCCCGGGTGGCGGTGGATCATCCTGCGCAGTTCTGGCCACTGGCGGCTGCCCGCGCCCTCGACCATGTAGCAGGCCAGCGTGAACGGCGCGCCGCAGAAGCCGAGTAATGCTGTGCCCTCGCCCAGTTCGGCCGCCACACGCCCCAGCGTCTCGCCCACATAGGGGAGATCGCGGGCGGGGTCGACCTCGCGCAGCGCGGCCACGTCGCTGTCCTCACGGATCGGCGCCGCGAAGCTCGGGCCGCCCTGCCCGTAGGCGAGATCCAGTCCCATCGCCTGGGGCGGCAGGAGGATGTCGCTGTAGAGGATCGCGGCGTCCATCCCGAATCGCCGCACTGGCTGCAGGGTGATCTCGGTGGCCGTTTCCGGGTCCTGGACCATGGCCAGGAAGCCGCCGGCCTTCTCGCGCAGGGCACGGTATTCGGGCAGATAGCGCCCCGCCTGGCGCATCAGCCAGACCGGGGGCCGGTCCAGGGGCTCCCTCCTGAGTGCTCGAATCAGCCGTTTCACGCCGGTCAGCCTAGGACCCACGCCTCCCCGCGTGTCACAACACCGTCACGACCCCCCTCTTGCGAGTTGCGGTCATGTGACAAAACCGCAACTCGGAAGGGGGGTGGTCAGGGCGTGAGGCGGTAGCCGGCGCCGCGGACGGTGTGGAGGTAGCGCGGGTTCTTGGGGTCGGGCTCGAGCAGCCGTCGCAGGCGCACGATGAAGTTGTCGACGGTGCGCAGGGTGGGGAAGGCGTCGTAGCCCCAGACCCGGTCGACTACCTGGGCGCGCGTCACGACCTCGCCCGGCCGCTCGGCCAGGCAGCGAAGGATCAGCGTCTCCTTGGCGGTCAGCTCCACCTCTCGACCGCCCTTTGTCGCGGTGAATGCCTTGAGGTCCACGCTTGCATCGCCCAGCACCAGCACGTCGCCTGCCGACGACTCGGCGCGCATCCACTCGGTGCGGCGCAGGATCGCCTTCACGCGCAGGATCAACTCGGCAAGCTCGAACGGCTTGACCAGGTAGTCGTCGCCGCCGGCCTCGAGTCCGCGGATGCGGTCGTCGGATGCGCCGCGCGCGGTGAGAAACAGGATCGGAACGTCGCAGCCCTCGCCGCGCAGCACCTCGCAGACGGTGAAGCCGTCGAGCCCCGGCAGCATCACGTCGAGCAGCACCAGGTCGGGCGCGTCGTCGCGGATGGCGTCAAGCCCGATCTGCCCGTCGCCGATCACGTCGACCGTCCAGCCCTCCAGCTCGAGGTTCTCGGCGACCACCTCCGCCAGGTGGGCTTCGTCCTCGACCAGGACCAGGCGCTCGCCGCTCATGCCGGATCCTCGCCCAGAGGCCACGCGCACGTGAAGAGGGCGCCTCCGCCTTCCGCATCGGCGGCTCTCACGCGGCCGCCCATGGCGGTGGTGAGTTCGGCGACCAGATGCAGGCCCAGGCCGATGCCGGGCTGCGCCTCCGTGTCGCGGCCGCGCACGAAGGCTCCGAACGGGTCGCGGCCCGCGATGGCGGTGAGACCGGGCCCGAAGTCGCGCACCGAAAGGATGGCCTCGCCGTCCGTCGCCGAGGCCTCGACCTCGATCCTCGGGGTCGCGCCCCCGTACTTGGCCGCATTGCTGACCAGGTTGCGGACGATCAGGGCGACGGCCTCGGCGTCGCCATTCATCGGCACGGGCCCGTCGCCGGAAATCGACAATGCGGCGCCGGCGGAGGTCACCGCCTCGTCCAGCGCCGGCCGCGCGTCCGCCACGAGCCGCTCCAGGTCCAGCGCTGCGTTGTCCAGCGGTGCCGTGTCCGCATGCAGGCTGGTGGTCTTCAGGATCGCGTCCACTGTGGCGGCCAGACGGTCCATGTCCTGGCGCGCGTGGGTCAGGTAGCGCTCGCGCTTCTCGCCCTCGGCGCGGCCCCCGAGCAGGCTCTCCAGATAGAGGCGCGCCGAAGCGATGGGGCTGCGAAGCTCGTGGGTGACGGCGGAGAGAAAGTGGCGCTGCTGGCGGGCCGCCTGGGCCTCGCGGCGGGCCGAGCGCAGCACCAGCAGGACGCTGCCGAGCAGGACCAGGCCCAGGAAGCCGCCTTCCAGCAGCAGCATCCGCTGGCCGCGCAGGGTCTCGTTCATCAGGACCAGGTCCTGTTCGGATGTGAGCGGCACGCCTTCGGCCCGCATCGCGGCCCCGATCCTGTCGCCCTGGATCGAGAAGAAGACCAGCCACCAGGCCAGCAGGAGCGCATAAGTGGCCACCGCCAGCCAGTAGAGGCGTGCCGTGCGTTTCATGTCAGGCACCCAGGGCGTCCAGCCCGGCGCCAAAGGCGGCCACGGCCCGGTCCAGGTCGCCATCCGTGTGGGCGGTCGAGATGAAGGCCACCTCCCAGGCGCTGGGCGCCATCCAGCAGCCGGCATCGAGAATCCGTGGGTGGGCGTGTCCGTAGCGGCCGGCCGCCTCGTCGGTGATCCGGTGGACGGCCCGCGGCGCTTCGCCCTCCTGCAGGCAGGTCCACAGGATCGAACCGGCTCGCGCCACCACGCCGGGCACGCTGCGGGCCGCGAGCTCGGCGCGCCAGCCGGCCTCCAGTCGCGCCCCGGCGGCCTCGAGCCCATCAAAGACGCCGGGCGCGTCCAGTGCGTCCAGAGTCGCTATCCCGGCGGCCATCGCCACCGGATTGCCCGACAGCGTCCCTGCCTGGTAGACGGACCCGGCCGGCGCCAGCTGCTCCATCAGGTCGGCTGCCCCCAGGTAGGCGCCGACCGGCATGCCGCCGCCGACGATCTTGCCCAGCGTCACCAGATCGGGCCGGATCCCGGTCAGCTCGCACATGCCGCCCGGCGCGACGCGCAGGCCGCTGATCACCTCGTCGAAGACCAGCAGCGCGCCGTGCTCGGCCGTCACCTCGCGCAGCCGCGCCAGGAAGGCCGGCCGCTGGGCCAGCAGTCCGGCATTGGCGGGCAGCGGCTCGATGACGACCGCGGCGATCTCGCCGCCGCGCTCGGCGAACAGCTCTTCCAGCGCCGTGTCGTCGTCCAGCGGCAGAACATGGGTCAGCGCCGTGATCTCTTCGGGCACGCCCGCCGACGACGGTGTCCCGAAGGTGGCCAGCCCCGACCCGCCGGCGACCAGCAGCCCGTCCGAGTGGCCGTGGTAGCAACCGTCGAACTTGACGATGCGCTGCCGTCCGGTGGCGCCGCGCGCCAGCCGGAGCGCGCTCATGACCGCCTCGGTCCCGCTGGAGACGAAGCGGACCTGCTCCATGCCCGCCGCGGCGTAGCGGGCCAGCACGCGCTCGGCCAGCTCGATCTCCGCCTGGCAGGTGGCGCCGAAGGTCAGTCCGTCACGCGCCGCCCGCTCCACCGCCTCGATCACGCTTGCGTGGGCGTGGCCCAGGATCAGCGGTCCCCACGAGCCCACCAGGTCCACATATTCGCGGCCGTCCGTGTCCCACACGTGGGCGCCAGCGCCACGGGCCAGCAGGCGCATCTCGCCCTCCACGCCCTGGAATGCGCGCACCGGGCTGGACACGCCGCCCGGCATGACGCGGCGGGCGCGTTCCAGGAGGTCAACGGCGGTCTTCGGCATGGCCGCAGAGTAGAGGCGACCGGCCCCCGAATGTCACCGCCGGGTCACGGCGCGGTCCCGTAGGAACGCTGAATGCTCTCCATGGTCCTCGGCCGGCGGGCCTCACCGTCCACCACGCCTTCGTCGTGCTGGGCGCCATCGACCCCACCGGTCTTCGCCAGCACCGACGTCCCCGTCGACCTGACCCCCTAGGGCCGATCAGGCGAGCCAGCTCTGGGCGAGGGCCTCGCGGGCGTGGTAGGTGAAGATCAGGTCGGCGCCGGCGCGCGCCATGCCCGTCAAGATCTCGGGGACCAGGGCGGACTCCTCGATCCAGCCCTTCTCTGCGGCCGCCTTCACCATCGAATATTCGCCCGAGACGTTGTAGGCGGTGACCGGGACCAGCGATTCGGCCGCGATGGCCGCGATCACATCCAGGTAGGCCAGGGCCGGCTTCACCATCAGCATGTCGGCGCCCTCTTCGACATCGAGCAGGCTCTCGCGCAGCGCCTCGCGGCCGTTCCGCGGATCCATCTGGTAGGAGCGGCGGTCGCCCTCTTGGGGGGCCGAGTCGGCCGCCTCGCGGAACGGCCCGTAGAAGGCCGAAGCGAACTTGGTCGAGTAGGAGCAGATCGATGTGTCCGTGAACCCGTCCTCGTCGAGCGCTTGGCGAATCGCCGCGACGCGGCCGTCCATCATGTCGGAGGGCGCGACGAAGTCGGCGCCGGCCTGCGCGTGGGACAGAGCAGCGGCCGCCAGAATCGGCAGCGACTCGTCGTTGGCCACGTGGCCGTTCCCGTCCAGCACTCCGCAGTGGCCGCTGGAGGTGGCGCCGCAAAGGCACACATCGGTCATGACGGTGAGGTCGTCGCCGAACGCCGACTTCAGCTCGCGGACCGCGCCGGGGATCAGGCCGTCGGGGTCGCTGGCGGCCGACGCGCGGTCGTCCTTGGCGCCCCCGACGCCGAACAGCAGCACGCTGGCGATGCCCAGCTCCAGGTCGGCGCCGACCGATCTCGTCAGGGCCGCCACCGGCGTGCGCTCGATGCCCGGCATGGCGTCCACCGCCACGCTGTCCCCGTCGCCGGGAATGACGAAGTGGGGCTGGATCAACTGGGCTGCGCTGACGCGCGTCTCGGCCACTGCTTCGCGCAGGGCGGGGGTGCGGCGCAGGCGTCGGGGTCGCTGCTTCATTTCGAGTCTCCGTTGGCGGGCGGGAGGCCCAGGGTCGCGGGGATGCCCGCGGCCTCGAGGGCGGTCTTCGTGGCGGCACCCAGGCAGTAGGCCGGGGCGCCGTCGTCCAGATGGCCCGCAGCCTGGACGGCCGAGGGCGAAAGCCAGATGCGGGCGTGGACCGGGCCGCTCGAGAGCGCGGCGCCCGAAGCCGGCACGGTTCGGTAGAGCGGCTGGACCACGACGTGCGCGCCGCGCTCCTCTTCCAGGATCAGCGGCAAGTCGGGGCGGTGGCGCTCGGCGCAGGGAAACAGCACGGTCGCGCCCGCGTGGCCGAGCGGCAGTTGGCGGGCGAGGTCGGCGGCGCCGCCCCCGGCACCGGTGAAGGCGACCTGTATGCCGCGCTCCGCCAGCGCAGCGGCGGTGGACGGCCCGACCGCGGCCACTCGCGTCGCCGGCGCCGGCAGCGCCATGCGTGCCGCCGCCTGGCGGCTGGTGACACAGACCCAGTCCACGGTTCCGGGCGGGGCCTCGTCACCGTCCTCCAGATCCTCGAAGGCCAGGACGCGCTCGTGGACGACCTCGGCGCCCAGGGCCTCTAGCCGCTCGGCGACTTTGGACGGTCCCTCGCCCGAGCCGGCCAGGGCGACGGTCTGCCCGGCTCGCGACACACGGGCCCACGCCGCTTCGACGGCCTCGGTGGCCGTGGCGCCTGAGTCCTGGGCCGTCTCGTCCCATGCGCAGATGCGGGCGGACCAGCCGCCGTCATCCGAGCGCCTCGCGTGCGCGCCGACCGGCAGGTTGCAGCCTCCGCCGGCCGCGAGAAGCACAGTTCGCTCGGCGTGCGCTGCCTCGGCAGCGTCGGCGTCGTGGAGGCGCGCCTCGCACAGGGCGCGCAGAGCGCTGTCGCCGGGGCGGGCTTTCACGCACAGCGCGCCCTGGGCGGGGGCCGGGACCACGCCATCGGTGTCGACCGCCACCAGATCCGAAACGTCGAGGTCCAGCCGGTCCAGGCCGGCCGCCGCCAGCAGGATCGCGTCGAAGTCCCCGCGCCGCAGCTTGTCGACACGGGTCGGGACGTTGCCGCGGATCGGCAGACACACGAGGTCGGGGCGCAGGGCTCTCAGCTGCGCCTCGCGGCGCGGGCTGGAGGTCCCTACGCGCGCGCCGGTCACCAGCGGCAGGCAGCCTTGGGCGTCTGCATCAAGCGCCGCAGGGGCGACCAGCAGCCGCTCGCCCGCGTCGGCGCGCTCAGGGATGGCGGCCACGGCCAGGCCGTCATGGATGGAGACCGGCATGTCCTTCATCGAGTGGACGGCCAGATCGACCTCCCCGTCGGCGAGCGCGCGGTCGACCTCGCCGGTGAAGAAGGCGCTGCCCTCCACCGTCTGCAGCGGCACATCCAGGATCGTGTCGCCGCTTGTCTCGATGACGACGATCTCGATGTCTTCGCCCAGCTGCCCGGCGACCCAATTCGCCTGCCACAGCGCCAGGTCCGAGCCGCGCGTGCCGATGCGGATGGTCACAGGGCCGCCTCCTCGCGGGTGGCGAGTTCGGCGGCCAGGTCCTTCAGCGCGCGCGCCGGCAGATGCTGCAGCCGGCCGAACGCGGAGCGCGCCCAGCGCTCGACGGCGGCGCGGTGGTCGGGGGACAGGTCGGCCAGCCGGCCGTCGGACAGGGCCGCGATCTCGGATTCCAGCAGATCGGCGGACACGCCGCGAAGCTCCTCGGCCACGGCGGCAATGCGCGCCTCGGCCAGGCGCCGCCGAAAGGCCTCCAGCCGGTCGGCGACCACCGCCTCGGCGGCGGCAGCGGCCTGGCGGCGCGCGGCGCGGTTGGTGTCGGCGGCCGAGCGCAGGGACTCGAGGTCGATGATGACCACGCCATCGGCGCCAGGCTCCAGGTTGCGCGGGGCGCCCAGGTCGACGGCCACGAGGTCGGACCCCATGCGCTCCAGAAGCGCGCGGTCCATGACGAAGCCCGGCGCAGCGGTGGCGACCAGCAGGACATCCGCCCGGAGATTCCCAGCGCGCAGTGTCTCGAGCGTCTCCGGCCGCGCCCCGAACTCCGCCGCCAGGGCCTCTGCGGAGTCGCTGCTGCGGTTGGCCACCCAGGCGGGCGCCATGCCCTGGGTGGCGGCCGCCGCCCGGGCCAGCCGGCGCGCCATCAGCCCGGCGCCCACGATGCCCACCACCGGCGCCTGTCCATGAGGCGCGCCAAGCCGTGCCTGGGCCACAGCGTCCAACGCCAGCGACACCAGAGACACGGGCAGCCGGCCGACGCCGGTGTCTGCGGCGACGCGGCGGGCGCAGCCAAGAGCCGCCTCGAACACGGGATCCAGGACGTCTCCCGTCATGCCGACGGCGCGCGCCGCCTCCCACGCCTGGCGCACCTGGGCCGGGATCTGCTGATCGCCGAGTACCAGCGAGTCCAGGCCCGAGGCCACGCGGAACAGGTGGCGCACGGCCGCGTCGCCGCCCAGCCATCGCAGATCGGGGCCGTCCGCGTGCAGGCCGCCTGCAAGGACGCCGCGGTCCTGGGCCTCGGGCGGGTGGCCGGCCTCGCGCGCATAGACGACCTCGACGCGGTTGCAGGTGGCCAGCAGCACCAGTTCCGACGCCCCCAGATCGTCGGCCAGTTCGCGCAGGGCGGCGCTGCCGGGCCGCGCCAGACGGTCCAGATCCGCAGCCTTGACCTCGCTGAGCGAGCATCCGCAGACGGCCATCCGTTCCATGCGCCCGAGGCTAGGGCTGTCCCCGGCGGCCCGTGTCACACGCGCGTCACCACCCCTGTCACACGCGCGTCACGGTCGTGACCGGCCCGCCTATCCTCGTGGCCCCGATGACGCTTCCCGATTCGTCTCCCCGCGGCGTGCTGCTGGGCAATGTGGGCTCGCCCGATGCGCCCACGCCTGCGGCCGTGCGGCGGTTTTTGGCCGAGTTCCTGGGCGACCGGGACGTGATCGGCCTGCCGCGTGCTCTTTGGCTGCCGTTCCTGCACGGCGCCGTCCTGCCGCTGCGCTCGCGGTCCAGCGCGGCGCTATACGCAAAGATCTGGACGGACGAGGGCAGCCCGCTGCAGGTCAACGCCGCCCGCACGGCCGCTGCCCTGCAGGATCGCCTGGGCGACGGCTGGGTGGTGGAGGTCGGCATGCGCTACGGCGCTCCGAGCCTGGCCGCGGGCATCGAGTCGCTGGCCCATGCCGGCTGCGAGTCCGTGGTCCTGGCGCCGCTGTTTCCCCAGGCCGCCGAGGCCACTTGGGGCTCGATCGTGAAAGCGGCGCTGCCGGTGGCCGCGCGGTCGGGGCTCTCGATGGCGACGCTGCCGCTGTTCCACGAGGACCGCGCCTGGATGGACGCCGTTGCCGACGGCATCCGGCCGGCCCTCGCGGAGGGCGACGCGCATCTGGTCCTGTCCTTCCATGGGCTGCCGCTGTCGGCGCCCGACGCCCAGGTCTACCGGGCCCGCTGCGAGGCCAGCGCCGCCGGCATCGTCTCGCGCCTGGGTCTGGATGACGTCGCCTGGACGCTGGTCTTCCAGTCACGCTTCGGACCCGCCCGATGGCTGGGCCCCATGGCGGCCGAGGCCGTCCCCGCCCTCGCCGCGCTTCACTCGCGCGTCGTCGTAGCCTGCCCCGGATTCGCCGCCGACTGCCTCGAGACGCTCGAGGAGATCGGCATCCGCCTGGCCAAGGCCTTCCTCGCCGCCGGCGGTGAGTCGCTGGCCCTGTCGCCCTGTCTGAACGACGACCCAGCCTGGATCGCCGCGCTCGCAGATCTCATACAGCAGGCTGCCGCGGCGTCTCCGACTCCAGCAGACGCATCCCCCTGACCATCTTCTGCATCCTCCGGACGTCGGGCCGCAGTGCCCCATAGGCGTCCGGCGTGATCAGCCCCATCGGCATCCCCAGTTTGTAATAAGGCGCGCTGCACCACGGCCACAGCACAGCGTCGTCCACCATCTCGTGCCCCACCGCGTTGTTCTCCACATAGGCCGCTGCCGCCTCGTATCCCTGCGGATCCACCCGCCGCCCGTAGAAGCCCCTCTGCCAGAAGCGCTCCTTCTGCGCAGGTCCGTAGCAGCGCTTGTGCCAACGCGCGTACGCGATCCGTCTGCGCCGGTCGCTCTCCCTGGCCGCGTCGATGGACGGTGCGGTCACAAGCAGGTGGGCGTGGTTGGGGATGAGGCAGTGCCGGTGCAGCACCACCCCCAGCTCACGGTTGAAGCGGCCCACCAGGGCCAGGTAGTGGAGGAAGTCCTCGTCGTTGTGGAACACCCGCCGACCGTCGCGCCCCCTGGCAATCACATGCAGCACCACCATCCCACTTCCACGACGCGCGCAATCGCCCAGGTTGCGCATTTTCAGGGGCAAATGCCGGTCTCGTCACTTAACCGGGAATAGGGGCACGGAGACGTCGGGAGGAGGGCCTGTTTTGCCGTTAAGTGACGAGACCGGCGTGGCCTAGCGGGGTTCGGCGGAGATGATCCGGTCGAGGCGCCAGGTCTCGACGAGGCCGCTGGCCTCGGAGCGGCCCTCGAGCCAGTCGTGGCCACGGTCGCGGTAGAGGAACTGCGGCCTCACGCGCACGGCCAGGGCGTTCGCCTTGTCCTCGCCGTAGCTGATGGCGACGTCGCGCTCCTCGAGCCGCGCCTCCTCCAGGCAAATGAGGGCCTCGGGGACCTCCGGCGGAGGCACGCGGTAGCCGCGGAACGTGAGCGGGGTGCCGTTCATGTCCAGCATCTGGGCCAGGGTGGGGGGCTCCGGACATGCGTCGAAGCAGGCGTGGAGGACATGGAAGACGTGGAACGCGTCGGGCAGGGCGCGGTGATCCTGGGGGCTGCGCGGCAGGTCGAGGTGCTCGACCAGCGAGCCCAGCGAATAGGACAGCAGCGGGAAGATCTTGCGCGGGATGAGTGAGGTGTCGAGGACCTGGCCCTCGGGCGGCCGCAGGTCGGCGCGCGCCAGCTCGAAGGCGATGATGCCGACGTCGAAGGGGGCGTGATGGGCCACGAAGACCGCGTCGCCGGCCCACTCGAAGAAGGACTGCAGCATCTCGGGCGCAGGCGGAGTCCCATCCAGGTCGGCTGAAGTGAGGCCGTGGACCTCGGTGGCGTCCGGAGGGATGGCGCAGCCGGGATTGCAGAAGGCCTCGAACTCGTCCTCGACCGCGCCGCCCACCGACTTCACCGCGCCGACCTCGAGCAGGCGCGACGAGGGATGGACGCCGGTGGTCTCGGTGTCGAGGCACACCAGAGGGACATCGAAGACGGATGCTCCGGGGTCGATCACGGGTGCCGGTCCCATGCCGCCTATCGTGCCTTCTTGGTGCGGTAGTTCTCCAGCACCCACTCCGCCCAGGAACGGTCGAAGCCGTCCGGCGACACTCCCAGCAGCTCCTTGAGAAGCCTCCGCTGACGGCCCACCAGGTCCTTGCCGTCGGCGTAGCCGTCCGGGCCGAGGAGTCCGGCCATCTCCGACATGAAGGCCCGGAAGGCCTCCGCGTGGGCGCGCATCAGGTAGTCGATGCGGCTCCAGGCGGTGAAGTGGTCCTCCAGGCTGATCTCGGCGTAGGAGGTGTAGCGCATCATCCGCGCCAGCGGCTGGGGCCGCTTCTTGCGGACCAGCTTGCGGACCGAGGGCTCCCAATCCAGCTCGTAGTTGACGTCGGCGTCGGCCGCCTCCTCGGTGCAGAAGTGGTAGTCGACGCCGCCCGCGTCCTGCTCCATCCAGTGGGCGAACCCCTCGCTGATCCACGAGGGGATGTCGTAGGAATAGTGCTTGTAGCCGTCGAGGAAGTTGTGGGCGAGGTTGTGGATGATGCCCGTGTATAGGCCCTTGTCGCCGTTCACGACGCCCTCCGCGTAGATCCCGAACCACAGTGCGCTGCGGTCGATGATGTTGTGGCGGTGGGGCAGCGTGGTAGTCAGTCCCCAGGTGTTGGACAGGTAGTCGGTGTAGGTTCCCTGGTTCTCGGTCAGGAGGATCTCGAACTTGTCCTTCTCACCGAGATACGGGCCCTCGCCCATGTAGGGCCGTCCGTTGGTCCAGCGCGAGGCCCCGAAATCGTCGTCGGTGACTCCCATCGCTTCCTGGAAACGCCGGTATTGGGTCTCGGCGCGCTCCGCATAGAGGTGCAGCCGAAGCCAGCGGTCGTGGGACTTCACCTTGGGGTCGACTTCGGGGAGCTTCGCTGCCAGCGCGGTGAGCTCCGCCCTGTTGGCCTTCCACTCGCGTTCGGGGACCTTCCACTTGCGCAGCGTCGAGACGATTCGCAGGTGGGGGGTCTCGATGCCGATCGGCCGCGCATAGGAGATCTGCGACTGCACGGAGGCCAGGTCGGACGCGCCGAACAGGAAGGGGCCGTGGCTGACCATGCCGGCGGCGGCCAGGACCGCCGGATCGTCCTCGCAATAGGGGCAGGTCTTGTCGTCGGCAGCGCTGCCGGCGGCGGCCAGGGCCAGCAACAAAAGGAGCGCTCTAGCCACGGAGCCTCTTGCGCCAGGCGTCGGCCCGGCCGATCAGGTCGAATGCGGAAATGTTCACCAGCGGGGGCGCGCCGTCGACCATTCCGCGCAGCGCGTTGATGGCGGCCTCCTTGACCGCCGCGTCCTGGTAGTCGAGGTAGGGCAGTACCTGGGGCGCTCCGTCGCGGGTGCCCGTGCCGCCCAGGATGCGGAGCCCTGTGACGCGGCCGGCGTTGGCGGGCGCCGCCAGGAGGCGCAGGGCGCGCTGCTCGGCCTCGGGGCTGCGGACCCGCTCGAAGGCTGCCCGCAATTCGGGCCCGCGCCGGCGCCAAGCCGACCGAGCCGCCGCGACGACCGGGTCCCAGCCGTCCAGCGACCCGGCGCGCAGGCAGCCGAGTGCGGCGCGCAGGGCGGTCTCGCCGTCCTCGTGTTCGAGCAGCCCGCGGAACGCGGGCAGCAGTGCCGCGTCGTCGAACGAGGCCGCCCGGGACAGCGCCCAAAGCCTCAGCGGCCGGCGCCGCGAGCCGAATTCCTCCGCCAGCAGAACGCCATCGGCGGGCTCCACCAGCGTGTCAAGGCAGACCACGATCCGGCGCGCATCCTCCGCCTCGAGCGATTTGCGTCGCGACAGGCTGGCCATAAGGACCGGCGCAGCGCCGCGCCCGACGGCGACGATCTTGGCCGATGCGGCGAGGATGCGCCGGTCCGCGTCCTCGTCCTCCATTTCGATCCGCGTCAGATGGCCGATCGTTTTCGAGACCGCGTCGCGCTGTGCCTTGCGCAACTTCGGCCAGGTGCGTGCCTCGGGCTCGTCTCCCGTCTCCTGGACGGGCGCCGCAAGGAGAATCGCAGAGGCGCAAGCCAGCAGCGCGCCCACCGGGGTCAGAACTCCTCGCTGGTCCGGTCGAATCCAGCCACGAACGGGAGTGCGTGCGTGGTCAGGAATTCGTAGGTCTCCTGCATGTGCTCCTCGAGCACGCCCTCCGCCTGGTTCAGGGCCAGCGGCGGGTAGGTCCCAACGTTTTCCAGATAGAGCGACCGCGGATCGTTGTTGTAGGACTCGACGCGCAGCGCGAAGACCTGCGACTGCTCCTCGGAGCGCGGAAACACGAGCCGCATGCCGACCAGCTGGGCGGGCCGGTCGAAGGCCCCGATGACCTCCTCGCCGAAGCCAAACATGCCGCTGGCGATGAACTCGCGTGAATCGCGGAAGTGGCGCGGGTTGATGAGCGTGCGCACCGCGCACTGGTGGGCGGTGAACATCGGGATCGTCAGGTGCTCCACCGTCTGTGCAATGACCGCCTCGACGCGCTTGGAGAAGTCCTCGAGCGTGATCCCGGTGAACTCCTCGCGCACCTGGACGCGGTCGGGCATGAAGGTGGCCGTGGAATGGGCCCCGATCTGTTGGACGGGGTTGGCCAGCTGCGCCCCGCCGGGGACCAGGTTGAAATTCTGGTATCCCGTCAGGTCGCCTGCGAACAGCTCGCTGTGGAGCGACTGCAGCGCCTTGGGGTCCTTCTGCACCGGCGGGTGGAAGAGCTCCGCGACGTAGGCAATAGTGCGCGGCTCGTAGGTCATGGACCCCGCATCCTAGCCCGAACCAGGCGGCGCCGCCTCGACGCCCCCGCGCAGCGAATCGCCCGATAGAATCCCGGCCATGAGAGAAGCGAGGACCCTATGGGCGGTCGGTGGCATGTGTCTGCTGGTCTCGTGCGGAGGTGGATCGGCGGAGCCCGGTCCTGCCATGGCCACGTACGATGACAGCGAGCCGGCCATCGAGGTCATCGATCGGCATCCGGAGGAGGCTTCGGCCACGGTGTCGGATCCGGCGGCGCCGCCGGCCACGCTGGACGAGCTCGCGGAGCGCCTCGAGGCGGCCGCTTCCGTCCTGATGGCCGCCACCGAGGGCGAACAGCCCATGCGGCTGAAGGTGGGCGGCACCGAACTGGCACCCGACGACTGGATGCGCGCGGTGGTGATGGTGGGCGGCCGCACCGTGCTGGAACGCACGGTGATGGAGCTCCTGACCGAGATCGAGATGGACAGCCGGAGGGCGGCCGGCGAAGACGCCGCCGACTGGGACGTCACGGACGAGGAGGTCCTGGCGACGCTGACCCAGACAGAGACCGACTTCCTGGTGAAGCAGCCGGGGCAGGACCTCTATGCGCTGCTGGCCGAGCGCGGCATCGATCGCCAGGCGGCCTTCGTCAACGCCAAGACCAGCATGCGGTTCGATCGCCTGTTTCTCAGCCCCCGGGCCGACGGGACATTTCCCGATGTGACGCGCGAGGCGATCATGGCCCAGGGCGAGCAGGGCGTGAAGCTGCTGGAGATGCTTCAGCAGGCCACCACGGAGGGCGGCCAGGTGCAGCCCATGATCCTGATGGTGCTGCGCAACCAACTGAACAAGTCGCTGCGCGAAGTTGCCATCGTGCGGACCATGGCCGACGGACTGCCGACGGGCGTCTGCCTGGAGGTCGACGGCCGGCCGCTCCGGACGATCGACGCGTTCGCCGACATCGCGCGGACGCTGACCCCCGCGGAGCGCTTCCACGCGCTGCAGTGGCTGGTCCTGGACACCGCGGTCCGCGCCGATCTCGAGGCCAAGGACGCGATGCTGAACGCCGAGGATTTCGCCGCCGAGCGCGAGCGGCAGGAGGCCGTCTTCCGCGGCAGCCTGTTCCCCATCGAGATGGTGGCCCTGCAGCTGCGCGGCTTCCCGACCATGCCCCTCTACTGGAGCTACACCCACCTGCGGGCGTCCTACGAGACGAACGTCCTGGGCGAGGCAACCGACGAGGACCTGGCGCGCCACCTGGCGTCCAACCGCGACGCCCTGGGCCAGGGCAAGCTGAACCTCAGCGCGATCCTGCTGCGGAGAGCGGACGGCGAGTCCGACGAGGCGCTGCTGGCGCGCGGCCAGGAGATCGTCGAGCGGGCCAAGGCCGACGAGGCCTTCGACGCCCTTCGCGACGAATACTGCGAGTTCCCCGAACGGCCGCCGGCCGCCCCGGGCCAGCCGCCCAATGCGGCGCATCCCGACAAGGGCCGTTTCGGCGCCCAGAACCGGGTCCAGCTGCGCGGCATGGCCGGCGAGAACGAGTTCGCGATGCTCCTGAACGGCACAGGGATCGTGGACGAGATGTTCCGCACCGCACAGCGCGGCGAGGTCATCGGCCCCGCGATCACCGACCACGGCTGCCTGGTGTTCCTGGTCCATGCGCGCGTGCCCGCCATCAAGGCGCTCTCGCTCACTGACGAGCGCAACCGGGACCTGGTCCGCCAGGACTACGTCGACACGGAGTTCCGGCGATGGGCGTCGGGGGTCCTGGCCGCAGCGGAGGTCGAGGTCCTCTAGACCTCGAGATCCCCGATGGGGGATGACCGCAGCACCGTCCGCGGCCTGGCGCGCCGCCTGTGGCCCTACCTCCGTCCGGTCCGGTGGCGCGTCGCGGGCGCGATCCTGATCGGCGGTCTGACCGCCCTGACGACCAAGGCCACCTATCTGATGGTGGATCCTGTGCTGGACGGCGTGCTGTTCCCCGACGGGGGGAGCGAGAGCGCGCCGGTGTCCGACGACACCTGGATCGGCGAGAGATTTTCCTCGGCCCAGGCCTGGGTGCAGGAGGCCGTATTTGGAGGGACCGTCGACGGTTCCGTGGACGGACGCATGAGCATGCTGTTCCTGATCAGCGGGGTGACCTTCGCGCTGGCCCTGGTCGCTGCGGCCTCCAACTACCTGTTCGTGCTGTGGGGCCGCGGCGCCGGGGTGAGGATGATGGCTGCCCTGCGGCGCGACTTGGCCGACCGGCTGGTCTCACTTCCTGTCAGCTTCCACACCGGGGCGAAGTCGGGCGAACTGATCAGCCGCGTCAGCAACGACGCCGGAGTGGTCCACCAGGCGGCGCAGATGGCGATCGACGGGCTGGTCCTGCAGCCGTTCATGATCCTGTTCACGTTGGGCGTGGCCTTCTACGGCAGTCCGGCACTGACCGCCGGGCTGCTGCTGCTGATCCCGTTGTTGGCTGTTCCCGTGGCGCTCCTGGGCCGGCGCGTACGCCGCGGCACGGTGAAGAGCCTGGGCGGGCTGGCCGGTTCGATGGATGCCCTGTCCCAGATGCTGGGCGGCATCCGGATCGTCAAGTCGTTCCGTCTCGAACGGCGCCAGATGGACGACTTCGATGCGGCCAACACCCAGTGGCGGCAAGGCGCCATGAGCGTCGTCCGAGCGATCGGCATGACTCGCGCCTTCTCGACCTTGTTTGCGACCGCCGGAGCGGCGCTGATCCTGCTGGTGGTGGGGTGGTTCGTGCTCTCCCAGGGGTCATGGGAGGCCGACCGCGGCCGGGTCAGCGTCTTCTTCGTGGCCATGGCGACGCTCTACAGCCACACCAAGCGGCTCACCAACGTCTGGAACACGCTCCAGCAGTCAGTGGGCGCGGGCGCCCACGTCTTCGATCTGCTCGACATGGAAGTCGAGACTCGGACGGCGGGGGGCGACCGTACGCTCGAGTCGGTCGGCACCATCGAGGGGGCGAATGTGGGATTCGCCTATACGGGATCCGACCGTGCGGCCGTGGAGGGCGTCTCGTTCACCGCGCGGCCAGGCCAGCGGATCGCGGTGGTCGGGCCGAGCGGGGCCGGCAAGTCCACGCTGCTGGACCTGGTGGCCGGCTTCCACGACCCCACATCGGGGGAGATCAAGGTAGACGGCGTCGCCATGACTGACTTGGACCGCTCCTGGTGGCGCCAGCAGGTGGCGCTGGTCGGCCAGCAGCCGTTCCTGTTCAACACGTCGCTCCGCGAGAACATCCGGTTCGGCCGGCCGGACGCGACAGACGCCGAGGTGGAGGCCGCCGCACGGGCTGCCCAGGTCCACGAGTTCGTGTCCGACCTCGAGGACGGCTACGACACGGTGGTGGGGGAGCGCGGCGGGCGCCTGTCGGGCGGCCAGCTGCAGCGGATCACGATCGCCCGGGCGCTCCTGAAGGACGCGCCGGTGGTGATTTTGGACGAGGCCACCTCGTCCCTCGATGCAGAGAGCGAGCGGGCGGTCGCCGCGGCGCTGGCGACCCTGATGGAGGACCGCACGGTGTTCGTCATCGCCCACCACCCCGCGACCGTCCGGGAGGCCGACCAGATCCTCGTCCTGGAGGACGGGCGCCTGGCGGATTCCGGCACCCACGCCGAACTTCTTGACCGTCGAGGGGCCTACCGCTCCCTCTTCGGGTAGTCTTTTCGGCCCAAAATCCCCCAGGAGCGATCATGAGCAATCTTCCCGTCAGCCCGAAGTCCGTCCTGCTGAACCCATCATTCGAGGACCTGCGCACGCTCATCGACGTGCAGAGCAACTGCCGCCAGAGCGAGTTCGGCAGCCCCAATATCGCGACCAAGGTCGTCGCCCGGTCCAAGGGCTCGACCTTCATCGTCACTGACAACCCCGAGGACTACTCCGACCAGACGATCACGCGCGAGGAGCTGGCCCGCGTGACCGCGCTGCAGAATGCCCACATCGCCGAGATGGACATGATCGTGATCGACGGCTTCATCGGGAACGATCCCGGGTTCCGCACACCCGCGCGGCTGATCATCGAGCAGGGCGCCGCCAACATCGCGGCCATGCAGAAGACGCTCTATTTCCACGACGGCGAGGACGGGGACCCGGACTTCGAGCCGGAGCTTCAGGTCATCTACACGCCGACCCTGGAGCTGGAGGGCTACCCCGACGATCGCCTGATCGCCGTCGACCTCGAGAACGGCATCACCCGTGTCATGAATTCGGACTACTTCGGCGAGTCGAAGAAGGGCGGCCTGCGGATGTGGAACGACCTGGTGTACGGACGCGGCGGCCTGTCCCTGCACGCCGGCTGCAAGATCATTCCGAGCGAGGGTGGCGACAAGGTCGTCCTGATCGTGGGGCTGTCCGGCACCGGAAAGACGACCACCACCTTCACGCGGCAGAACGAGTCGCGGCCTGTCCAGGACGACTTCGTTGCGCTGATGCCCGGCGGCAAGGTCTATGCGACCGAGGCCGGCTGCTTCGCCAAGACGTTCGGCCTGGACCCCGAGTTCGAGCCGGCCATCCACGGCGCGACCGTGGCGCCCACCGCCTACCTGGAGAACGTCAGCCAGGACGAGGACGGCAATGTCGACTTCTTCGACACCTCCTACACGGCCAACGGCCGCTCGGTCTTCCCGATGTCCTCGATCTCCTTCGCCGGGGACGCGCGCGAGATGAAGACGGCTGACGTGCTGCTGATCCTCAATCGCAACGAGACCATCATCCCGGCGGTCGCCAAGCTGCGGCCCGAGCAGGCCGCCGCCTACTTCATGCTCGGCGAGACCAAAGGGACGTCGGCGGGCGGCGCTTCCGAGGCGGGCAAATCGCTGCGCGTCCCGGGCACCAACCCCTTCTTCCCGGGCCTCCACGCACTGCAGGGCAACCGGCTGCTGGAGCTGCTGACCGACTGCGAGATGGACGTCTACCTGATGAGCACCGGCCGCGTCGGCGGCGGCGACGACGTCGAGGGCTCCAAGAAGGTGAAGATCCCGCACTCCTCGGCCTGTGTGAAGGGCATCGCCGACGGCACCATCGAATGGACCGTGGACCCGGACTTCGGCTACGAGATCGCGACCTCGGTGCCAGGCGTATCCGACGACGACCTCGACCTCCTGCAGCCCCGTCTGCTCTACGAGTCCCTGGGCCGCCAGGAGGAATACGAGACCCTGGTCGAGGGACTCAAGTCCAGCCGCTCCGAGTACATGGCCGGCTGGCCCGGCCTTGACGACCGGCTCCTCGCCGCCGTCTGAGACCGTCGTGGCCGACGGCGTCCGGCTCGAACTGCTGACGCCCGAACGGTGGGGGGACCTGGAGCGGCTTTTCGGGCCGAAGGGAGCATGCGGCGGGTGCTGGTGCATGCACTGGC
>CAZZHK010000012.1:0-44427 GCA_964653725.1 uncultured Planctomycetales bacterium | reverse complement strand
GTCACATAGCCGCAGCTGGTGGCGGTTTTTGTCCGTTATGGGACGTAGATGGGGACTTATTGCGGCTATGTGACTAAACCGCAGTACGGAGAGGGTTGCAGGGATGTGGAGAAGGGGGGTTAGAGGGGGGCGATGGTGGCCAGGACCAGGGCGGTGACGGTGTCGCCGCGCGGCGTCAGGTCCAGTCCCTCGGGCGACTTGCCCTTGATCTCGACGCGCTCGAGGTCGATGTCCAGCAGCGCCGCCAGCGAGGCTCGCAGGGCATCGCGGATCGGGGCGATCTTCGGCCGCTCGCAGACCAGGCAGACGTCGACAGCGGCGGGGCGCCAGCCCGCCTCGGCCAGCTCTGACAGAGTCCGGGCCAGCAGGTCGCGCGAGTCGGCGCCCTCCCACGCGGGATCGTCGTCGGGATAGCGCGACCCCAGATCGCCCAGCGCGGCGGCGCCGAGAAGGGCGTCCTCCAGGGCGTGCAGGACCGCGTCGCCGTCCGAGTGGCCGACCGGCCCGACCGGGCAGTCGATGTCCAGGCCTCCCAGCCTGCAGTTTCGGCCATCGGCCATGGCGTGGCTGTCAAAGCCCAGGCCGGTGCGCGGTCCGGCCCCCAGCAGCGCTGCGGCGACGGCCAGGTCTTTGGGACGGGTGACCTTGAGATTGGAGGCCGGGCCCTCGACTACGGTCACCGGGTGACCGTGGAGCTCGATGGCCAGCGCGTCGTCGGTGATCGCCTCCGGGTCATCGCCCCGTTCGCGGACCGCCGCCACCGCCTCGGCCAGGAGCGAAGTCCGGAACACCTGGGGCGTCTGGACTGCCAGGAGCCCGCTGCGGTCCAGAGTCTCGGCGATCCGGTCGCCGTCCAGGCGCTTGATCGTGTCCGTGGGCCGGGTGCCCACGACCGCTGCGCCAGTCTCGGAGGCGGCAGCCACGCAACGGGCCACGGCATCGGGGTCCGGACTGGGCCGCGCACCGTCGTGGATCAGCACCAGCTCGGTGGTGCCCCCCAGCGCCTCCAGGCCCCGCTCCACCGAGTCCAGACGGAACACGCCGCCCTCGATGACTTCCCAGGCATCCCCGAAGGCCTCCGTCAGGGCACCGATCTCGTCGGCCCGCCCGACCAGGATCCAGCGGGATGCGCCGGGGGCCTGGGCCACGCCGGCCAGGGCGTGCCCCAGCACGGTCGAGCCCGCAAGGGGCAGCAGGTTCTTGCCGTCCGGCGCGCCCATGCGCTTGCCGGACCCACCGGCCACCACGATTACGCCCAGTTCTGTCATCGCACCTGCCCGAACGGTAGCATCGGCCCCCGACGTGGCGACAGGGAGGCAAACGGTCCGCCTGATGGGCGTGGACCCCGGTACGCGGACTGCGGGCATCGGGGTGGTGGATCTTGACGGCAGCACCTTCCGCTTCGTCGAGGGAATCGAGGTGTCGCTCGGCGCCGGCGAGGTCGCAGGGCGGCTGGCCTCCCTGCTGGCCGAGGTGGAGGGCGCCATCGCCAAATTCAGTCCCGACCGGCTTGTCGTCGAAACCGGCTTTTTCGGCCCGTCCGCAAGGAGTGCGCTGCGCCTGGGCGAGGCACGCGGGGTCGTGCTGGCCGCCGCGTGGCGGGCCGGCATCAGGGTCATCGAGGTGGCGCCTGCGGCCGCCAAGCGCGCGGTGACGGGCAATGGGCAGGCCGGCAAGGCCCAGGTGGCGGCGATGATCGGCACCATGCTCGAGCTCCCCGATGAGCTGGCCGGGTCAGATGACGTCACCGATGCGTTGTCCCTGGCCGTCGCCGGCGCACCCAATCCCCTGGAGGCCCTCCTATGACATCCGAACTCGACACATCTGCAGCCCTCTCGACGTTCTTCGGCGAGACGGAACCGGACCTCACCGTGCTGGCCGAGGGGCTGGCCACCGACGACGGCATCCGAGTGGATGCTCTGGCTGCGGACCCCGGCGGCCGCCCGGTGGGGCTCCTGGTGGCGCCCGAGGAGAGCGACGACCTGCTGCTCCGTGTCCTTGACGTTCGCACCTGGATCGGTGAGGCAGCAGGCGATTTCGCGACCGAATCCAACCGGCTGGATCCCACCTTGCCGGCCCGCATCGTGCTGGTCGTGGGCCGCAACCCCGAGCGGCTGCGCCGCCGGATCGGGCAGCTGGCCGGCGTGGACCTGGTGGTCTACCAGGCCGTGCGCCAGGGCGGCGAAGGCGCCCTGCTGCTTCGGAGGCTGCAGCTGGACCCGGCAGGCGATTCGGGGCAGGGCGCCTGGGACCGGTTCTCCGGATCGGTCCGGACGCCGGGAGCGCGCGCTGTGTGCGCTCGCGCGGCGGAGCTGTTCGGCAAGCTGGACCCGGACGTGACCGCCGGCGGCGGCGAGAGCCGCCTGCATGTGGACTGGCGCGGCCGTGGCCTGGCCATCCTGTCGGCCACACGAACGGGTGTGCGACTGGACATCCCCGGCCAGGAGACCTCCGACGCCGACGCGGACTGCGCCGACGTCACCTCCTTCGAGGAGCACTTCGACCTGGTGCTGCGCCGCTACCTGGAGCTGAACCGCGCCCTTGACGGCGGCCCCGAACTGCCGCGTCCGGGCGAGGAAATCGTCTCGGGTGCCGAGATGGAGGCTCTCACCGGTTGACTTCGATTGCGATCGCTTCGGGCAAGGGCGGGACCGGCAAGTCCGTCTTCAGCGCCTCGCTCGCATCGGCCTTCGCGGGCCGTGGCCTGCCCACCATCCTGTTCGACGCGGACCTCGGGGTCGGCAACGCGCACATCCTCCACGGCGTCACGGCCGAGAGGACGGCGGCGCACGTGGTGGCCGGCCGCGAAACGATCCAGAACGTGGTGGTGGATGGTCCGCACGGGGTTCGCGTGGTACCCGGCGGTTCCGGAGTGGCGGGCATGGCGACCCTGTCCTCCTATGAACTCCATCTGCTGGGACGGGCCCTGGCACGCCTGGAGGATCCGGCGGTGGACCTGCTGATGGCGGACGCCGGCGCGGGGATCAGCGCCCAGACGATCCGTTTCCTGGCCGCAGCCGACCTGGTGGTGCTCGTGACAACTCCGGACCTGACGGCGCTGACCGATGCCTACGCGCTGATCAAGGTGCTGGTAACGGCGCATCCACGCACCGACATCTCGCTGGTCGTGAATCGGGTCCACAACCCCGAAGAGGGGCTGGGGGCGGCAGATCGGATCTGCCAGACGGCGCGCCGCTTCCTGGGCGTCGAAGTCCGCTACATCGGGTCGATGCCCGAGGACGCCGAGGTCCAGGTCTCGGTGGCTGATCGGGTGCCGTTCCTGGTCCGTGATCCCCACTCCCCTGCTGCCGCCTTCGTCCGCTACGCGGCCGAGACCCTTGAAGCAGTATTGGCCACGAGGGCTGCGGGCGGCACCTCCTACGGGACCCGCCTGTCGGGCGGTCCGCGCAGGGGCGCCCGGCTGCGCTCACGCCTGTCCGCCGCCCGCGACGCCTTGGGCGGCCGCCGCTCGGTGGACGCCGCAGCACTTTCCACGAACTAGGAGAGGAATTGCGCATCGTCGAGGGTCCGGGACCGTCGTAGGTGCAGAGGGACCCGACATGGGAGCAGATTGAGGAACAAGGGGAGGAAGGGCACAGCGAGCGCGGAGGCGGAGTGCGCACGGGCGGTGGAACGCGCCGACAGGGCGCGGCAACGGGCGCTGGGGGCTCTGCTGCTGGCGGCGCTGGTCTGGCACCGTCCCTGGCGGGCCCTGCCGGAGGCGCCCAACGGGGTGCCAAGCGCCTACAGGGTGGATGTGGCCCATGATGCAGAGGGCGTGCTGACCCTGCTGGGCGGCGTGGGGCCGAAGCTGGCGTCCCGCATCGCTGCATGGCGGGCGGACCGCAGTGTCCGATCATTGGAGGAACTGCTGGAGGTGAAGGGCATCGGGCCCGTCACCCTGGAGCGCATCCGGGCGGAGGCGTGGGTGGGGCCGATTCCCGCGCCCGCCTACAATCCGGCCCATGAGCGGGCTCCATGACGATGTGCGCGCCTTCGTGGCCGGGCTTGTGGCCGCGGATGTGGGCGCCGGCGACATGACGTCCGAGGCAGTCGTGCCGAAGGCGGCACGGGCGGCCGCGGTGTGCGTGGCCCGCACCGAGGGCGTGGTGTCCGGTCTGGCAGCGGCGCGGGCTGCGTTCGAAGCGGCCGACGCAGCGGTCTTCTTCGAGGCCGGCTGCGAGGACGGAGACGGGGTGGTCGAGGGCGCGACGCTGTTTCGGGCGGAGGGCGTCGCGCGGGCGCTGCTGGCTGCCGAGCGCACAGCCATGAACCTGCTGGGCCATCTGTCGGGCGTGGCGACCGCGACGGCGGAGCTGGTCCGCGAGGTGGAGGGAACGAACGCGCGCATCCTGCATACTCGCAAGACCACTCCCGGCGCCGTGCTGGGTGACCTGGAGCGCGCTGCCGTGACGCACGGCGGCGGGCGGCCGCACCGCCGAGGCCTCGACGACCAGGGTCTCCTGAAGGAGAACCACTTCGCGCTTTCGGGCCTGGGCGTGGAGGAGACCGTGGCGCTGCTGCGGGAGAGGGCGGGCGACCGGCCGGTGGGCGCCGAGGCCACCGATGCGGCCATGGCCCGGGCCTGCGTGCGCGGCGGGGCGGACTACGTGCTGCTGGACAACCTGCAGGGGGATGCCCTTCGGGACGCGGTGGCGGCGGCAGCCGAACAGGCTGCCGAGTGCGGCCGCCAGGTGGGCATCGAGGTCAGCGGGGGCATCCGCCCCGGCGGCGGCGCTCGGTCCGCAGCGGAGTCAGGCGCCGACCGACTGTCGTCGGGCTGGATCACCCACTCGGCGCCGGCCCTGGACCTGTCGCTCCTGATCGAGCCGCTGGAGGATCGGAGTTGACGATGCGCCTTCTGGACCGCCCGGCGCCGCTGTTCCGGGCCTGGGCGGGGGCGTCGTCGCGTCGCCGAACCACAGTCTGGATCTCGGTCATGGGGCTGATCTTCCTCGGCTCCGCATGGGGCGGGATCCCGGGAAAAAACGAGAGCGTGTGGCTGGCCGCTCTCTACAACATGCCGCACGTGCCCGAGTACGGGCTGCTGGGCATGGCCGCCTGGATCGCCCTGCAGGGCCGCCCCGATTGGGTGGCCTGGGCCGCGGGCGCCTTCTACGGCGTGACCGATGAGTTCCACCAGAGCCTGGTGACGGGCCGTGACGCCAGCCTGGGCGATCTGGCGATTGATGCGGTATCGGTGGCCTGGGGCATCTGGGCCATCCGCTGCTACGTCACGGCCCGGACGCCGTCCTGGGGCGTGATGCTGGGTTTCCTGGTGCTCACGTCGGCTGTCGCCTTTGCCGATGCGTGGGCCGTGACCGGGTAGACTGGGGGGCTTCATGGCCGAGCAAGACGTCCACGGTTCCTACTCCTCGCCACTGGAGACACGCTACGCGAGCCGCCGGATGGCGGGCCTGTTCTCCCCGCGTCACCGCATCGAGACCTGGCGGCGCCTGTGGGTGGAGCTGGCGCGTGGCCAGATGCAGCTGGGCCTGGGCGTGACGGAGTCACAGGTCGCGCAGCTGGAGGAGGCGGTCACCGACATCGACTTCGACGTGGCCGCACGCGCGGAGAGCGAACTGCGCCACGACGTCATGGCCCACATCCACGCCTTCGGTGAGCGGGTCCCCGAAGCGCGCGGCATCCTGCACTGGGGGGCGACCTCGTGCTTCATTACCGACAACGCCGACCTGGTCATCCTGCGCGAGGCGTTGGAACTGACGGCACGGCGGTTGGCCGACACGGCCCGAGCGCTGGGGTCCTTCGCCGCCGAATGGCGCGACCTGCCGACCCTGGGCTTCACCCACCTGCAGCCGGCCCAGCCGACCACGGTGGGCAAGCGCGCCAGCCTGTGGCTGCAGGACGTGCTGATGGACCTCGAGGAGGTCGAGCGGGTGGCGGCCTGGCTGCCGTTCCGGGGCGTCAAGGGAACAACCGGGACCCAGGCCTCATTCCTGCAGCTGTTCGACGGCGACCACGCCAAGGTCGAGGAACTGGACACCCGGGTGGCGGCCGCCTTCGGCTTCGGCGCCACCCTGCCAGTCAGCGGCCAGACCTACACCCGCAAGATCGACTGGCAGATAGTCTCGCCTCTCTCGGGCATCGCCCAGACGGCCGGCAAGTTCTCGAGCGACGTGAGGCTCCTGGCCCAGCGGCGCGAGCTGGAAGAGCCCTTCGAGACCAGCCAGGTCGGCTCCTCGGCGATGCCCTACAAACGCAACCCCATGCGGTCGGAGCGCATGGCCGGCCTGTCGCGCTTCCTGATCAGCCTTGCCCCCAACGCCGCCCACACGGCGGCCAACCAGTGGCTGGAGCGCACCCTGGACGACAGCGCGAACCGGCGCATGGCCCTTTCGGAGGCCTTCCTAGCCGCCGATGCCATCCTGGTCCTGTTCCAGAACGTGGCCGGCGGCCTGGTCGTGAACCCGAAAGTCGTGGAGCGGCGGTTGGCGGAGGAACTGCCCTTCCTGGCCACCGAGGGAGCGCTGATGATGGCGGTCGAGGCCGGCGGGGATCGCCAGGACCTCCATGAGAAGCTGCGCGTCCACGCCATCGAGGCCGGCAAGAAGCTGAGGGCGGGCGAGGACTCGGACCTCCTCGAACGGATCCGCGGCGACGAGGCGTTCGCGGCCTGTGAAGGCAACTGGGACGAGATTCTCGACCCGGCACGGCTGGTGGGCCGCGCACCCGACCAGGTCGACGCTTTCCTGGCCCAGTGCCTGGAACCCGTGCTGTCCCGCTACCCGGAGACCGGGGACGAGGACGGCGCCCAGGTCCGCGTCTAGGGGACCGGGCCGAGCGGCACGCTGCCCGAAGCGCTGCGGCCCGAGGTGGTCCGCGCGCGCACCTGCAGCCAGCCCTGGGCCCCTTCGGGGAACAGAAGCGAGAACCGGTAATGCTTGGAGAAGGCGCTGAGCCGATCCGGGTTGTCCGTGACGTGCGGGTTCAGATCCTCACGAAACAGCTGGTCCTGCTCCTCCCCGGACTCGTTGATGACGGCCACCATGCGAGCGCCGCCCACCATCCAGGTGACCTCCTCCATCCGGTCTGTGCGGACCTCGACGACGCCTACGACCCTCACGCCTGCGCCGGGCTCGCTGACAGGCGATTCCAGGACCACTCGCAACTCCCCCTCCGGCCGCCAGGCGCGCTGGATGTGGTCGATGACCCCGTTGGTGATCTCGTCCTCGGCGAGCCCGGTCAGGGTCTCGGCGACCTGTTCAGCGTCGGCGGGAATGAAGGTGGGCGGCATGACGGGCACCAGCCAGTGAAACCAGCCGTTCCGCTGCAGGAAGGAGAGGCTGCGGCCCGCGGCCGTGATCCGGAACGTCCCGACGTTCTCGTCGCTCCTTCCAGGTGGAGTGACGCTGTAGAAGGTGGCGCGACCGGCGATGCCTGGGTTGTAGTCGTGGTCGGGCACCATCCAGGCGAACGGAAAGAAGGTCAGCCACAGGGGCACGCTGTACCAGGCATTCGTGTTGCGGGTCGGTCCGCGGATGCCGGCGGACTCCAGTTCCCACGTGGCAATCAAGTCATAGCCCTGGGCTTGCGCCAGTGCGTAGACATCGTCACGGGTTGCGGCCTCGTCGGGCTCCAGGGTCCGCAGTTCGGCAAACAGCCCGCGGTCGGTCAGCCGCTCCCGGATCCGGACCTGGAGGGCGGCGACGTCGATGCGTGACGGATCCCCGGATACGCGGGGTGCGGGGGAGTCCCGGGGTCCAGGCTCCGTCGCGAGCGCGGCCAGCTGCTCCAGGTGGCCCGTCGTGGCCGCCACGTACTCCTCGTCCGTCAAGGACCCCTCCTCGAATGCGATGATGGCGTCGGCGACGGCGACGGAGGCCGTCAGCAGGGCATCCGGCGCCTCGGAGCCACTGGCCTCGAAAGAGGCGGCCAGTGTGTCGAGCAGCGCCAGGTGTTCTCCGACGGGCGGAGCGGGATCCTGTGAAGGAACCAGGGCCGCGGCGGCCTCCCCGGTGGCCCGAAGCAGGGCGGGCGGAACCAGCAGGATCCGGTAATGGTGCTGCTCGACGCTGGGGCGGTCGTCCGCGAGACCGTCGCCGGCACCGGGCAGAATCGAGCGGCAGCCGAACGCCGCCACCAGGCATAGCCAAGCCAGGCCGGGCCTACTGGAGTCTCCGATTCGCCTCATCCATGGTCACAGCACACCGGAAGCCGATGCTCTTGCGTCGCTGCTCCGGCGCGTATGCCTCGCGGGCCCGGAGGTCCCTTTCCTGGTCGCTCGGTCCGGGCTCGGCCTCTGACGCGTAGTTGCGGCCCCTCACGAATGCCTGGGCGCCGACGGGGTCATCACCGACCCATTCCTGGGCATTGCCGAGCATTCCGGCCATCCCTTCGGGCGTGCGGTCCCCTTCGGGTTCGGAAACAGGGAGCAGGCCGCGTGCGTCGTATTCAAGCGTGTTCGCCCGTCCTGCCTCCCAGGTGCTGCCCCACGGGTAGTTGCGGCCTTCGGTGCCCCGAGCGGCGGCTTCCCACTCCTGGTCAGTCGCCAGATGGACGCCGCGCCACATGGCATAGGCCCAGGCCTCGTACCAGGACACATGCGTCACGGGATAGTCCTCCCTGCCGGGAATCAGGGCTCCGTCCCTCCAGCCTCTGGGACCGGGACGGCCGGTCGAGTCCGTGAATCTGGAGACCAGGTTCCAGCCCCCGTGTTCCTCCCACCATCGCCTGTCCGCGTAGCCGCCGCTGTCGACGAATTCGGCAAACTGGGCATTGGTCACCTCGGTCCTGTCAAGGGCGAACGCGGACAGCTGGATCGGTCGTCCCTGGTAGGGGTAGGTGCCTGCCTGCTGTCTGACCATGCCTCTCGTGACCGTGCTGCGACGTGCGCGAAAGACGTCCAGGGCCCTCTGGTCCGTCGTGAGCCAGTCGTCCAGTTCCTGGATCCGTTGGCGTGCCTGTGCGACGCGAGGGTCGTCCGCCTCGGTAATGCCGCTCCCGTCCGCCAGGTCCAGTGCATTGCCGTAGGCGTCCCGGACCAATCGGGACCGGGTACGTCTGTCCGCTTCCGTTGCCAATCCGTCAAAGCGGTCCTCGACGGTGGCGGAGGCGAACGCCGATCCGAATACGCCCACATGCTCGGCCTGTTCCATGTCGGTGACCCGCTTCAGGATCCGATTGCTCTCCGCCAGCCCGCTGCTTCGGTAGGAGGTCCCCGGGGCCGCCGGAATCATGTCGGCGACCTGGTCAAGGATGTCTCTGGTCCGGGAGGCTGCGTTCGGGGCAGCCCGGTCCAGTACTTCCTCGGCCCTTTTCACCAGGGCATTCAGGTCCGCCATCCACTCCGCCCCCTGGTCGCGCAGGACCTGGTTTCGCAGGTCGGCGAAGGCGCCGACGATCGTCCGATCCCGCCAGGGAAATGCGTCGGCGGTGTCAAGCCGGCCTTTCGCGAGGTCCCAGTCCTTCACCTTGCGGGCCGCTTCCGCCTGTCGAACGAGCCGGTCGCGGATGCGGCCTTCGGCATTCCGGATCACCATGTCGTGGCCCTTCCCGACCAGCCACCTGCTTTGGAACGCGTCACGCACAATAGACGGGATGCGCATGTCCGCAGCAGGGATCCAGCCGTCGCCAGCCCTCAGGATCTCCTCGTAGGCTGGTTCGCGGCGCAGGTCCTCCACCCAGAGATCCGTGTGCTCATCGCCCGCCGCCCAGGCGACGAACAGCCTCACCGCCGTGAATCGGGCGTCCTCGCCGCCGTCGGCCATGGCGGAGTCTGCGGCCAGGGCTCCTTGCTCCAGGTCGCCCCCTGCCTCGAGCAGATGCGACCATGCACGCAGTTCGTTCGCTTCCGGCAGGGCCGGGAGCTGGGCTTCGATCTCGTCGAGCTTCTTCCGTCCCAGAGCGCTGTTGGCGTCTGCCAAATGGAAGGCAGCGCTGGCCAGCAGGGCGGGGATCGACGCTTCACCGGTCCGGAGCGCCGTCTCGAGTTCCTGGTATGTGTTCTCGAATTCGCGGCGGGCGTCGCGCTGGTCGGCGGCCGCCTTGGCGCCCGCGGCATCGCCCAACGCGTCCAGGTAGTCGGCACGAGCCGCCAGCATGTCGGCCTGGCGGCCCCGGATCTCGTGGATCTTGCCGATCATGCGATGCAGGTCGACGGGTGCGGGGCGGGCCTTGCTGCCGGACTCGAAGGCGCGCAGAGCGCTGTCCAGATCGCCCCGGTCGAAATGGATGCGGCCGGTCTCGTAGAGGACCTTGCCTTCGGGGGTGCGGAGCATGTTGGCCTGAAGGGCCCGGCCCAGTTCGACCAGGGCCCGATCAGTGTCGCCGGAGGCCTTGAGCGCCAATCCCAATTGGAAGCGCAGGTCCCCGGCCAGGCTCTCCGTTTTGACCAGGGAATCCAGAAGGACCACGGCCACCTGCGGATGGCCCGATTCGCGCTCGGCGCGGGCCAGCAGCGCCCGGGCGCGGGGTCGGTCCACGGTGTCCAGGCGATCGGAGGATTGGGTCTCCAGGTCCCGTGCGGCCGCCAGGCGCTTCGGGTCGTCTCGGGAGCCGGAGGGGGACGGCATGGAGCCGTTCAGGGCCACCCACAGGAGGTCTGCCGCCTGGCCGGGTTCACCCTGGAGAAGGGAGGACCAGCCTTCCAGGAAGGACACCTGGGCGTGCGCCGGATCCACCTGGCGCATGACTTGCACGCGCGCCTCGATGGTGTTCACGGTGGTCTCCGGCAGGTCCTGGTCTGGGGCGGCCATCTGCAGCTGATTGCGCGCCTCGCCGAAATTCTGGGCGAACAGGGCCTCGGACTGTTTCGTGTCCTCGTGGCTCTTGTAGGCGACGTAGCCGACCAGGGAGGCTGCGAGAGTCGTAATGGTGGCAATGATGGAGGCGGCCATCTTGCGGCGCTTGACGCGCTGGAGCAGCTGGGTGATCGGGCTGGGAGGTCGGGCCTCGATGGTCTGGTGGTTGAGGAACCGGTCCAGGTCGCTGCGGACATCGGCGGCCGACTGGTAGCGATGGTCCGGGTCCTTGGCGATGCACTTGAGCATCACCGTCTGAAGGTCCTTGGGCAGAAGGGGGTTGAGTTTGCGCGGCGGGATCGGCTCCTTGAGCGTGATGGCTCGAACCAGTTCCTGGGTGGTCCTGCCCCGGTAGGGAGTGGACACGGTGAGCATCTCGTAGAACGTGACGCCCAGCGAGTAGACGTCCGTGCGCCGGTCGATGCCCGCGGTCTTCCCCAGCACCTGCTCAGGGCTCATGTAGATCGGCGTTCCGATGAAGTCGCCGGTCCGTGTGATCGTGCCGCCCGACTCGTGGCGTGCGAGGCCGAAGTCGAGGACCTTGGGCACCCCCTTCGAATCGAGAATCAGGTTGCCGGGCTTGATGTCCCGGTGGATGACGCCCTTGTCGTGTGCGTACTGGAGCGCGTCGGCCACTTTCACGAACAGCCGCGTCACGTTGCGCACATAGTTGGAGAACAGGTTTGCGTCGAACAGGACCTCCATGGAGATCTCGCTCTGTTCGAGAAGGGCCCGCTGCTTGGTGTCGTCATCCCTGGCGCCCTTGCGACGTCTGGCCTTCTTGCGCTCGTAGGACCCGCTCATGTCATCGCGGGAGGCGTGGATCAGCCGTGAGATCTCCGTGTCCACGGACTGGTCGCCCAGCGCGACGCCGCGCAGACGAGCCAGGATCCTGTCGAAAGTGACTCCCTCGATGTAGTCCATGGCAAAGAAGTACGTGCCGTCCTCCTCGCCGATCGAATAGACGGGCACGATGTTGGGGTGGTGCATCTGCGCCGCCACCTCTGCCTCGCGCAGGAACCGGCGCACCTGGCGCTCGCCCATGGCGAACGCCCCGGGCAGCACCTTCAGGGCCACCTCCCGGTGCAGGCCTTCCTGCTCGGCCAGGTACACGATGCCCATGCCGCCCCGCCCGATCTCCCTCAGGATCTTGAACTCGCCCATCATCCGGCCGATGGCCGGTTCGACGCTGTAGGCGGCGGTGGCGTCGCCGGCAGGGGCATGGGGAGCGCGGGGATCCACCTGCATGGTGGCCTTTGCGGCTCCCATCACCCCCCCGATCGGCCTGCTTTCGTCATCCCCGACCTGGTCATCTCCTGTCCGTCCGAGCAGCTCCAGAAGGTCGTTGTAGTGGCTGCGAAGCTCATCCGCTGATTCGGGATGGTTGTAGGTGTAATCCTCGATGTCCACGTACGCCCCCGCACGGAGACCTTTTTCGATCTCCGCGAAGAGCTTCTTGAGTTCACGCTTTCGCAGTCTTCGTCCCATCGAGGTGGTGTAGCGGAAGCATACAGGGGGCTAGTGTGCCCGGCACATGAAGGCACTCTTGGCCAATCCGTGGTTTGGCGGCCGGCCCAGGGAGGCCGCCGCCCAGGCCGCAGGATCCCTCGATCTGGGATTCGGCGGCTACTTGCCTCTCAGCCATTCCCACGTCCCGGCGTTCGACGGTCTGGAAGGGATCGTGGCCCGGTCGAACCTGCAAGTGCCGGCCGTGGGTGCCGGGGCCATGACCGGGGACCCGGGCCGCGGGCGGCCGGTGGTCGGTTCAGCGCTGGCCAGTTCCGACCCGGTCATTCGTGCGGCGGCCATTGCGGCCACCGCCGCGGACGTGCAGCTCTTGGCCCGGGTCAGCGGTCGCTATCTGCTGGTGGATCCTGGCTGTACGGCTCCGGGCGCCGACAGCCCCTCCCAGGTGGACGCCGCCCTGGAGGCGCTGTGCCTGTCCCTCTTCGAAATCGCCGCCACGGGAGCGACGCCGGTCCTGATGGTGCCGTCAGGCGAGGACAGTCTCCTGGACCCCGACCGCGCCACTGCGGTCGTTTCGGAAGTGCCCGGCGGCGTGGTGCGTGTCTGGCAAGATGTGCCGGCCCAGGCCAGGTCGCAAGCGGCGGGCGGCGCTCCGGCTGATGCATGGTGGGACCTGCTCGGTCCCAGGACCGTCGGACTTACCCTGCCGCTGGTCTCGGACGGCACGGACATGGCGCCGCTGCGCGAGGCGGTGGGCCGGGAGACCGAGCGTGCAGTCGCGCCGGGCCCCCACGTGGCAGAGGAAACGCTGACCGAGACCCTCGCCTGGCTGGATCGCCACGGACTCGCATGACCACGCGGCTGCTCTTGGTGGGCGGCATCGACCCGACCGGTGCGGCTGGGTTGCTGGCCGACCTGCGTGCGGCAGCCGCTGTCGGTGCAGGAGCCGATTCCGTGCCCACGGCGGAGACCCACCAGGACAACCGCGGTGTCTGGGCGGTGCGTTCGGTCGGATCCGAGTGCGTCGGGGAGGCGGTCCGGCGGTCCGTCTCTGGCGTTGATGCCGTCAAGACAGGGCTTCTGCCCGATGCGGAGACTGTGCGTGCCGTCGCCCGCAGCCTGCCGGAGCACCTGCCCCTGGTGGTGGATCCTGTGCTGGCGGCCTCCAGCGGAGGCACCTTCCTCGACGACGAGGGCATCCAGACCCTGACCCGGATGCTGCTGCCCCTGGCGACCCTGGTGGTGCCGAACCGCCAAGAGGCCGCCCGGCTCACCGGCATCAGGGAGGACCCGATCCGTGCAGGCGAGGCCCTGGTCAGGATGGGCGCGCGTGCGGTGGTGGTGACGGGAGGTGATGGGCCGGGCGCGACCGCCAGGGACTGGTTCGTGGACGCGGGCGGAGCCGAGGCGCTGGACCTTCCAAGGATGCCGGGCGGCGCGCGCGGCACCGGCTGCGCATTTGCCACAGTCGCGGCGGCGGGCCTCGCGGATGGGAAGGATCCTCTGGCGGCGGTCACTGCGGCGAAAGACGCGGTGCATGAGGCTCTTGTGGCCTGTGCAGAGCAGGCACACGACAGGCTTTGGGCCGATCCACCGGGGTAGGCAACGCGGACCCTGGCCCGCTAATCTGGGCGGCTCCCGGCGAGCGGGTGTAGCTCAGTGGCAGAGCATCACGTTGCCAACGTGAGGGTCGTGGGTTCGAATCCCATCACCCGCTCCATTCCTCCTTCGGTCCCCGATCTAGGGCACGCCCGTTTTTTCAGCCAGCGTCCTCAAGGCGGGGCACACGTGCGCCCGATTGAAGTGTAGACTTCCAAGTGGTTCCGGGGTCGTGGCCCTGATCGCCACGCAAATCCCGGGCATGACGGCCTGCGGCCGTCTTAGTCGGGGAGTCGCAAGCATGTTGCTATTCCGTCGTGTACGAGGCATTGCGGCGCTCGCTGGAGCGCTGGTGTGGGCATTTCTGCCCCCCGGCTCGGCGTACACCACCATGGGTCACTGTCTGGGCATGAGTGACCGTGACGTGCGTGTTTTCAACAACGGACAAGACCCCACTGCCAACGACTACATCCAGGATCCTTTTGATGAGGGTGCCGACCTCTTTCCGGGCGCGGATGGCACAGAATTGGCCGTTTGGAAGGCCGCCCTGGAATGGGGGTCGGGACCACACGGGAAAGGCACCGGCGACCCGACCCAGGATGTGCTTGGCGACGGCGGCGCACGCTTCGATTTCCTGTGGATGGGATCTGCGCCCGCAGTCGGAGGGGCAAACGGAAACACGGTCTCCTTCACGGACGCCGGCGCGCCCGGGACCCTCGGACTCACTTGGAGTGGGTTCAACGGTTGGAAAATCCAACTGAACGACAACGACTGGGACTGGGAAGACGGGCCAGGCTGCGCAAGCGCATCCTTCGCTGACATCCAGGCGGTTGTGACTCATGAACTGGGCCACGCCTTGGGGTTGGGTCACAGTACGGATTCCACGGCGACGATGAGTACGGTTTACCTTTCCAGTTGCCAGACGCGGTCGATCGAGACAGACGATGCGTCTGGCATCCAGAGTATTTACGGCGCGAAGCAGGACGGCGATCCCCGCGTCGACAAGCTCCTCAACATTGAAGGGAGCGATCGCCTTGCATTGCGGAGCGGTCAGGACGACATCATGTTTGCGGGCGAGCACGAACTTGGGTCGGATGCGCAGATCGGCCTGTCAGACCTGATTTGGCCTTTCGATGGCATGCTCGACAACGTTGCGTTGGGCGGCCTAAACGAGGACGGACGTTGGACCGAGTTGGCTCGTTGGGATTTCGAGGACACCTCCGCCAACCCCGACTGGCATGCCGATAAAGACCCCCTGATGGTGGATTTCCAGGGAGAAGGGCACCAGTGGATGGGGTATTCCGTGGCCGGTGCAGGGGATCTTGACTTGGATGGACACCCTGACATTGTGGTGGGAGCGTCGAAGGACGACGGGGCGGGAACCAATTGGGGCGGCGTTTACACGGTGAACGGGGCGGGCGAGGCACTCTGGAAATCCTATGGGAGCCAGGGGGCGGCCAACTATGGCAGGGCCGTAGCCTCAGCCGGAGACATCAATGGTGACGGTGGGCTCGCCATCGCTGTGGGATCTGAGTGGTTCGATCTCCAGGGGAAAGCGGATGCTGGGAAGGTAATCCTGTACGACCGCTTGGGTGCCGAGGAGTGGGATGTGGCCGGTGAGTACGCGGGTGATCGGTTTGGCGCTGCTGTGGCGGGAGTAGGCGACGTTGATGGGGACGGGCACGACGACATTGCAGTGGGTGCCAGTTTCCATGACGACTCGACATCGTTGACTGACACGGGCAAGGTCTATGTCTTTAGCGGCCAAGGTACGCTTCTGTGGAGGCTTGATCTCCGATCAGTGCTTCTGGGGGGGGGCGACGATCCAGATGGGGGGGATAAGTTTGGTACAGACATCGCGGCGGTTGGCGATGTGGATGGCGATCAGCTGCCTGACTTCGTTGTCGGGGCTCCCTTCCATGATGACAAGGGCACGGTTTTCCTCCTCAAGGGGATCGACGGGACGGTTGTCTGGGATGAGGACGGAGAGGACGACGGTGACGAGTTTGGCCACGCTGTTGCCGGAGGCCACGATGTCACTGGAGACGGGATTCCCGATATTGTGGTTGGCTCCTACAGGAATGGGAACGGGGCCTCTGGTAATGACAGCGGTCGAGTTGTGGCTCTCGATGGCATTGACGGGAGCGAGATCTGGGAGTCATTCGGCTTTCAGAAGAACTCGTGGTTCGGTTACTCGGTCGCCATGGTTGGGGATCTGAATGACGACGGCTTGAGTGACGTCCTTGTGGGAACGCCCCTGCAAGATGATCTCCAGATGAATAACAACGGTGCGGTGTACCTTCTGCACGGAGCGGTTGGAGGCATGTTCGCGAGTTGGACTGGGGAGAAATCGGACGAGCGGTTCGGATGGGACGTTGCCGATCCCGGAGACGTGAACATGGACGGGTCTCCGGACCTTCTCGTTGGCGCCTACGCCTATGAGGATGATGCGGGCAGCAAGGGGGGCCGTGCCGTCGTGATCCACGGACGCCTTGCACCTGTTATGAGAACCGATGGCCAGGTAAGTGTGCATGCCGTAGGTGGTCAGCAGGCGCCGGCTGGTCCAGATCTCGGGCAGTACGCACTGGACTTCGACAACAACCAGAGCACTCCTCAGGCATTTGGCCGCGTGCTGGAGAATGAGGACCCCCTAAGCGGCGGGGTTTTCGAATATCCAGTAGGGATTACGGTGGCGTGCCACTTCAAGCCCATGAGTGTGCCCGACGTAGCAGCCTCAGATGGGGTGGCGATGCTGGTGGGCTCCCATGATTTCCAGGATCCGAACAATGACGATGACGACTTGCATCGCTTTTCCCTCGGCTACCTGAGGATGGACTTTGGGTTGGGCCTGGAAGAGGGGGTTGGATTCAGGGCCTTTACCGAGAGTGGCGAGCAGGTCTCGGCGTGGGCTGGCATAGGCCCTAATAACACTCTTGTGGGGAGTTGGCACTACGTCCAAGCTCAGTTGGACCGCGGAACGATTTCTATTGCGTTGGACGACGTGCCGCTGGCCTGGAATATGTTGCCGGCTCTGCCTGGAGACATGATCCAGCTGGAAGGGGCCGGTCTGGTCCCTAGTCTGCCGGGATTCGACCCGATCTATCTGACCAACGATTCCGGGAGTTCCGATCCGGCGACAGCAGCCCACGCCTGGTATATGTCGGACGGCAGTGCTGTCGCATTCGAGGTCCCCGCCAATGCGGCTAGCGGAGACGTGTGGGCGGTGGACTTGAGTATTGGGGATCTCTGTAACTCCAGTGGGGTCACCTCTAACCCGTGGCCGATCCGAATTGGAGAGGGTGAGCCGGATCCGATCCTTACGGCGATCACTCCATCCACGGTTGCCGTCGTTGGGAATCCGCAACCCACTTTGGTGGTCTCGGGAACTGGCCTAGCTGCGATCACTTCCGTCTCTGTCGGTGGCGTTACGACCACGGATGTAGAGGTGTCGCCCGGGGTGCTGCAGTTCGAACTGCCGCACGGCATCGCAATCGGTGGGGCGGTGGTCCAGGCCTTCACCGCGGGGGGCAAGGCGAGCAATCCTTTGAGCATCGTTGCCACTTCTCCGTCCAGTCCGGTCCTTCTTGTCGAGACGTCGGTGATTGGGCAATCGACGCAGGGCGAAAACGTGAAGTACTTCGTGGGTGCCGACCAGCCCTTCCCCACAGGTGTCGGCAACCTGCTTGGCGACATTCCCTTCATCGTGTGGTCATTCAGCCTGTCCCACGATCTGGTTCAGTTTTTCCCCGACCTGCCGCTGGATGTCGGTTGTGTCATCAACTGCTCCACCGGCCCCGGTGGCGCACAATTGCCGCCCTTGCAGCTCTACCCGCCCCCTCTGGGGCTCGATCTCGGTGCCTTCACGGGCGCCAATGGCGTGGCGCCTCTCGAACTCACGACTCCGTTCGGAATGTCCGGGACAACCTTGTACGCGCAGTTCTGGTCGCTGCGGATTGCCGCGGGTCCACAACTCGTGTTCCCGACGCCGGTCTCCAACTGGATCCAGATCGACGTTCAGTAGATGGGAGTCGGGGGCCCGGGGCTATTCAGCTGTGAATACCTTGAGGACCCCGTCCTGCTGGGACTGCAGGACCATCAGGTCCGGGTGACGGTCGCCTTGTGAGTCCAGGAAAGTGGCTGCCTGGCCGTTGACGATCCCTGCGGTTGTCACCAATGGTTCGGGTTGGGACGCAAACACCTGGGCAGCACCCGATTCAAGTCGCCGGTGCATGAGGACGCGGACGGGCGTTGCGATGACGAGGTCCAGTTGCCCGTCGCCGGTCATGTCAATCAGGTGAATGCCCAGAACCGGGTCCGGCTCGATAAGGGAAACGAGTGTCTGAACAGCCGGCAGGTCGAATTTGCCTTCATCCCCGTTCCAGAGGAGGACCTCGATCGTGGTGGGCGACCCGACCTGGGTGCCCGCCAGATCCAGATCTCCGTCACCGTCTAGGTCCCCAGCGGCGAATGGCCCGGTCAGGGGAATTGTGGACTGGGAGCTGTTGGCTGCGACTGGCCCCTGGGTGGGGCTGACAGATGCGCCGTCCGTGTCCAGGAACACGCGGAGCGTACCACCGGCCTCGTCGGTCATCACCACCAGGTCAGGAAAGTGATCCCCGTCCAGATCCAGGATCCGGGCTTCTGACAGCAGGCCAGGCATTGATTCCGACCAGACAGGTTCCTGGTTCCCGTCGCGATCAGGCAGAACGAACCGCATCTTGTCCAGGTAGACAGGTGTAGTGACCGCCTCGGTGCCCGGGAATGTGATGTCGATCTCGAGCAGATACTCTTGGTCGTTGACGAATGATGCATCGGGTGTGAATTTCACGGACACGGGGATCCATGCCGCAGACTTCGTGATGGGTCCCTCCTGGGAGAGGTTGACTGATTCCGCAGGCACCCAGTCGGCGGCGATCTCTGCATCCCAGACGAGATCCTCATCCGTGTTGGTCACGGTGAAGGCAATCTGGGGTGCGGCGATGGCAGTCGCGTCATCAAACAGAGTCTGGACGACCCACTCGTACTCCCGACCCGGTTCGAAACCCACCACCGCCGCCTGTTCGATGTGCACTTGGCCACCGGCCAGCGCGTCGTCCGAGATCTTCAGAGAGGCGGCGCCGCTGAGAATCGTGACAGGATCCGCATCTTCAAATTCCAAACCGGCCCCGCTGATTTCCGGGTGATTTGGATCGACCCATGGGGTAGTGGTCATTGGGCCGAATGGGGCCTCTAGGTCCAAGTCTCTCACCCGGGGTGGACCGGGCATCAGCAGCAGATCGAGAATGGCATTCGATCCGGTTGCATCCCTGCTGACGGTCATCACATCGGGGCGGCCGTCCGCGTTCCAATCGTGGGGCAGGATCGAGACGACCTCCTGGTCGGGCAGTTGGGCAATGGATGTCATGGTTGTCAAAGCGGTGCCGCTTTGGCCTGCCCAACTCATTATGAGGTTGCCGGAGGGGAGGGTCTGGTTGAGAGCGATGATGACGTTGGGGACTCCGTCAGCGTTCATGTCGTGGTGGGCGCTGGTGCTGGAGTCAACGTTGTCGAAGCCCAGGGTCGACAGATCAACAGAGGCATCCGGCACCCCGAAGCCGGATTCGAAGCCCCCGAAGAGGCTCTGGTGAAAGGTGCCCATCGTGAGATTGCCCGAACCGTTGCCATACACCACGACAGCATCCGGGACACCATCCCCTGAGATGTCGGCGGCATCGAATGAGGGACCCGCAAGCATTGCGCCAACCGGCGTGCCCCCGTGTTCCGCCACCACCTCGCCCGTGAGCGTGCCCTTCTCGGTGAGCGACAGGATGGCTACCGAGAGATTGGATACAGCATCTGCTGGCTCCAGGAGCGCGACGACCTGCTGCCTTCCTGAGACGAGGTGGGATTGCGTCTGAAGCCTCCAAACCAGTTCTGAACCCAGCGGCTTCACGAATGCGGCGAAGGGGCTCTCCACGACTGGGGCTGCCGCGTCGGAAGTGGGGGCAAATGCGCCCAGCCCGTCGCCCACGTTGAGGATGCCGAGTAGGCCGGTGTCCACCCTGAGCCCGAGGTCAGTCCTACCGTCGTCATTTATGTCCATCAGGACGGGACCCTCAGCGGTCGCGTTCCCTGCATCGAGGACCGACGGGTCACGGGAGTTGTCCAAAGACCAGGTTCCCGCGGTGTTGGCCAAACCCAGCAGTGCGACTTGCACCGTGACGCCGTTCTTGTGGATGGCGATCAGCCTGTCGCGCGGATCCATCCCGCCTGTGGTCGGCGGGAGGACAGCCAGTCCGGTGATCTGAAAGCCGGTTGCGACCGCCGAAAAAGTATGGGTTGAGACGGGGAACTCGACGGGATACGGCACGACGCTCACCGACTCGTCGCCGAAAGCGACGACAATCTCCAGGACTCCGTTGCCGTCGAAGTCCCCCACGACGATGGCGGTGGCGTTGCCAGACAGGCCGGGCACCGTTTCCGAGCCAAGGAACGGGGCGCCGCCGGGACGGTAGATGCGCAGGTCTCCAGACGAGGAATCGTGGAGGACAAGGCTCGGCAGGCTGTCACCCGGATCGATGATCTCGAGCAGGATCGCCTCCGGGACGCCCAGGCCCCACGGGCTCAGGGTCTGATCGGCCAATGAGAAGCCACCGATGATGGTGCCGAACATGAATTCCTCTGCACCGGAGCGTTGCAGGAACACGTCAATCAGGTTGCGGCCCTCGTCGACTCCTACAAGATCCACGGCTCCGTCGCCGTCGACGTCACCGGTGGCAATGATGTGGAAGTTGGTGAAACCCGACAGAATCGTGTCCAGGGTGGTGGATACCAGCGACTGGGAAGAGACGTTCCCGGGGGAAACGAGCCCGTCATCCTCGTCCTGGGTCTCCACCCAGATCGACGGTCCGTTGGGACTGAATTCGTGTTCCGACCACAGCAGGTCGTACAAGCCATCCTGACTGCCAGTGGGGTGTCCCAGGTCCGCAGTCCAGACAGAGGGAGTCTCTCCAGCGTGCAGTTGACCGACCACATCACCGGGACCCGTGCCGACTTCAAACTGGTCGATCTGGTCATCGAACAGGGGGTTCTGGACGGAGAGGTCCAGCGCATCGCTGGTAACGCTGGCTCCGACCTCGAAGTCAACGGGTGTGATGCGCAACACGATGTCCTGGGAGGCATCGCCCACCGTGGGGATGTCGGCCGCTGAATCCCAGATGAAGCGATGGAGAACTCCGGTTCCGGCCTTTGTGGCCAAGTCTGTGGGAAGGTCCGCGAGTAGCCGCCATTCCTCGCCGCCAGCAGGATCAACCTGAGTGCCGGTGAATGGAACGATCCAGGCCCGGCTGCTGCCCGGATCGAACGCGGTCACCTGCCACTGGAAGGGGGCGAACGCCGATCCCGTCTCCAGGATGAGGCCTTTCAGGAAGGGCGTGCCCGCCGCATCTGTGGTGTGCCCGAAGCCGTCGCGAGCCCAGTCAGTCTCAACCACGCTCCCCGGGTCCGGGATGCCCAGCGGATCCGCATCGAACAGTCCCCTTCCGACCTCGAAGACGCCCGTGCAGATCTGCAGTGCATGGCGTTCCCCTGAACGCGTCGGATTGATGAGCAGGTCCCGGAGATCGATCAAGTCATCTTCGAGGCCGCTCACCTCGGGGAAGGGGTCCGACCCGTCAGGGTCGGTCGAATACTGGAGGATGGCGTGGGCAGTGTGCTCTTCCGTGTCGAAAACGATGAACTGGACGGGAATGCGGCCCCGGTTGTCCCCGGCCACCCCGAAGGTGGTGATGACGGCGACGGGGTCGTCGTTGTTGTCCACCGTCACGTTTGCGCTCGACGCGACCGCACCCGCAAACGTGCCGATATTGGATTCCGTGGCGGTGACCGTGACGGAAATGCCGCCCATCTTCTGGCCCGGCAGGTCGGCGTCGGTCTGCCACAGGAATGTGTGGGCAGCGCCTGCAGGCAGGGGCAGGGTCGTCAGATTCGTGTTGATCGTTCCTGATACGGCGGTGGCAGGCAGGGGGAAGCCGAGGGGCACCGTGTACTGGACGGACACGTCCACCGGATCCTCCTCCTCATCGGCGAGGCGGAGCTCCAGGAATCCCACCCCGCTGTGATCGCCGCTGGTGGGATCGATGATGAAGGACACCTCGGGATCCGTGCCGCCGACGAAGACCTCGTTCGAGAGGTCCATGTTGGATTCGCCGACCCCGGACTCCCGGGCCATCACCTTGACCTGCCCCTTCGAGGAGCCCAGGAGCGGAGTTGCTGCATTGGGATCCATGCCTGGGAAGTCGGCATCCACCTCCCAGACGAAGGTGTGGGAGCCCGGGGGATAGGGAATGCCTGGCCCGTTCGGGGGCATGGTGGTCAGGAAGCCTCCCACGGGGGAGAGTCCGGATGTCGTGAGCCATGTCAGCTCTATGTCGGCTGTCTGGGACCCCTCGTTGGCCAGGTCCACACTGATCGAGATCGAGTAGTGGTCGGTGAAGGTGTCCCTGTCCAGGTTGTCGATCGAGACCACCGGCGCCACGTTGGTGGCGCTTCCGCCGCTGACGGCGGATCCGGCCGCCACCAGTCCCGCACCACAGCCGCCTGCGGACAGCAGAGCCGCACACAGAGGCAGACACATCAGGCCCTTCATTGAGGTCCAGTCTAATCGGTCATAACCCGTGGCCGGCGAATCAGCCCGTGTCCACCAGAAGGGTCCCGTCCAGGCCGACTATCGCGCTGGCGCCCGGGTCCAAGACCGTGGTGGCCGAGTATTCCTCCACCAGCGCGGGTCCGGTGATCCGGTCGCCCGGGACCAGATCCCGTCGCTGATGGACGGAGGTTCGAACCCGTCGAGAGCGTCCGACCAGGTCCAGGAATGCGCAGGGACGATGGTGCGCCGCCGCGGGGGACCGGCGAGCGGTCGGCGCAGGCCGTGTGCCCCTCCCCAGGGCACGCTGCGGGGCCCGAGCGCGGCTGACGAGGCCCGTGCACTCGATGACCGCAGCGGGCAGGATCCACCCGTATGCAGCCAGGTGGCGAGTTTCGAATGCGGCCCGCAGGGAGGCGGCCGCGGGGATCTCCAGGAAGTCCGACTGGCCCGCGTAGCGCAGCCTGATCCAGGTCCGGGTGCGGATGTTGCGCCTGGCGTGGCCCTGGTCCGCCAGCGACCGGATGGCGCCGGTCTCCAGGGTCCGGATCAACTTCGCCCACCGGCGTGACCCGCTCCCGCCCAGAGGCTCCTCGATCAGCGCCTCCTGTTCGGCCAGGCCGTCCGCTTCCGCCATGCCGCGGGCGGACAGGACGCCCGGGTCGGTCGGGACGAGGACGCGTCGAATGCCCAGCCTTCGCGCCAGGCCCACCGCGTGAAGGGGGCCGGCGCCACCGTAGGCGACCAGGGTGAAGTCCCGGCTGTCCCGACCCTTGGCGGTGGTCGCCGATCGCAGGGCGCCCTCCATGCCGGCTTCTGCCACGGCCAGTATGCCTGCGGCGGCCAGGTCCATGGATATGCCCAGCTTCCGGGCCGCCGGGGCGAGCGATGCCTCGACCCGGGAGGGGTCCAGGCTCAGACCCCCGGCGAATACGCCCTGGGCCACCCGTCCGAGCTGCACATGGGCATCGGTCACCGTGGGCTGGTCGCCCAGGCCGTAGGCCGCAGGGCCGGGGTCGGCGCCCGCCGAAGCCGGTCCAACGCGCAGGAGCCCGCCGGAATCCACCCGGGCGATCGAGCCGCCGCCGCAGCCGATGGACGAGATCTCCATGGACGGCACCGTCCATTCCCTTCCTGCCAGCGTGGTCACGGAGGTCCGGTCCGCGACCGGCCGCGGCGTGCCTTCACAGGCGCACACATCGGTCGAGGTTCCCCCCATGTCGAAGGCGAGAATGCGGTCGATCCCGTTCGACGCGGCGACAGCGCATGCTCCTTCGACACCTCCGGCGGGCCCCGACAATAGGGTGCTGAGGGGCCGGGCCACGGCCGCAGCGGGCCGGCAGATGCCTCCGGCCGACTGCATGAGCCACAGGTCTTCCAGCCTGGACTCAAGCCGTTCGGTGTAGCCGCCCAGTTCGTTGGCCAGCCCGGCCTCGGCGAGGCACGAACTCCACCGCTCCACTTCGCCGACGGTGCCGGGGCTGGTGGCGGCGGAGGTGTGGACGGGCAGCCCCAGGGGGGCCAGCCAGCGGGCCAGCCGACGTTCGTCTTCCGGGTGCCGGGTGGCGTGCAGAAGGCATACGCACAGGGCTGTGGCCCCGCGCTCCACGGCCTTCGTGCCGGCCGCCAGCGTGGCCTTCCGGTCGTAGGGCTCGGCAACCCGTCCGTCGGCGAGGCGCCGGCCCGGCACCTCGAATCGGAGGCGTGCGGGAGGTAGCGACGGCTGCGGTCCAGGCTGCAGGTCGTAGATGTCGAGCCGCGACTGGCGTCCGATGGCCGGCACATCGGCGGTACCGCGGTGGGTGATGAGGGCGACCGGGGCGAGATTGCCCTGCAGCAGACGGTTCAGGGTGAGGGTCGTGCCGTGGACCACGGTTGCTTGTCCGTGCGGTCCGACAGCACCGAGCACTCCGTCCTCGGGCGCCTCCGGTGTGGTCGGCGTCTTGATAACCTCCACGCCCCCTTGGGAATCAAGGACAACGGCGTCCGTGAAGGTGCCGCCGGCATCCACACCGACCCGAAGTCGTCCGCTCACCTCCGCTATCGTACTGGGCCATGGGAGCGGTCACCCTCGCTGCGGCGTTCCTTGCCGGATCCGTGCCGTTCGGGCTGCTGCTGGCCCGCGCCCGCGGCGTGGACCTGTCCGAGGTGGGGTCAGGCAACACCGGGGCCACCAACACGGGCCGGGCGCTGGGACCCGGCATGGGTGTCCTGACATTCCTGCTGGACGGAGCCAAGGGGGCCGCGGGCGTGTGGCTGGGCAGCCTGTCCGGGGCCGCCTGGGGTCCGGCGGCGGGGGGCGTACTGGCCGTGCTGGGCCATTGCTTCTCGCCGTTCCAGGGTTTTCGCGGCGGCAAGGGCGTGGCCGCGGCGGTGGGGGCGGTTGGCGTGCTGGCTCCCTGGGTCCTCCTGGCCGGTGCGGGCGGCTGGTCCCTGGTGATGGCGTTGACGCGGATGATGTCTCTGTCCTGCCTTGTCATGGCCGCGCTTTGGCCCGTGGCCTGGGCCCTGGGGGTGGATGGAGCGAGCGGTGGCCGCGCGGTCCCGGCTGCACTCTGCTTCCTGCCCGCCTTTTTCCTGTGGACCCATCGTGAGAACATCGCGCGCATGAGATCCGGCACCGAAGACCGTCTGGGCGGGACGGGCTCGTGAAGCGGGCCTGCGTCCTGGGGGACGGCGGCTGGGGAACGGCCCTGTCCCTGTGCCTCCTGAGGACCGGATGGCAGACTCGCCTGTGGAGCGCGTTCGAGGGTCAGGCGCGGGACATGCGTGAGCATCGCGAGAATCGGCCCTTTCTGCCGGGCGTCCCGCTGCCGGAGGAACTGGAAATCCACCATGATCCGGCCGCAGCGCTGGCGGAGGCCGACCTGGTGGTCGCGGCGGTGCCGACGCAGTTCATCCACGGGACGCTGTCGCCACTGGCGGGCCTGGTGCCGGAAGGGGCCGTCCTGGTATCGGTGGCCAAAGGCATCGAGGTCGGCACCGGGCGCCGGCCATCCGTGATCGCGGCCGAGGCGCTCGGGTGCACGGGCCGCGTCGTGGTGCTGGCGGGGCCGAGCCACGCGGAGGAGGTCGCGCGCGGCCTGCCCGCGGCGCTGGTGGCCGCCGGACCGGATCCGGATGCCACCTCTTTCGTCCAGCAGGCCTTCACCTCCGACATCCTGCGGGTCTATCCCTCGGGCGACGAGGAGGGGGTGGAGCTGTGCGGCGCGTTGAAGAACGTGGTCGCCATTGCGGCCGGCCTCAGCGACGGGCTGGGCCTGGGGGACAACTCCAAGGCAGCGCTCGTGGCGCGTGGTCTGGCCGAGATGGCCCGATTGGGTGAGGACCGTGGTGCCCAACGCGAGACGTTCTATGGGCTGGCCGGGACTGGCGACCTGGTGACCACCTGCGTGTCCGCCCACGGCCGCAACCGTGCCTTCGGCGAGGCCGTCGGTTCGGGCGTGGTCGTCGACCAGGCCCTGTCGTCCCTGCCCGGTGTGGTGGAGGGAGTGGAGACCTGCCGCGCATTGGCCGGCGATCCAGCCCTGGCACACCTGGAGCTGCCCATCACCCGCGAGGTCCACGCCATCCTGTTCGAGGGCAAGGAGCCACGGCAGGCCGTGGCCGACCTGATGGCGCGTCCGCCGGCCGGCGCCGAGTAGGGAGACCGGTCAGCGCGGCGCGGAGAGGCCCGTCACGGCCAGTTCCCTGGTCGAGGCCCGTCCGCCAATCGGATCCAGCCGGACCATCAGGATCCGGTGGTGGTTGGTGTCGGCGACCGCGATCGTCGTTCCGTGGACCGACACACCGCCGGGCTCCCACAGGGGGCCGGTGGTACCGTCACCGAGGACAGTTGTCACCGTGCTCGCCGCCGGATCCACCAGGCGCAGTCGGTGGTTGTAGGTGTCGGCTACCACCAGCCGCCCGTCCGCCAGAGCGGCCACCCCGAGGGGATGCTGCAGCTGGGCGGCCGCGGCGGCCCCGTCATGGAAGCCGAAGTCGAACAGTCCGGTGCCAACCAGCGTCTCGACCTCCTCGTCGCTGTCCCCGATTCCCACCGACCGCAGCGCGGAGACCTCGCTGTCCGCGAACCAGATGCGGCCACCGGTGATCGCCAGGCCGCTGGGCTGGGCCAGCCACGACCCGGTCCGTGCGCCGTCCCTCAGTCCCTCCCGACCACTGCCCGCATAGGGTCCAAGGTCGGACGATCCCATCTCCAGCCTCCACAACTGGTGGCTGCCCGCATTCGCGATGAACAGGACGTCGCCCTTGGCCGCCAGAGCCCAGGGCGAGGCCAGGGGGGTGTCCAGCGCTCGGCCACCGGACAGGCCCCACGGCGCCCGGGCTCCCGTGCCGGCGATGGTGGTGACTGCGCCCTTCTCCAGATCGATCCGGCGGATCAGGTGGTTGGCCCGGTCGGCGACCCAGATCAGGTCTCCGCGGGCGGCGAGGCCCTGCGGGTCGTTGAAGGACGCTTCGCCCAGGTCCCCGTCCGCCCTGCCTGGCGACCCGGATCCGACGATGGCCTTGACGGTTCCGCTTCGGTCAGTGACCACCAGCCGGTGGTGGCCCGAATCGGCGATCAGGATCCTGCCCTCCTCCAGGACGACCTTGCCCGGAAAGCGCAGCGGCCCGGGCGCCAGCGACTCGACAGCCGTCTCCCAGGCGTTCTCCGCCAGGGTTCCCTTGGCAGCGCCCTCGGCCAGGCAGGTCTCGACGGCGTCGATGAGGACCTGCCGCTTTCCCTCCCCGGAGGTGCGCCCGTACACCCGGCCCTCGGTGTCGACGACCACCAGGGTCGGCCAGGAGCGGATCCCCCAGTCACGCCAGATGCCGCGGCCCTGGTCCACGACCACGGGATGCCGGATGCCGTAGCGCAGCACTGCCTGGCGGACATTCTCGGGAATCCCCTCGTTGTCGAATTTCGCCGAGTGGACGCCGATCACGACCACCGGGTCCTCTATGAAGCGCTCCTCGATGGCCGCCAGATCGGGCAGGACGTGGATGCAGTTGATGCAGCAGTAGGTCCAGAAGTCCAGCACCACCACACGGCCGCGCAGGGCCTTGAGCGAGAGGGGCCGGTCGGTGTTGTGCCAGGTGAGCCCGGCGGGGATCTCCGGCGCAAGCGGCCTGGGCCGGTCCTGGGCTCCTGCCGCGGCGGTCATGAAGCCGAGGGCAAGGGCGGATCGGAGGGTGGTTCCCACAGGTCCCAGGATAGGCCCCAAGCGCTAGGATGCGCGGTCTTCGGTCGGGGCGTGGCGCAGCTTGGTAGCGCGCTTCACTGGGGGTGAAGAGGTCGCTGGTTCAAATCCAGTCGCCCCGACCATTCCCCCGCGTTTCACGGTTCAGGCCCGCTCGCGCCTGTCCGCACGCGCCGGCGCCGCATTGCCCCAGACCCAGATCTCTCCCATGACCGCCAGGCAGGCGGCCACGCAGGTCGCCGCATAGGCCGCGCCCGCCACCAGCATCCAAGATGCCCAGTGCGCGCCGTGGAAGCGCACCAGCCACGGGGACCCGAGCATGCCCGCCAGCGACACGAAGCCCAGCACATAGATCGAGATCTTGGGGCGCTCGCCCAGGCCCCGGACCAGGCCCAGGAAGTGGAACAGGATGAAGGTCAGGATCAGGGCGGTGAAGGAATGGATGTGGAGGATCTCCAGCAGTTCACGACGCGGCATGGGAAAGCGAAGGTCGGTGGCGGCCGGATCCCCCTCGTTGCCCAGGTAATAGGACGCCACGCCCTCCGCAGTGAATCCGGTGTCCGACCAGAACACGTACAGGCCGAGTGCCAGTGCGAGGACGGTGGCCACCGTGAACAGGGTGATCAGCACCTTGACCTGAATCGCGGCGTGGCCGAGCGAGAACTTGGGGAGCGCGTAGTACTGGCTCATGGCCGGGGCCTAGCGCGCCGCGGTGCGGGCGCCGGCAGGCGTGGGCGTCCCGTAGGACTCCCACAGGGCCCGGATGCCCGGCGAGAGGGCAAGTGCGGTCCGGCCGTCGTCCGCCTCCACTGCGAACAGGGCGTGGACGCCGTCCAGGCCGGCCACTTTGGCCAGACCTGCGTCGGTCCCCAGGACGAACATCCCGGTCGAGAAGGCGTCGGCCCACGTCGCGCTGGGCGCCACCACGGTCACCGATGCGACGCCGGAGGCGGCCGGGCGGCCGGTTCGCGGATCGAGGATGTGCGCGTAGCGGACGCCGTCCACCACGAAGAACTTCTCGCCGTCGCCGGACGTGGACAGCCCGCAGTTTTTCAGCCGCAGTTCGCCCAGGAACGCGCCCGGCCGGCGCGGATGGCGCAGCACCACCGGCCAGCCGTCCTTGCCGCGCGGCGGGTCCATGAAGACGGTGCTGCCGCCCAGGTCCACCATGGCCCGGTGGACGCCGTGCTTGCGCAGCACGGCGGCGGCCGCGTCCGCGCCCCAGCCCTTGCCGATGCCTCCGGGGTCCAGCGACACGCCGGGCGCGTCGAACTGGACAGTGGATGTCTCGCGGTCGAGCCAGACACGGCGATAGCCGGTCGTTCGGGCCAGATCCTGGATCTCGGCATCGGACGGCACGCGCCGCTCGCCGCCCAGGAATCCCCAGGCACGGGTGAGCGGTCCGATGGTGGCGTCGAAGGCCCCGCCCGTGAGCACGCTGTAGTGGCGGCAGGCGGACACGAAATCGGCGAACGCCGGACTGACGGCCACCGGTTCGGCCGCACTGCCCGCCGCCGCATTCACTCGGTTGAGTTCGCTGCCCTCGGCATAAGGGCTGAGAAGCGCGTCGACCGCCTCGGCCGCGGCCACCGCGGCCTCGACCGCCTTGTGCGTCTTCGCCTCGTCGCAGCCGAAGGCGATGATGGTCAGGGTCGAGCCCATGCAGGGCCGGTTGACCTCGACCTTCGTGCCCTCCAGGTAGAGGCCCTGGACCACCGCCAGCGCGCGGCGCGCGACGATGGTGGCGGCGTCGGTCGAGAGCGTCGCGCCGTGGACCCGCTTGATGTCGGAGTCGCGGCGCAGCCGGTCGGCGAGGGTCTTGCCCTCGAACTGGCCGGTGAAGCGCGGGTGGCGGATCTCGCCGCCGACCGGCTCCCGGTAGACCAGCACGTGCATCTGCCCGATGCGCAGGTCCGGAGAGATCTCGGTGATGAAGGTGATGGGTTCGGTCTTGCCGATCTCGTGGTCGAGTACCGCCCATCCGAGGGCCGCCTGGTCCCGGTAGGCCTGGTAGACGACGAAGGCGTCGGCGCCCACCGATTTCCAGGCGCCCATCAGCGCTGCGACCCGCTCGCGCTCTTCCGCGTTGAGGACGATCCGGTCGCGCTCGAAGCGCGTCGCGGTCGGGTAGATGCGCGCCAGGGCCTCCTCCGGCGAGAGGTAGACGCCCTGCTGCGCCGCCGCCCAGGCGGGGGCGATCGCGGCAAGGAGTCCGGGGAGGAGGAGTCTCATCTAGAAATAGGTCGCGACGGACAGGACCACGGTGTCGAAGTCCGCGGGCGTCAGCGTGCCGCCTTCCTCGTTCATCTGGAATTCGAGCTTGAAGACCGTGTCCTCCACCGGTCGCAGGTTGAGGCCCACGGTGATCCGGTCCTTCTCGCCGCCGCCCAGGTCCACCGATCCGACCCGCAGGACGCCGGTGAAGGTGGACTCCTGGCCGAACATGTCCCAGCCGCGCCAGGACTCGGGGAAGAAGTGGTAGTCGGCCTCCACGTAGTAGCCGCTCATGTCGTCGGGAACCAATGTGTTCACGGCGGTCCCGAGAAGAGTCGTGCCGTCCCGGTCGAGGCCGGCGTGGGCGTACTCGCCCTTGAGTTCCATGGGGCCGTTGGACCAGAAGGCGTCGAAGGCCTTGAGGGTGAGGTTGTTGTTGCCCAGGTCGTCATAGGTGCCGTGGTGGGCCGAGAGGCCCAGCTCCAGACCCAGCATGGGCGAGTAGGCCAGACGGCCGACGAAGGAAGCTTGGCCGTCGGGATTGTTCTTGAGGCTGCCCTTGCCATTCTTGAGGCCGTCGGACGTGCTGAAGTTGGAGGTATCGCCTTCAAGACCCTCGAAGCCGTTCACGGCGTAGACCTCGTAGGAGAGCAGGCCCTGTTCCCCGAGGTCCCAGCCGCCGAAGAAGCCCCCGCCGGACTCCATGAGGGTGGTCGGGATGACGTACTTGTTGACCAGCGGCCGGTCGGTCAGGTCCAGCAGAGGGGAGTCGTGCAGGACGTTCAGGCGGCCAACCGGGGAGAGGATGATGCCGGTCCGGAAGTTGAGAGCGTCCTCCAGCAGCCAGTCCATGTGGGCGAACTCGATCTTGATTGCGCCGTCTCCGTCGCCCGGGTTGCCTCCGTGCTCGAGCTCGATCTCGGTGGCGAAGCGGATCCGGTCGGTGAGGTGCGCCGAAATGAAGGGGATCAGCCGGTGCTGGTCGAAGCGCATGCTGCCGTTGTCGGACACGTTGTCGAAGCGCAGCTCCGAGTCCATGTAGCCGCCGAGCCAGGCGCCCGAACCGCTGCGGCGGCCGAACCGTGAGGTCCAGCCCTGGGACTCGTAGAGGTCATCGGAGGGGGAGGCCACGTCGGCGGTCAGGGCCGTTTCGGCCGCGCCGAGCATCTCGTCCAGGACATCCTGGGCGACCCTACGGCCAGCCTCGACAGTGTCCAGGCGCGCGCGCAGCTCGGCGATCTCCTGCTCGAGGGCGTCGATCTGTCGGTTGGAGACCTCGTCCTGAGCGGCTGCGGGCTGTACGGAGGCCAGCGCAGCGAAGAGGAGGAAGAGGGGCGTGCGGAACATGGGGTGGGAGCGTTCTAGTGGTGTTTTCGTGTCGGGGCCGCTCAAGCGAGAGACTCCCTTATTGAGAATGCTTCTCAGTATCAATAGGTGCCCCGGCCGAGTCAAGGGGGCCAGGCGGGTTTTTCCCCGGTTGAAGAACCGCGCCCGAGAGCATAGGAAAGCGGCATGTACGACCCCGTCATGGTGAAGCCGATGCGTGAAGAGGTGACCCGGCTGGGCGTGGAGGAGCTTGCGACCGCAGAGTCGGTCGAGCAGTTCCTCGCGCGCGAGGGCACCCAGATGATTTTCGTGAACTCCGTCTGCGGCTGCGCCGCGGGCGCCGCCCGTCCAGGACTGGCGCTGGCCCTCGATGGAGAGCTGAAGCCTGACCACATGGGCACCGTGTTCGCAGGCAATGACGCGGAGGCCACCGCGCGTGCACGCGAGTCGTGGGGCGACTGGCCTCCCTCCTCGCCGCAGATCGGCCTGCTGCGAGATGGCACGCCCTTCGCAGTCATCCAGCGCCACGAGATCGAGACTGCGTCGCCGGTGGACCTGGCCAACACCCTGCAGGCCGCGTTCAAGGCCTGTGCGGCAGCGGACAAGGCTTGAGCGGCACCGGAGCGGTCTTCCACGAAGGCCACGACGAGCTCCACGGCTTCACGGTCGTGGTCGAGGCGGGGCCGGTGACCTGGGTCGGCCGCTGGGACGCAGAAGCGGAGGGCCGGATCCAGATGGTCGGTGTGGTTCGCCACCAGGATGGAGAGGACGGCCTCACCACCCAGGAGTTCATCGAACGCATCGCCATGAGCGGATTCCAGGAGGCATTGCCGCAGGCGGTGGTGGAGCGGGACGACGTGGTGCGGGTACGCAGGCTCGGAGACGTCACCCGGGAAATCCGCGGCTTCTGACCGCACCCCGCGTGGGGCTAGACTGAGGCGGACGGCCATGTCTCGCCCGCGCATCCTGTGCCTCCTCTCCCTGCTGGCGGTCATCGCGGCCGTCCGGCATTGGCCCCTGCTCGTCCCGGGGCAGGTGGTTCTCGATTCGGACCTGCTGCTGATCCACCAGCCGACCTTCTCTTCGATGGAGGAGGCCTGGGAGGACGGTTCCGCCGTCCCCTTCTGGAACCGCCGCGTGTTTTCGGGCAGCCCCGCCTTCGGCATCCCCGACAAGCCCTTCCTCTATCCGCCGGTCTGGCTGTTCCTGTGGCTGTTCGGGACGGTGGAGGCCTTCAGGCTGCTGATCGTCCTGCATGCGGTCGTGGGCGCATGGGGCATGTTCATCCTGAGCCGGCGTCTGTCGCGGAGCGATGCGGGCGCCTTCGCGGCCGCACTCCTATATCTGCTCGGCCTGCAGATGGTCAGGCTCTATCACGGTCTCCCCTTCTGGGGATACGCGGCGGCCTGGATGCCCTGGATCGCCTGGGCGACGCACCGTGCGCTGGAGGAGGAACGCCCCGTGCCCTGGTCCATTTGCGTCGGTGGCCTCCTCGCCCTGCAGATCCATGCCGGGGGGATCTCGATCTTCTTCTACACGCTGCTTCTCCTGGCAGGGATCGTCCTGCTGGCCCCCTCCCCGCACGGACGTTGGAGGCGCGGCGTGCGCGTGTTCGCCGTCGCGGGGCTGGCCGGATTCGGGCTGGCGGCGGTCAGGCTCCTTCCCTCGATGGCCTGGGTGGGACTGACGGACCGGCGCGGGGGCCTGGGTCTGGATCTGTCCCGAGGCGAGGCGCTGGATGGGGCGCACATGACCCTCCAGCAGTTTCCGATTTCGTTCCTGGTTCTGCTGGTCCTGGGTCTGGCCGCGTGGAGGTCGCAGCGCCGACGCCTGCTTGCCTACGGTGCGGTCACCTTCGTCGCGGTGGTCCTGGCCACCGGCGCGCTGCATCCCCTCCTGTACGAATGGCTGCCTGGCTACGGGCGGACCCGCCATGTGGTGCGTGCAAGGATGCTGTATGAGCCCCTGATCCTGGTGATGGGGGCGGTCGGAATCGGATCGCTCATGCCACGGCTGCTCACGCAGCGCTGGCTGGCCGGCTCGGCCGCCCGGATCATCGCCGGGACAGCGGCCCTGGGCCTGGTGTTCTGGGACCTCGGCATGGGTGACGTGGCGCACTTCGACAAGGTGGCGCGTACCCGGGTTGCGTCGGTCATGACGACGCCTCGGACCGGCTGGCCGGACGGAGAACGCATCAGATCAGGCGCCGCAGGGTTCCGGATCCACGGGGATGAACCCTGGGACATCCCACGCATCCACCCACTCGATCTCGAGAGCACCCAGGGCAAACTCGGGTACGTGCAGTACGCCGCCTACTCCCGGGCGCTCGGCCGAGGGCTGAAGCGGGCAGCGCACGACACGCTGCGCGTCCTGGCCTGCGAGTCGGCGGTCCTCTGGGAGCCCCTGCCCGGTCTGGGCCGTGAACCTGTTTCGGTGATCCCTCGCAAGGGCAACGTGTTCCAGTTCCAGGCACGAGCCCAGAGGAAGGACCTGACGCCGTCAGCGGAGCAGGGGATCTGGCCGGTCCCGGACCCCATGCCCCATGCTGCGCTCATGGCGCGTGCGGTGTCGGTCGTCGCCCGCCCAGGTGAGCACCCGGAGGCAGATCTGCTGGCCCTGCCCCAGGTGGATCCGGCCGTTGCGGTCCTGGTCCGAACGCCTTCGGGCGGCGACGCGAAGAGGTTCGACGCGGTCGTCGAAGGATCCCCGGACCGGGCGGTCCTGCGCCGCGTCTATGGGGCCGGAGGGGAGGGGATGCGGGAGCTGGAGGTGCGGATTGTGCCCGACGGGCTCGACGTGGCACTGGACGGTGGCGAGGGATGGGTGCGGCTGGCCGAGACGTTTGCTCTCTACCCCGGCTGGTCGGCCAGGGTCGACGGGCAGGAGGCACGGGTGGCGCTGGCGGACGGGATTGTCACCGCCGTCCACGTGCCCCAGGGATCCCGCCGACTGGAGTTGCGATACGTGCCGCCCGGATGGCGGCTTGGCTCCGCGATCACCCTGGCCACGCTGCTGGTCCTGGCGGCGGCCGGCGTCCGCTACTCGTCGTCCAGGTAGCCGAAGTCCCGGAGCATGGCGCGCTGCGCCTCGGTGAGTTCAGGGCTGGAGGGATCTCCGCCCGCCGCATGCAGCGCTTCCATGGCCAGGAGTCCGCGCCGCATTTCTTCCAGAAGGCTGCGGTCGTCCGCGGAAAGAGAGCCGCCATGCGTCAGGTCGCGTTCCTCCGCGGGGTCCGATGCCAGGTCATAGAATTGCCAGGAGCGGCCCACCGCGTCATGGATCAGCTTGTGGCCCCGGCCACGCAGCATGAAGCGCCGTCGCGTGCGGGCGGTGTAGGACGCGTAGGCCCACTCCGAACCGCCCACCGGCGCCCCCAGGAAGATCGTGTCGTGCAGGTCCACCCCGTCCAGCCCCCCGACGCGCCGCGCGCCGCCCATGTGGCTCAGCGTGGGAAACAGGTCGACGAGCCGGATCTGCTCCGTGCTGCGATGCCCCTGCCGGGCAACGCCGGGCCCTGCGACGATCAGCGGCACCCGCACCAGGTAGTCGTAGAGTTCGATTTCGTGGGCGAAGTTGCCGTGGTCCCCCAGGCCCTCGCCATGGTCCGAGGTGACGATCAGGACCGTGTTGTCCGCATCGCCGGAGGCTTCCAGGGCCTCCCAGAAGCGGCGGATCTGGTCGTCCACGGCCCGGACAGAGCGGTCATAGCGGTTGATGTAGAAGCCCTCGGTATCGGCGTCACCCAGGCGGACCGAACCGGGAATGCCACCGGTCCCGTCGAAACGGCTCTGCTTGAACGGGTGCCGGCGCTCACCGCCTTCCGGCATGTCCGTGAACAGGGTGTCGTCCCATTCCGGCGGGTACTTGTCGTAGGGCGCATGGACCGTGAACAGCACGCTCCACAGGAACCAGGGCCTGTCCTGGGCGGCGGCCCATTCGGCGCCCAGGGCCAGGACAAGATCCTCGGACCCCGGCGGCAGCACCTTCTTGACGTCCAGGCCCTCGTCGATCCTCGCGACGCCGGCGGGAACCGGGTCCACGGTGCGCCCCTGGTACTGGATCTGCTCGTTGGTGCCCAGCAGGTTGATGTGGGTCGCGAACGTGCCCGTTGCATACCCGGCCTCCTGGAGGAGCGAGGGCAGGAGGATGAGGTCACCCTGGATCCGGTGGCCCCAGTCCTCGACCCGGTGCCGGAATCCGTAGGTCCCTGTCATGATCGAGGAGTGGCTGGAGGGGCTCCAGGAGCTGGCGGCGACTGCCTCGAAGGCGGAGCCCCGCTCGATCAGCGAATCCAGGAACGGGGACGTCTCTCGTTCGTATCCGTAGCCGGACAGGTGATCGGCCCGCAGCGTGTCCACCACGAGCAGGACAATGTTGGGGGGACCGCTGTTGTCGAGGCCACAGGAGGCGAGGAACAGGGCCGGGATGAGGATCAATCGGCGCAACATGGTGGGTCGACCATCCTAGACTGACACATCGTGACTGCCTTGGCCGCGTTCTTCCTGTTTGCCCTCCCCCAGGGGGAGGCCCTGGCGGAGCGGGCCGCGCGCGCCCACGCCGAGGCCGTGGAGGCCCTGGGCCGAGGCGACACCCAGGCCGCCCTTCATCACCTGATGGCGGGCCTGCGGGCGGCGCCGGCGGATGCCGGGCTCGTCCGGGACCTGGTGGCCCTGAGCGGCGAGGACGAACAGGCGGCCGCCCTGTGGAGCCTGCGGCTGGCCGGCCTGGTGGCCGACAGCAAGGGCCGTCTTCCCATCGGCCGCAACGCCGTAACCCTGCTGCCGGACGGCGATCCTGGTCCGGCCAGGGCGGCGGCGGCCCGATTCCGTGCAGCCGCTGCGGTGGCCAAGGCGGCGGGTCGGCTGAAGCCCGGTGATCCGCCCAGCCTGGCGGCATGGTGCCTGGCTGCGGGCCGCGAACTGTGCCGTGGCCGCCCGGTTCTCGAGGGGCTGTTTATGGCGGACATCGAGGAAGCGGCGGCATGGGCGGTGCCGGACGACCGGCGCGTCGTGCAGGCGGTCGGCCGGGCCATGGCGGAAGCCCGCACCGCGGGACGGGTGGAGGACGCGGCCGAGGCGGCCCTGATCCTGACGGGACTGGCTGCCCAGACCGGCTTCAAGCACCTCAAGGACTCGGCGCCCGACCTGTCGGGGGAGATGGCGGACGCGTCGCGGACCCTGAAGTGGGTGAGTGATCGCCGAGCGGAAGGCCAGGTGATCCTCACCGTGCAGGATCTCCTGAACATGGATCCTGAGGAGATCCTGTCGTTCAATGCCCTCCACGCCGATCCCGCCAATCCAGCGGTCGGGGTGTCCCCCGAAGGCCTCTACCGGGTCGAGACCACTGCCGGACACAGCGTTCTTCTGGCAGCGCTCGACCAGGTGGACCTGCACCACGCGAGGCTTGTCGATTGGTCGGGATCCGATCCCTTCGAGGGTCGGCAGGGCACGGTGCGCATCGTGCCGGGCCACGACGACCTGGAGGAGCAGGGGACCCCATTCTGGTGGGCAGGCGGCTTCCAGCGCGGGGACCTGACCGTGCTGCGGACGGCGGTGACCACGCCGGGGGGCATGGGGCGGGGCCTGGTCCACGAATTGACCCACCGGTTCGACGGGGGCCATTTCGGCGGTCTGCCCGCTTGGCTGAGTGAGGGAAGGGCGGTCTGGACTGCCAGTGCCTATGCGCTGCCCGACGACGTTTCCTTCGAGGAGCGATACGCCGATCTGGGCAGGATCAGCCACACCTCGTGGAAAGGCTACGCGCGCCAGGACAAGCTGGAGGAGTTGGTGACGGGGGCGGTGGACGACTACCGCGACAACTACTTTGCAGGTCACGCGCTGTGGGTCTACCTGAACCGCTGGGAGGAGGCTGGCCGGCCGCTGTTCGCGGGCCGGCTGGAACGCTACATGCGCGTGGGCGGGCCGGACCTGGACGATTTCGAGGACAGTTTCGCCGACGGAAAGGAGGGTCGTCCGCAGGGCATGGAGGCCTTCGCGGCCGGCTGGGGCAGATTCATCGGGGCCATCTACCGGACGCGCAACGACAATCAGCCGCCTCCGGCCTGGCTGGCGCTGTTCGTGGGAAGCGTGCAGGGACCTCCCGGGTCGGGCGAGGAGGACTACTTCTTCGATGCCCCCACGTGGCCGCGGACCCGCTCGCGCGCCGAGCCCGTCTACGGCCAGGACCAGGCGGGCCGTGCGGGCCTGCTGCTGGCCCGGCTGGGGCGCACCAGGGACGCGGCCCGTGCTCTCGAATGGTCATTGGTCGTCGACGAGGATGACGCCGTGCGGCTGGGCGTCCTGATCGAGGCGCACCGGAAACTCGGCGAGTCGGACGGCGCCTTCGCGGCCGCAGTCCGCCGTGGACGCGTCGAGGGGCAGCCCGGGAACACCGGCCTCCGGCCCGGAAAGCGGTTGCTGGCAGCGGTCAAGGCCGTGAGGGCCCTTGAGTCGGTCCTGGAAACGGTGGCGGAGACCCACGGAGCGGAGAACCGGACCACCGTGTCCCGGGCCCTGCACGCGGATGTGCAGCGGCTGGCCGCGTGGAGCGGCGACGAGACGGCGGCGCCACCCCCTGGCGGCGAGCCCGGCCCGCTGCACCCGGCCTGCGAGCCGGCCTTCCACCTGGGGGCCGGCGGTTGGACCGAGGACCAGCTCACCGGGCACGACGACGACCGCTCCCAGGGGGCTTGGCATGTGGACGACGGGGGCACGCTGGTGGTGGGCGCCCGGGGCGGCCGCACGACCAGCGGTCTGGAGCGCTCGGCCTGGTATCAGCCCTGCTACGTGCGCTCCTCCGCCTGGATGGACGGGGCCTATTCGGTCAAGGTGCGGATCCGGCTGGTGAGTTCCTATGCGGACGGCACGATCGTCATCGGCTCCCGTCGGAGGGACCGCAACTTCCGGGTCGGCTTCAGCGCAGGTGACTTCGGCTATGCGATCGGCAAGCGCGAAGAGGTACGACCGCTGGAGTCGGTGTCGATCTCGTTCGGCGATCTCCGCGAACGTGATCCGGCCCTGCCCGGGGTGCGCGGCAACAGGAGGCGTGTGGAATTCGACACGCCACGCGCGACCTTCGAGGTCGAGGTCCTTGTTCGCGGCGCCTGGGCGCACGTCTTCGTGGACGGGGTCTGGCAGGGCGCCCACCACGCTGCGGACGGCGTTCCGATCGCCGGCCAGATCGGCTTTGCCGTGAAAAGCGGAGCGTATGCGGTCGTTGAACCCCAGGCCCAGTGGCACAGGGCCCTTGCGGGCGAGTCCCGCTGCCTGGGCCGGTCCTGGCCGCTCGGAATCGACCCCGGGACGCCGGGTGCGGATGCATGGGACCGGCTGGGGGGCCGCCCGACCTCGGGGCTGCCCATCGGACCCCGCGGCACGGTGGTGATCTGGATCTCCGAGCACACGATCCCCGAACTGGAAGAGATGGAGGAATCGGGGGACGTGGGCGGCGTGGCATCGGTCTCGCCGTGGGACACGAGCGTCCTGTCGGTGACCCTGGGGCTGCGCCGGACCTCCTCCGAACTTTTCCGGGAGGGCCTCTCGCCGCTCCTGGTCGTTGCCGTGCCCGACACCGCTCCTGCCGGGTGGGTCGAGCGCTTCGAGAATCGATTGGGCCGACTGCCCGGCGACGAGTGGCACCTCGTCCGCCACCGGCCGCAGAAGGGATTCGAGCGCTGGAAGGAGGACTTGGGCGCCGGCCGGATCGGTGACGCGCCCTGGCTGCTTTTCCTGGACGAATTCGGGATCGTGCGCAGCCTGAAGAACCTGGAACTGGGCGGCAGCGTGCTCGGCGAGGACATCCGCCACTGGGGCCGGATGCTGGCGGGCCAGTGACCAGAACCGCTCCTGACCTGTTCGACGACTGGGCCCGGCGTGGCCGCGACGCGGGCATGGAGGAGGGCCACGGTCCCGCCGTCCGCGCCTGGCTGGAACCCTTCCTGGCCGAGTGGCCCCCCGACCGGCCGATGCGGTTCCTGGACCTTGGCTGCGGCAACGGATGGGTGGTCCGAACTGTGGCGGCCCATCCGGCCTGCCGGCAGGCGATCGGTGTGGATGCCGCCCCGACCATGATCGAGCGGGCCCGCGAGCGCTCCGCAGACGTCCCGGAATGCTCCTTTCAGCGGGGCGCGTTCATGGACTGGACCGATGAGGACGGCTTCGACCTGGTCTTCAGCATGGAGGCCTTCTATTACCTGGATGACGTGGCCGCCGGCATCGGGTGGGCGGCAGGGCTGCTCCGGACCGGGGGCACCCTCGCAGTGCTGGTCGACTACTACGCCGAGAACCCGGACAGCGAGGGCTGGCCCGAGGACTGCGGGGTGCCCATGTCGCGCCACAGCGAGCACGAGTGGGCCGGCTTTTTCCGCGCCGCCAGCCTCGATGGGATCGAGCAGCGGCGCCTGTGTGCCGGCCCCCAAGCGGGGACGCTGGCCACCTGGGGTACGAAGTGACCGCTGCGCTGGCCCTTGCGGCGCTCTTGGCGCTTGCCCAGGACAAGCCTGCGCTGGACACGGTCACTCTGGAATCGGGAAGGCAGTGGGAGGGGATCGTCCTCTACCTGGACGACGAGACCCTCGTCCTCCAGCGGGGGACCAAGGAGCAGCGATGGGAGCGCGCTGAGGTGGCCCGGGTCGAGGGGCCTCGCATGGCATGGCGGGAGTATGTCGACCGCCTGAAGGCCGGTTTCCCCGACGGGCCGCAGGCCAGCCTGGCGATGGCCCGGTGGTGCGCGTCGAAGGGCCTGGCGAGGGAGGTGGACCACCACTACTGGCGCGCACTGTCCTTCGATGCGGGCCTGGAGGAAGCCCACGAGGCGCTCGGCCACAAGCCCGGCCGCACGGGATGGCGGATCAAGACGCGGTCGAAGGGGTGGGTCGACTGGGATCGCCTCCTGGAGATCCGAGGCCGGTTCCAGTCAGGGTGGCGGCTGTCGACCACGCACTTCGATCTGCGCGCGGGCGGCAGTCTGAAGGAGGTGCTCGACCTGGCTCGCGACGTGGAAGTCTTCTATGCGGCCTTCTATGAGCGGTTCCAGAAGGCGGCCGGCTTCTTCGAGGTCACTGCCCCGATGCAGTTCGACGTGTACCCCGACGCCTCCTCTTGGCCGCCGGGGGGCACAGGTGTGGCCGCCTACTACTCGCCCCAGTACGGATTCGTCACCAGCTGGTTCGACAGGGGACGGGCGGCCGCCCTCTTCCACGAAGGCACGCATATGGTTCTCGACTTCACCGCGGTCCGGTCACGTCGCGCAACCGGTGCGCTGCCGGGCTGGCTGGGCGAAGGCCTGGCGGAGTACATGGAGCACTGCATGACAGGGGATCCTGGACGCGTGCGCTTCGAGGACGGCCGGCGCGAGGAGGTCCGCTTTGCCACCGTCCGAGGCGCCCGCCGTCCCTACCGGCTGTCTCTGCTGCTGGCCTGGGAGGCCAGCGACTTCCTGGCGACCACCGCCCGCGATCTGAAGTACGCACAGTGCTACACCCTGGTCCACTACCTGCTGAATGCTGCCGATGCCGGGGTGCGGGCAGGCATGGACCGGTATCTGGCGGAGGCCTACGCGCGCAACGGGTCGATGAGCGCCTTCAGCCGTGCGCTCGAGGCAGACCTGGACGACGTCCAGGAGGCCTGGTTCTCCTATGTCGGCCGCCCCTGACCAGGCAGCGCGGCGTAGGCCACGCAGCCGCCGTGGTGGGACAGACTGAGCGGGATCCCCGCCTCCCGGCCGTCCACGAGCAGCACAGCGGGGGCTTCGGATTCGGAGTCGCTGATGGAAAGGGCTCCGTCCACCGATCCCGCTAGTTCGCGGACGGCAAACGCGCGCGCGGCTGCCGACAGGGCCTCGCGGCCTTCGATCGACCGATGATCATGGACCGGGTCCTCCAGCCGAAGCGCCCCGGTCACCGGATCGACGGGCCCTCGCCAGACAACCGCGTGCACGCGGTGGGCGTCGCCCCGGTAGTCCGCCCGATAGGTCCCGGCCGGCGATTCGACGCCTGCCTGGGCGTCCAGCCCGACGATGAACTCGGCCTTGACGAAGGCACCCCCATAGCCGTCCAGACACGCCGCCTTGTACGCCGCCTCCTTGACGGCCCACAGGGTCCACAGCAGCCGGCCGCGGACTGCGGGCTCGGCGGCTTCCAGGCGGTCGACCTCCGACGGCGCCAGGAGACGGCCGAGGAACCGGTGATCGGTGTGCTGCGCTCCGATCGACGGATCGGCCAGGTCGACGACGTCGACGCCGATCACGGAAGCCGTCGCCCGGGCACGCTTGCCGGCAGACACGCATAGCACACGGCGCCGAGGCCGATGACCGCCGGGAAACCGAAGTTCATGGCCAGGCAGATGGCGAGCACCGAACCGACGACTGACGCAGCCCCGTTGGCGGCCCATGTCCACGGGACGATGTCTGCAAAGGCTGCCCCCGTGAGCCGCACACCGAGCGGGAAAGGGCGGCCCAGGGCGAAGCCAAGCGGCGCCAGCAGCAGGGCCGCGACCAGGCATCGAGCCGGCAGGGGCAGATGGATCAGGGAGTCAAGCAGGCCGGGGAGCGCCCAGGCGGCCAGAGGTGCGAGGACGACGACGGCGAGCGCGGCTCGGCGCAGGGCGCCGACCAGGCCATCGTCCGCCACCGCCTGGGTGGTGCGGCTGCCGAGCCCGCCGAACAGGAGCAGGCTGAACAGGATCACTGCCAGCGCGTAGGTGGGATGTCCCAGGAACCGGACGAATTCCTGGATCAGCGGGATCTCCACCAGCATGAAGCCGAGCCCCACGAGCCCGAAGAAGACCAGGGTGCGGGCCTTGTCCGCACCCTGGTCAACCAGCGCCTGCCGGTTGCGCAGGGCCAGGGGCACGGCCAGGAACAGCAGGGCCAGCAGCGTCACCGTTCCCAGCAGCGTCACCAGGATGGAGACGGCGAAGAAATTGAAGGCCTGGTCCACTCCCTCCTCGCGGGCTTCGGCGTCGATCGATCCGCCCAGGAAGTCGCCGGGCTTCACGAAATGGAAGAAGAAGGGCCGGTTGTCGGTGGCCGGGCGCAGATCCCAGGGATAGGAGGCGAGGAACGGCTCCGGGTCCGGGTGGGCCAGGAGGTCGGCGTAGATGCCTGGTGCCGGGCGTCCCGGGAGGACCTCCGGGTCGAATCCAAGCTCCAGTGCTCGGGCCTCCAGGGTGGCCACCTCGTCGGCGGTGAAGGCAGTCTTCTTCAGCAGGAACTGGCTGGCCCCCTCGGCCGACACCACCGCGATCCGGTCCGCCCAGTCTGCCTCGCCCCGACGCTGGAGGGCCTCGCGCGCCAGGCTCACCAGCCGCGCCACCTGGAGGGGAGGGTCGAACCTGAATCGGGTCATTGCAAGCACGCCGTCCGGCCCCAGGCGGTCCAGGTAGTCGCCGAATGCCTCCGCCGTGTAGAGGCTGTTCTCGGACAGTGCGTAGGCGCCAGCGGCCGTCGCTGCCCAGGTGTCAATGAGTGACAGCTGGATGAGGTCGAAGGTCTCCCCGCTGCGCCGCAGGAAGCTGCGTCCCTCGTCCACCTCGATGCGGACCCCCGGCATCGAGTAGAGGTGGCCCGAGTAGTCGCCGAACTCCTCGTCGACCGCCTGCACGATCAGGGGGTTGAGCTCGATGCCGACGACCTCGTCCACGCCGTGGAGCAGCGCCGCCAGCACGTCGAGACCGCCGCCGGGACCGATGACGGCGACCTTGGAGCGGGGGGCTATGGCATAGCCGAGCGTGGTGAGGTCATGGCGCAGGAAGGCGACCGCTTCGAGGTCACCGTCGAACCGGGTGATTGCGGTGCCGGCCGCTCCATCGATCAGGACGCCCTTCTGCGGCGGACCGGCTCCCTCCCAGAGCGGGCTGAGGCCCCAGGTCACCGGTCTCCCGGTGGGCAGGTCGCCGGTGACCGCCACCTGTGAGAACGAGTTCCATCCGGCGAACTCGACCCCCTCATGGTAGGTGCCCTTCGAGAAGCGGACGGCAAACGGGCCGTCGCGGACCGCTCCGGCCACGCACAGGCACGCGAAGGCGCAGGAAACAGGTGCCCAGGCCCGGAGGCCGCCGGTGCGGCGGAGGCGGCGGCCCAGGAGCGCGAGGCCGGCGACCGCCAGGAGGGCGCCCTTCCAGGGCGCAGCCATGAGGACCAGGGTGACGAGGGCCGCGGCACCCAGCGAGGCCAGCGTGCCGTCCTGCGATCCGGCGAGGTCGGCCAGCCAGGAATACAGGGAAGGCGCCGCGCCTGAGCCGGACCGGAAGTGGGCCACCGTCGCGGGGATCTGGTCCACCTGGGACGGGTCCAGACCCAGGGGACCTGCGGCGGCCCAGCGCAGCAGGGGGAGCTCGAACAGGCCGAGCAGGGCCAGCGCCAGGGACGCCGCAGCAACCATCGCTGCGACCTGCGAACCCCAGGAGGATCCCTCGCGGACGGGCCCTGCCTCGGAGGAGAAAAGCATGGCGGCTACGCCCACCGCCACGCCGGCGGCCAGGACCGTGCCCGTGCCGCCCACCACCCCGAGGGCCGGGAGGGCGACCAGGCAGCCGCACGCCGCGCCTGTCAGATCGAAGGCGTAGAGGTGCCCGGCGCGGTCGGAGGCGGCACGAAGGACGACCGACAGCAGGAAACCGGCCACGAAGAACGGAACGCCGGTGACCAGGAAGATGGTGGCCAGGACGGTGGTGCCCGACGCGCCGAGGGCTCCGGCCCCGGAGCCGGCGGGGCTGGGAGAGAACGGGCTGTGGGCCAGGAACAGGACCGTGCAGGCGAGCAGCCATGGAAACGCCGAGGCGGCCCTGGCAAGGACCCGCGTGGTTCCCGCGCGCCGGATGCGTTCCTCAAGGCAGTAGGCCGCCACCCCGCCGGCCGCGCTTCCGAACAGGGCCAGCGATATGGCGACGAACGCGAAGTGGTACCAGAGCACCAGCGAGAAGACGCGAGTGAGCGCGATTTCCATCAGCAGGACGCCCATCGCCAGCAGGAAGACGGCGCTGCAGGTCCGGCGGGTGACGTCCATCGCCCGCATTCTGCCGGGCAGCCCGGCCTTCATGAAGACCCGACGATCAGTCCCTGTCCGGGACTGGTGTATACTTCGCCTGAAGGACCGCGCATTGCTGGTTCCTTTCAGCCATCCGTGGAGAAATGACCCCGATGACACTCACAAAATGGATCGCGCCCGCCGTGGGCGCTGCGGCCCTCACGGTTGTCGCTGCGGCCTCCATCGAATCCCTCGACCTGCGCAAGATGGTCGCCCGGGCGGACGACGCCG
>CAZZHK010000011.1:15871-79562 GCA_964653725.1 uncultured Planctomycetales bacterium | reverse complement strand
AACGTGCTCTCGTGGCGGAGGCGGAAGTCGCCGTAGCCCTCGAACTTGTCCCAGAACGAATCCCCGTCCTGGACGGGGGTGACAGCGGCGATCGTGAGCAGGAGGTTCAACATGGGGCGGAGGATGGAGGATCCAGTGTGCGTTCGCAAGAGGGCGGTGGCCGCGAATGGCGCCCTGCTCTACCTTCGGCGCCCGTGAGGCCGTTTCCGACGTTCGAATACATGCGCTGGGCCAAGGCCACGCTTTACGGCGAACCGGCCGAGGTCGATTTGGCCCAGAGCGGGCTAGGGCCGCCCGGTGACCTGCCGTTCGAGGTTGAGGTGTCCGACTTCGCGCTCACGCCGCGTGACTGGGACGGCGATCCGGTGGTGACCGGAGCGGTGGCGGAGCGTGACGGCGTGGCGGAGGACGAGGTGCTGCCGGTGATGGGGGCCAGCGGCGGCATGTATCTGGCGCTGGCGGCACTGGTGGAGCCGGGCGCTGTGGTCGCGGTGGAGACGCCCGCCTACGGCGCGCTGACCCAGCTGCCCGGCGCGCTGGGGCTGCGCTCGCTGCCGCTGCGTCGCCGATGGCAAGAGGACTGGGCGGTCACGGAGGAGGCGGTCGCCGGCGTGCTCGCGGACGGGGCGAAGCTGGTCCTTGTCACCGACCTCCACAACCCGACCGGCGCGCATCTGGCGCCCGGCGACCCGCCCGGTCACGTGTCGCGACTGGCCGACCTGTGCGAGGCCGCCGGCGCCCGGCTGGTGGTGAATGAGATCTACCGCGAATTCCTGGAGGACGGCCCCCAGGCCCGGCGCCGCGATTCGCGCGTCGTCTCGATCAGCAGCCTGACCAAGGCCTACGGGCTGGGATCCTTGCGCTGCGGCTGGGTCAGCGCGCCGCCCGAGGCGCTGGACGCTTGCCGCCGCTACGCCGACTACCTCTGGGTCGTGATGCCGCCGGTCACCATGGTGCTGGCGGGAAAGGCGCTCGCCACCCTCGACTCCCTGCGCGGCCGCGCGCTCGACATCCAGGCCGGCGCGCGCCCCGTCATCGACGCCTGGGTGGATGCCACGCCCGGCGTCTCCTGGATCCCGCCCGCCGGCGGCATCTGCGGCTTTCTCCGCCTGCCCGACGGCCTCACCGGCACCGCGCTCCTCCCGCGCGCCCACTCACAGGGCACCCGCGTCGTCCCCGGCGCCTTCTTCGGCGACGATGCCTTCGTCCGCATCGGCTTTGGCCGCGATCCGGCACAACTCGCCGACGGCCTCGCCCGCCTCGCCCGCGCTCTCGGTTTCTAGGCGGGGCGCCAGGAGGGGGGGCGCGCGCCGGAGGCGACCAGCTCGGTGAACGCGTTGACCACGGTGGGGTCGAACTGGGTGCCGGCGTTGCGCTCCAGGATGGCCATCGCCTTCTCGTGGCTCTGCGCCTTTCGGTAGGGCCGGTCAGAACAGACCGCGTCGTAGCAGTCGGCCACTGCGATAATCCGCGCGCCGATCGGGATGTCCTCGCCCTCCAGCCCGGTGGGATAGCCGCCGCCGTCCCACCGCTCGTGCTCGTGCTTGCAGTAGAGGACGATTTCCGGATATCGGGCCATCATCGGCTTGAGGATGCGCTCGCCCATCAGCGGGTGGTCGTAGATTTGGCGTCGCTCCTCCTCGTTCAGCGGCCCGCGCTTGTGCAGCACCGCCTTGTCGACGCCGATCTTGCCCACGTCGTGCAGCAGGCCGGCGAGCCGCACCTTCTGGCGAGCGGCGGGGCCCAGCCCCAGGAACGATGCGATGCGGTCGCCCATCACGCTGACCCGCTTGGAGTGGTGGCGTGTGTAGGGGTCCTTGGCCTCGAGCGAGTGGACCAGGCTGCGGACGCTGCGCAGGAAGAGGGCGGAAAAGTCGCGCTCCCGGCGGTCCTCGTCGGCGCCGGCCGCCGCCGCCGCCGTCTCCAACTCTGTCTGGCGCTGCAGGCGCTGGAAGGTGGCCCGGCGCCGGGCCATTGCGCCACGCAGGGCGGCCAGCACTTCGCTCATCTTGAACGGCTTGGCCAGGAAATCGTCGGCGCCCAGCTTCATCGCCTCGACCGCGGTCGGGACGTCGCGGAGGCCCGACGTGAGGACGATGGTGGTCTGCTGGTCGAGCAGCCGCACGAAGCGCAGAAGGTCCAGACCGGACATGCCCGGCAGGCGCACGTCGCACAGCACCGCCCCGAAGGACCGGTCGCGCAGCAGAAGGATCGCCTCGCGCGTGGTGGTGACGGCTTCGACCCGAAAGCCCTCGGCCTTCAGCCGCCGGCTGATCAGCTCGCACAGCGGCTTGTCGTCCTCGACCACCAGGATCGAGGCGGAAGCGGACTGCCGGCCCGCGCCGGCGTGGTCGTCGTCGCCCAGGCGGGTGTCCCGCGTGTCCGTGTCCTTGTTGCTCGCTGCCACTGCTATCCAAGTCTACGCCCACGCAACGTTCGACTTCGCCCCCGAGCACGGACGGTGCGTGTAGTCTGGCCGGATGGAGAACGACATCGGCGCTGTTCTCTACAGCGAGAAGCGCATCGCCAACGGTCTGGCCGGTCTGGCAGAGCGATTGGTGGCGGACTATTCCGGCAAGGACCTGTGCGTGGTGGCAGTGCTGCGCGGCTCCTGCATCTTCACTGCCGACCTGGTTCGGGCCATGCCGATCCCCATGACGCTGGAGTTCCTGTCGTGCTCCTCCTACGGCGACGGGACGGAATCCAAGGGCGAGGTCCAGCTGACCTTCAGCCCGGGCCGCAGCGACATCGAGGGCAAGCACGTCCTGCTGGTGGACGACATCCTGGACACCGGCCGCACGCTGTCGCTGGTCAAGGGCAAGGTTGCCGAGATGGGCGCCGCGTCGGTTGCCACTTGCGTGTTCCTCGACAAGCCCGAGCGCCGGGTGGTGGAGCTGGAGGCCGACTACCGCGTCTTCGAGGTCGAGGACCTGTTCGTGGTCGGCTACGGGCTGGACTATGCCGGCCGCTACCGCAACCTGCCCTACATTGCGGCTCTCAAGCCCGAGGTGGCGTCGTCGTAGAGAAAGGCGCGATCCTGGAGGTGAGCGGCCTCTACAAGTTTTTCGCGATGGGCGGTGAGGAGACGCCGGTGCTGCGCGACCTGTCGCTGACCATCGCGCCGGGGACCTTCACCTGCGTGATGGGGCCGTCGGGCTCCGGCAAGTCGACGCTGCTGCACATCGTGGCGGGGCTGGAGCAGGCGTCCGCCGGCAGGATCGAACTGGAGGGCCGCGACGTGGGCGAGCTCGGCGACAGAGAGCGCACACTGCTGCGCCGCGACGCTGTGGGCCTGGTGTTCCAGTTCTTCAACCTGCTCCCGCACATGACGGTGGAGGAGAACGTGGCGCTGCCGCTGTGGATCGCCGGTCAGGACAAGGCCCAGGTGGGCCGACGGGTCGACGAGCTGCTGGCGCTCTTGGGGCTCGATGAGCGGCGCGGCCACCGCGCCCACCAGTTGTCCGGAGGCGAAATGCAGAGGGCGTCGATCGCGCGCAGCCTGGCGCCGCGGCCGCGGCTGCTGCTGGCCGACGAGCCCACCGGCAACCTGTCGGCCAAGGCCGGCGAGGAGGTCATGGACGTCCTGCGCCAGGCCACAGACGACCTGGGCCAGACGGTCCTGCTGGTGACCCACAACCCGCGCGACGCGGCTCGCGCCGACCGCGTCCACTTCCTGTCCGACGGCGTCATCTCCGAGGACGTCCGGCTGGAGGGTCCCGATCTGACGCCCCACCAGGTCCACGAGGCGCTGGACCGCCTCGGCATCTAGCGTGGCGTTCGCGGGCCGGCTGGCGCGGATCGACCTGGTCCGAAGTCCCGCCAAGTCCTTGTTCGCCGCGCTGGGCATCGCCATCGGCGTGGCCGTGGTGGTGGCCATATTCACCGTCGACCACAACACGGTCCTCTCCGAGCAGCTGCGCCGCAACCCCGACTACGCCCGTCTGGACCTGGAGGTCTTCCCGGGCAAGGCGGCTGGAGACCGGATGCGCACGCTCGAAAACCTGCCCGGCGTTGCGCGGGTGGGCGAGCACCGCAAGCGCGAGGCGGTGCTGCGGCTGGGCGAGCGCACCATCGGTCCGACCCTGGTGATCGGGATGGACGCCGGCGCCCGGGACGAGGACCTGCGGCGCGCCGACGACGGAGGCTTCAGGGCTCTTGACTGGGAGGCGGGGTCCAAGGCGCGGCTGGAGCCGGGGACTGCCTACGCCGGCCCGCTGCTGGCGGAGAAGGCGGGCATCCAGCAGGGGGCGGTGGTCACGCTGGCGCTGCCCGAGAGGCGCGCGGCCACCCGCACACTGTGCATCGACGGGATCCGGCGCCCGGTCGACGCCCCGGAGCGGCCCGGCCGCGCCCAGCCGTCGCGGCGGATCGAGGTGCGCGTGGCGGGGCGCCTGCTGCGCACGCGCGTCGGCCGTATGGCGGGCGGCAACCTGATGATCGTCGGCCTGGACGACTTCGAGCGGCTGTTCCCCAGGACCCGCGGGACCTCGCCCACCTACTGGGTCGAGATGCAGTCAGGCGCCGACCTGGACTCGATGCGCGAGGACCTGACCGGGGCCGGCTTCGTCGTCAACGAGGCACGCACCGGGGCGGTCGGCGAAGAGCCCGACGAGCGTGCCTTCCGCAACGGGGTGCGCGTGGCCGGAATGATGGCGCTGCTGCTGGGGCTGTTCGTGATCTTCCACACCCTGGCCATGTCGCTGGTCGAGAAGGTGAGGCAGGTCGGCATCCTGGAGGCGCTCGGCGCCACGCGAGCCCAGATCGGCCGCGTCTTCTTCCTCGAGGCGTGCCTGCTGGCAGGCCTGGGAGCGGTCGCCGGCGCGGCGATGGGCGTCTGGCTCGGCCACTACCTGCTGGACCTGGGCGTCACCACCCTGGGCCTGGACAAGCCGGTCACCACACGCGTTGTTCCCTGGCCCAAGGTCGTCGGCGTGTCCGGACTGGGCTGGGTGGTGGCGCTGGCGGGGGCCGTCTTTCCGCTGATGCGGGCCCGGGCGGTCAGCGTGATCCGCGTCATCTCCGCCCGTGACTTAGGCCCCGCCACCGACGTCTACCGCGGCCTGACCCGCTTCCTGGTGTTCCTGTTCGTGGTGGTGGTCCCGGTGATGTTCTTCGTGTTCTTCCCCGTCCTGGGCGAGCGCAGTCAGGAGGTGATCGCGGTGACCGGCCTGGGGCTGGTCCTGTTCGGGCTGTTCCTGGTGTTCCTGATCCGGGCGCCGCGTCTGGTGGCCGCGGCCTGCCGCGTACTGCTGGCGCCGGTGTCAAGGCGGATGAGGCTGGAGGGCATGCTGGCCACACGCTCGATCGCGGAGGGGACGGGCCGTATCGCGGCGAGCGTCTGCGGCATCGCCCTGGTGGCAGCCGCCTTCGTGACGCTGAAGGGCATGACCCTGTCGCTCGAGGAAGACGCCGCCGGCTGGGCCCGGGTCGGCATGGAGGACAAGGTCTTCGTGTCGATGGGCGAGGGCCAGCCGAAGATCCCCTACGAGGAGATCCGCGCCTTCGTGGCGGAGCGGGGCGATGCGGACGGCCTGGAGCCGGCCATGCTTCGCCGCCACGCGCCCTTCCAACTGATCGCTGTCCGTCCCGAGGACTGCGCCGCTTACGGGCCGTTTGCCGATGACCCGGCACTGGCGGAGCGCTTCCAGGTCGACAACCTGCTGATCGTCTCGCCGCGGCTGGCGCGGCGCCGGGGGTTGCGGATCGGCAGCGAGGTCATCCTGCAGTCCGACACGGGGCCCCACACCTTCCAGGTCGCGGCGGTCAGCCCGGCCTACGGGGTGTTCGACGACAACCGCGAATTCGCGGCCATCGACGAGCGGCACATGCAGCGCCTCTACTGCGGCGCCAACGAGGCGGTGGACCGCTTCACCGTCCACCTGTCTCCCGGCGGTGACCCGGACGTCCTGGCCGGCGCGCTGACCACCGCCTTCGGCGAGGGTCGGAAGATCAAGGTCGTGCCGGGGCCCGAGCGGCGGGCCCATCTGGTGGCCGACGTGCGCCACGACTTCCGGCTGTTCGACATCATCCTCGGTCTGGTGGCCGTGCTGGCGGGGGTGGGGCTGCTGAACGCCCTGCTCATCGCCTCGCTGGAGAAGGAGAAGGAGGTCGGCATCCTGCGGGCGCTGGGCGTGACGCGCGGCCAGATCAGCCGCGTGACGCTGATCGAGGGGGTGGTCGTCGGCTGCATGGGCGGCGTGGTCGGGGCGGCCCTGGGGCTGCCGTTCACCTTCGTCGTCGAGCACGCCCTGCGGTCGCTCTCCTCGCTGGACCTGCCCTATGTGGTCGACTGGCGGTGGGCGGGCCTCGCCGTCGCGGGATCCGCTGTCCTGGCCGCGGTGGCCGCCCTCTATCCGATCGCGCGGGCCGCGCGCCGCCCGGTGGTCGCGGCGATCCGGTACGAATAGCGATGCGGCCGACCCTGCTGCGCATCGCGATCACGGTGGCCACCACCGGCTCGCTCGTGTTCGCGCGTGTGCCGCCGCGCTGGCGAGTGGCCTGGGCCAAGTGGCTGGCGCGGCGAGTCCGGCTTCTCTACACGCTGACCGAGGAGACCGGTCAGGATCTGGTCATGGCTCCGGTGCGGGCCGGGCTGGGCTGCGTGATGGGGGAGGTGAAGCGCGGCGCCGACCTGGCGTGCGGCACGGCGCGCGCAACGGAGGAGGCCGTGTCCTCGCGTCCGGGGCTGGTCATGTGGGGCCTCGAGCGGTCTAGGCGGCTGGTCGACCGGGCGTCGCGCCGCGCCCATCCGCGAATGGCGGTGGCGCGCGCCGACACCGGCCTGCTGCCCGTGGCCACCGGCTCGCTGGACCTGGTCATCTGCCAGAACGCCCCCGTCCCTTTCCCCGAGGTGGCGCGCGTGCTGCGTCCCGGGGGCTGGGCAATCCTGACCTCGGTCGTGTCCTACGCGTTTCCGTGCGTGCTGCTCGTGCGTCTGCGCTGCCGGGCAGTCGGGCTCGAGGCGCGCACGGTCCTGACCACCGACCTGGGCTGGGCGGTGGTCGCCCGCCGGCCGGGGGCCGCTCCGGCCGCTGTGGAGGCGGTGGTGGAGGAGGCCAGCCGGGTCGCACACGCCGAGACTGTCGGGTAGAAGCAGGGCCATGGTCATCGGCGTCATCGGGGGCAGCGGCCTCTATCAGATCGAGGGGTTCACGGATGTCCGCGAGGAGAGCGTCGACACGCCCTTCGGCGAGCCCTCCGACGCGTTCATGGTGGGGCGGATCGCGGAGCGCGAGGTCGCCTTCCTGCCACGCCACGGCCGCGGCCATTCCCTGACCCCCTCCGAGATCCCGTTCCGCGCCAACCTCTGGGCCATGAAGGCGCTTGGCGTCACGCGCATCCTGTCGCTCTCGGCCGTGGGGTCGCTGCGCGAAGCCATCGTCCCCGGTCATTTCGTGATGGTGGACCAGTTCATCGACCGGACCCGGGGCCGCAAGTCGACGTTTTTCGAGGACGGCATCGTCGCCCACGTGGTGTTCGGCGATCCGGTCTGCGGCGACCTGCGGACCACACTGCTGGAATCCGCTGGTGCGTGCGGGATCACGAGCCACGACGGCGGCACCTATGTGTGCATGGAGGGCCCGGCGTTTTCGACTCGGGCCGAATCGGAGCTCTACCGGTCCTGGGGCGCCGACGTGATCGGCATGACGAACCTGCAGGAGGCGAAGCTCGCGCGCGAAGCCGAGATCTGCTACGCGACCGTCGCCATGTCCACCGACTACGACTGCTGGCACGAGGGTCACGACGACGTGACTGTCGACCAGGTGATCGAGACCCTCAACGCGAACGCCGACCAGGCGAAAGCGCTGGTGGTCGACGCGGTCGGCCGGATGTCCCTCGAGCCGGCCTGCTCCTGCGGGACGAGTCTGCAGTCGGCCATCCTCACGCCGCGCGATTCGCTCCCCACGGCCGCCTGCGAGCGGCTGGCCCCGATCCTGGGCCGCGTCCTCGGCACGTAGAGTTGCGGTTTTGTCACATAGCCGCAGGAAGTCCCGATCTACGTCCCATAACGGACAGAAAAGGGGACTTATTGCGGCTATGTGACAAAACCGCAGTAGGGAGAGAGCTGTGGTCAGCGGCGGTGCGAGGCGCTCGCGTAGGAGCCGCCGCGCACAGCCGGCGAGTCCAGGGATGAGCGGCGGTTGGTCGAGTTGCGGAACAGGCGGACCCCGCCGCCGTTCTCGCTGACCGCGAAGTCCGGGTCGCCGTCGCCGTCCAGGTCGCCTACCGCCAGCCCGCGGCCCACGCCGGGGATGGCCAAGGCGGGCTCGACGTGGAGCGTGAAGTGGCCCGCGCCGTCGCCGAGGTAGAGGTGGTCGGGCTGGGGAAAGGCGCCGCCGCGCTGCATCTCGTCGATGTTGTCGATGATGTGGCCGTTCGCGACCAGGAGGTCCAGATGGCCGTCCGCGTCCGCGTCCAGGAAGGCGGTCCCGAAGCCGACCCAGGGCAGGGAGGGGGCGGCGAGGCCGGCCGCCGCAGTGCCGTCGTGGAAGAAGCCACGCCCGTCGTTCACGTAGAGCGTGTTCGTCTCGCCGTCCAGATGGGTGACGAACAGGTCCAGGTCGCCGTCCTCGTCCGGGTCGCCGCAGGCAACTCCCATGCCGGCCTCCGTGCGCCCGTCGGCGTTGTAGGCGCAGCCCCTCTCGCCTGCACGGTTGGTGAAGTGGACCGGGCCGCCAGACGCTCCGTCCTGCAGGAAGAGGAAGTTGGCGGTCGAGTCGTTGGCGACGTAGAGGTCCCACTGCCCGTCCCGGTCCAGGTCGGCGGCGACCACACCCAGGCCCTTGCCGCCCGGCTCGCGCAGGCCCGAGGGCCGCGTAGCGTCGGTGAAGGAACCGCCGTCGTTCAGCAGGAACGTGTCGAAGGCGGCGGGAAACCGGTCGGGGTGCGGATAGCCGTGGAACCCGCCGGGGAAGCCCTGGGCGATGTGGTCCTGCAGTGTGACCCGCAGGTAGTGGACGATGTAGAGATCCTCGTCACCGTCCGCGTCCGCATCGAAGAACACGGCCGACACGCTCCACGCGTCGCCGCCGGGGAAGCCGGTGGCCGGCTCGAATCGGGCCTCGCCGGGCACGCCGCGGAAGAGCCGGTCCGGCCCCCAGTTCAGGACCAGCAGATCGCCGGTGCCGTCGCCGTCGAAGTCGCCGAGCGCAGCGCCCATGCCGTAGCCGACGTCGTCGGCGCCGGCGGCGCCGGCCACCTCGGTGAAGGCGCCGCTGCCGTCATTGGCGAACAGCCGGTTCGGCAGGCCCGGGCCCCGGCCCGGCAGCGGCCCCGACTGGAGGCAGTAGAGATCCAGGTCACCGTCTGCGTCGAAATCCAGGAGCGCGATGCCGGGTCCCATGGTCTCGGGCAGGAGGCGCTGGCCCTCGGCCCCGTTCACGTGGGTGAAGGCAGGAGCCGCGATTTCGATGAAGACCGGGCCGCCGCCCCCCGGCGCGCAGCCTGCGAGTCCCAGGCACAGGGCGAGTGCCCTCAGCCGCCCGTCTCCTGCTCGTCCAGCACGTCCACCGTGTCCAGCAGGATCGGTTCCCCGGGCCAACGCTCCAGGGCATCCGCCAGGAGGCGCCGGGCCTGGCCCGCGCCGCCCGTCGCATGCCGGGCGCGGATTTCGACGGCCCAGGCCTGGGGATCGTCAGGCGCCCGCCGCCGTGCCTCGCCCGCCTCCACCAACGCGTCCTCGAATTGCTCCGATGCAAGGTAGTGGATCGCCAGCTGCAGGGCCCGGACGCGGTCAGGCGTGGATCCCAGCAGGCCCAGGTCGTCCAGCGCCGCCAGCCGAGCGTGAAGTGCGCGGGCCTCGGTGGCCGCGTCGGAATCGCCGCGGGCCGACAGCAGGCCTGCGATCCGATGGGCTGCGCCCAGGTGGTCGCGGTCGATCCGCATCGCACGCCGGAACAGGTCCAGGGCCTTCTTCATGTCGCCGTCCTCCTCCGCCAGGAGGCCCAGCTGGTAGAGCGACAGGGCGTCTCCGCGCAGCGCCGAGCGCGCGGCAAGGTCCGTGCACCGTCGGAAGCACTGGCGGGCCGCCTCCCGGTGTCCGTCCCCGAGAGCCAGCAACCCCAGATAGCGCCACGGGTGGGGGTTGCGTGGGGCCAGCACGGCGGCCGCCTCGAGCACTGTGCGCCCAATGCCGGGCTCCCCGTCCTGCAGCAGTGACACACCCAGCCAGCGGAGCGTCTCGGAGCGGCCCGGCTCCATCCGCAGTGCGAACAGCAGGTGCTCGCGCGCCTCGGGCCCCAGTCCGGCGCGCGTGTAGATGGCGCCGAGTTCGGTGCGGAGGTCCAGGTGGCGTGGGCTCTGTGCGATGAGGATGGCCAGGTCGGCCGCACGCTCCCGGTCCGCGCGGTGCGCTGCCGTCTGGCCGTGCAGAGCGCGACGGTCGGTCAGCGGGGGACGGGCCGACAGCTCCACGACCAGGGACACCGACTCAGCCTTCAGGCGCTCCAGGTCACCTGGCCCGGGGATCCGAGGCGGCCTGGGAGCCTCCCCGCAGCCGGCCCCCAACAGGACGAGGGCAATCGTCGTGAGTCTCCTCATGGCCGGGGATTCTACGACCCTCGTGCTAGGGTCCGTCCATGGATGGAATCAGCCGCAGGTCGTTTCTCGGCGGAGTCGGGGTCCTCGGTGCGGGTGCCGCATTCCCCGTGCCGACCATTGCGCGCGGCGTAAAGGACCCGATTGCCGTCTCCAGCGCCAATGGTGTGGGTGCGGTCGAGACCGCGTGCACCCGCATGGCCGCGGGAGCCGATCCCCTGGTGGCGGCGGTCGCGGGCGTCAACCTTGTCGAACTGGACCCGAACGACATGTCGGTCGGCTACGGCGGCCTGCCCAACGAGCGCGGAGTGGTCCAGCTGGACGCCGCCGTCATGCACGGCCCGACCCACCGCGGTGGTGCCGTGGCGGCGCTGGAGGGCTGCAAGACGCCCTCCCGGGTGGCGCTCAAGGTGCTGGAGAGGACCGATCACTGCCTGCTGGTCGGCGCTGGCGCGCGTGACTTCGCCGACGCCCATGGCTTCCCGCGCGAAGAACTATTGACCGACCGTGCCCGCAAGGTGTGGCTTCGCTGGAAGGAGGGGCTCAGCGACAAGGACGACTGGCTCAGCCCCGAGGAGTCCGGCGGCAAGTCGGTCGAGCTCGAATACGGCACCATCCACCTCTCGGCGCGAGACGCCGGAGGTCGGCTCGGCTGCGTGACCACCACCTCGGGCCTGTCCTTCAAGATCCCGGGTCGTGTCGGCGATTCGCCGATCATCGGCGCCGGCCTTTTTCTGGACCAGTCGGCCGGCTCGGCGGGCTCAACCGGCCGCGGTGAAGCGGTGATCCTGTCGGCGGGCTCGGCCTCGATCGTCGACGAAATGCGCCGCGGCGCCACGCCCACCGACGCCTGCGTGGAGATCTGCCGCCGCATCCGAACCCAGGCGCGCCGTGACCCGACCCTGGTCAACGAGGCCGGCCGGCCGAACTTCAACGTCAACTTCTACGCGATCGGCACGGACGGCTCCCACGGCGGAGCGGCGCTGAAGGGACCATTCCGGTATGCGGTGTGCGACGCGGAGGGAGCGCGCCTGGTCGACGGCGCGATTGCGTGAGGCGGCGGCCCGCCTAGATTTTCAGGAACATCAGGAACTCGGTGAGAGTCCACTCGCCGTCCTTGTCCCTGTCGTGGGCATTCAGGCCCTCAATGGCGGTGGCGACCCCGCTCTCGGGCATCAGGCCGGTTTTGACCAGCAGGTTGCTCACCTCCTTGACACTGAGGCGCGCGTTGCCGTCGGCGTCGTACTGTCGAAATCTGGCCTCCATCTTCCTTGCGGTCTCCGAGACCGGCTTCGATTCTGGCTTGGCCGGCAGCGCCGGCCGCTTTTTCGGCGGCGCGGCTGAAGCGGCGGGCGGAGGATCCTGCTTCTTTGCTGCCTTCGGCGGACCGGGACCTCGCCGATACGGAACGAGGAAGGCGCCGCCGGTTTCCACGATCAGGCGAAAACGGTGATCCAGTTCGGTCAGGACGACACCGCCGTCCTGGTCGCTGTCGATGACGACGAACTCTCCCCGGCTGGTGCCCCACGCCATCCACATTTCGCGGTAGGAGAGCCAGCGATCCTCGTTGATGTCGACGGTCCGGAAATAGCCGCTGACGGTCTTCTCGTCGTAGCGCTCGACGATCCGTGTCGGAGCGCCGACCAGATACGGCGGCAGCTTCGGGGTGTGGGAGGTCAGGTCCGCTCCCCTGCCCTGGTCGCGGCCCGCTCCCCGGCCGGCCGACGCCTTCTTCTGGGTCGGGGAGGGGAAGATCTGGCCCAGTGGATTGGCCTTCGGGGGGGGCAGCACGCCCCATTGCGTCGGATCCTTCTTGGGAACGTTCAGGCGGAAACGCCCTCGCCTCTGGGCTTCCACATCGGGAGCCAGAAGGACGCCGCCGAGCAATACGGCCGCCGCGAACGACACTGTCTTCGCCATCCACGTGCAGTCTATCCCTGGAAGCGGAGGCAGGCCCGGGAGTAGAACGGCCCCGTGACAAATGCCCAAGTGATGGACGGGAGTGCCTTGGCCGAGAAGATCCGGGCCGAGGTGGCCGCTGGCGCCGCGGAGCTGGACCGCGCCCCCGGACTGGCGGCCGTTCTCGTCGGCGAGGATCCGGCCAGCCAGGTGTACGTGGCCGCCAAGGGCAGGGCCGCCGAGGAGGCCGGCTTCGTGTCCGAGTCCCTTCGGCTCCCGGCCGACGCCACCGAGGGCGCTGTCCTCGAGGCGGTCGCCGGCCTGAACGGGCGTGACGACATCGACGGGATCCTGGTCCAGCTGCCCCTGCCCGACCAGGTGGACGTGGAGAGGGTCGTGGCGGCGGTGGATCCCGACAAGGACGCCGACGGCTTCCATCCGGTGAACATCGGCCGCCTGGCGCGCGGCCTGCCGGCGCCGGTCTCGTGCACGCCGGCCGGCGTGATGCGGCTGCTGGACGAGGAGGAAGTTGGCCTGGAGGGTGCGCGTGCGGTGGTCCTGGGGCGCTCGCTGATCGTCGGCAAGCCGATGGCGCAGCTCCTGATGGGCCGCCATGCCACCGTCACCGTCTGCCACTCCCGCACCCGGGGCCTTCCCGACGTGTGCAGCGAGGCGGACGTGATCGTGGCCGCCGTCGGCGTGCCCGCGCTGGTCACCGATGCCTTCGTGCAGGAGGGCGCCGTGGTCGTCGATGTCGGCATCCACCGTCTCGAGGACGAGGAGCGGGTAGCGGAGATCTTCGGCCGCAGCGGCCCGAAATGGGACGCCTTCCAGCGCCGCGGCGCCGTGCTGGTGGGCGACTGCCACCCGTCCGTTGCCGACAAGGCCTCGAAGTTGTCGCCGGTGCCGGGCGGCGTCGGTCCTCTGACCATCGCGATGCTGCTCTCCAACACCCTCGACCTCGCCCGCTCCCACCAGGCCTGACGGTCCGGGGTTCTGCGGGGGGACCGCTCAGATCACGGGGGCGTTGGTGACGGGTGCGCCGTGGGCGGCGGCGACGGCGGGGTGACGGGCCAGCCGGCGGGTGCACACGATCAGGGCCACGGCCGGCACCAGCAGCATTCCCATCGACGCGTCCAGCCCGCCGTCGAACACGTTCCCCATGCGGCCGACCGCCATCGGGCCGATGCCGGCAATCGCCCAGGCCAGTCCCATCACCAGGCTGGAGACGAACGCCTTGTGGCGCGGCAGCAGGGCGTGGCCGATGGTCACGTGCGCGGCGTTGGTGCAGATCCCCATGGTCCCGGCCACGATCAGGGCAGACCCCTGGGCCCACAGGGGCAGACCGGCCCCTAGCAGGAACACCGCCAGCGCGGGGACGAGCACCAGCGACGTGGCGGTCAGGACGGTGCCGCCGCCGCGACGGTCGGCCCAGTGCCCGATCACCGGCATCATCATCGCGCCGCAGAACATGGTGGCGCCGACCAGCCAGGCGCCGGTCTGCACCGGGTGGCCGCCGCGGCCGGCGGTGCCCATCAGGGTTGGCACAAAGGAGGACAGCACCATGCAGATGCACGCACGCAGCGCCATCAATGTCACGAGCAGGGCGACGGGTCCGCGCGAGGCCCTCAGCGCCGGCATCACCGGCGTCGGGTCGCGGCGCTCCGCCGGCCCGGCGGGTGAGCGGAGAACCAGCAGGACCACCCCCATGACCAGCCCCGGCACCGCATAGAGCCATGGACTGCCCTGGGTGGCCTCCCAGTAGCGGGTCAGCGCGGGCTGGCTGAAAGACAGGCCCAGGGTCCCGCCGCCCAGCAGGACGGACACCAGGATGGTGCTGCGGCGCGGGTCCAGGGCGCCGGCCGCCGAGACCGCGGTGGGGTGGAACGCCGCGTTACCGAGCCCGGCGATGCAGAAGAAGACGAAGACCGCCCACAGCGGCGCCCACGGCGAGATCGCAAGTGCCGAGAAGACCGCGGAGGCGAACACCCCGAACAGGTAGCAGGGGCGCCACCCCAGCCGGTCGCCCCACAGTCCGAAAGCCACCTGCCCCAGCGCCGCGAAAGTCACGTAGGTGGTGGCCAGGGTGCCCAGGGTCGCCGGGTCCAGTCCGCGCAGCGGACCGTAGGCGCCGATGATCCCCGAGTAGGCGTCCACCGTGATGTGGGCCACCACCAGGGCCGCGAATCCGAGCCGTCTGCCCTTCATGGCCGGCCTAGAGGACCACCGTGGAGCGGCGAAGGCGCAGGAGCAGGACGAACAGCGGACCTCCTAGCAGCGCCGTCACCACACCGACGGGGAAGCCGTAGGACAGCGAGGCGCGGGCGGCGGTGTCGCACACGGCCAGAAAGGCCGCGCCGCCCAGCACCGCGGCCGGCAGCAGCAGGCGATTGTCGGGTCCGAGCAGCAGCCGCAGCGCGTGCGGGACGATCAGTCCCACGAAGCCGATCGGACCGGCAACCGCGACCGCGGCGCCCGACAGCAGGGAGGCGCCCAGGAACACGCAGGTCCGGGTCCGGCCGACACGGACGCCCAGGCTCCGCGCGGTCTCCTCGCCGACCGCCAGCAGGTTCAGGTCGCGGGCGAACGGCGCGAGCAGCGCCAGGCCGACGGCAAGGGCGCCGCCGACGGCGGCCAGGTCGCCCTCTGCCGGCGCGTCCAGGCTGCCCATCAGCCAGTGGACGATGCCGGCCGTCTTGAAGGGGTCGGTGACGTGCTGGATCCCGAGGATGAGCGCGCCGAAGAAGAAGTTGAGCGTCACCCCGGCCAGCAGCAGGCTCACCGTGTCCAGCGCGCCGCGCCGGCGGCCAAGCGCGTAGACCAGGCCCACCGCCAGCAGGGCTCCGGCGGCGGCGCACAGGCCGACCGGCGATGCGCCAGGCAGGAAGGCGATCTGCCAGCCCATCAGCATGGCGACCACGGCGCCCAGGCTGGCTCCGCCGGACACCCCGAGGGTGTAGGGCGAGGCCAGGGGGTTGCGGAGCAGGGCCTGGAAGCCGACACCTGCGGCCGCCAGGCACGCCCCGACAAGCGCCCCCATGATCGTGCGGCCGACGCGCAGGTCGTGGATCAGCGCTGCGCTGTTCTCGCTCATGCCGTCCATGCCGGGCCCGGCCATCGGCCCCCACGACAGAGTCGCCGCCAGTGTCGCGGCCAGCAGGCCGAGCACGCCCACGCGCCGCGTGCTCACCGGCCGACGCCCCCCGTCGGCACGACCCATCGTCGGCCGTCCTTCTCGACCACGTCCACGTCCGCCCCGTAGGCGGCGTGCACATTGGCCGCATCCAGCACCTCATCGGGAGGTCCGTCCGCCAGCAGGCCGTTCGCGTCCAGCAGCAGGGCGCGGTCGGCGGACAGGCCGGTGTGCTGCAGCTCGTGGGTCGCCAGGACGACGGTTGCCCCGTCGTCGGCCAGCGCTCCCAGGACCGAGAAGATGGCCTGGGTGTTGGCCGGGTCGAGGGCGGCCGTGGGCTCGTCCAGGACCAGCACCTCGGCCTGCTGCGCCAGCGCCCTGGCCAGCACCACTCGCTGCATCTCGCCGCCCGACAGGGTCTCGAACAGCCGGTCGGCCAGGTCGTCCACGCCGCAGCGTTCCAGGGCCGAGCGTGCGATCCCGCGGTCATCGGCGCTCTCGAACGCCAGGGACCCCAGGTGCGGGTGGCGGCCCATCAGGACCACCTCCAGCGCCGTGAAGGGGAAGACCACCGCGGTGAACTGGGGCATGAAGGCGATGGAGCGGGCGAGAGAGCGCCGGTCGGTGCCCGCGCCGTCCGCGGAGATGATCGTGCTTCCGAGCAGCGTGACCTCGCCCTCCAGCGGCCGGAGGAGCCCGGCCAGGCAGCGGAGCGCCGTCGATTTGCCCGAGCCGTTCGGGCCCAGGACCGCCGTCATCTCGCCGGGCCTCAGCGTCGTGTCGGGCCATTCAAGCCGGAAGCCGTCGTAGCCGCAGACCAGGCCACGCGTCTCCATGCTGCTCACCGTGCGTCCCCATGAAGCGCCCGGCCCAGGACCCGCGCGGTGTCACCAATCCGTGGTCCGGGGAACATGTCCAGGTCGGGGGGCATGATCATCACGTGTCCGTCCCTCACGGCCCGCACCGGTCCCGCTGCGGCCCAGGTGGCCCGCGCGGCCTCCTCGTCGCCGCTGCCGAACGCGTGCACGGAGAAGTCCAGGATGACGGCGGGGTCCGCCCGCACCAGGTCCTCGAGGGTGACCTTGGGGTAGGGGGAGGGCAGGTCCGCCAGCATGTTGCGGCCGCCGGCCAGGGTCAGCAGCTCGTCGATCACGTTGTTCCCGCCCACCGCGGTCATGTTCTGGAGCCTGCCGGGCCGCCGCTCCAGGATGAGGACGCATGGCACCGGCTCGCCATCGCCGCCGCCGGCGGACGCACGGACCGCCTCCAGATCGCTCCTGATGCGGCCTGACAGTGCGGCGGCAAGCTCCTCGATGCGGAAGACGCGGCCCAGGGTCTCGATCGTGGCGTGCAGGTCATCAATCGTCTCCGAAGGCAGGCCCAGGGTGTCGATGCCCAGGCGCCGGATCTGTGCTCCCAGGCCTGTCATCGATCCGCTCAGCAGCGCCACGTCGGGAGCCAGGGCGACCACCGTCTCCGCTTCGGGCGAGAACGCATCGCCCACCCGGGGCAGCAGGGCCGCCTCGGCCGGGCGGTCGCAGAACCGCGTGACCCCGACCACCCGATCGCCCAGGCCGAGTGCGAACATCACTTCGGTCAGGTGGGGCGCGAACGAGATCACCCGATCGGGCTGTACGGCCGGCTCGGCGCTCCACGGTTCCGTCGGTCCCCCGCAGGCTGCCGCGGCCAGCAGGGCCCAGGCTGCTCCGTGCCTCATGAGGACATGACCGCCGAGGCGCGGTTCCCCTGGGCGCGGCCCGGCGCGACCAGACCTGGGTCCAGCCGGTCGGTGTGTCCTTCCAGCAGCAGGTCGGCGGCCAGAGGTCCGACCGCGGCCGAGAGCGTCATGCCGTGTCCGCCCAGGCCGGCGACCCAGAACAGGCCCCGCACCCGGGCGTCGGGGCCGATCAGCGGCCGGTCGTCTGTGGTCAGCGTGCGCATGCCCGACCACGCGTGGGCAATTCCGAGGTCCGCGGCGCCGGCCACGAATCGGCCCGCCTTTTCCGCGGCTTCCGCCATGAGGTCCTCGGAGACACCGCAGGGAGTGGCAGGGTCCCAGGGATCCACGTCGCAGGGGCTGACCAGCCAGCCGCCCGACTCGGCCCGAAAGTAGAAGCCGCCCGGCTCGTCCCAGCAGAAAGGGTGGTCCGGATCAATGCCTTCCACGGGCGTGGTCACCATCAGGTGGCGGCGGCACGGCACCGCCTCGAGGGCCAGGTCCGGGGCGATCTGATTCATCCATCCTCCGGCGGCGTTGATGGTCCAGCGTGCACGGACCGGCCCGTCCGGCGTCTCAACGCCGCTGATGCGGTCGCCGTCCCGCAGCAGGCCGGTCACCGGGCAGCCGAGCCGGATCTCCCAGCCGCCGGCCCGGGCTGCGGCCAGGTAGGAGTCCAGGAGCGCCGCGATGTCGAGCACTCCGTCGGAGGGGCACCAGGCGGCGGCCCTGCCCTGCGGCGCGACCAGGGCCGGCGCCAGGGACGCGAGCCGATCGGGCTCCACGACCTCCACCTCAAGCCCCAGCTGCGCGCATGCGGCAGGATCGGGCATCGGCAGTGCCCCGGCTTCCGCCAGGACCACCGATCCGGTCTGCCGGAAGTCCAGGTCGCGGAAGCCCTCCGGAGGTTCCTGGAACAGACGGGCCGACTCGACGGCCAGGGCCGCCAGGACGGGGTCGGGGACGTTGCGCCTGATCATGGCGGCGTTGCGGCCGCTGGCTCCGGTGCCCGGCAGCGGTTCCTTTTCCAGGATCACTCCGGAGCGCCCGCGCTCGGCCAGGGCCCAGGCGGTCGCCGCACCGGCGATGCCGCCGCCGATGACAAGGAACTCGCAGTCGTCACGCACGGCGCGCATCCTACGCCCCGACCCGCGGCAGCCGTTAGGAGGGGTTAGAGTGGCTCCCCATGAACCGGTTCTTGACAGTCGTGGCGGTCGCGGCGCCCCTTGTGGGCGTCGCTTGGTTTCTCCAGGAGCCCGCCGGCGGGTACGACCTCCAGGCGCTGGCCGAGGAGGTCCAGATCGAGGTCGAGGAGCTGCGGGGCACTCAGTTCCCGAAGCCGGTGAAGAAGTCGATGCAGACGAAGGAGGGGCTTCGCACCTATCTGGCAGGAAAGCTGGAGGAGGAATACCCGGGCACCGCGCTCGCGGACCGATCGCGCATCTATGCGGCGATCGGCCTGCTGCCCCCGGACACCGACCTGGAGGCGGTCCTGGTGGACACCCTGATGGAACAGGTGGGCGGCTTCTACGAGCCGACCACGCAGGAGCTGTTCCTGATGGAGGGCTTCGGGGAAAACGTCCAGCGAATCCTGATGGCGCATGAGTTGACCCATGCGTTGGACGACCAGATCTACGACCTCGGTCGGATGATGGACGGTGTGTCGGGCACGGAGGACGAGGCCTTCGCCATCGGCGCGGTCGTCGAGGGGTCGGGCACTGCGCTCATGAACCTCTACACGATGGGCCTGATGGCCCGCATCGGCCCGGGCGTGCTCATGAAGGAAATGGAAGGCATGTCGGCCATGCAGGCCGACCAGTTCGGAGCGGCCCCCGCCTATCTGCAGCGAGGCCTGCTGTTCACCTACCTGAAGGGCGCGACCTTCCTGGCACGGGGCAAGCAGATGGCCGGCGCCATGGGCAGGGTGGACGAGAAGGACCTGGACGCCGCCTTTCGTCGGCCGCCGCTCTCCTCCGAGCAGGTTCTCCATCCGGAGAAGTACTGGGACGAGGAGCAGCGCGACGATCCGGTCGCGGTCCGGCTGCCCGACCTGGGCGGTGACTGGGAGGATGTGCTCGCGGTGACGCTGGGCGAGGTCAACCTGACCGTGCTGGCCGCCGGCGAGAAGGCCTCCCAGGTGGACCTGTCGAATCCGATGTCGCTGATGGGCAAGCACACGCATCCGGGCGCCGAGGGCTGGGGCGGCGACCGCCTGCGTGCCTGGAAGAATAGCGCAACGGACGAATGGGCCCTTGTCCTGGCGACCGTGTGGGACACGTCGGAGGACGCGAAGGAGTTCGCGGACGCCTGGGAGGTGCCCGACACCGATGCGCCCCATGCCGCCGCGCGCGAGGGGCGTACGCTGGTGGCCTGCTGGGGCGCCGAGGCGGTGGGGCGCCTGGACGAGATGCTCAACGCCGCGACCCCGGACCGGGACTGAGCGCAACGTGGCCTGGATCGACCTGGTGCGGCCGGAGGATGCCGTGGGCGGCGCGCTGGAGCGCGACTACGCCGCCGCCGTGGAGCGCGCCGGCCGCGTCTACCAGATTGTCCAGACCATGAGCCCTTCGCCGCGCACCCTGCGCGCCTCGATGGGCCTCTACCAGGCGGTCTGCATGGATCAGGACAGCCCCCTGAGCCGCGTGCAGCGCGAGATGGTGGCGGTGGTGGTCAGCCGCGCCAACGACTGCCACTACTGAGTCGTCGAGCACACGGAAAGCCTCCGTGCCGAGGCCGACGACCCCTCACTGGCCGATGCGATCGCCGCCGACTGGCGCAGCGCCCCCCTGGGCGAGGCGGACCGGGCCATGCTGGCCTGGGCCGAGAAGCTGACGCTGACCCCGCAGGACATGGTGGAGGCCGACGTGGAGGGCCTCCGGGCCCAGGGATTCGATGACCGGGCCATCCACGACCTGGCCCAGGTGGCGGCCTACTTCAGCTACATCAACCGGATCGCTGACGGGCTGGGCACGGACCCCGAGCCCGACGGCCGCTAGGGACCCAGCAGGGTGGCGGTGTGGCGCGCCGCCTGGCGCCCGACGGCCTGGCTGCTGCGACCCAGCAGCGCGTCCGCCTCCGCGTTCCGGCCGACGGCCCGCAGCAGGGCGGCGCGCCAGGCCGGCAGGGCGTCGTCGGGCGTCATGCGCTCCAGCCTCTCCAGGGTGGCGCAGGCTCCGTCCCCGCGCCCCAGCAGGAATTCGCGCCGGCTCCAGCGGCCCACCAGGGCGCGCCAGTCGGCCAGGTAGCGCCCCCGCGTCAGGTCCACCGGGCCTCGCGTCGAGATGCGCTTCCATTCGCGGGCCAGCTGATCCCGCCAGGGCCGGTCCACACCCGCCAATGCCTCGTCTCCGGCCGGCGTGAGATGGACCTTGGTCCAGGGTCGCACCGCGCCCACCGTCGCCAGGGTCGCGGAAACCGCCAGCAGCCCGACCGCCAGGGCACGCACGAAGACCCGGCTGCCAGGCAGCGGCGGCGTCCACGGCCCCCACAGGATCAGCAGCGGGCACAGCACCGTGAACCAGCGAATCCCGACCGCCGACCCGCCCATGTTGTCGGACAGCAGGCCGAAGAACGCCACCGTGGCCCCCACTGCCAGAACCACGGTGCCGGCCGCCCGTCGGTGGCCGCCCCGCGGGCCCCGACACCGCGCCACCGCTCCAAGCAGCGCCAGGAGCAGGACAGGGGACAGGCTGAACAGCCCGGAGCCGCCCAGCAGCATCTCCATGAAGTAGGCCCCCCGGTCCTCCAGGTAGAACCGGCCCGTGGGGGCCATGAAGGCGAACGGCGAGTAGGGGTAATCCAGGAATTCCAGGTGGCTGGCCAGCGGCCGTAAATCGCCGCCCAGCCGGTGGTTGAGCCCCAGGAAGAGCGCCGCCGGACCGGCTGCGCCCATGAAGAGCGCCCTCCACTGTCCGGGCCGCATGCCGGCCAGGGTCACGACAGCGGCGGCCGGCAGGGCGGAGGAATCGATGGCCACCGCGCCCGCCAGTGCGCAGCCCCCAACTGCCGACGACAGATGCCCGTGCAGGCAGCGATAGCCGACCAGGACCAGGAAGCCGGCGAGGAGGTGTCCCTGCAGGACCACCCCGTAGGGGAGCCAAAGGGTTCCCAGGGCAAGGGCGGCGCCCCAGAAGAGCCGCTGGGCCGCGCTGACGCCCGCCTCGCGCCACCAGCGCAGGCACAGCACCAGGCCCGCGAGGGCCGGGAGCCCGGAGGACAACAGCGTCAGCCACCAGAGCATGGCGCCGCCGTCGGTCTCGAACTCGACTCCTGCCTTCTCCAGCAGCCAGGCCGGACCCGCCAGCACCAGGGCGAGGGCCGGCGGGTGGTGGCCCAGGAAGCCCCGGCCCGGCACGGCCACCCGGTCGCCCGTGTGCTGATAGGGCGAGCCGTCGATGGTGAAGGTGCCCCGGTGGACCAGGCTTTCAATCGTCGCCAGCCGGCTTGCGTCGGACCACGAATCGAGGCGCCCATTGGTGAACATGAGCAGCACCGCAGCCACCATGATCAGCAGGCCCCGGTCCAGGGCGCCGGCGTCGGAAGCGCCCAGGCTCATGGCCGGCGGCTCCAGACCACGGCGGTGGCGTCGGTGTGGACCCGTTCCCAGCCGCTCCCGGGCGGCTTCCAGACGATGGCCCGGCCACCGGCGTCGGTGGTCCTGGAGTTGGGCATGACCGCAACGGAAATGGCGCGCCGCGCGAACAGGGCCTCCGCCACCGCGGTACCGGGGTTGTGCTCGGCGCCCCAGCGCTCCTCGAGCACCGGCCCGTGGAGCACCGTCCGCCCATCCAGGTAGACCCGGAACCGGGGCTCCTCCGCCCGCGGATCCACAAGCCTCCATCCCAGATAACCGCCGTGCTCGTAGGCGTGGAACAGGTGGCCCGAGAGGTTGGATGCCTCCAGGAAGTCGGCGGCCTCGACCGGCAGCCAGGCGGCGTCGACGGACGGCGACACCCAGGTCCCGTCGCCCAGCCGGTCCAGGCCGCGCTGGATGCGCGGCGTCGTGGCCAGCAGTCCGGCCAGGCCCAGGCACAGGGCCCATCGCAGGACTCTCGTCGGAGCGGGCATGGCCCGCATCGCGTCGAACAGGGGCACCACCAGGATCCAAGCGAAGCGCCGGGAGCTGGCGGCCAGCATGCACGCCAGAACCAGCAGCGCGGTGCCGGCCAAGTCGGTGCCGCCCCGTCGAAGCAGGGCGACGTGCCCCAGAATGCCGCACGCCGCGGCGATGGCCGCCATGCCAAGGATCGCTCCTGGCACCGGCATCGCCGGGTTCCAGAGCGTCATCCACTCGTCGATGTAGCGCCGCGGGATCTCGCTGTGCTCGAAGGCGTAGCGCCACAGGTCCAGGCCGGAGGGCGTGATGAGGCTGGCCAGCCCGACCACCACTGCCAGCCTGGCGAAGCGGCCCCGGTGGGGGGAGGGTGCGGCCGCCATGCAGGCCGCGGCCAGGGGCGCCAGCAATGCGACGGCATGGACGTTGGCCCATACCGTCGTGAAGGCTGCGGCGCGTCCCAATCGGACTGCGGTGAGCGGCTCCCGGTCGACCAGCCACAACTGTCGGAAGGCCAGGAAGGCGGGGATCGAGACCCAATGCGGCCGAAGTCCCAGGCGTCCTGCCAGCAGGACGCCGAAGCCAAGGATGACCGTGGCCCGCCACCGGGCCGGCACTGCGCGGGCGGCACAAGCCAGGGCGGCCGCCACCAGCGCGCCGTGGGCCAGCCGCAGCAGGCCGGGTCCGCCAAGTGTGTTCGTCGCGGCTGCGACGACCTGGAACAGCCATTCCTCCAGGATCCACGCCCGCTCGCCGGCCGTGTGCGACAGGAAGTCCGTGGCCGGCAGCGACCCATGCAGCAGGATCCAGCGGCCGGTTGACAGGTGCCACCAGAGGTCGGCCGAGGCCAGTGGCGCAAGTGCCGCCGCCGCCAGGAGCAGGAGGCCGGGCACCGCCGGCACGAAGGGGGCTGCGCGGTCCGTGAGGGAGGGTCGGGGGTCCAGGATGGGGGCGATCCTAGCGGGGTCGGACCCCCATATGTGGTAGGTCTCTCCACAAGTCATCCACAAAATGTTGTGTCCTCATAGAGGCTCCCTGTGCCACGCGGCAAGGGCTATGGATAGGAAGGCCGATTCCATGTTCCGCAAACCACTAGATTTAGCGTTTGAATCATGGCCGAACCACTACCTATAGTGGGCCCGTGTTCAAGATCGATCGGCAACCCAAATCGGCCTTGGCACGCTCCATTGATCAACCGAGGGCGGTTGTAGGGAGGAAACGCTGAGGCGGCTGCTGGCGCTTCCAGTCCTTCTTGTATTTAGGCTTTTGGCAGAAACTCTCCGATTTTCGCAACTCTCGATATTCCATCTTTCCCCGGGAGACCGGTAGCCGCCGTTTCCGCTGAAGGGGCCGGGTCGCTTGACCTGGCCCCTTCTTTTTTTTGCAGCTCATCTGATTGAGCAGCGTGCACGAACTTAGCCCCGGCGACAGATGCGTTTCGCATCTGCGCCGCGGCGCCGCTGAACCGCCAGGTCAGACGGCGGCCGGTGAGGCCAGGCGAACCGCCGAGACCTGATCAACCACGAATGCCACGGAGTCTTCCGTGTCGATGTTGATGCAGCGTCCGGTTCCGCCCTTGGGGTTGAAGACGATGGCGCCATCCACCGTGACTCCGTCCGTGAACTCGAGTCTCACGGCCGGCGCCCTGGTGGCCCGGACCAGGTCTTCGGTCAATTTGTGCAACCTGTTGCTTTTCATGTCAGGATTTGCACTCCCTCCCTGTCGTGTCGTGATGAAACAGCCGGTTTTGAGTGTGCGAACCCTTCCAGGACGAAGCGGGACCAGGTCTCGAACGGCGGGTCGGCATCCAGGGATGCCATCACGTCGTCGAGGGTCTCGAATCGCCCCTCGAGGTTCTCGATTTCCCTGACTTCGGCGGTGCCGCCGAGGCAGGTGATCTGAAAGACGACTCCCAGGTGGACGGAGCCCACGTCGTTGGAGTCGTCGTTGACGATGCCCACAGGGCGCATCGTCCATTCCCCGGTCAGGTGGATCTCCTCGTCCACCTCTCGATCGGCGGCATTCCTTACCAATGCCTGGCGGTTCTCGGCGTCATCGTCCACCGGGTTGATGTGCCCGCCCACGCCGACCGACCGTTTGCCCTGAAGGCGCTTCTCGCCGCCGGCGGGCAGCCGCTTCAGGACGAAGAGCTCATCCTCGCGCGCCACCACGCAGTAGGGGATGATCTGCTTGAGCGAGGGATCGTTCTCGGCGTGGCGCCGCTCCACGAAGAAGCCCTTTTCAGCCACCGGATCCAGGACCGAAGCACCAATCTCACCCTCCGCGAGAGGGGTGAAACCCTGCGGCAATTCTCCCTGGAAGAGTTCGGTGCGCTTAGTGACGAATACGAACTCCATGCCCACTAGGCATGGTAAACGGGCAGGGTTTGGAATCCAAGGCTGGGGGCCTGGGATCCATAGGAAGGTGCAAAAAAAGCATGCGAGCGGAGGGATAAGCCGAGTTCTGTGCCGGCCGTCCCCGAAGGGGCGACCGCGACGACCATTTCTCTCGGCCCGCCCTTGCGGACGGGCTCGAACGGCCTACCCGAGGACATCAGCGCGGGCCCGCGCCCAGCCCTCCTATTTGGCCTTTCTCCAGGTGGGGTTTGCCATGCCGGAGATGTCGCCATCTCCGCGGTGCGCTCTTACCGCACCCTTTCACCCTTACCGGCCGGACCGAAGTCCAGCAGGCGGTTTGCTTTCTGTGGCACTTTCCCTGTTCTCACGAACGGTGGGCGTTGTCCACCACCCGGCCCGGCGGAGCTCGGACTTTCCTCGAGGCGCCCCGAAGGGCGCCACGCGGTCGTCTTCCTCCGCTCGCACCCGCGCATGATTGCCGATCGGGCCATCGACGCCAAGACCTGCGAAAATGTTGCCCTCCTTCGAGATTGCTTTACCGAAATCCGCGGACTTTCCTGTAGGATCCATGTGGAATGGGGCGGAGGCGGCCACCCCAGGTCGATTCCTCCCCTGACCTGAGTACAAAACCGCGGATGACCTTCCCCCCGTCATCGATGCCTCGCTCGTTTGGAGGTGAGTTGTGGTAGCCGCCCTGGTGGTCGCCGCAGTCTGGCTCCAAGGCGCAGCGCAGGGCAGCGCAGCGCCGCTGCCGGACTACGTGCCCCAGGCGGTGGCCTCCGTTGTGGATGCGGATGCAGGCCGCGACACTGGGCCTCTGACCACCACCGGGCCCACGGGTCCTGCGAACACCAGCCCGGCTCCCGTGGTCCTGGTGATGCTGGGCGCGGCGCTGGTCGGCATCGCCGTCTTTTCGCGCTACCGCGAGTCCGGCGCGCAGCGCTGATCTGAGCCGCGGCCGGTTGCGCGGCGGAGCGCCTTGGCGGAGACTGGCTGCGCCGTGATGCTCGCCGCCGTTGTCGCGCTGGCCCTGCAGGGGGACGCGCTCGAGTCGTTCCGCAAGGCGTTCGCCTACGGGGAGCTGGCCGAGAAGACGGAGGCCCTGGAAGCCCTGGCCGCCGAGGCGCCGAGCGATGGGCTGGAGGCGATCGAGGCAGTCTTCGTCACTCACTACAACCGCCTTGTCCTGCAGCGAAAGCAGCAGGCCAAGATCAAGCGGCGCATTCGTGCGATGGAGACCATCCTCGACCACAAGAAGCGCCGCAGCATTGATCCGCAGGAGATCGAGCGGGAGGAGCTCAAGATCCTCCTCAAGCGGGTGGAGGATCTGGAGCCGCTGGAGAAGAAGATCACCGAATCGGAGACCCTCGATCCGCTCCTGGTCGACGCCTATCGGAGGATCCTCGCCGCGAACAAGGCGGCGGTCGCCAAGAAGGCGGACGCGCGCCTGAAGAAATCGGCCACCAAGGACATCCTGGCCGAATCCCAGGCCGGCTCCCTGGCCCTCTACTGCCGGCTGGGGCGCCCCGACGCGGAAGGGCTGGCCATCAACTCGCTCAAGGCGGCGCTGAAGGAACGCCGCAGCAACGACAAGGAGCTTCCGAAACTGCAGAAGCGGCTCGAGGCTCTCGAGGAACGCCTCCAGGAGGAGTCCGTGCGCGGCCAGGGCCTGGTGCCCGCCGCCCTCACCAACGACTACCGGCTGATGCAGACCAAGGTCACCCAGATTCGGCGCCGCATGGCCGGCCTGGTGGTCCTGGTGGAGGGCGCGGCCGAGGCTGGATCCGCCTATATCGCCACCCTGTCGGGCGAGCCCGCCGTTGACGCGGCGGACAAGGTCCTGAAGGCGGCCGGATCGGGCGAGCGGGAGTTCCGTTACCTGTGCATGGCGATGCTGCGGGGCTGCACGGACCCCGGTCTGCTGTCCGCAGTGCTCGCCTTCGTGGACAAGGCCAAGGACGCAGGCCTGCAGGCGGCGGGCGTCGACGTGCTGGCAGGTGCGGGGGTGCCTGAACTGCTGGCGCTGGCGCGGGACCGCTTCCTCCTGTCCCCGTCCTGGGAGGTGCGCATCGCGGCCGTCCGGGCGCTGCGCAAGGTCCGGGACCTGAGCAGCCTGGCCGTCCTGGTGGACGCCATGGACCGCGAGACCGGCCGCGTGAAGGCCGAGGTGCGCGACGCCCTCCGCGACCTGACCGGCATGTCATGGGGCTACGACTCGGACACCTGGCGCAAGTGGCTCGGCGAGACCGGCGGAGAACTGGTCGCCGCCAAGGCGGAGGGCGAGGCGGAGGACGAAGGCACCGGCCTGCACTTCTACGGGATCCGCAGCGAGAGCGACCGCGTGCTGTTCGTGCTGGACGTTTCCGGCTCGATGCTGTGGGACCTCCACAAGGACGACGTGGAGCCGCAGGAGGGCGACCTGTCGCGGATCAAGATGCTCAAGCAGGAGTGCCTGCGCGCGGTGGCGGGCCTGGCGGACGGCGCCAAGTTCAACATCCTGGTCTACGCCTGGGAGGTCAAGCAGTGGCAGTCCAAGCCCCAGGTCATGAACGACAAGGTCCGGGCCGAGGCGCGCGAATGGGTCGAGGGGCTGCAGGCGGTGGGCGCCACCAACCTGTTCGGGGCGTTGAAAGAGGGCTTCAAGATGGCCGGCGTCGGCGCCTCGTCCAAGTATTACGAGCCGGCGGTGGACACCATCTTCTTCATGTCGGACGTCGGTCAGGAGGGCTCGCGCAGCGGGCCGAGCGCCGGCGAGATCCAGAACACGGACGACATCCTGACCTTCGTGCGCGAGTGGAACCGGCTCGGCAAGATCACGGTCCACGCCATCGGCGTGGGGGACGGCCACGACGCAGCCTTCATGCAGGCGCTGGCCGAGGAGAACGGGGGCCGCTACGTCGCACGGTAGCGGGGCCGCGTGCCTCGAGGAGGTCGGCCGCCACCCCCGCGAGGGGGCCCCCGATCTGCACATTTGGCGGCTGCTGCCCCCGGGGACCCCGCGAGCGCGCTGCTTGTTCCTCCACGGCCTCGGCGACCATGGGGCTCGTCATGAGGCCCTGGTCCGCGCCCTTGCCGCCGCCGGGCTGGACACGGTGGTGCCCGACCTGCGCGGCCACGGCCACAGCGCAGGCCGCCGCGGCCCCTTTTCCAGCCTCGACGACCTGGCGGCCGCCGCGCGGTGGGCCATGGGGCTCGGCGGCGAGTCGGACATTCCCTGGGTCGTGGCCGGCCACAGCATGGGGGCCCTGGTGGCGGCGCGGCTGGCCCGCGGTCTTGAGCGTCCGCCCGCCGCTGCAGCGCTCCTGAGCCCGCCTTTCGCCCTGGGCGATCCGCCGGGCCTGCTCCGCCACGCCCTGGCCCGCACGCTGTCGCTGCTGCTGCCGCGCGTGGCGATGGCCACGAAGATCGAGCCCACGCGGCTCTCCACGCTGCCCGAGACTTGGGCGGCCTGGAAGGAGGACCCGCTGATCGTGCGCGCCCTGCCGGCGGGGGCCGGCCTGGCGCTGCTGCGCGGCATCCGCGAGGAGGCCCGGGCGCCTGCGCCGCCGGGCCGTGTGCTGGTGACGGTGGGCGCCTCGGACGAGATCGTGTCGCCCGACGCGGCGCGCCGTGCGGCCGACCGCTGGGGGGCTGAGTTCCTGCTCCTGGAGATGAGCCGCCACGAGGTCGACCTCGACGTGGACGGACCGGAACTGATCGCCCGCGTGGCGGCGCATCTGACCGCGCGAGACAGTCCCTAGCGGGATTCGAGCCAGCCGCGGAGCAGGACGCAGGCGGCCAGCGAGTCCTTGCCGGCCTCGAGCTTCGCGCCCTTGGCCCACGCCTCTCGGCGGACCGCCTCCGCCTCCTTGGTGGTCAGCCGCTCGTCATGGAACTCGACTGCCAGCGGTTCGACCAGAGGCGCCAGCAGCGCCCCGAACTCCCGCGTCAGCAGGGCGCGGTGCCCTTCGGTCCCGTCCATGTTGATCGGCAGGCCGAGCAGGACCAGGTCCGCCTCCTCCTCTCGCGCCGCCCCGGCTATCGCGGCCGCCGCCGCCTTCGGGTGGTCGGCCCGGATCACATGGAGCGGCCGCACGCTGATCCCCAGCGCGTCGCAGATTGCCAGCCCGGTCCTCCGGTCCCCGTAGTCCACTGCCAGCACCCGACCCGGCTCAGCCACGATCTAGAGCAGGTCGTCGGGCAGGCGCCCGACGAGCCGCTTGACCTCCTCCGCGCGCTCGCGCGGGCAGACCAGGGTGGCGTCGGGGGTGTGGACGACGACTAGGCCCTCCACGTCCAGCAGGGCGACCGTGTGGCCACCTTCGGACCAGACGAAGTTGTCCCGGGCACCGTCGAAGACGGTGCGGCCCCCGCCGTCGCGGGTCGCGTTGCCGTCCGGGTCCGCCTCTGACAGCTCTGCGGCCGCGGCCCAGGAGCCCACGTCGCTCCAGGTGAACGGCGCGGGCATCACCACCACGTTGTCCGAGCGCTCCATCACGCCGATGTCGACCGGCACCTTCTCCAGGCCCCCGTAGGCCGCTTCGAGGGCGGCACGGTCACCGAATGCCGCACGCAGCGCGGCGGTCAGGTCGGGCAGGTGGGTCTCGGCCTCGCGGACGAGCGCGTCCGCGCGCCACACGAACATGCCGCTGTTCCAGTCGCAGTCGCCGGCGTCGAGCAGCTCCGCTGCGCGCTCTAGGTCGGGCTTCTCCAGGAAGGCCTCGACCCGGTGGATCGGGTGGCCGCCGGATTCCGAGACCTGCTCGGCGCGGCGGATGTAGCCGTAGCCGGTGGCCGGGCCGGTGGGGGCGATGCCGAAGGTCATGAGGGCGCCCGCCCCGTCGTTCGATTCACAGTGGGCGAAGGCCGCCTCGATGACCTCGCGGTAGAGGTCCTCGGTGGGGATCAGGTGGTCGGCGGGCAGCACCGCCAGGACCGCGTCGGGATCGCGGCCCCCGATCTCGAGGGCCGCCCATATGCAGCAGGCGGCGGTGTTTCGCGCGCAGGGCTCGGCCAGGATGTTGTCCGCCGGCAGGCCAGGGAGGTCCGCCGCGCTCAACGCGGCCTGGTCGGTGTGGGTCACGACCACGGTGCGCTCTATCGGCACCAGCGGCGCCATGCGGTCATAGGTCAGGCCCAGCAGCGAGCGCGTGGGGTGGGTGACGGCCAGGAACTGCTTGGGCAGGGCGCTGCGGCTGGCCGGCCAGAACCGCGTGCCCGAGCCGCCCGCCATCAGCACGGTCCAGCGGCTCACGGGGCCATGTCCTCGGACGCGTGGGCGGGCTGCACGGTGGGGGCAGGCGAGGACCCAAGGGAGCCGCCCCGGTAGATGCGCCGCACCCGCGGACCCACCCCGCAGGGGATCTCGTAGGGGACCATGTCCGCCCAGGCGGCCCAGTCGGCGATCCGGACCTCCTCGCGCCCGTCGCGTCCGATCATGGTCACCTGGTCGCCCACAGAGGCGCCGGGTACATCGCCGATGTCGATCGTGACGTAGTCCATTGAGACGGCACCGACGATCGGGGCGCAGTGGCCGCGCACCAGCACGTGGCCAACGTTGCCGATGCGCGACGGCACCCCGTCTGCGTAGCCGATCGGGCAAGTGGCAATGCGGGTGGGCCGCGGGGCCTTGTAGCGGCGGTCGTAGCCGATCGTGGTGCCGGTGGGCACGTCCTTCAGGTAGACGATCTGGCTCTTCAGGCTCAGCACCGGGCGCATGTCGCCGCCCGCCATCACCCGGGGGTTCAGGAAGCCGTAGGCGGCCGCCCCGATGCGCACGCCGGTGTCGTGGGAGTCCGTATGGGTGAACAGCGCAGCCGAGTTGGCGGCGTGGATGAGCGGCAGCTCCTCCCCGGCCTCGCGGGCGGCGTGGATGACCAGGTCGAAGCGTTCGACCTGCTCGGCGGTGTAGGGGTCCTCGCTGCCGGCGCTCATCGCGAAGTGCGTCATCAGCCCCGCCAGTTCCAGGTGCGGGCGTGTGTGGATCTGGCGAATCAGGTCCACGGCGTGCTCAGGCGTCGTCCCAAGCCGCCCCATGCCCGTGTCCACGTTCACATGGATCTTCACCCTGCGGTCCTGCAGGGCCGCCTCGTGCTCGAGCGAATCGATCCGGTCGGCCGTGTGGACGGCCACCTCGATGCCGCGCGCGACGACCTGGGGCAGTTCCGAGGGGACCACGGAGCCCAGCACCAGGATGCTGGCGTCGACGCCGGAGGACCGGAGCTGCAGGGCCTCCGTGGAGTCGCCGACGCCGAAGCGGCGGATGCCCGCACGCATCGCGGCGTGGGTCACGGCGACCGCTCCGTGGCCGTATGCGTCCGCCTTCACCACGAGGATCACCTCGCGATTGCTGCCGGCGGTCTCCCTTACGACGGCCAGGTTGGCACCCAGTACATCGAGGTCGACCTCCATCCACGCCCTGTCAGGCGCTCTGCGTACACCGCCCCACACGGGCTTGAGGATAGTGTTTGGGCCACGGAAATTGCCAGGAAAGCGTTGACAGGCCCCCTAGGTGCCATTTTCACTAGGCGCGTTGTTTCGGTGTTTCACTTCAACCAATAAATAGAAGAGGGCTTCCATGGCCGACCTGATGATTTCCAAGAGCAAGACGAAGGCCGCAGCAGTGGGTTGCAACGTGTCCGGCGAGTTCTACTCCGCCCTGGACGCGAAGTGCCGCGAGATGGTCCGGGCCGCCTGCGGCCGCGCGAGCGCCAACGGCCGCAAGACCGTCAAGGCTCAGGACCTTTAGTCCACAGCGTCGGCGCTTCCGGCCGGCTCCCAGCGGGAGGGGCGGAAGTAGACCGGCAGGACCGATTCCGGCGCCTGGGCGGAAAGCCCGGGCGCCAGGTCCAACAGGAAAGCGGCTCTGGCAGGCATCTGTCGGGCCGCTTTTTCATTTTCCCCCTCCCCGCACATGTCTCCGCAGAGGGGCCCGGGGAGCGCCAGGGCTTCCTCGCGGGGCGCCAGCCTCGGGTCTCCCAAGGGTTCCGCCAGTCCTCCGGACCCGCAGCGCACGGTCTGGACCCACGCCTGGTCGCGTCCTGCGTCCAGGCACACGGTGGCCTCCGTCCACCCGGGGGCCAGATCGCAGGCCCACATCAGGGCCGACGGGACGGGCACCAGCGGCACATCTCCCAGATGCGCCAGAACGGCTGCCGAGGCCAGTCCGGCCCGGAGTCCGGTGTAGGACCCGGGTCCCTGGGCCACAGCGACCCATTCCGCGACCCTGCTCCCCTTGGCTCCGATGGCCTCAAGGCATTCGTCCAGCGCGGCCAGCAGGGTGGAGGCCCCGCCTTCCAGGGACCGCGACTCGGTTGCGCCGTTCAGCCTTGCCGCCACCGACGGCGCGGCGGTGCCGGTCTCGATGGCGAATTGCGGCCGCGCGCTCATGGTGAGGGCACGGAGGCGCGGATCGCGGCTGCAATCGACTCCGCCAGGCGGGCCACGCGCTCCGACTCGGGCCCTTCCACCAGAACGCGGGCGATGGGTTCGGTGCCCGAATAGCGCACGAAGACGCGCCCGTCCGTGCCGAGGTCGTTCTCGGCTGAATGAATTGCCTCCTGGACCGCCGACAGGTCCTCGAGCGGAGGGCGCGAGGCCACTTGGACGGCGAGCAGGGTCTGGGGATAGGGCACCAGGCCTTCCGTCAGCGTGCCCAGGGAGTCGCCGCGGCGGGTGATCATCTCCAGGACTCGCAACGCCGTGAACAGCCCATCTCCGACGAAGCCGTTGTCGGGGCCGTAGATGATGTGGCCCGACTGTTCGCCGCCGATGCCGCCGCCCCGTTGGCGGAGCGCCGCAGCCACGTGCTTGTCTCCGACCGGTGTGGTCTCGACCTCCGCCCCGGCCCGGGTGAGGTCCTTCTGCAGGGCCAGGTTGGCCATCACCGTCAAGACCACCCGCCCGTCGCGCAGGCTGCCGGTCCCGATCATGTCCAGGGCGGTGGCATAGATCACGCCGTCGCCGTCGACGATCCGGCCCTGCTCATCGCCGAACAGCGACCGGTCCGCGTCCCCGTCCAGGGCGATGCCCAGGTCGGCTCCGGCGGAAGCCGCGATCTCGGGGTGCAGTGACCCGCAGTCCCGGTTGATGTTGGTGCCGTCCGGTGCGGCGTTCAGCACCTGCACCTCGGCGCCCAGGGCGCTCAGGACCTCGGGCCCGACGGTGCTGGCAGCGCCGTGGGCGCAGTCGAGAGCCACCTTCATGCCCGAAAGGTCCAGGCCGGCGCCAGCGGTCTCCAGCAGGTAGTCGGTGTAGGCGGCTCGCAGGGCGCGGTCCTCGGGAGGGTCGGCGGGTTCGGCCGCGTCGCCCGGCCCCTCCCACGCCTCCTCGATGGCGTCCTCGGTGGCCTCGTCGAGCTTGGCACCATCCGGCCCGACGATCTTGATGCCGTTGTCGGTGGCCGGGTTGTGGGAAGCGGAGACCATCACGCCGCAGGCGAAATCACCGGAACGGGCCAGGTGGATCAGTCCCGGAGTCGGCAGCAGACCCGCCGACACGGCATGGATGCCGCGGCTGGCCAGGCCTCCGCCCAGTTGGCCCAGGATGTCGGGGGCGGAGGCGCGGCCGTCGTGGGCCAGCACGGCCCCGCCGCCGCCCTCCAGGACGCGCCCTATGGCGGCCCCCAGACGCGCGATCGACTCCGGCGACAGGAAGCCCTCCCCGGCCACGCCGCGCACCCCGTCGGTTCCGAAGATGCGCCCCATCAGTCGCTCCCTGGGCTCTCCGTCCCCGGGCTCCGGACCACCGTGATCCGGCTTTCCAGTGGCCTGGTTTGGGCAGCGTCCAGGAGGACGCCCTCTGGCAGCTCCTCGTGGTCGACCAGCAGCCGCAGGGCGATCTCCTGGTAGGTCTCGGTGCCCTCGCTGAGATCCGCCAGGTCGGCGATCAGGCGCACGTGGCGGCGGGCCCAACTCTCGTCCAGCAGCGTGTGGGCGACGCCGCCCCGCGCAAGCTGGACGCGGATCGGGCGGGCGCCATCCTGCAGCTGCCAGGCGGCCAGCAGGGCCGCCGCGTCGGGACCTGTGGCCACCAGGCTGGTCAGCAGGTCCACCTCGATCAGGCGCGCGCTGGGATGCACCGGCACCTGGACCGGCACCGGACCCGCTTCCAGCGACAGCCCGGCCGCGCGCAGATCGGGTGCCAGGTCCAGGGTCAGGCGAAGGTCGGCAAACTCGCGGCCGGACAGCTCGACCGCTTCCAGGACGGGCCGTGAGTCCAGGTCCTCGGCCCAGACGTCGCGGTCGAGGCCCAGGATGCTCAGCTCCGCCCTTCCGAACGCGATGTCGTCGAGATCCACCTCGAAGTCGGGCGCGGGGCTGCCCCGCAGCTCAAGGCTTCCGGGCCCCAGCGACACGCTGCGGCGGGTCAACGGCCAGAACTCGAAGGTCCAGGGCTCGGTGGACGAGTCCGCCAGCAGGTCGCGGGGGTCGTTGACCCAGACCACATCCCGAGGCCCGACTGGCCACTGGCCGCCCCGGAAGTCCGCGGGCGGGTCGAACAGGTAGCGGCCTGTGGGGTGGGAGCCGAGGGCCGCGACCACGGCCCTGTGGCCCACCACCTCGAGATGGACCTGGGGCGGCGCGCCGACGATGGCCCACAGGTTGGGTACCTCGACCCACAGCCCAGCCTCGCCCGCGACGGTGCCCGGGGTCACCTCCGTCACCGGCAGGGACAGCGATCGGGTCACGCTGACCCGGCCGTCCACCAGCACCCAGAGGGCGATGGCCAGCACGAATGAACCTCCCAGCCGGTAGGGATCTCGGCGAAGGCGCTCGACGAGGGTGCTCATGCCTTTTCCTCGCCGCCCGCAAGGGCCTCGTGGAGATGCCGGCGCATGGCATCCGCATCCAGCCCGGCGGTGAGCACCCCGCCCCTGGCGATCGAGAAGCGCCCGGTCTCCTCGGAGGCCACCAGGGCTATGGCGTCGGTCTCCTCGGTCACTCCCAGCGCGGCCCTGTGCCGGGTGCCCAGCCGACGCGGCACATCGGGGCTGTCCGTGAGGGGGAAGATGCAGCCGGCGGCCAGGACGCGGCCCTTGGCGATCACCACCGCGCCGTCGTGGAGCGGGGTCTGGGTCTGGAACAGCGATTCCAGCAGCAGACGGGTGACACGCGCGTCGACCCGGGTCCCGGTCCCGGACAGGGCCTCGAGGCTGACCTCGCGTTCGAACGCGATCAGGGCGCCTGTCCGGGTCTCGGCGAGGCGCTCGACGGCGTCCGCGATCTCGTCGGTCACCTCGCGGCTCTCACCACGCGTCAGACGGCGCAGGAAGGGGATGTCGCCGAAGCGCGTGATGCCCTGCCGCAGTTCCGGCTGGAACAGGATGATGATGGCCAGGAACAGGGAGCCGGCGATGGGGGTGAAGATGTAGCCCAGATGGGGGAGCAGGAAGACGTCCACAAGGACCTCCAGCAGCAGCCAGGCTGCCAGGACGGTGATGAACAGCCCTCGCGCCACGCCGCCGCCCCGGGTCGAGCGCAGGAAGCGCAGGCCCCAGTAGATGGCAACCCAGAAGAAGCCGATCTCGACCCATGCTCGCCAGTCGCCGACGATGCGCAGGAAAGTGCTCATCGCGACAGCTCTGCCGCCAGGGCGCTGCGCGTCTCCGGCACGTCGTGGACGCGCACCGCCCAGGCGCCGGCTCGCACGGCGGCCACCGCAGTGCTGACGGACGCCTCCAGACGGTCCTCCGGTCCGCCATGGCCGGCGTTGTCCGACAGGAAGCTCTTGCGCGAGGTGCCCACGAGAATCGGGTGCCCCAGGGCAACCAGTTCCGGTAGCCCCTCGAGGAGGCGCACGTTGTCCTCCTGCCGCTTGCCGAACCCGATGCCGGGGTCGAGGACGATCCTATCGGCCTCGATCCCTGCGGCCAAAGCGGACGCCAGACGGCCGGCCAGGTCCGCCATGACGCGACCCACCACGTCCCCCTCCGGCGGCGCGACCTGCATGGTCTTCGGCGTGCCGGTCCGGTGCATGAGGATGACCGCCGCCCCGCTGGCCGCCACCACCCCGGCCATTTCGGGGTCGTCCGCCAGGGCGCTGGTGTCGTTGACGAGGGCCGCGCCGGACTCCAGGCAGGCGCGGGCGACGACAGCAGAGGTGGTGTCGACGGACAGCAGCAGCCCGTCGCTCTGGAGCTGCTCCAGGACCGGCAGCAGCCGCTCCAGCTGCACCTCGGGCGGGACCGGGTCCGATCCGGGGCGCGTGGATTCGGCTCCGACGTCGATGACATCCGCTCCCTCGGCAGACATCGTGCGGGCCCGTTCGGCGGCGGCCTGCGGATCGAGCCACCGGCCTCCGTCGAAGAACGAGTCGGGCGTGACGTTGAGGATCCCGAACACGACGGCGGAGCCTTGGCTTTCCAGGCGCCCGTGCGCGTGGGGAAGGCCGGGGTCCGCCGGGGTCAAGCGGGGGCCAGGCCCTCGCCGCCGGCGAGGGGCTCTTCGTCGGGACTGGCGTCCGCCTCCGGCTCGGGCTCGGGGACGGTTTCCTCGCTCTGCTGCTCGTCCTCCTGTGCCCGTTGGGCCTCCTCCTTGGCCCGTCGGTGATCGGCCACGCTCTTGCCGTCGATGACCAGCGCCACCTCCTCGCCCGTCAGCGTCTCGAATTCAAGGAGATCGAGGGCCATCGTCTTGAGCTCCTGCTGATGGTCGCGAATGACGCCCTCGGCCAGCGCGTAGCCCTCGTCAAGGACCGCCTTTACCTCCTGGTCGATGGCGTAGGCCATCTCGTCGGAATGCCACCGGGACGCCTGGAGCGTGTTGCCCAGGAAGTCCGATCCGCGGGCCTCCGAGAAGTTGACCGGGCCGATCCTCTCGGACATGCCCCACTCGCAGATCATGCGGCGGGCCAGTTCGGTGGCGCGCTCGATGTCGTTGCTGGCGCCGGCGGAAATGTCGCCGCAGAAGATGTCCTCGGCGATGCGGCCGGCGAACAGGACCGCCAGCTCGTGCATGCAGCGGCGCTTCTGCATGTGATAGCGGTCGCCCTCGGGCAGCATCATGGTGGCGCCCAGCGCGGCGCCGCGCGGGATGATCGTGACCTTGTGGGGCTTCTCGGCGTACTCCAGCAGGGCGGCGACCAGCGCGTGGCCCGACTCGTGGTGGGCGGTGATCGAGTTGTCGTCCTCGGACATGACCCGGGACTTCTTCTGGCGGCCGAATCGGACCTTGTCGCGGGACTCCTCCAGGTCGTCCAGGGTCACCGAGTCCTGCTCCTTCATGGCGGCAAGGATTGCGGCCTCGTTGATGATGGCGGCGAGGTCCGCACCCGAGAACATCGGGGTGGACCGGGCCAGGACGCCGAGATCCACGTCGGCCGACATTTCGACCTTGGCAGCATGGACGCCGAGGATCGCCTCGCGGCCCTTCACGTCAGGCATGTCGATGACGATCTCGCGGTCGAAGCGGCCGGGCCGGAGGAGCGCCGGGTCCAGGACGTCGGGCCGGTTGCTGGCAGCCAGGACGATCACGCCCTCTTCGGTCTCGAATCCATCCATCTCGACCAGGATCGCGTTGAGGGTCTGCTCGCGCTCGTCGTGTCCGCCGCCCATGCCCGAGCCTCGGCGCCGTCCGACGGCGTCGATCTCGTCGAGGAACAGGATGCAGGGGGCGGCCTCCTTGGCCTTGCGAAACAGGTCGCGGACCCGGCTCGCGCCGACGCCGACGAACATCTCGACGGAGTCCGATCCGCTGATCGAGAAGAAGGGCACGTCCGCCTCGCCGGCGATGGCCTTGGCCAGCAGCGTCTTGCCGGTCCCCGGAGCGCCCACCAGCAGCACGCCGCGAGGAATGCGGCCGCCGAGCCGCTGGAACTTCTGGGGCTGGCGCAGGAATTCGACCAGCTCCGCCAGCTCGTCCTTGGCCTCGTCCACGCCGGCCACATCTTCGAACGTGATGCCGGTGTTCTTCTCCTTCGAATAGAGCGAGGCCTTGGCCTTGCCGAAGGACATGACGCCGCCCGGCCCTCCCTGGGCCCGCATCGGCTTGAGGAAGATGAAGTAGAACAGCACGATCATCAGGATCCAGGGCACCATGCCCAGCAGCAGCGGGGTCCATTGGCTCGGGACCTCCACGCTGGTGGCCTTGCGCTCGTCCATGCCCGGCGTGGTCACGATCTCGGCCCCATGGGACCTCAGGCCGGCCACGAGCGCCCCCTGGTCGGGAGCTCCGCCGTCGTGGCCCACCACCTCGAAGTAGCGGCGCAGGCCGTCCACCTCGGCCAGGACAAAGAAGCGCCGCATCTCCAGGCCCTCCTCGTCCACATGCAGGATCGGGTAGCCCTGCAGCGCCATGGTGCGTCCCGACTCCAGGTCGGCAGTCAGGACGGTCAGGGTGACGGGGTCGTAGGCGTCGCCGGGCGTCATGCTGCGCACGTCCTGGATCCGCTCGCGGGTTCCCTCCAGGTCTCCGAAACTGACGCGGTAGGACGTGTCGGGTGCATCGCCCTGGAGCGTGTACTCCAGATTGTTGCTGCCCATCTCGCGCGTGTTTTCGACCCGCGCGGTGTAGAGGTCGTACCAGAACGTTTCCTGGGTGACAGGGACCGTCTTCTGGGGCATGTCACCGCCGAGCACGTAGACCATCGCCACCAGCAGCATCAGCATCAAACCGACGGACAGGGGGCTTCGCACTCGGCGCGCACTGTCCTTCGGGGAGGGCTTGTCGGAACCGGATTCGGGGGGGGTCATGGGTCTGTTGCCATTATGGCCGGAACGGGGCCTCAAGAGGGGCCCGGCGTCGAACCGACACCCAGTCCCAATACGATCTCTTCGGCCAGATCGCGAATGGTATTGAGTGTTGCTCCCGAGCGGGACTCTCCCCTCGCCGGCACGAATTCGCCTCTCTCGGTTGCGGTGAAGGCACGGAGCACCCGGCCGTCGCGCGACACCAGTTCCACGAAGACGGTCACCATGACCGAGGACTCCGCCAGGGACTCGTCCGCGCGGCCCACCAGGACCCGATCGCGTATGTCAGTGACGCGTCCGCTCAGCACGGCGTCCGCCGACGCCCGAGGCGCCAGTCGCACCGACAGGCGCGCCTCCAGCTCCTCGGCGACCGAGGCGGTCAACTGCTCCTCCCAGCCGTGGCGGGTGGTGTCGTTGCCGAACACCTCGACATGGATGGTGGAAACGCCGCCGGGGGCGTCCGTCGTCCAGCGGTAGCCGCATCCGGCTGCCGGCAGGCAGGCCCATGCAACGGCGGCCCAGATCCGCGCTGTCACAGGATCTGTCCCGTCAGGCCCAGCACCTGGGGTACGACGCCGAGCACCCAGCGGATCATGTTGACCAGGGGGGCGGTCACCCGGCGCACCGAAGGCGGACGCCAGCGGTCCTCTTCTTCGGGCAGCCATTGCTCGGCTGCCTCCCAGCCCCATAGTTCCTCCGGTGCAGGCATGAGCATCGACTCCTGCTCGGCCTCTTGCACAGGGTCGACCGGGGCCGGCTCCGGACGGGCCGGACGCTCCGGTCTGGGAGGCAACTCCAGAGGAGCGTCCAGGAAGGGAGGACGATCGGTCTGGTCGGGCAGCCGGGCCAGGGCGGCGCGGGCGGTCTCCGCCTGGGGTGATCCGGGCCAGTCGGCCGCGACGGCCCTGAAGTAGCGCACGCTGCCGGGCACATTTCCGATGCGGTCGTAGAAGAGGGCCACCTGCAGGTCGGCCTGGGCCAGCAGGTCGGCGGTGCGGGCCATGCCCTGCTCCACCTCTGCGCGCTGTGGTCCCTCGGGCCGGGTCTCGAGGTAGTGCTGGAAGCGCTCGCGTGCCTCGACGATCACCGACCGGTCCTGGTCGGGCGCCTCGATCATGGCCAGCCGGGCCAAAGAGCCCCGGTAGTCCGCCAGGGCGGTCCACTCGCTGTCTGGAAACTCGTCCAGAAGGCGTTCGTACATCGCCGCGGCGTCCGCGGGGTGGTTGCCTTCCTCGTAGTGGGCAGCCAGCAGCCGCAGGGTGTCGGCTGCAAGGGCGCTGCGCGGAAACCGGTCCAGCAGCAGGGTCCACGCGGTCGCGGACGCCACATCGTCGGGCCGCCACCACCGGACGGAGTCGTCCAGGCTGCCGGCAATGTCGAACAGCACGCGGTCCGCGTCGCGGACGTAGGCGCTCAGCGGATGCGCATCCAGGAACGAGCGGATGAGTTCGTAGGCGGTCGAGAAGCGCTGCTGTTCGACAGCCTCCAGGACAGCCAGCCAGTCCTTGGCCTCCTGGATCTCGTCCGTGGGGGTGTCGGAGGGGTCGTCCTCGGCCGGCGTCCCGAACAGGGTGCCCAGCGGCGAACCCAGGAATGTCGGCGTCGTGCAGGCGCAAGTCATCCACAGCAGCAGTCCGGCGGTCAGGTGTTTCATGATTCGTTCCATGCGTGGCTTTCCAGCATTGTCCGCGACCGCGGCCTCCGTTCCAGATGCCAATCGAAAAACGTCTCGACTGTTCCGCGCAGCGCGTGCCCCAGATCCGGGTCGAGCGCCCAGCGCCGCACCTCGTGCGGGCCCGCCCTCCTGATCCTCCCTGCCACCTCCAGCACGCCGGGGAGGGTCGCACGAGCGTCCGGTCCCGCGCACGGGGCGCACACCGCTCCTCCGGCCGGCGGATCCATGCGCGGGTGGTCACCCAGGCCGCCGCCGCAAACGGCGCACGCCTCCAGGACCGGCTGCAGGCCCAGATGGTCGAGGGTGCCCAGCAGGAAGGCCAGATAGACGGGCGCCGGGCGGGTGTCCGTCTGCTCCAGGCAGCGCAGGACGTCGGCGGAGAGGTCGTAGAAGGCGGGCACCGCCAGATGATCGTGGGTGGCGTGGCCCAGCACTTCGGAGACGGCGAGCGAGGCCAGGTAGCAGGACAGACGGCCCGGCAGGGTGCGGCGGGGCTCCAGGACAGTGACCCCGGTGAGCGTCTGGATCTCGCGCGTCGCACGCTCCGACCAGGCCGCCTCGATTTCCGTCAGGAGCTCCAGGCGTCCCCAGTAAGGGCCCTTGGGCCTGTGGGCACCCTTGGCCATGACTGCCAGACGCCCGTTGTCGCGCGTGAACAGGGTCAGGATCAGGCTCGTCTCGCCGTAGGGGATGCGGCGGAGAACCAGCGCCCGGCTACGGCGACGGTTGGAGCGTGAGCCGGAGTTCCAGGACATGTCTCTCGTCCGCCTTCAGCACTTCGACCTGGAGCTCCTTCCAGGAGAAGGACTCGCCGGCGGTGGGCACCCGGCCCAGCTCGCTGCACGCGAATCCGCCCACCGTGTCGAAGTCCTCGTCCTCGGGGATCCGAGTCCCCAGCGCCTTGTTGATGTCGTCCACCCGCGCCGAGGCCTCGACCTCGATGACGCCCTCGGCCACATGGCGCACCGGTTCCACCGGGGCCTCGTCGAACTCGTCGATGATCTCGCCGACGATCTCCTCGAGGATGTCCTCTGCGGTGACGACACCGGCGGTGCCGCCGTACTCGTCCAGCACCACGGCCATATGCATGGCCCCGACCCTGAATTCCTGCAGCAGGTCGTAGACCCGCTTGCTCTCCGGCACGAACAGCGGTTCCCGCATCACTTGTCCGACCATGGTGGTGTCCAGATCGATGTCGCCCCGCACGATCCTCCCGACCAGGTCGCGCACCAGGATGATGCCGACCACCTGATCGAGCCGTTCCTCGTACACGGGCAGTCGGGCGTGGCCGGCCTCTTCCGCCGTCTCCAGGGCCTGGCGAACCGATGTCCCGACGGGCACGGCGACCACACGGGTCCGGTCCGTCATGACTTCCGCGACATCGGCGTCGCGCAGTTCCACGACTCCCTCGATCATCTCGCGCTCGGTCTCCGCGAGTTCCTCGGTGCGCTCCGTCTCATGGACCACCTCCAGGATGTCCTCCGCCAGTTCGGAGGGCGTGCCGCCCTGCTCCTCGACGCGCAGGATCCGCAGGCAGGCCCCGTGCACCCACTGGATCAGCCACAGCAGCGGGAACAGCACTCTGCGCAGTGCGGCCGCCGGCGGCAGGCCCCAGCGCAGGATGCCCAGACCATGGCGCCGTGCAACCACCGGCGGGAGCGTCTCGGCCAGAAGGACCAGCAGCAGTGCGCCGCCGCAGCCGGCGGCCAGGACCGGGCCCCATCCGCCCTGCGACGGGCCGGCTGCGGCGTCGACGAGGGTGATCAGGAATCCGGCGCCGCACACGACCTTGCCGGTGGTGGCCAGGATCAGGAGTGCGGGCAGGTGCCTCTGCAGACGCTCGGCCCGGGCCTGGAAGTCGTATTCCAGGGTGATGAGGAGGGAGCCGCGGCGCACGCCGTCAAGGGCCCCGTGGAGCAACGCGAAGGCTCCTGCGGCAAGGAGCCATAGGGTTGCGATCGCGAATTCTGGCGTGGTGTTCAGCTTGTCCTTCGGCCGGTCTGGCCCGTGGGCGTCCCGGCCCACGCCAAGCATAGGACACGGGCCGTGCCCAGCCAAGGAACCACGGTGTGGGACCGCTAGGATGCCGCGCCATGGCTGCCGACCTGCTGCTTTCAGGACCCGCGACGGTCCTCACCTGCGCCGACGGATCGGGCTGGGATCCCGGAGTGGTGGAGAACGCGTCCGTGGTCGTGGAGGACGGCCGGGTGGTGGGCGTGGTGCCGTCGTCCGAGGACCCCGAGGCCAAGGCGGTTCTGGACGTTGCTGGAACGGTGATTGCGCCGGGCTTCGTCGACGCCCACACCCACCCGGCGTTCGCCGGCGACCGGTCCGCGGAGTTCCTGCTCCGGTCACGAGGCGAGGACTACGAGGGAATCGCACGGGCGGGGGGCGGCATCCTGTCGACCGCGGACGCGGTGGCGGAGGTGGAGGAGGGCGGCCTGGCCGAGCTGGTCCGGCGCCGCTTCGACACCGCGCTGTGGAACGGCACCACGACGATCGAGGCCAAGTCGGGCTACGGGCTCGAGCCCGAAGAGGAGCTCAAGAGCCTGCGCGCCATCCGCGCCGCGGCGGAGGGCCATCCGATGCGGGCGGTCCCGACCTTCCTGGGGCTCCATGCCCTGCCCCGCGACGCGGAGCGTGACGCCTACCTGGACCGGGTCCTGGAGGAGACCCTGCCGGCGGTCGTGGAGGAGGGGCTGGCGACATCGTTCGACGCCTTCGTCGAGGGCATCGCCTTCTCGGTGGACGAGGCGCGGCGGGCCGGCCGGGCGGCTGCGGATGCGGGGCTGTTCGTGCGGCTCCACGCCGGCCAGCTGTCGTCGATGGGGGCGGTGGGTCTGGCGGCCGAACTGGGCGCGGCCTCGGCCGACCACCTGGAGCACGTCGAGCCGGCCGAGATCGAGGCGTTGGCTGCCGCGGGCACGGTGCCCATCTGCCTGCCCGCCGCCGGCCACTTCCTGCGCATGGAGGTCGACCCGCCGGCGCGCGCCCTGATCGACGCCGGCCTGCCGTTGGCAGTCGCGACCGACTTCAACCCCGGCTCCGCGCCGATGCTGTCCATGCCGGAGACCCTGCACCTGGCGCGGCTGCGGCTGGGACTCGACTGGCACGAGGCGCTCCGGGCCGGGACACGCCACGCCGCCCAGTCCCTGGGCCTGGACGATGTCGGCTGGATCGGCCCCGGCTCGGCGGCCGACATCGTGGTGCTGGACCTGGATGAGCCCGCGCACCTGGGCTACTGGTTCGGCACAGATCCGATCATTGCGGTGGTGGCCAGCGGACAAGTGGTGCGCGCATGAGGGACCTGGCCGGCCGCGGCCCGGGCGCCTACGTCCTGTGGGCCCTGATGGCGTCCCTGGTGACGGGCCTTTTCGCGTCCGTGGTGCCGCTCGGCGAGATCCTCGAGCTGGGCGATCCGGTCACCAGCTTCGGGGCCATCGTGCTGGCGGCCCCGGTGGTGGGCTGGTCGGCGGTCAGTTGGCTGCGGCGCACCTGGGGCCAGCCGCTGGCGGTGATCGGCCTGGGGAAGCCGCCGCGATCGGCACAGGTCTGGGTCGGGACCGCAGCAGCCTCCTTCGTCGCCGTGATGCTGCCGAAGGGCGTGGCGGCCTGCCTGAGGGCCGTGAACGCGCCGACGTGGCTCTACCAGCAGTCCTACCTGGAGGAGGTGGGACGCATCGAAGGCGCGACCGCGCTCACCGTCGTAGTGCTTGCCGCCCTGGTGGCCGCTCCGTTCATCGAGGAACTGATCCACCGCGGCCTCGGCATGCTGCTCTGCGCCCCCTTCGGGCCGAGAGGTGCCGCGCTGGCCACCGCGTTCGTGTTCGCGGCGCTGCACTGGAAGGTGGGCGCGGTGGTCCCGGTGTTCGCGCTGGGTCTGCTGCTGGCCTGGGTGCGGCTCCGGATCGGCACCCTGTGGGCCTGCATCGCGGTCCACGCGATCTTCAACGCGGTGGGGCTCGCCGAGATGCTCGCCGCCGCCTGACATCCGCGCGCCGGGCTAGAATGGCGCCATGGGACAAATCGAGTGTGTGCCGAACTTCTCCGAGGGCCGACGGCCCGAAGTCGTGGACGCGATCACGGACGCCATCCGCGCCTCCGCGCCGGTCGTGTTCCTGGGGGCGTCCTCTGACCCCGACCACAACCGCACGGTCGTGACGTTCGTTGGCGAGCCTGACGACGTCGCCGACGCGGCCTTCGCCGGCGCCGTCGAGGCGCGCGAGCGGATCGACCTCAACGTTCACGAGGGCGCCCACCCCCGCATGGGGGCGATGGACGTCTGTCCGTTCATTCCGCTGCCCGGCGAGGAGATGTCCACCTGTGTGCACCTGGCCCAGAGGGTCGGCGAGCGCATCGGCACGGAGCTCGAGATCCCGGTCTACCTGTACGAGGACGCCGCCACGCGGCCCGAGCGCCGCAACCTGCCGGCGGTCCGCAAGGGCCAGTTCGAGGGCCTGCGCGACGCCATCGGCACCGACCCCGACCGTGTCCCCGACTACGGCCCCGAGCGCATCCACCCGACCGCGGGCGCCACCGGCGTGGCGGCCCGCTTCTTCCTGGTCGCCTACAACGTCAACCTCGAGTCCACCGACCTGGACGCGGCCAAGGAGATCGCCGTGGCGGTGCGCGAGCGCGACGGCGGCCTGCCGTCGGTGAAGGGCATGGGCTTCGCGCTCGAGGCGGAGGGCTGCGTCCAGGTTTCGATGAACCTGTGCAACTACCGGGTCAGCCCGATCCGGACCGTCTTCGACGAGGTCGCCCGGCTGGCCTCCGAGCGCGGCATCGATGTGCGCGAGTCAGAGCTGGTCGGCCTTGTGCCGGCCGAGGCGCTGGACGACGAGACCGCCGCCCACATCCGCCTCAAGGGCTTCGACCCCAACGCGCAGCTCCTCGAAAACCGCATCGCCGCTGCCGCATCCTCCCGCTGATCCCCCAGGACGGGTCAGTCACACAGGAGGGTGACGGTGAACTTCAGGATCTGGCCGTGCTGGGTGGGCAGCATGCCGATGCGCTCGTCCATCTTGCCGCCGGCCGCCTTGAGGGAGACGAACAGCCGCACCTCGTGGGCAAATTTGTCGGGCTCGACGCGGGGATCGAACTGGTCGACGGGCGCCCAGGGGATGTCCCAGAACATGTCGTTCTGACCGTCCGCCCCGTGCCACCAGTCGTGCCAAATCTTCCGGTTCTCCTCCGAGTCCAGCGCGCCCTCATTCGCCTTGGGCCGGAAGGTGAGCCACACGTCCGCCCGGCAGGGCGTCAGGGGGATGCCCAGGAACTTGAGCCCGGGGCGCACCCTCGCCGTGCGGCCGTCCACGGTGCCGCTGTCCACCAACTCCATCTCGATCTCGGCCTTCTGGAAGACATCGGGGAGCTCGACGGCGTCGTGGATTTCTGCGTCGGAGGTGTGGAGCGTGATCTTCGGGGTGCACTTCTTGAACATGGCCGCGGAGTGTACGGACTCAGCCGGGTCCGCGCCGCTCGAGCAGCAGAAAGACGGGGACGCTCCGTCCCGAGGCCTCGTTCATGCGGTCGTCGACCAGCACGCGGAACCGCCCGTCCCGCGCCAGCTCGTCGGCGAAATCCCAGACTGCTCCCTGGATCGCCCGGGCCTCGGCCTCGCCGGATCCCGGCCCCAGCCGGCCGTCCTTGGCGGCTTTCAGCAGGGCCCAGGAGGCCTGGTGGGCGGTCAGCAGGCAGTGGCGGATCCCGAGAGCGTCCATGGCGGTCGCGACCGAGGCGGGGGTGGCCAGGCCTGATCCGGTCCCCGGCAGCTCCGCCACCACGCGCCGGGCATTCGGGTCCCAGGGGGCCCCCTGGATGCCCAGCGCCAGGGCCTGGCGCCACTGGACCTCGGAGAGAACCAGCAGCCCCGCGTCGCCCGGCATCAGCGCCCGCAGACCGCGCCGCGGATCGGTCCAGCGGTCCCGGTCGGCATAGCGCACACCACTGTCCGGCCCGGTCCGCACGGTGCCGAACTGGCGCGCGCCGCCGCCGGGGAAGCGCGCGGTGGCCAGCTCCAGACGTGGCCTTGCGTTCACGGCCAGCACGGCGGCCAGGAGGACTACGGCGGTCCGGCCCCCGCGGTCCGCGCCCATCTGCAATGTGAGGCCCGCGAGACCGGCGACGGGCAGCGCGAACAGGCCCCACCAGCGGTGGGCGAAGACCTGCACAGGCAGATAGGGGCCCAGCACGCCGAGCAGTCCCAGCAGCGCCCAGAAGACGAGGGACCTGTGGCCGCCGCGCCAGGCCAGACCCAGGCCCGCCAGCGAGAGACCCAGCACCACCCAGCCGAGCCCGTTGGGGTTGTTGACGAGGTTGGTGGCGAGCGGCTCGCCCACGAACTGCTCGAGACCCGGCCCGTGGCCCAGGTCGTCCTCGTCGAAGATCTTGAGCCAGCCTTCGAAAGCGTCGGCCGGCACTTCGGGCAGGCCCGGCTCCAGCGCGTCAGGGTTGCCGCCGCCCCCGGTTGCCCAGGCGGGCCGGAAGACGCCGCGCCACTCGCTCTCCAGCGGCGAGCCGTAGCGCTCCAGGTTCCCGGCCCACCACGGCAGCGCCAGCGCCAGGCCGAGCAGCGGCGCGCCCAGCATCGCCAGGTGGCGGCGCCGATCGTCGGCGGCCGCCACCGCCCAGGCCGCTGCCAGGAAGGTGGCCAGCTTCAGCGGCACCGAGGGCTGCAGGCAGGCGAGGCCGCCGAAGGCCAGGGCGCAGGCCCACAGCGCCCTGCGGTGGCCGGCTGCGTCGTTCGCGCGGCGCAGCTGCGCCTGCCACAGGAGCGGCAGCGGAGCAAGGGCGATGGCGAGGCCCGGCGCGTAGATGAAGCGGCTGGGCGCGCACGGGATCGCCGCCAGCGCCAGCGCCGCCCATCCTGCGGCCTGTTCCGCTCCGGGCCGTCCGCGGCCCAGCGCCCGGAAGAGGGGCCAGGCCAGCAGAACGCCCAGGGACGGAATCAGGACGCCGAGCGTCTTGGCGGCCGCGATCGGCGTGGCGCCCAGGCGCACCGCCCAGCCGAGCAGCAGCGGGAAGCCCGGCGGATAGGGGTCCAGATACTGGAACAGGTAGGGGTCCGGCGTGCGCAGGCCTCCGTCCGCCGCCAGCCACGCCGCCGCCGCGGCGTGCCGCCAGGGATCGGTGTCCTCGAGCCAGGGCTGGCCCAGGGTGCCGAGCGTGTTGGCGGCCAGCAGCGCCAAGGCCGCCAGGCCCACCGCCCAACGCCATCCTGCGGGCGCGGCACCCTCCAGCAGCGGTGGGGCGTCGCCACGTCCGCGCGCATCGAGGAGGGCCATCAGGAAGCCCGCCGCCGAGGCGATCCCCAGCGCTGGCCAAAGGATGGCCGGACCGCCCAGTCCCGCCCAGACGCCGAGCAGCCCGGTCGCGCCGATCCCGGTGCCCAGGCGCAGGGCAACGCAGGCCAGCGGGTCGCCCGAGGGGCGACGGCCGCCGAACATCAATGCGCCCACTCCGTAGAGCAGGGCGAGCCATGCCAGGGTCGCCATGCTCCGTGAGTATCGCCTTCGCGAAAGGCCGGTCCAACAGGTGGGGGGCGCTCGAATGTCGAGGACGTGTGTCGTGCGCAGGAGGGAGAGCACCCGGCCCTTGTCGTCAAGCAGTTCGATGAAGGCGTCGGCCCCCTCCGTTCGGAGGCGAATGCGGTCGCTGCCTTCCCCATCCACGATTGTGACGCTGCGCGCAGCCACGTCCTGTGCAGGATCCTGCGGTATTGAGCAGGCCGCTGCTGCCGCCAGGCAACCGATGGATCCACATCCAACGAGCCTCATTCCCATGGGTTGTCCCTCCAGGACACGATCCGTCCGGTGATTGGCCGAGACCGTCGCATATCCTGTGCCCCGTGGGCTGGTCCAACAGGTGGGGGGTGCTCGCTGCGATCCTGGTTGTCGCGGCCGGGTACCGGGCGCTCGAGGCGCCGCGCATCGGACGCACGGCCGATGGGGCGCTCGCCATCACCGACCCCGACGCCTGCTACCACCTGAGGCGGGCGGCGCTGACGCTCGAGAACGGATCGGTCCCGACTTTCGACCGTTTCCTGAACGCCCCAAAGGGCAGTCCCTGCCCGTGGCCGCCGCTGTTCGACCAGACCCTGGCCGCGACGGCGCGCCTGCTGGGCGGCCTCGACCTTGCAGCGCTGGTCCTGCCCGTTGTGCTGGGTGTGCTGGCCTGCGCGGCCGCCTGCGGCCTCGGCGCGCGGCTCTTCGGGCCTCGCGTCGGTCTGCTGGCGGCGCTGGTCCTGGCCCTGCTGCCTGTCGCACGCCAGGCGACCCGCGCCGGCATGGCCGACCACCACGGCGCAGCGCAGCTGCTCTGGGTGCTGCTGGCTTGGGCCGGCTTCCAGTCGGGCTGCCCGGACGGGGCACGCAGCCGCCTCGCCGGCGTCCTGGTCGGCCTCGTGGCGGCGGCGGCCACCGGGGTCCAGGTGGCCAGCATGGCGCCCTTTGCCCTGTGGGCGGCCTGCCTCTGGGGATGGGCAGTGGCGAGTCCTGCCGCGCGGCGCGGCGCCCTCGAGATGGGGGCCTGCGCGCTTGGCGTGTGGACCCTTTGCGTTTGGCCGATGGGCGCGGGATCCGGATGGCGGGGCACGCTGCAGAACCTCTCGCCGCTGCACGGCTGGCTGGGCCTGGGGGCGGCTTCCCTCTTTGCCGTCTCACGTGCCGCTTGCGCGGGCTTTACCGCGCCGCTGCAGCGTGCATGGCTCCTCCTGGCCCCGGTGCTGGCGCTGGCGCCTGCCGCTGCGTCCGCGCGCGGCCGTGAAATCGCTGCCGGTGCATGGGCCTGGGTGGCCGGGACCGATCCCTTCATGTCGCTGGTGGGCGAGAGCCAGGCCCTGCTGGCCGGCGGTCAGACCGCCTGGATGGCACAGACGCTGACCTGGCTGTTTCCCGTCGGCCTTCTGGTCTGGGGCCGAGAGCTGCTGCGTCCCCACTTCGGCCGGCGGTTCGTGGCCCTGGCGGCTCTCGGCACCGGAGCCATGGCGCTGGCGCAGAGGCGCTTCGGCGTGCTGCATGCGCCATTCCTGGCGGTCGGCGCTGCCGCCGCGCTCTCCCACGCCCTGGCCTGGGCGACGGCGAAGAGTGGTCGGGGCCGCACCGGGGCTCTGGTCGGGATTGCGCTGGTCCTGGTGGTCGCGGTGCGGCCGGCGATCATGATCGTGGCCGGCCAGACGGTGGCCGGGCTGGGCCTCACAGAGGATCCGCGGCGGGCGCTCCGCGTGGAGCGCGTAGGGGCGCTGCGGGCGCTGGGGAAGCGTGCCGGCGGCCATGCCCTGGCTGATCCCCTGGCCGAACCGCCGGCCGCCGTCATGGCGCCATGGGGGTTGGGCCACGCTCTGGCGTGGCACGCCGGCGTGCCGGGCGTGGCCGTCAACTTCGGCCGCTACGTCGGCGAGGAGAACTGGCGCGACGCCGCGAAGTTCATGGTGACCTCCAATGCGGACGAGGGCCTGGACTTGATGGCAAGGCACGGGGCGCGGTGGGTGGTGGTCGAGTCCTCCACCTTGCGCGAGGTGCCAATGCTGCGCCAGGCCGCCGATCGTCCGCCCGAGGGCAAGATCAGCCTGGCCGGCCGCCTGATGAAGCAGGGCGGCGGCGGCGTCTTCTATCTGCGCCTGGTCGACCAGTCGGCCGGCACAGACGCCGCCCCGGACGGGTCGGAGGTGCCGGCCTGGCGGATTTTCGAGCTCGTGGCCGGCGCCCGTGTCGGATTCCCGAGCGAATGGCGGGCGCGGGTCCGCGGCCGCATCACGGTGTCGCCGCCCCGCGGCGAGCCGTTCGAGTGGTGGGGCCCGGCCCGGCAGGAGGAGAGACCGGACGGGACCGGCCGCCAGGTGCTCCATGTGCCCTACGCGGGGACGCTTGCCTGGGAGACCGAGGATGGCCGCAGCGGCGTCGTCGAGATTTCCGACCGGGACGTCACCATCGGCCTCCTGATCGAAGCCACCCGCTAGTCAGCGGGGCTCGATCGTGTCTGCGTAGCCGAGGCCCTCAATGCGCTCCCGTTCCTCCTCGGTCAGCGCGCGCGCGGCGCCGGGATCGGTCGTCCGTGCCCTGAGCCGCTGGTCGAGGCCGTCGAGCCGGCGGCGCAGGATCTCGACCCGCTGAGGCAGCCGTTTCGCCAAGTCGGTGCGTTCGCCGGGGTCCTCGCTCAGGTTGAAGAGGCGCCACTTGTCCCGCCAGGTCCGGTAGAGCTTCCAGTTGCCCTGGATCAATGCGACCTCGCTGCGCGACATGTCGCCAAGGATGAAGGCGGACTGGCCGGGGAAGTGCTCGGTGGGGAGCCAGGCGCTGGACAGCAGCGGCCGGTCGCGCGGCAGCCGGCCTCCGGTGGCGGCCGGCAGAAGGCTGATGCCCTGGAAGGCACCCTCCTCCGACGGCACACCCAGGATGTCCAGGATGGTGGGCGCGACATCCACGTTGGCGACAGGCTGCTCAATCACGGTGCCGGCGGGCAGGAGCCGCGGCAGCCGAAAGATCAGGGGGGTCGAGGTCTCCTCGCCGAACAGCGTGTTCGAGTGCCCCTCCTTTTGGTGCTCGAAGAACCCGTCGCCGTGGTCGCCGTGGACGATGACGAGGGTGGTGTCGGCCAATCCGAGCTCGTCCAGGCGCGCCAGGACGCGGCCGGTGTGGTGGTCGGCGAAGGCGATCTCGCCGTCGTAGAGGGCCTTCACGTGCTCCAAGTCCCGGCGCGGGACCTGTGGGTTCCACCGCGGCTCCTGCCGCAGGCTGACCACGCCGGTCATGGTGCCCCGGTAGTCGGGGTCGAACATCGTGTCGTAGGGCGGCGGCGGCACATACTCCTGGTGGGGGTCGAAGAAGTGCAGCATCAGGAAGAAGCGCTGGCCCGCCAGCCGCTCCAGTGCGTCGATGCCGGCGTCCGCGATTCGGCCGCTGGTCACCGTCATGTGGGCGGCTTTCGCCTCGCCCACGCTCGAACCCGAGTCGTCGTATCGGTCGAAGCCCTGCGCGATCCCGGTCGCGGCCTCGGTGAAGGTGCCGGACACGTGCGCCTCGGTGGCCCAGCCGGCTTGTGACAGCCGCTCCGCCAGCATCACCAGAGCGTCGGGCGTCTTGCGGTCGCCGCGCACGACGCCGTGGCTCTCGGGGTAGAGGCCGGTCAAGGTGGACACGTAGGAGGGATAGGTCCAGTTGGTCTGGGCCAGGACGCGCGCGCAGCGCAGACCGTCCTCAGCCAGAGAGTCGATGTGGGGCGAGGTCGGCCGGGCGTAGCCGTAGCAGGACAGGTGGTCGGCGCGCAGCGTGTCGTAGGTCAGCAGCAATACGTTGGGCCTCAGCGGCCCTTCGGCCAGGACGCGCAGCCGACCGAGCGCGGCGCCGGCGGGCTCCAGCGAGATCTCGAGTGCGACCGCGGCATCCGAGGCGGGCAGATCGAGGGCCACGTCGTGCCACTCGTCGCCGGCGGGGAAGTCGCGCTCGAGCAGCACGCCGTCGGCCCCCCTGATCGTGAGACGGGCCGGCTCGGCCGCCGCGCCCACGCCGGTCTCCAGCCGGACGGACCCGGCCGGGGCAGAGACCCTGAACATGCCGTCGGGCCCGCGGACCTCCACCGCGCGGGTTTCGTGGGCACGCCGTGCCTGCGCGCCCACGGCCGGCGGGTCGGGTGCGTAGAGCGACTTGGTCGGCTCGGCGCCGCCGCTGCAGGCAGCGAGGCCGGTCAGGAGGACTGCGCAGAAACACCTCACGATCGCTCCAATCCTACTTGCGGTTTTGTCACATAACCGCAACTCGAGGATCCTTGATCGGCCCCGATCCTGCGGTTTTGTGAGTAAACCGCAACTTGGAGGGGGTCGGGGGTGCCGGGGGGCTCGGGACGGATGATCCGACCCTACGACCCCCGGCATCCCCTTTCTCTTCGGCCCACCTCGGTTGGGGAGGCAGGCACAGGAGGCGGGCCTGGGCATCACGGGCACGGCGCGGCGGTCGGCCAAGCAGGACCGGCGCGATCAGGCAGTGCGTCGCCTTGGCGGGACGGACACCGAGGTTGTTGTTGCGGTTCTCGGGGGTGTTGTTGTTGCGGTTCGCGGACCGCGCGTTGCGGGCGGTGTTGTTGAAACTGCCGCCCCGGTTCACGCGGTTGCGGGCGCAATCCAGTCCGCGCCGAAGAGGGCCCGCCCCCCTCGCGAAAAAGTGAAGAGGTCCCGCCGCAGGCCCAGGGTGCCGCCCTGCGACAGATGGGCGGCGGCGGACTGGGCGGCGGCCCGGTAGGTGGAGGCGCCGATGCGACCCGTCCGCACTTCCCAGGCGCGGCGCCGCAGCCGGCGCCGCATCCGGGCCAGGTTGGCGGGCCGCAGGCGCAGGGTGCCGGGAAACACCTGCCAGCCCAGGAACGGCAGGCCCCGCCAGGCGGGCGCCAGGATCGTGGCGCCCGCCTTCGGCACGAGGCCCAGGGGATCGGCGAGATAGCCCGCCACCTCCGTCGCCGCGTCCCGCAGTCGCGCCTTGTCCCCCGCAAACAGCACGAAGTCGTCCATGTAGCGCACGTAGCCGGGCATGCGCAGCACCTCCTTCACGTGGTGGTCCAGGCTGTCGAGGACCAGGTTCGCGAACCACTGGCTGGTGAGGTTGCCGATGGGGAGCCCGACGCTCGTGCGTGCGCCGGGCGCGCCGCGCACGATCCGCTCGCACAGGGCCAGGACGGACCTGCCCTTGACGACCCGGTGGATCGTCTCCATCACCACGTCGTGGCGCAGCGAGGCGAAGAAGTGCCGCACGTCCATCTTGAGGAAGAAGGCGTGCCGCCGGACCTGGGCCTGCGCGTGGCGCACGGCCGCGTGGGTGCCCTTGCCGCGCCGGCAGGCGAACGATTCGAAGATCATGCGGCGGTCGAGATGCGGCTCCAGCACATCGACGAGTCCGTGGTGGACGACCCGGTCGGCAAAGGGCGCGGCGGTGATCTCTCGTTGCTTGGGGTCGGTGATGGTGAAGGTGGTCGGCCGTCCCGGCCGCCAGGCACCCGACGCGAGTTCACGCTGCAGGCGCAGGGCCTCGGGCTCGAGGCGCTCCAGGAACGCGGCCACTCCGGCCTGGCCGCGCTTGGCCCGCGCCGCCCGCCGCGCCGCCCTGCAGAGGTTCTCGAACGAGGTGACCTCGTCCCACAGCCCGCCGATCCGCCTCACCCTCCCAGCCCCGAGCGGCGCCGGTCCTTCGGGTTCAGCGACGCGCGCCAGCCGTGCAGCATCCGCCCGCACTCGTCCAGCCCCCGCATGGCAGTCTCGAAGCCGGCGCGCGGGCAGACATTCGCGCCCTTGGCCAGCCGCAGCAGGTGCCGCATGCGCTCGAGGGTGAGGTTGGCGCGGTGCAGGCTGCGCGGCCGCCGCCTCGGATCGTAGCGGGCCACCACCAGCAGCTCGGCCACGTCGAGGGCGTGGTTCTCCAGCCGCTGGGTCAAGGTGAAGCGTGCCGACTTGGGCCAGCGGCCGGTGTGGTTGAGAAACCAGCCTGTGAACTCCTCCCACTTGGCCATCACCCGCAATTCGGGGCCGGCCTGGGCGGCGGCGGGGCGGCTTGCGGCGGTGCCGCTCGCGGCGGTGCCGCTCACGCCGTTGCCTTTGCTGCCGGGGCGCGGCCGAGCAGCGAGAGCACCTGCTTGCCGTAGCGCTTGATTCTGGCGGGCCCGATGCCGGCAATGTGGCCCAGGGCCGTGGGGCTCTCCGGGCGGCGGCGGATGATCTCAGCCAACTGGCGGTTGGTGAAGACCAGGTAGGCGGGGATGCCCGCTTCCCGTGCCGTCTCCGCGCGCCACTCGCGCAGGGTATTGAAGAGCGCGCGCCCGGCCTCGTCCAGATCGGCAGCGGCGTCGGGGCGCTTGCGGCGGCCGCGGGGTTGCGGCGCGGGTCCGGATTCCGCGGAATCCGGGCCGTTCCTCGGCGGCGTGGTTGGGGCGCCCGGCACGAGCGCGTCCTGGGTGAGGACCACGCACACCAGGTGCGGCGCGCCGGCGGCGCTGAAGAAGTGCTCGCGGAATTCGAGGACCTCCTTGTCGCGCGTCCACTCCCCAATGGGCGTTTCGTCGAAGCCACCCAGGGTGGCGGAATAGCGGAGGGTGAACAGGCGCACGCGCATAGGACCCCTCCTCCAGGTACCCGCCGTCCCACTGACCCAACACCACCTAATTCGCGAAAACTGCCCTCTTTTTCCAGACCTGGGAAGGGGTAAAGCGGTGAAGTCAGTCCGTGATGACCCTGGCGGGACGGACACCGAGGTTGTTGCTGTGGTTCTCGGGGGTGTTGTAGTTGCGGATCGCGGACCGCGCGTAGCGGGCGGTGCCGTAGAAACTGCCGCCCCGGGGCACGCGGTAGCGGGCGCCCGTCACTTGTCGTTCCCCATCCCCGGCAGCGGCCTGCAGGCCGTACCCGCCATACCCGTCCCGGCACCACTCCCAGACATTGCCCATCGTGTCGTGCAGCCCGAAGGCGTTGGGGGCAAAGGTGCCCACCGGGGCGTGCCGGCCGTAGCCGTCGTCCAGGTCCTCCTCGGTCACCCAACCCCAGCCCATCCGCGCCACCGTCTGGTCGGAGAGATTCGCGGCGCCCTGGATACTCGACGCCGCGTCGCCGGTCCACCAGCGCGTGTCCGTGCCGGCCCGCGCCGCATGCTCCCACTGGGCCTCGGTGGGCAGCACGGCCCCGATGCGCTGCGCCGCCAGACGGCAGTCGTCCCAGTTGACCTGCTCCACGGGGTGGATCAGTGTCGTGGCGTGGCCCGCGGCACTGGCGCCCGGCACCGTGTAGGAGGGGTTGGTGCCGGCTACGCGCAGCCACTGGCCCTGGGTCATCTCGTACTTCGAGATCAGGTAGGGGTCGAGGGCCACTTGGTGGACCGGCGATTCGTCGCTCTCGGATTGGGGGTCGAAGTTGGGTTTTGCCGGATCCTCAGACTGGGCGCCCATGGCAAAGACGCCGCCGGGGATCAGCACAAAGACCAGTCCCGTCTCTTCGGTCAGCACCAGCCGCCCGCCCTCGCCGCGCACCGCCACCTCGCCGGCCGCGAGATCGGCAAACTCCCACAGCCCCGAATCAGGGTCGGGGCCGATCGGCACCAGGCCCCTCTGGGGCGCGATCTTGAGCCCTTCGTACATGGGACACTCGCGGCGGTCGCGGATCGAGGCGACGGCTGCCTCCCAGGCATCCGCGTGGTCCTCCAGGCTGATCCGCACCGTCTCCAGGCGGCGCTCCATCTCCGCAATCGCGCCCGTCTCGGGTGCATTGAACGCCTCCAGACGGGAGACCACGGCCGCCAGGGTTGCGTGTTGGAGACGGTCGTCGGCGTCCGCGAAGAACCACCGGGTGCGGACCTCCACCACCGCCTCCAGGCCGGAGACGTCGGCCGCCAGCGCGGAGGTGGCGTCCGCATGCGCCGCCCGGCCCGCCTCGCTGGTCCAGGTCTGTGCGTCTCCGCGCAGGCGCTCCAGGTAGCCCGCCCATTCCGCGCGCCGGTCATCGGCCACCAGCGACAGCGCGCGTTCACTGGCGGCGAGAGCCTCCGCGAAGCGGCCGCTCGCGAACAGCGCCCACGCCAGCGTGTCGCCGATCATGGCCCGCTCCTCGTCGTCGGCGGCGCGCCGGAGCGCCGCCTGCGCCAAGGCCAGACCGCGGGCCTCCCCCCCGAACTCTGTGCGGTCCGGGTCCACCAGCGGCCAGGCTTGGGCGTTGAGGGCCATGGCGTCGGCCGACGGGAGGGCCGACCCTCCCGCGTCGGGTGTTCCGGCACCCTCGCCGCCGGCCAGCATGCGCCGCATCCAGGCCAAACGCCCGGCCTGGGCCTCCAGTTCCGCCAGGCGCGGGTGCGCGGCCCGGGCGGCCGCGCGCGCCGATTCGCTCTGCGGCTCCGCCCGGGCGCGGACGTCCTCCAGCGCCTCGCGGTGGGTGTCGAGGGAGCCCACCACTTCCCGCGCCCGGGCCATCCAGGAGTCCGAGGTCTCCAGCCAGGCCCACAGGTCGCCGGTCTCGGCCAAGAGCGCCGTCAGCCGCGCCGCGTCGGCCCAGGGCAGCAGATCGGCCTGCGCCGCCTCGGCAGTAGTCTGCGCGTCCTCAGCCGCCGACCGCGCGGTCTCTGCATCTGCGCGGGCGACATCGGCGACGATCAGGGCTTCGGCGGTGCGGTCCCTCTCGGCGCGGAGTTGCCCCGCGTTGATGCGCGACAGGACCAGGCCGGCCGTCAGCAGCGTGAAGACGCCGCCGATGGCGGTGGCGGCGACCGGGTTGCGCTGGGTCCAGCGCCTCAGGCGCAGGAGCGTGCCCGGCGGCTTGGCCAGGATCGGCTCGTGGCGGCGGATCCGCGCCAGGTCGTCGGCCAGATCGAGCGCCGTCTTGTAGCGGCGGTTGCGGTCCTTCTCCATCGCCGTCTCGCACACCACCCGCGCCTCGTCCGACAGAGACGGGTTGAAACGGCGGGCGTCGGGGACCGGCGCAGAGATGATCTGCTGGTAGAGCGCCTCGCGGCTCGCCCCCTGAAAGGGCCGCTCCAGCGTCAGGCACTCATACATCGTCACGCCCAGCGAATAGACGTCCGTGCGGCGGTCGAGCGTGACGCGCTGCGCCAGCAGCTGCTCGGGGCTCATGTAGGCCGGCGTCCCGATCAGGTCTCCCGACAGGGTCAGCGTGTGCAGCGCCTCCTCGTCGTGGGCCAGGCCGAAGTCGAGAATCACCGGCTCGCCGGACTCGGTGAGCATGATGTTGGAGGGCTTGACGTCGCGGTGGACCAGCCCCGCCTCGTGGGCCACGTGCAGCGCGCGCGCCGCCTTCTCGATCATCGCCAGGGCGCGGTCGACGGCGTCGCGCGCCTCGGGCGGCGTGTCCGTTTCGCCACGGCGGCGTGAGCCAGATCCCTTGGACGCCGTGCTCGAGTCCTCCGAGCCCGGCACCGACACCACGCGGCTGTCCGTGCCCGCAGTGGCCTCCCGGGCCCGGGCAATCGCCTTGTCCAGCGGCTCGCCGTCCAGGTGCCGCATGGCGATGTACTGCGCGCCGTCCGCCTCGCCGGCCTCGTAGATGGCGCAGATGCCGTCGTGGTTCAGGCGGCTGGCGGCCTCGGCCTCGCGGCGAAAACGCGACAGGCCCGTCTTGCTGACCGGCCCCGCCGCCATCGTCAGCACCTTCAAGGCCACCTGCCGGCCCAGGCGAGTGTCCTCGGCCAGGTACACCACCGCCTGCCCCCCGCGCCCCAGCTCCCGGGTCAGGCGGTAGGGCCCCAGCCGTTCGTCAAGGGCCTGTTCCCCTCCGCCATCCGTCGGATGATCGCTCACTCGGCGGAGGATACCGCCGCCCCAATAGTTGCGGTTTTGTCACATAGCCGCAACTCGGACCCAAATCTGTCCGTTATGGGACGTAGATTGGGACTTATTGCGGTTATGTGACTAAACCGCAGTTACGGGGCTGCGAGGGCGTAGCGCTCGCCGCGCCACACGATGCGCCAAGGCGTCTGGTCGCCGGGCGGGGAGTCCGGGTCCCAGCCGAAAGTCAGGAGCCGTCCGGGCAGGTCGGCCTCGCTGCGGAGGGTCAGGAGCAGTGCGACCGCGCCGTGACGATCGCGCAGCCGCCAGCCTTCCTGCTTCCACATGTTCAGCCGCGGCGGGTGGACGACCACCGGTCGGTCGGTCAGGAGGCTCAGCTCCACCCCGCCCTGGATCGGTGCCAGCAGCGGGCCGGGCGGCAGCTTCGCCAGCTGCGGCAGGACGTCGCGCTCGAGTTCCTCGAGCTCCGCCTCGGCGCGCGTCTCGCCGAAGGGCTCGAGTTCGTAGATGGTCCGGCTGGGCCGCTGCCACAGGAGGACCCCCTGGGCGGCCAGGAAGGACACCGCCACCAGGGTGCGGACCGTTCCCGAGGGACGCCACTCGGGGTCGTCGTTCGTGCGTCGCAGGACCGGCAGGGAGCCGACCGCGAAGACGACCAGGAAGGGGGCCAGGGCGTCCACGCCTCCCGACCGTCGAGCCCATTCCAGTGCCGCCAGGAACACCGCGCCGGCGATCCACCGCCAGCCATGGACGCCCCCATGACGACGCACCGCCGTCATGCCCATGCCGCACACCAGGGGCAGCAGCGGGATCACGTAGCGGAACTTGACAACCGGCCAGGCCACGCAGATCGGCAGGTAGCAGGCAAGGAGGCCAAGCACGGCGAGGCCCTCCATCCGGCCGCTCCGACGCTCGCTCCACAGGTGGCCGGCTTCGCGCGCCGCCGGCACGATCAGGGCGCCGCAGGTCAGCAGCAGGAAGGAGCCGAGCTGCAGCGAGTGCAGGATGGTCCAGCGCCCGACGGCGAAGAAGAGCGCGCCCGCCTCCGGGGTCGGCACGTCGAACAGGATGTGGCCGCCGGCCTCGCTCCAGCCGACACCGAAGGGCAGGCCCATCTTGTCGGCCAGGTAGACCAGGTTGGTGTTGTAGAGCGGCGTCCCGAACAGGCCCTGGTTGCGGAGCAGCCAGGGCAGGGCCACGAGCAGCGCGGTCGCGGCCGCCGTGACAGCCGCCCGCCACACCCCGCGCCTCGCCGAAGCGTCCTCCGCCGCGCGCGCCGCCAGGACGGTGGTGATGACCAGCCCGCCCGCCAGCACCACGTTCTGGTAGTTGAGCAGCCAGGCCAGGCCCAGCAGCAGCCCGACCCGGAAGCCGTCGCCGGCGGTGCGCCACGACCGGAAGGCGAGCGGCCACAGGCAGAAGACGAGCGCCTGGAGCGAGTAGAGCGAGCCGTTGCCTGCATAGTCGGCCAGCGGGAAGCAGAGCGCGGCCAGGAAGGCGGCGTCCAGCCCGGCGCCGGGGCCCGAGCGGCGGCTGAAGAGCGCGCCGACAGCCGCCACCACGCCTAGCCCCGCCAGCAGGCTGACCCACTGCATGGCCCGGTAGGGGTTCCCCGCGAGCGGCGCCAGTCCCGCCCCGAGGATCGCGACCAGCGGCGGCCGGTGGTCGGAGAACTCGCCGAAGCGGCCGTCGTCGGGTCGGTCGCGGAAATCCCAGCCGCGTTCCCAGCCCATGTGGAAGCCCTCGCCGGCGGCCAGCCCGGCGGCCACGGTCGCGTCCTCCGCGACGTCCCCGCGCGGCGCCGGGTTGGTGGCCAGGGTCGGCAGCCGCACCGCGGCGGCGAGCACCAGCAGACAGACCCAGCGCGCGCGATTCATGCGCGCCAGATGACGACCGAGGAGTTCGCCTCAGAGATGTCCGGGTCGTAGTAGTCCTCGATCAGCGTGAAGCCCTGGTCCGCGAGGATGTCCCCCATGTCGGTCGAGGTGAAGTCGGCCCGCCAGCCCGAGCGCGCGTCGTCGCCGGTGGCCCGGTCGATCGAGGCGTAGTGCACGACGCCGCAGGCGTCCGGCTTCATGACGCGCCGGAATTCGGAGAAGTACGCCGCCACCTCGGGTCTCTCGATGTGGACGAAGACGTCGAAGGACCACACGCAGTCCACCGACTCGTCCTCCACCATCCCCAGGTCGGCGCCGTTTCCCAGATGGAACTCGGCCGCTGATTCGTCCTTGAACCGCTCCGCGCACTGCTCGACGCATGCCTCGGCGATGTCGACCCCGATCAGCCGTCCCGGGCGCCGGGCCAGCAGCTCCGCCGTCCAGCGGCCGCCCCCCGGCCCGATCTCCAGAACGCTCGATCCCTCCGCGACCCAGGGCTCAATGGCATGGCTCACGACGGCCTTCCGCCAGGTCTCGTCGGGGGTCCATTCCTCACCTCCCGCCTTCCAGTCGTAGGCGTTCCAGCGTTCCCGGTTCTCGTCGCGCGTCGGCATCCGCGGGGAGTATGGCCCCGCCCTCCCTCTCCTGCCACCGGACCGCGTCGTGCTGTCATCGCCGCATGGGATTGGCGCAAGAGTTGCAGAGTGGTTCTTGACGCCATCGAGATTCGCGACGCCGAGGGCAGGCGCGTCTGGGGCGTCGGGGACACGCCGAAGCAGGACCAGGGGTCCCTCGAAAAGGGGCTGTGGGTTGCCGCCTGCGGACCGCTTTCATATCCTCAGGGGTTCTCGAATCTGGGTGGAAACCATTCCAGAGACGGTGCGTCCATGCTGAACGACTACACCCCCGTCCTCATCCTGCTGATGGTCGCGGTCGGCTTCGCCGTCGTGAACATCGGTCTGTCCGTGCTGCTGGGCAAGCGCGGAACCACCAACCCGGCCAAGGAGACGGCCTACGAGTGCGGCGTGGCCGCCGAGGGCTCGCCGAAGGTGCGCTTCAGCGTGAAATTCTACCTGGTGGCCGTCCTGTTCATCCTGTTCGACATCGAGGCGGTCTTCCTGTTCCCCTGGGCCGTCAAGGCGCGGGAGCTGGGCGCCTTCGGATTTGTCGAGATGCTGATCTTCCTTGTGGTCCTGTTCGTCGGATGGGCCTACATGGTGAAGAAGGGAGCCTTGTCATGGCGCCGCACGTAGAGGAACTGGTTCTCGGTGAACGCCACGAGCCCCATGGGCTCAGTGACGATGGTGGATTCTTCATCAGCCAGGCGGAGGCGCTGATCAACTGGTCGCGCAAGAATTCGCTTTGGCCGCTGCCGCTGGGGCTGTCGTGCTGCGCGATCGAGTTCATGGCGACCGCCGCCAGCCGCTTCGACATGGCGCGGTTCGGCGCCGAGGTGGCGCGCTTCTCACCCCGCCAGGCCGACGTGATGGTGGTGGCAGGCACTCTGACCCAGAAGATGGCCGATGTGGCGCGCCGCGTTTACGACCAGATGGCGGAGCCCAAGTGGGTCATCTCGATGGGCGCCTGCGCGTCGTCTGGCGGCATGTACCGCTGCTACTCGGTGGTGCAGGGGATCGACACGATCCTGCCGGTCGACCGCTACGTGTCGGGCTGCCCGCCGCGGCCCGAAGCCGTGCTCGAGGCGTTGATGAGCCTCCAGGAAGGGATCACGCAGGAGAGACCGCTCAGCGGCGACTAGGCGCGAATGGCAGCTGCATTCGACGCTCTCCTGGAGCGGCTCGGGGACAGGGTCCTCGGTACCGACGACTTCGGCGGCGACCTCAAGGTCCTCGTGGCGCCCGGCGACTGGGTCGAGGCCGCCACCTGCCTGCGGGACGAAGCCGGTCTGTCCATGCTGGTCGCGCTGACCGGCGCCGACCGGGGTGTGGACACCGATCCGCGCTTCGAGGTCCTGGGCGTGTTCCTGGATCCCGAGACGGCCGAACGGGTCCACGTGACGACCGCCGTGCCCGAGGCCGATCCGGTCTGCCCCACCCTGACCGGGCTCTTTGCCTCGTCCAATTGGTTCGAGCGCGAGGTCTACGACATGTACGGCGTGACCTTCGAAGGCCACCCGGACCTGCGGCGGATCCTCATGTGGGACGATTACGAGCATCACCCGCTCCGCAAGGAGTTCCCGGTGGAGGGCGTGGGCACGATGGCCGCGCCGCGTGTGGCCGAGCGCCATCTGGCCTCGCTGGCAGCGCGAACGGCAGAAGCGGAGGAGGAGGAGTGACCGACACCGCCGAGATGCCCGCGGCCGAGCAGGAGCACGAGCAGGTCTCCATGCAGCTCAACATGGGTCCGCAGCACCCGTCCACGCACGGCGTCCTGCGGCTGATCCTGGAGCTGGACGGCGAGGAGGTCCTGTCCTGCGACCCGGTGGTGGGCTACCTCCACCGCTCCAAGGAGAAGATCGCCGAGAACCTGACCTGGCACCAGTTCATCCCTTACACGGACCGGCTGGACTACCTGGCGCCGCTGGCAAACAACGTGTCCTACGCCTGCGCGGTCGAGAAGCTCTGCGGTCTCGAGATCCCCGAGCGCGCCCGCGTGATCCGCGTCATGTGCAACGAACTGGCGCGGATCTCGGCCCACCTGCTGGGCCTCGGCGCCTTCGCGATGGACATCGGCGCGATGACCGTCTTCCTGTGGACCTTCACCCAGCGAGAGGTCCTCTACAACGTGATCGAGGCGGTCTGCGGAGCGCGCTTCACGACCTCCTACACCCGGATCGGCGGGCTGGCCGACGACGTGGGCCCCGAGTTCCTGGGACGGCTGCGCGACTTCGTGGACACCTTCCCCGACACCATCGACGACGTGGACCGGATGCTGACCCGCAACCGCATCTGGCTCGACCGGACGGTGGACGTCGGCGTCATCACCAGGGAGCAGGCCCTGTCCGCCGGTCTGACCGGCCCGTGCCTGCGAGGCTCCGGCGTCTCCTACGACGTTCGGCGGGCCTTTCCCTACCTGGATTACGACGCCTACGAGTTCGACGTGCCGGTGGGAACAACAGGCGACTGCTACGACCGCTACCTGTGCCGCATCGAGGAGATGCGCCAGAGCGTGACCATCCTGCGTCAGGCGCTGGACCGGCTGCCCGACGGCCCGGTCAATGCGGGCGCGCCGAAGACCGTGCTGCCGGAGAAGGACGGAGTGATGACCGGCATGGAGGAGCTGATCCACATGTTCATGGTCGCCACAGGCGAGGCTCTCGACGTGCCCGACGGCGAGGTCTACTTCGGCGCCGAGAACCCCAAGGGCGAGCTCGGCTTCCTGATCAAGTCAACGAGAGGCGCCACCAGCCCCGACCGGCTGCACATCCGCGGGCCCTCCTTCGCGAACCTGGCCATCCTGGCCGAGATCTCGCCGGGCCACATGGTCAGCGACATGATCGCGATCCTGGGCTCGATCGACTTCGTGATGGGGGAATGCGACCGGTGAGCCAGAACGGTTCCGAATTCCCGGCGCTGGGCGCCGAACTTGTCGCGAACATGCGCGAGTGGCGCAGCCACTACCCGGACGACCAGCCGAGGGCGGCGCTGCTGATGTGCCTGCACGAGGTCCACGACCGCGACGGCTGGATCTCGCCCGAGGCGATGGCGCAGATCGCGGGCGTCCTGGGCATCCCGCCGATCCAGGTCGAGGAAGTCGTCAGCTTCTATCCGCTGCTCTCCGACCGGCCGCGCGGCAAGGCCCACGTGCGGGTCTGCCGGACGCTGTCGTGCGCGGTGGGCGGCATGAGCGGTCTGCTCGCCCACATGAAGGGCACCTATGGGATTGATCCCGGCGGCGACACAGACGACGGCCGCGTCAGCCTGGACACCGCCGAGTGCATCGCGGCCTGCGGCATGGCGCCCGCGGTCCTGATCGGCATGGACCGCCACGAGTGCGTCACGCCGGAGCGGCTGGACGAACTGATCGAACAAGCGGCGGCCGGCGCATGAAGCAGACCCACTTCCTGATCGGACCCTACGAGGCCGGGGAGAAGCGCGACCTGGCGGCCTACCGCGCGGCGGGCGGCTACGCGTCCTGGGAGCGGGTCCGTTCGGAGATGTCGGCCGAGTCTGTCCGCGAAGAGGTAAAGGCGGCCGGCGTCCGCGGGCGCGGCGGCGCTGGCTTCCCGGCCGGCGTGAAGTGGGGCTTCGTGCCCCAGGACACGGGCAAGCCGATCTATCTGTGCTGCAACGCGGACGAGTCGGAGCCCGGCACCTTCAAGGACCGGATGATCATCGAGTTCGATCCGCACCGGATGATCGAGGGCTGCCTGATCGCGTGCCACGCGATTGGCAGCAAGTGCGGCTACATCTACGTGCGGCGCGAGTTCGATCTCGGGATCGAGGTCACCCAGGCGGCGCTGGCCGAGGCGCGCGCGGCGGGTCTGGTCGGCGGCGACAACGGGGTCGAACTTCACATCCACGTGGGCGCCGGCGCCCACGTGGATGTGAAGTTCGAC
>CAZZHK010000011.1:0-15861 GCA_964653725.1 uncultured Planctomycetales bacterium | reverse complement strand
GGCGCCTACATCTGCGGCGAGGAGACCAGCCTGCTCAACTCGATCGAGGGCAAGCGGCCCTACCCGCGCAACAAGCCGCCGTTTCCGGCGGTCGAGGGCCTGTTCGGCTGTCCGACCATCGTCAACAACGTCGAGACCCTGGCGTCCGTGCCGCTGATCATCGAGAAGGGCGCCGACTGGTTCAGGTCCATGGGGACCGACAAGGACCCCGGCTTCCGCCTCTATTCGGTGTCGGGCCACGTGAACGACCCCAAGGTGGTCGAGGTCGAGATCGGCGCCACCGTGAACGAGGTGATCGAGCTGTGCGGCGGGGTCCGCGACGGCCATGCGCTGAAGGGCGTGATCGTCGGCGGCTCCAGCGTGCCGATCCTCCTGCCGGACGCCTGCGACACGCCGATGGACGCCGAATCCCTGCGCGAGGCCGGCACCTTCGCCGGCTCCTCGGGCTTCATGGTCCTCGACGACTCGGTTTGCATGGTCGAGGCGCTGGGCAACCTGCTGGCCTTCTACACCCACGAGTCCTGCGGCCAGTGCACGCCCTGCCGGGAGGGGATCCACTGGACCGATCGCGTGGTGGCCCGGATCGAGGCCGGCGAGGGCCGCGAGGGCGATCTGGACCTGCTGCTGGGCCTGGGCGACCGGATCCTCGGCAAGACCGTGTGCGCCCTGGCGGACGGGGCGGTCATGCCGCTCCAGTCCTACATCCGGCTCTACAAGGGCGAGTTCGAGGCCCACATCACTTCCCAAGGCTGTCCGATGAAGGGCGTCTCCGCGGGCACGGAAAAGGCGGAGGCGGCCGTCTGATGGCGACGTTCAAGATCGACGGCCGCGAGATCGAGATCCGGGACGGCCAGTCCGTGCTGGAGCACTCGCTGGACGCCGGCATCGAGATTCCGCACTTCTGCTGGCACAAGACGCTCGGCTTCGACGGCAATTGCCGGATGTGCATGTGCGAGGTCGAGGGCATGCCCGGCGTGCAGATCGCCTGCGGCATGCAGCCGTCCGACGGCATGGAGGTCTCGACCCAGGAGACGTCAGAGACTGCGAGGGAGGCCCAGGAGGGCGTCCTCGAGATGCTGCTGATCAACCACCCGCTGGACTGCACAATCTGCGACCAGGCGGGCGAATGTCCGCTCCAGGAGAACACCCACAAGTACGGGCCGGCGGCGTCGCGCTTCGAGGAATCGAAGCTCACCAAGCCCAAGAAGGAGGACTGGGGCGAGCACATCATTTTCGACGCCGAGCGCTGCATCCTCTGCACGCGCTGCACGCGCTTCATGAGCGACGTGCGCGATGACGACGTCATCGGGATCTCGGGAATGGGCGACAAGTCGACGCTGACTCTCGGCGCGGCCGGCGAATTGAAGGACGACTACCAGCTGAACGTCGTCGATCTGTGCCCGGTGGGCGCGCTGACGTCCAAGCACACGCGCTTCCACGAGCGCGTCTGGTTCATGGACTTCGCCGAGACGGTCTGCCCGGGCTGCTCGACGGGCTGTTCGGTCACCGCCGGCGCCTTCCAGGGCGAGCTGCGGCGCATGAAGCCGCGCGAGGTCGGCCTGGCCGGACACGGCCCGGTGGGCCCGTGGATGTGCGACACGGGCCGGCTGGACATTGACCGATGGAACAGCGCCGACCGGCTCAGCGAGCCGACCGTCGGCGGCGAGGCCGTCTCGTGGGACGATGCCGTTCAAGCCGCGGCCGACATCGCGTCCAAGCCCGGCGCGATCGGCGTAGCAACCACGATGGCCACCTGCGAGGAGCTGGGGGCCTTCGCGGCCTGCTTCCCGTCGCCCGAGGGCCCGCGCACGGCGCGCTCGGGCGCCACGGACAAAGCCGACGGCTTCCTGCTCACCGCCGACCGGACGATGAACGCGAGAGGCGCCGACGCGGCCGGGATCGGACCGCGCGTGAAGGCGTTCGGCGAGGGCGTCGAGACCCTGTTCATCCTGGGCGACGACCCGGTCGAGGTTCCCGATACGGTCACCTCCATGGTCGTCATGGCGACCGCGCCCACCGACCTGACCCGTCGGGCTCAAGTGGTCCTGCCCTGGGCGACGCCGTTCGAGAAGACCGGCCACGTCGAGAACAAGGACGGGGTGCGCCAGTCGCTTTCCATGCTGCTGCAGCCCCGGCACGCCGGCCCCGCGGCCGACGTCGTTCTGCGACGGATCGCCGCGCTGGTCCCGCAGCCCGAGCCGGAAGAGGCGGAGGCATGACCGATCTCCTCGTGCACGTCGTCAAGATTCTCGTGGTCTTCCACGTGGTCCTGATCGTGGTGGCCTACATGACGCTGGCCGAGCGCAAGGTCAGCGCCTGGATGCAGGAGCGGGTTGGCCCCAACCGGGTCGGCTTCCGCGGCCTGCTGCAGCCGATCGCCGACGGTCTCAAGTTCATCTTCAAGGAGGAGATGGTCCCAGGCCACGTCGACAAGTTGATCTACACCCTGGCACCCGTGTTCGTGATGGTTCCCGCCTTCCTGGGCATGGCGGTGATCCCGTTCGGGCGCGAGCTGCACCTGCCGTTCCTGGACGCCCCAGTCCCCATGGTGATTGCCGACCTGGACGTCGGGATCCTGTTCGTCCTGGCGATTTCCAGCCTGTCGGTCTACGGGATCGTTCTGGGCGGTTGGGCCAGCAACTCCAAGTACTCGATGATGGGCGGCATCCGCTCCTCGGCCCAGATGATCAGCTACGAGGTCTGCATGGGCCTGTCGCTGATCGGGCTGTTCCTGCTGGACGAATCGCTGAGCCTCATGGAGGTGGTCAGGCTTCAGGCGGAGGGCGACGGATGGTGGCACATTTTCAACCAGCCGGTGCCCTTCGTGATTTTCCTGATCGCGGGCTTCGCCGAGACCAACCGCCTGCCCTTCGACATGCCCGAGGCCGAGACCGAACTGGTGGCCGGCTACCACACCGAATACTCCTCGATGAAGTTCGCCATGTTCTTCATGGGCGAGTACGCGGCGATGGTGGTCTTCTCGATGCTCATCACCGCCCTGTTCCTGGGCGGCTACGACATCCCCTTCGTCGACTGGGCTGCGCATGACAGCCTCGGCTGGGACCTGCTGGCGATTCTTTCCTTCGCGGTCAAGGTGGCAGCGTTCCTGTTCCTCTTCCTGTGGATCCGCTGGACCCTGCCGCGCTTCCGCTTCGACCAGCTGATGGACCTCGGGTGGAAGATCTTCCTGCCGGCGACCCTCGGCTGGATCCTGATCACCGGGGCATGGGTCACGGTCATCGAACCCTGGTGGAGTGCGAGCTGACCATGGGCACCGTCACCGTTCCGCGCCACAAGATGACCCTGGCGGAGAGGCTCTACCTGCCCGCCATCTGGGCGGGGATGCGGCTGACCTTCCGGCGCATGTTCCGCCCCTCGGTCACCATCCAGTACCCCGAGCAGACCCACGATTTCCTGGCCAACTACCGGGGCGCTCCCGGGCTGGTCCGCGACGAGGACGGCCGCGAGAAGTGCGTGGCCTGCCAGCTCTGCGAGTTTATCTGCCCGCCCAAGGCGATCCAGATCGTGCCTGGCGAGATCGAGGACGCTGATCATTCGCGCTCCCACGTCGAGCGCGAGCCGAAGGCCTTCGAGATCGACATGCTGCGCTGCATCTACTGCGGCTACTGCGAGGAGATCTGTCCCGAGCAGGCGATCTTCATGACCGACGAGTACCGGCTGACCGGCTCAGAGCGCGAGGACTTCGTGTACGACAAGGACCGGCTCTACGAGCTTGGCGGGACCATGAAGGGCCTGCCCAAGAAGTGGGAGGGCAAGTAGGTGGACGGGATCTTGTTCTGGACCCTGGGCGGCCTGCTGCTGGCCTTTTCGGTCTCGGTGGTCGCGTCGCGCAACCCTGTCCACTGCGCCGGCTCCATGATCGCCGCCTTCCTGGTGACGGCGGCGCTGTATGTGACGCTGGACGCCTACCTGATCGCGATCCTGCAGGTGCTGGTCTATGCGGGCGCGGTGATGGTCCTGTTCCTGTTCGTGATCATGCTGCTGGACCTGCGGGCGGGCGAAACGCGGCGGGTCGGATGGGCGCCGCTCGGCATCGCTGGTGCTGTGGCGGTCCTTGCGGCCATCGCCGTGCGCGGGATAGGGCCCGCTCTTGGCCTGGCGCCCGCGTCACTGGCCGACGGCATCGAGGGCACGACCGAGGCTCTGGCCTCGACCCTGTTCACCGACTACGTGGTGCCCTTCGAGATCGTCAGTGTCCTGCTGCTCGGCGCCATCCTGGGCGCCGTGGTGCTGGCCGCCCGCGAGGACGAGGCCTCGTGACCGACCTGATCGCACAGGTGGGGCTCGGCCACTGGCTGGGTCTGTCAGCCGCCTCCTTCGCGGTGGGACTGGCCGGCGTGCTGATCCGCCGCAACGTGATCGTGGTGCTGATGTGCCTCGAGCTGATGCTGAACGCGGTCAACATGACCCTGGTGGCCTTCTCGCGCGCCCAGGGTGACCTCCACGGCCAGGTGGCCGTCTTCTTTTCGATCGCCGTGGCTGCCGCCGAGGTGGCGGTGGGCCTGGTGATCGTGATCCTGCTGCACCGCCGACGCCGCTCGGTCGAGACCGACGACTTCCGGAGCCTGCGCAACTAGGGCCATGTTCGAGCACGACCCCCGCATCTGGATCACGCTGTTCCAGCCGGTCGCGACAGCCTGCGTCATCTCGTTCTTCTTCCTGAAGAGACCGGTGGTCGCCGCGGCGCTGTCCGTACTGTCGGTGGCGGTCGGCTTCGTGTGCTCGGTGTCTCTGGCCCTCGACGTATTGGGCACCGGGGGCGCCATCACCTCGGAATTGCCATGGATCTCGGTGGCGGGCATGGACGCGCCGTTCACGGTGACCGTCGACGCCCTGACCGCGGTGATGCTGCTGGTGGTGACCGGGATCGGCGGCCTGATCCACGTCTACGCGACGGGCTACATGAAGGGCGACGGCTCCTACGGGCGCTTCTTCGCCTGCCTGTCGATCTTCATGTTCTCGATGCTGGGGATCTGCCTGTCCGCGGGCTTCATTCAGATCTTCATCTTCTGGGAGCTGGTGGGGTGCTCGTCCTACCTTCTGATCGGCTTTTGGTTCGAGAAGCCGTCCGCCGCCGAGGCAGCCAAGAAGGCGTTCCTGACCAACCGGGTCGGCGACTTCGGGATGATCCTGGGGATCCTGCTCCTGTTCTTCGCCTTCCCGGCAGGCGAGCGGACCTTCAGTTTCGCGGGTCTCGAGACACTGCTCAGCCGCCACGACCCCTCGGTGGTGGTGCTGGGACTGTCCGGCGACCCGCTGATCCTCACCGCCGGCCTGCTGATCTTCTGCGGCGTGATGGGGAAATCCGCGCAGTTCCCGCTGCACACCTGGCTGCCGGACGCCATGGAGGGCCCGACACCGGTGTCGGCGCTGATCCACGCGGCGACCATGGTGGCGGCCGGCGTCTACCTGCTGGCGCGCTGCTTCTTCCTCTTCGAGGGCTCGGAGCAGGTCATGCACATCGTCGCCTGGGTGGGCGGCGGCACCGCCTTGATGGCGGCGCTGATCGCCACCGTGCAGACCGATCTCAAGCGCATCCTGGCCTACTCGACCCTCTCCCAGCTGGGCTACATGGTCATGGCGATGGGCCTCGGCGGCCGCGACGTCGGCATGTTCCACCTGACCACACACGCCTGCTTCAAGGCGCTCTTGTTCCTGTGCGCCGGCTCCGTGATCCACGCCGTCCACACCAACGACATCTTCAAGATGGGCGGGCTGCTCAAGCGCATGCCCGTGACCGCCTGGACCTTCCTGGTGGGCACGCTGGCGCTGTGCGGCTTCTTCCCGTTCGCCGGCTTCTGGTCCAAGGACGAGATCCTGGCGCTGGGCTCCGAGCACAACGTGGGCCTCTACTACCTGGGGACCGCGACGGCGATGCTGACCGCCTACTACATGGGCCGGTGCTTCTGCGTCGCGTTTCTGGGCGAGCCGCGCGACCCGGAATCCCACGCGCACGAGTCGCCGCGGCTGATGACCGTGCCGCTGGTGATTCTCGCCGTGGGCAGCGTGACGGCTGGCTTCCTGGCGCTCACCGACGGCGGTTTCGGCGGGCTGCTCGGCATGGACACGCACCCCGAATTCCACATGGACATCGCCGTGATCAGCAATGTCCTGGCCCTGGGTGCGTTCGCCTATGCGGTCAAGATGTTCTCCGGTGAGGGCGCCGGGGCGGCGGCCTGGGCGAGGCGACTGGGTCCGGTCCGCTCCCTGCTGGTGAACAAGTTCTACGTCGACGAGCTCTACCTCTGGCTGGTCCGGTGGGTGCAGCAGTCGGTCGCGATCGTGGCCGACCTGTTCGACCAGTTCGTGATCATCCGCGGGATCGTGGGCGGTCTCTCTGACGGGACCGTCGGCGGCGGTCGGCGCGTGAAGGCCGCTCACACGGGCCGGCTGCGCCACGTGACCGCGCTGTTCGCGCTGGGCGCGGCGGGCCTGGTGTGGTGGATGACCGGCAACGGCGGTGGCGGAGCGGCCTGATGAACCCGTTTGCCGAGCCGCTCCTCTGGATGATCCTGGCGCCCGCACTGGCGACGCTGGCGCTGCTGTTCGTGCCCTACGAGAACAAGGCCCTGGCACGCCGGATCTCGGTGGGGGCCTCGTTCCTCACTGTGCTGCTGGCCCTGCACGTGTGCGTGGGCTACGACACGGCGCTGGCGGCCCAGGGTGAGGACTTCAGCCAGTTTGGCTACGCGCGTGACTGGGTCCCCAGCCTCGGCATCCACCTGCGGCTGGGGGTCGACGGCATCTCGGCTGTGATGTGCCTGCTCACCGCGATCGTGATCTTCGCCGGCAGCCTGGTCAGCTGCACCGTGGAGGACCGGCCCAAGGAGTTCTATCTGCTTCTGATGGCCCTGGTGACGGGCGTGTTCGGCGTTTTCACCAGCCTCGACCTGTTCTTCTTCTACTTCTTCTACGAGTTGGCCGTGATTCCCATGTACCTCCTGATCGGGGTGTGGGGCTCGACCAACAAGCAGTACGCGTCGATGAAGCTGACGCTGTACCTGACCGCGGGCGCGGTCGCGGCACTGCTGGGCGTGGCGCTGATCTACAGCCAGACCGGCAGCTTCGACCTGGCTGCGATGCGCGACGCCATCGCGTCGGGCGAGTTGACGCTGGGCGACCAGAACCTCGTCTTCCCGCTGCTGCTGTTCGGCTTCGGCGCGATCGCGCCGATGTGGCCGCTCCACACCTGGTCGCCCGGTGGCCATGCGGCGGCGCCGTCGGCGGCGTCGATGCTGCACGCCGGCGTGCTCATGAAGCTGGGCACCTACGGGATCCTGCGGATCGCGATGACGCTGTGTCCCCAGGGCGCGTCGGACTGGCTGCCGCTGGTGGCCGTTCTGTGCTGCTTCAACATCGTCTACGGCGGTTACGTCGCGATGGCCCAGCGCGACATGAAGTTCATCATCGGCTACTCCTCGTCGAGCCACATGGGCTACGTGCTGCTGGGACTGGCAGCGCTTACCACCACGGCGACGTCAGGGGCGGTGTTCCTCATGTTCGCCCACGGGGTGATGACCGCCCTCGCTTTCGCGCTGATCGGCTTCTTCTACGACCAGACCCACACACGAAACCTCGAGGACCTGGGTGGGCTCGCCAAACAGATGCCGTTCATTGGCACCTGCTTCGCGATCTGCTGCATGGCGTCCGCCGGGCTGCCGGGCTTCGCCAACTTCGCCAGCGAGCTGATGATCATCGTCGGGTCGTTCGAGCGCTATCCGGTTCCGACCGTGCTGGCCTGCTGGGGAATCGTGGTGACGGCGACCTATCTGCTGCGCGCGGTGCGCGAGGCCTTCTTCGGGCCGCCCCTCGAGCGGTGGGAGGGCGTGGTCGCGGACGCGACGACCCCGTTCCAGCGTCTGCCGTTCGCATTCCTGATCGCGGTGCTGGTGATCACCGGCTGCGCACCGTTCCTGCTGCTGGACCTGATCGAATCAGGCGTGAGACCGATCCTGGACCAGATCCCGGGGGTGGTCGGCTGATGCCCGAAGGCCTGAATGTCGGCGTCTGGGGCGTGGAGATCGCGCTCGGCTGCCTCGGCCTGGTGCAGCTGGTGTGGGACCTGTTCCTGCCGAAGACCAGCGCGCGGCGACGCATCGCCTTCCTGGGGCTGTGCGGCTATCTCGTGATCCTCTGGTGGATCAGCGACATGGAGCCGGTGGGGACCGGCTGGGTGGGCGCGGCCGCGTTCGGCGGCAACGACGCCTTCGGGCTGTTCTTCAAGAAGTTCTTCCTGGTGGTGGCCGCCGGCGTCACCGCCTGCGCCCTCGCTTTCACGAAGGACCTGCCCGACGGCCGCGGCGAGTTCCCGACCCTGATCACCTTCGCCACCCTGGGCATGACGGCCCTGGCGTCGGCCAGCGACCTGCTGACCCTGTTCCTCAGCCTGGAACTGCTGACCATCACGCTCTTCATGCTGAGCGCGTGGCGGCGCCGCGACGCGCTGAGCGTGGAGGCGGGCCTGAAACTGCTGATCGCGGGCGCCACGGCGGCGTCCTTCATGCTCTACGGGATCGCCTGGGCCTACGGTTCGTCGGGCGGCCTGTCCTTCGACGCCGTGGCGGCCGCGGCCCGCGGCGGCGACGCCCTGCCGGCCGGTCTGGCCGTCGCCTCGGCGCTGATGATGGTCGGGATCCTGTTCAAGGTGGGCGGCGCGCCGTTCCAGGCCTGGGTGCCGGACGTCTACCAGGGCGCGCCCACGCCGGTCACCGCGTTCCTGTCGGTGGGCTCCAAGGCCGCCGGCATCCTGATCCTGCTGCGCATGTTCCACTCCGTTCTGCTGCCGGCCGCCGACATCCTGGCGGCGCCGCTGGCCTGGGTGGTGGGGCTGACCCTGTTCATCGGCAACCTGGGCGCCATCCGTCAGCGCGACCTGAAGCGCCTGCTGGGCTATTCGTCAGTGGGCCACGCCGGCTACCTGCTGCTCGCCTTCGCCACCTTCTCCGAGCGCGGCGCGGCGGCGGCGATGATGTACCTGGTCGCCTACCTGCCCACCGTGCTGGGCATCTTCTTCTGTCTGTGCGTGGCGACCTCGATGACGCGGTCGTCGTCCGTGGGGAGCCTGACCGGCCTCAACCGTCGCTCGCCGCTCCTGGCCTTCGGCTTCTGTGTGGCGCTCATGAGCCTGGCCGGCGTGCCGCCCTTCGCGGGCTTTTTCGGCAAGCTGACCGTGCTCATGGCGGCGGTGCAGGCCGACCTGTTCTGGCTGGTTGTCCTGGGACTCATCAACGTCGTGATCGGCCTCTACGTCTACCTGCGCGTCGTCAAGGCGATGTACCTGGATCCGCTCCCCGAGGGCGCCGGTCCCCTGGCCGTGCCCGCCCTCCAGCGCTGGGTCATCCTCGTGGGCGTGGCCGCCACCGTCGGCATCGGCATCTGGCAGCGGCCCTTCTACGAGGCCGCCGAGCGCGCCGCCGCCGCCTTGTTTTCCTCCTGATTGCTTAGTAGACAGAGGGGAGGAATGGGCGCATTCGTTTCAACGGAACGGAGGATCCATCCGGCGGTTCGGGGGGCCGTACTGCTGGGGCTTCTCTACCTGTTCCTGGTGGGCATCCAGCTCCTGAGTGCGACCTTCAAGGGGCTCGGCAAGGAGCAGGCCGAGGCGCTCATCCAGGGCATCTCGAACCCCTTCGCCGGGCTTGCGGTGGGGATCCTGGCCACCGTCCTGGTCCAGTCGTCGTCTGTGACGACCGCCTTCGTGGTCGGCATCGTGACGGTGGGCGAGCTGACGCCCGAGGCGATCAGTGCCTACGTGCCGGTGATCATGGGCGCGAACATCGGGACCACGGTCACCAACACGCTGGTCTCGATGGGCCACATGCGGCGATCGGCGGAGTTCCGGCGCGCCTTCGCGGGCGCGACCGTCCACGACTTCTTCAACCTGATCTGTGTCGCCATCTTCCTGCCTATCGAGATCATGACCGGCGTGCTTGGCAAGTCCGCCGTGTGGCTGGTCAACGCGATGCAGCTGAACACCGGGGTCGAATACAAGAGCCCGATCAAGTCGGCGGTGAAGGCGGGCGCGAAGGAGATCCAGGGTTGGCTGGGCGAGGGCGGCCTGGGAGCCACAGGCAACTGGTTCGCGGCACTGTCCGTGGTGGCGGCGATCGCGCTCCTGATGACCGCGCTGGTCTGGATCACCAGGAACATGCGAGTGCTGATGGCGGGGCGGATCGAGCAGACGCTCAACCGCGCGCTCGAGAAGAGCGGGCTGCTGGGAATACTGCTGGGCGTCCTGATCACCGTGTCCGTTCAGTCCTCGTCGATCACGACTTCGCTGCTGATCCCGATGTTCGGGGCGGGCCTGCTGCGGCTGGACGCCGGCTTCCCGATCCTGCTCGGAGCCAATATCGGGACCACGGTGACGGCGCTCCTGGCCGCCGTCGTGAAGGGGCCCGCCGGCCTGGCCATCGCGATCGTGCACCTGCTCTTCAACTTGGGCGGCACACTGCTGTTCTTCCCGTTCAAGAAGATGCGCAGCATCCCCATCTACCTGGCGCGCCGGCTGGCCTTCACCGCCCAGCGGCGGCGCATCTGGGTCCTTGTGTATGTCGTGGGAGCGTTCGTCGTCGGCCCGCTCCTGGGTATCCTCCTGTTCCGTTGAGGCAAATCTGATGTTCGAGTGGTTTTCGCAGACAACGGACCTTTCCGGCCTGGAGCGCATGCGCTCCGAGTTCGGAGCGATGCTGGACAACGGTCGGCACTGCTTCGATCTGGCTGCCAACTGCCTCCTCGGAGGCTCCGACAAGGAGGTGATCCGCGAGGACCTGTTCTCGACCGACAAGGAGATCAACCACGCAGAGCGCCAGATCCGCCGCGAGCTGATTGTCCACTCGACCGTGCACGGGGCGGCCCGCTTCCCCGCCTGCCTGGTGCTGATGAGCATCGTCAAGGACGCCGAGCGGATCGGGGACTATGCCAAGAACCTCTTCGACCTTGTGGACGAGGGCGGGCCTATGAAGGAGGACGCCTTCCGCCAGGATCTGATCGTGGTCAAGGACCGGATCTCCGCCCTGCTGGGCAGCACCCGGCAGGCGTTCGAGGAGCAGACGGGCGACCAGCCGCGTGAGGTGATGAAGGAGGCGGCGGCACTCGAGGACCACTGCGATGCCCAGGTGGCCGCTCTGGTGGGTGGTTCCGGTGATTCAGGCCAGTCGGCCATGGCGGCGCTTGCCTACCGCTACATGAAGCGGGTCGCGAGCCATTGCTCGAACGTGGCGACGTCGATCGTCATGCCCGTCGACCGGCTCGACTATTTCGACGAGGACCCTCGCCCGGCGCTCGACGAAGACCCTGCACCGTAGCCGCCCTGTTGTTCGTGTGATCGTGTAGACGGGTCGCACACAAACGAGCATCTGGGCTCCCACGTGTCCAATCTGGGGGACGTCGATGGAGATGGCTTCGATGACATTGGCGTTGCTGTGGGAAGCGCAGCACTTCTGTGGATTGGCCAAAACACGGAAACCTCCCCGTTGGGTGGGCATGCGTCACTGGAGTTGCCGCTGAGTCTGGATCCGTGGGGAGGCAACGGTTGCTGGTTGCTGCTTGAGTCCCTTGAGTCGATTCCAGCCATCGTTGATACCGCCGGCCGTGCGACAGTGCCGGTGCATGTCCCCAACAATCCTCTCCTGGCTGGGCAGGACGTGTTCTTCCAATGGGCCGTGATGGACTCGAGTGCGAATCCGCTCGGTGTCGCTGCGAGCAACGGCCTCTACGTCACGATCCAGCCCTAGCGGCCCTGCAGGGCGGCGCGGGCGCGTCGGCCCACGGCCGTGCGCGCCGCGCGGTCGGGGCCATCCGGCGGCAGGCCCTTCAGGTGGTCCAAAGCGTCCTGCGCCCGTCCCGCTCCGAGCAGCGCCTGGGCATATGTGACCTCCAGGGCCGGGCTGCGGCCCATCGCTTCGAAGTGGTGCTGCAAGAACGGCACAGCCACGTCGCCGTACTGGTTGACGACAAAGCGCAGGAAGGCAAGGCGCATCCGGTCCGGATCGGGAACGGCGCCCAGGTAATCGGCAAATGTACGCTGGGCAGCAATCAGATCGCCGTCCTCCAGTGCCTGGCGGATCGCGACGCGGCTGTCCTTGTCGCCCATCATGTCGCGGGGGTCGGGCAGGCCGGCCGCCGGTTTGATGGCCCCGCCGCCCTCGGCGGCTCCCGCGTAGCCGAGCGCCGCCAACTCGGCGGCCGTCGCGGCGTCCACCGGTCCGCCGGGGCCACCTGCCCAGATCTCCTCGATGCCCTGGAAGGCGGCCAGCCGATCCGCCCAGGAGTCCTCACGGCCGGGCTCGTACTCGAGGAGGTCGTCCGTCTCGCCAGGATCCGCCGTCAGGTCGAACAGCTCCGAGCGGCCGCCAGCGAGATACTTGGCTTCTGGCGTCCGCAGGCCCCAATGAGGCGCCCAGCCGCCGCGCAGATGGCCCGCCATGGCCTCCAGATAGACCGGCCGGTCGGCGAGCGTCTCGCCGCGGGCGGCGGGGACCAGACTGCGTCCGTGGGTCCCCTCGCCCGGACGCCGCCCCAGCCCCATGGCGGCCAGGGCGGTCGGGTAGATGTCCGCCAGCGCCACCTGGGAGTCGACGACGTGTCCCGCCCGGCCCAGGCCCGCCAGGATCATCGGGATCCTGATCGCCGCCTCGTAGAGCAGGAAGCCGTGGCTGTCCTCGCCGTGTTCACCGAGCGACTCGCCGTGGTCCGCGGTGACCAGGACGACTGGATCTGCTCCGGAGGAGGCGTCCAGCAGGCGCGCCAACTGCGCGTCCGCGAAGGTGATGGACGCGTCGTAGGGGTCGCGGCCCGAATTGCGGTGCGCGGCCGCGTATGCCTTGTGGGGGTCGTAGTAGTGGACCCAGAGGAACCAGGGGCGTCCGTCCTCCTCGGCCAGGAAGGCCAGGGCGCGGTCGGTGACGTCGAGGGCGTCGCGGCGCAGGACGGTGTCGTCATAGGTGTCGAAGCCCTGGTCGAGCCCGAACCGTCTCTCGACCGGCAGCGCCGCGGTCACCGCACCGGTCCGGTAGCCGGCTTCGCGGGCGCGCTCGGCCAGGGTCACGGCGTCCGGCGAGAGCGGCCGGGTGGGGTTGTTGTCGCGAGCGCCGATGGCCGGCGGCAGCAGGCCGGTCAGCATGATTGCGTGGGCCGGATAGGTCAGCGGCACGTGGCTGACCGCCTGGGTGAACCGTGTGCCGCGCGCCGCCAGGCCGTCCATCGCCGGCGTCTGCGCACCCTCGTGCCCATAACAGCCCACGCGGTCAGCGCGCAGGGTGTCGATCGTGACCAGCAGGAAGGGCCGCCGGGGCGTCTCGCCGTCCCCGCAGGCCAACCCGAGCAGGGTCGCCGCCCCCGCTAGCCCGAGCCTCATGCGGCGGGGATGGGGGCCTCGAGGGGCTCCAGCTTGCCCGACTGGCCGAAGAAGTCGACCGGGTTGTCCCAGACGATGCGCTGGACGGTGTCCAAGTCGTAGCCACGGCGCAGCAGCACCTTGGCGGTCTTCGGGACAGCGAGCGGATCCGAGGGGCCCCAGTCGGCCGACGAGTTGGCGATCATGCGCTCGGTGCCGTACTCGTCGAGGATGTTGGCGAAGCGCTCCTGGCTCAGCTTGGTGTCGGGGTAGATCGTGTGGCCGCACCAGCAGCCGAAGTCCTTGGCTGCGCCGATCGACTCCTCGGTGTTGTGGTCGATGATCACCTGGTCGGGGGAGACGTCCATGTCGCGAAGAAGGGCGATCGATCGCTCGGTGCCCTTGCCTTTGTCGCGGTGGGGGGTGTGGACCATGATCGGCAGGTCGCGCTCGAGCGCCATCTCGACCTGGACCGCCATGATCTTCTCCTCCTGGGGGGTGATGTCGTCGAAGCCGATTTCGCCGACCCCGACCACGCCCTCCCGGTCCAGGAAGTCCGGCATGGCCTCCAGGGCCTCGGCCGCCAGAGCCTCGCTGTTGGCCTCCTTGGGATTGACCGCGATCGTGCACACGTGACCGACGCCGAAGTTGGCAGCGCGCTGGCGCTCCCACTCGATGATCATCGACCAGTAGTCGATGAAGGTGCCGACTGTGGTGCGGGGCTGGCCCAGCCAGAAGGCCGGCTCCAGGACCAGTTGGATGCCGGCAAGGGCCATCCGTTCGTAGTCGTCCGTGGTCCGGGACACCATGTGGATGTGCGGGTCGAAGATGCGCATAGTCCGGCCCAGTCTAGCCGTAGAGGCCGGCGAGCATGCGATGGAAGGCCTCGGGGCTGGGCCCGTCGGGCGCGCAGCCGGGGGGGTGGATCAGGAACGCGTCCTGCTCCTCGGGCTCGAGCCCGCCGTGCGCCGCGTACTCGTCCAGGAAGTTGTAGACCGGGCCGCTGCCGTGGCGGGCCGCCAGGCACACGAAGTCGCCCGCGTGCTCCATGGCCAGCATGCGCCTGATCTCGGAGGTCTCCCAGGCCGTCATGTCGGGGGGCGACTGCCCTTGGGCGACCTCGCGGCCGTCCCGGCCCTTTGGCATCCACCACAGCGATCCGTCCTGCTTCGTCCGGGCGAAGGAGTGGGCCACGTAGGGACAGTCGCGCAGCCGTGCGACGAGCTCCGGGTCGCGCTCCTCGATCTCGTCGATGGTGAGCGGCGCCTCGGTGCCGGCCAGATAGACATGGGCCAGGCCGCCGGTGGGGCGCACGGTGGCGCCGGTCTCGCGGCGCCGCGTCTCGCCGGGGAGCGTGCGTCCGGCCATGACCGCGATCCTCTTGCCGACGCCGCCCAGGATGCGCATGGCCAGGGCCGGCAGGTAGAGCACCATGTCGCCCAGCAGCTCGATCACGCCGCGCCACTCGATGCCGGACTGCTCCCGGGTCCGCAGGCCCTTCCAGGGTTTCGGTTCCTCGCCGTTCAGGTAGCCCTCCAGCCCGACCCCCTCGATCTGCTTGAGAGGCAGCGAGGCCACCACGCCGTGGTCGGAGAAGAGATAGATGTCGTATTCGCGCTTCTTCGAGCGGCGGATGGCCCGGTGGATCTTGCGGATCTCGCGGTCGATCTGGCGCAGCGTCCAGATCGCGTAGGGGTGGGAGCGGCCGCGCAAGTGGCAGGCCTTGTCGTAGCCCAGGTAGTTGATCGCGATCCGGGGCTCGCCGTCGCGGATGGCCTCGCGCACCCCCAGCGAGGCCATGTTGTTGGCAACCACGTTGGCCATGGCGCGGATGAAGAACTGGGTGCGGCCGCGCCACGGGTCGCGGCGCAGGTAGGAACGCACCGCGTCCAGCGACTCCAGCGACCATTCGACCAGTGTGCGGCGCAGGAGCCGCAGGAAGCCGGTCACGGTGGACGAGAACAGGATCCACATGTTGCGCAGCCGGCTGGGCGCGCGGCCGGGGCGCACGGCGGAGGTCGTGAACGACGTGTGGTCGGCGCCGCCTGTGAAGATGGTCAGCCAGACCGAGCCGCCCGCCATCAGCCCCGGCAGGTGGGACAGCTGCTCCTCCTCGATCCGTGTGGCATCGTCCATCTGCAGGAACCACGTCGTCTCGCCGGTCTTGCGGTCCAGCCAGCGGAATCCGGGAATGTCGCCGCGTGTGCCGTAGAACAGCGCGGCCTGGAACGAGGGAGTGGTGCAGGGGATGCCGGGCCGGATCGGCGCGACCCCGAACCCGCGGCCCCGCATGAGCGAGGCCGTGAACGGCATCTTGTGCTTCTCGATCGCGGCGGCCAGGACGTCGCGCGGCAGCGCGTCGATCTGCACAAGCACGCATCCGCGCTTCTGCGAATCGTCGCGCGGGCGGTCGGGGGGCATGGGGTCGTCCATACCCCCCGATTCTAGAGGGCTAGAAGCCCGGGACCTTGGCGGCCTTGCCGTAGAGCACGTGCGTGACGGCGAAG
>CAZZHK010000010.1:70661-79746 GCA_964653725.1 uncultured Planctomycetales bacterium | reverse complement strand
CTCCGTGGCCTGGAGCCCCGACGGCACGCGCATCGTCTCGGGCTCATGGGACAACACCCTGCGCATCTGGGACGCAGCCAGCGGGGAGAGCGTGCAGACCCTGGAAGGGCATGGAGACCCTGTGCGCTCCGTGGCCTGGAGCCCCGACGGCGCGCGCATTGTCTCGGGCTCATTCGACAAGACCCTGCGCATCTGGGAGAGCCGCGTCGAGGACGCCCTCCCCATGTGGCGTGCAGCCGTGGAACGCCGCAGGCGCGCCGCCGCCGAAGCCCAGCAGCAACCGGCCGAAGCCGAAGCCGGGGACTAGGGCTCTAGGCCCGAACCAACCCCCGCAGATATTCCAGCAGTCAGGGGGCGAAACAGGGCAAACGGCGGCGAGGGGTGGCATGAAGCGAAAGGCGAGCAGGGGAAGAGCTGCTCGCTCCAAGTCCTTGTCTGCGGCAGGGGTTGGCGAAACCAGGCGAGAGCCGGCCGCGGATGGAAGTGGCGAGGGCGATGGGACTCGAACCCACAACCACCGGATCGACAGTCCGGGACTCTAACCAATTGAGCTACGCCCCCGCGCGAACCGCGGAGTCTAGCCGCAGGGGGTCTGGGGACAAGGGGGGCGGGTCAGGGGGAGCGGACGGAGGTGAGGATGGCCAGGAAGGCGGCGGGGTCCTGGAAGCCCTCGACGCGGGCCGCCACGCGGCCAGTCCCGTCCAGGAAGACGAGCGTCGGCAGGACGCCCACCCCCCACCCCTCGGCGACCTCCGCCTGGTCGTCCGCGTCGACCTGGATCAGCGTCCAGTCGTCCAGGGCCTCGAGGACGTCGGGGTCGGCGAGGGTCTCGTGCTCGAGCCGCTGGCATGAGGCGCACCAGACGGCGCCGAAATCGATCACCACCGGGCGGCCGGCCGCCGCGGCGGCGGCGAGCGCGTCGGCCACCGGCCCCGGAGGCGTCACCGCCAACGGCGGCGGCGCGGGGCTGACCGCCGTGGGCAGGGCGGCCGGCTCGGCAGGGAAACCGGCGTCGTCGATCACGGCCTTGAGCGCCTCCTCATCGATGGCCTCGCCATCGAACGTGACCGTCACCACACCCGAATCGAAGTCCCAGGCGACCGCCTGGACCGCGGCCTCGGCGGACAAGGCCGCCGTGACCGCGTCAGGTCAGGCCATTCACAAGGCGCCGGCCGCCGTCCGGCTCATCCCCTCGACCCGGAAGGCGACCATCGACGGCGCCGAAGCGGCGCACGCGAGGACCAGGGCCAGTGAGAGTCCGGAGAACCAGCGCACAGTGCCGCCCATTCTAGGCTGCGGCATCTCCGCCATCGCACTTGGAGGCGCAGCGGTTGTAGAGCCAGGCGATCACGGCGCCGACGATGGCCCCGTCCACGAAGCCGTAGAGGCCGCCCTTGATCGAGTCGCCGATGGTCGGGACCCCGCCGTAGCCGGGATAGATCGACGCGAACATCTGCATGAAGTTCTGGCCGTAGAAGCTGCTGTCGTCCGCGACCCCGTTGAAGGTCGCCGCGAGGCCCACCAGGAGCAGGCTGCCGCCGAGCGCAACCCCGCATGCCCCTGCCAAAGATCTGACCTTGAGTTCCACTTACGTCACCTCCTTTGCGGGAGAGGTGGCCTCGAGGGCCTTGGCCTCGTCCCAGATCCGGTCCATTTGCTCGAGGGACGCTCCCTCGAGATCCTCGCCCAGCCGCTCCTCCACGAGGCGGAAGCGGCGGGTGAATCGTTCGATCGTGCCGCGCAGGGCCATCTCGGCGTCCACGCCCACATGCCGGCCCAGGTGCACCACCGCGAACAGCAGGTCGCCCAGTTCATGGGTCAAGAGCGCGATTGTGCGCGCGTCCGGCTTCCCGTCGAAGTCGGCCAGGACCTCCTCCAGCTCGGCCAACTCCTCGTGCACCTTGTCGCGCGGCCCGTCCAGGTCGGGCCACTCGAAGCCGACGCGGGCCGCCTTGTCGCCGATCCGGCGCGCACGCAGGAGCGCCGGCAGTTCGGCCGGCACGCCTCCCAGCACGCCAGCCACGTTGCCCTTCTCGCGCCGCTCCTGCTTCTTGATCTCCTCCCAATTGGCGAGCACCTCATCGGCGCCGTCGGCCTGCACGTCGCCGAAGACATGCGGGTGCCGCCGCACCAGCTTGGCGACGGCCTCCTCGCCTGTCTCCGCCTGGCTGAATAGCCCGTCCTCCTCGGCCGTCCGCAGCGTGAGCAGCAGCGCCATCATCAGGTCGCCCAGCTCCTCGCGCATCCGGCCGGTGTCGCCCGAGGCGACGGCGTCGGCGGCCTCGTGGGCCTCCTCGATCAGGTGCGGCGCCAGGGTCTGGACCGTCTGCTCGCGGTCCCACGGGCAGCCACCCGGGGCCCGCAGGCGCCGGATGATGTCGTAGAGCTCCTGGAAGTCCTCCACAGGCCGGGCACCCTACCCGGCCAGGGCCGGGTCCCGCGCGCCGGCCTGCGAGAAGCCGTCGGCCCGGATCCGGCACGAGTCGCACGATCCGCAGGGGGCTCCGTCCGCGCCCGGGTCGTAGCAGGAGCGGGTGACGGCGAAGTCCACGCCCCACTCGAGGCCGCGCTCGATGATGGCCGCCTTGCTCCAATCGATCAGCGGCGCCAGGACCCGGATCGGCGAGCCCTCCACGCCTCGCTTCGTCCCTACGCGGGCCACCTCGCCCATCGCCGCCACGAACCCCGGCCGGCAGTCGGGATAGCCCGAATAGTCGACCGCGTTGGCGCCGTAGACCACCGCGTCCGCGTCCAGCGCCTCGGCCAGAGACAGCGCCAGAGCCACCAGCACCGCGTTGCGGCCGGGCACATAGGTCGGGGGGATGGCGTCGTCCCCAGCGGCCCCGTTCTTCGGGATCGCTCCGTCCCCGGTCAGCGCGGAGCCGCCGAACGAGGCGAGATCCACGTCCAGGCGCCGGTGATCGGCGATCCCCAGCGACGCCGCCACGCGGTCTGCCGCTTCGAGCTCTGCCGCATGGACCTGCCCATAGGCCACCGTCAGCGCCACCATCTCGAACCCCTCGCGCTGGGCCCATGCGGCGGCGACGGCGGAATCGAGACCGCCAGACAGCAGGCACACCGCGCGCTTCTCCCTGTGCATGGCCATGGGCGCTATTGTGGCGGGTTCAGCCGTGTCCTATGGACACACAATTCCCCCAACACGGAAGCCCTCATGACCGACCAACCGACCCCCGAAGCCGTCCTGGATGCGCTGCGCGCCGTGCAGGATCCCGACCTCCACCGCGACATCGTGGACCTGGGATTCGTGAAGGATCTGAAGATCGACGGCGGCGCCGTGTCGTTCCACGTCGAGTTGACCACCCCGGCCTGCCCGGTGAAGGAGCAGCTGAAGGCCCAGTCCATCGAGGCCGTGTCAGCCCTGCCCGGCGTCGAGTCGGTGGACGTCGAAATGACTTCCCAGGTGGCCGCCTCCAGCGCTGGCACTCCCGAGTGCGCGCTGCCCGAAGGGGTCGCCAACGTGATCGCCGTCTCATCGGGCAAGGGCGGCGTGGGCAAGTCCACCGTGGCCGTCAACCTGGCCTGCTCGCTGGCCCAGCAGGGCGCGCGCATCGGCCTGCTGGACCTGGACGTCTACGGCCCCAGCACCCCGACCATGCTCGGCCTGGCCGGGACCAAGCCCTCGACGGACGGCGAACAGCTGCTGCCGATGGAGGCCCATGGCATCAAGACGATCTCGGTCGGCTACCTGATCGGCGAGGGCGAGCCGGTGGTCTGGCGCGGCCCGATGATCCACAAGCTGACCAGCCAGTTCCTGAACGACGTCGCATGGGGCGGGCTCGACTACCTGATCGTCGACATGCCGCCCGGGACCGGCGACGCCCAGTTGAGCCTGGCCCAGCTGGTGCCCCTGACCGGCGCGGTCCTGGTGACCACGCCCCAGGCGGTGGCCATTGGCGATGTCAAGCGCTCGCTGTCGATGTTCAACCAGGTCAGTGTGCCGATCCTGGGCGTGATCGAGAACATGGCCGGCTGGACCTGCTCGGCATGCGGGCACGAGGACGCCCCGTTCGCCGTCGGCGGCGGCGAGACGCTGGCCGCCGAGCAGGGCACCGCCTTCCTGGGCCGCATCCCCTTCGCCCCAGCGGTGGTCGCAAGCGGCGACGCCGGCGTGCCGCGCGTCATCGAGGCCCCCGACGCCCCCGACTCCGCGGCCCTGACCGCGTGCGCCCAGGCGGTCGCAGCCGCCATCTCGACGCACAACATGCAGCCTGCATGACACAACCGCCCACCGCCCCGGCCACGGTCGGGCGGTAGGCTTCCCCACCAACCGTGGCCGAGCCCTTTCTCGACGCCCTCGCCGACCGCGTGATCCTCGCCGACGGCGCGATGGGCACCCAGCTCTACGTGCGCGGGGTGTTCGTGAACCGTTGCTTCGACGAGCTGAACGTCAGCGAGCCGGAGCTGGTCGCCGAGGTCCACGACTCCTACGTGGCCGCCGGCTCCGACCTGATCTGCACCAACACCTACGGGGCCAACCGGCTGCGCCTGAACCACTACGGGATGGGCGAGCAGGTCGAGGCGGTGAATGTGCGCGGCGTGGAGATCGCGGTGGCCTGCGCCCGCGGCCGCGCCCATGTCGCAGGGACCATGGGACCGTTCGGGCGCGACGAGGAGGACGCGCCGCTGGCGGATCGCCAGGAGGCGTTCCGCGAACAGGCCGGTCTCCTTTCCTCGGCGGGCGCCGACGTCATCCTGCTGGAGACGTTCTTCACCCTGGTCGACCTGGAGCTGGCGCTGGGCGCGGTGCGGGAGGCCTCCGACCTGCCGATCATCGCCGAGATGGCGCTGCCCGCAGTTCGCCACGAGGACCGCGAGATCGACCCCGTCCACCTGGTCCATCTGGCCGAGCGCATGGGGGTGGCTGCCGTGGGCGTCAACTGCACCACCGGGCCGGCGCGCTCACTGGCGATCCTGGAGACCATGTCGGCAGCCACCGACCTGGCCCTCACCGCGATGCCCAATGCGGGCCTGCCGGAGCGGGTCGAGGGCCGCACGCTCTACCTCGCCAGCCCCGAATACATGGCCGAGTGGGGCCGCCGCTACGTCCAGAAGGGTGCCCGCATCGTCGGCGGCTGCTGCGGGACCACGCCGCAGATGATCCGCACGATGCACGACTACATCCGGTCGGTCGGCAGCACCACCGCCACGGTGGCGCCGATTGCGGCCGAGGCCTCCGCCGGATGCGAGCCCGTCCCGCGCGAGGAGAAGAGCGAATTCGCGCGGGCCGTCCACGACCACTTCACCGTGTCTGTCGAGCTCGATCCGCCGCGCGGCCTGGACGCCGGCCGCTGCATCGAGGGCGCAAAGCTCCTGAAGGAGGCCGGCATCGACGTCATCAACATGGCGGACGGTCCGCGCGCGGTGCCGCGCATGGGGCCGATGGCCATGGCCACCCTGATCCAGCAACAGGTCGGCATGGACACCGTGATCCACTACTGCTGCCGCGACCGCAACGTCCTGGCGCTGCAGATGGATCTGATCGGCGCCCACGCGCTGGGCCACCACAACATCCTCGTGATCACGGGCGACCCGCCGAAGATGGGCTCCTACCCGGACGCAACCGCGGTGTTCGACTTCGACGCGGTGGAACTGCTGCGGCGCGCCAGCCTGCTGAACCGCGGGCTGGACTTCGCCGGCGAGGAGATCGGCGAGCCGACCGCCCTGTTCCTGGGCGCCGGCTGCAACCCGGGCGCCGTCGAACCGGCGCTGGAGGCCGACCGCTACGCCAAGAAGCTGGAGGCCGGAGCCGAATACTTCTTCAGCCAGCCGGTCTTCGACCTGGCCCACCTGGAGGACTTCCTGGACCGCACCGCCCACTGCCCCGAGGTGCCGTTCCTGGTCGGCATCCTGCCGCTGGCGTCCTACCGCAACGCCGTCTTCCTGACCGAGAACGTGCCCGGCATGGAGGTGCCGCCCCATGTCCAGGACCGTCTGAAGCGCTTTGACGACCGTGACAGCCAGCGCGAGGAGGGCATCGCCATCGCCCGCGAGGTGCTGGAAGAGGCGGTCAAGCTCGAGCGCATCACCGGCACCTACATCTACCCGCCGTTCGGCAACTACGAGGCGGTCCTGCGCGTGCTCGAGGGGATCGACCGGTTCTGATGCGCCGTGCGGCTGCCGCAGCGGCCATGGCGGCGGCCTGCGCTCCGGTGGGTGCGCCGCCCCCCGACATCCTGCTGATCACGGTCGACACCCTGCGCGCCGACGCGGTCGCGCCTTGGGGAACCGAAGCCACCATGCCTCCCGGCGGAACGCCGTCGATCAAGGCTCTCGCCGCCGCGTCCCACGTCTGGATCGAAGGGGTCAGCCATGTGCCGATCACGCTGCCGTCGATGGCCAGCGTGATGACGGGCCGGCTGCCGGTCGGCCACGGGGTGCGCCACAACCTCGGCTACGTGCTGCCGGCCGGCGTTCCGACGCTGGCCGAGAAGCTGTCGAATCTGGGCTATCGGACAGGGGCGGTCACAGGCACCGCCATCCTGGACCGCTCGACCGGCATCCACCGGGGCTTCGGCCACTTCGACGACGGAGGCACCTCGGAAATCATGAACGTGGTCCCGAACCGCACCGCAGGGGAGGTGGTCAGCCTGGCCCTGGATTGGTGGGCAGAAACCGACGACCGGCCCATGTTCCTGTGGGTCCACCTCTACGACCCCCACCATCCCTACAGCCCGCCGGTGAAATACCATCCGAAGGGTCCGAAGCAGGACTGGCTGGAGACTGTCGGCCCGCTCCTGATCAGCCGGCAGCTCTACCTTGGCGAGGTGGCCTACGTGGACCGTGAGATCGGCCGTTTGCTGGACGGCCTGGGTCTGCCCAGGGACGGAGCCGTCGTCGCCCTGGCCGGCGACCACGGAGAGGCGCTGGGCGAGCACGGCGAGGACACGCATGGATTCCTCGCCCGCCGCTCCACGATGCGGGTGCCGCTGATGATCAGCGTGCCGGGCCGCAACCTCCCACGCCCGTCGGGCATGGCAGGGCTGAGCCAGTTGGGGCCAACGCTCCTGTGGCTGGCAGGCGGCGACCCGCAGGACCTGGGCCCCGCGCCGCGCCTGTTTACCACGGGGCGTGACGCACCGCCGCAGCCGTTCGAGAACCTGGCCGCAGCTGAGCAGTACGGCTGGCTGCCGGCACGAGGCATCCAGGATGGCCGCTGGAGACTGATCCAGTCCGGAGGCCTGCAGCTGTTCGACATTGCGGCCGATCCCGGCGAGACGCGCGACCTGCTGGCGAAGGGCACCGCCACGGACAAGTTGCACGCCATCGCCGCCCGACTGCTGCGGACCCTCGAGGCAACGGAGACCGCCGCCGCCGACCTCCAGGCCCAGCGCAACGCACAGGCGGCAGCCGTGCGGCCTGGCGAGACCAGACGGCGCATGCTGGCGCAGCTGGGCTACCTGGAGGACAAGGTGGAGCCAAGCGACGCCCGTCGGCCCGCGTTAGAAGCCCTGCCCGGCCTGATGGCGCGCGTGCGAGGCCGCTCCTACCGGCTGTTCGCGGAAGACGCCGACGCCAAGGGGGAGCCGAAACTGGCGCGCCTCTACCGCGACGCGGCGCGTGCACTGGAGGCACTGCGCTAGTCCAGCGAGGCGTGCCAGGCCGCCTCGAGGGCGTCCAGATCCACGCCGCGGAACGCCGCCATGAGCGCTCCGTCCAGATCGTGCCTGGCACCCAGGGTGTCCAGGTAGGCCGGCAGGATCCGGCTCCAGGACTTCTGCCAGCCCCTGCCGTTTCCTTCGTGCAGGTAATGGATCAAGCTTGCCGCCTGGGCGGTCGCCGCCTCCCGGCGTGCGTTGAACTGGGTAACGCTGTAGGTCAGCAGCTCGCTGAGGGGCAGCATGCCTCCTTCGACGCCGCCCTTGCCGCCTCGTCCACGGTGGAGAGCCGCCCGAACGCTGTTCACCCTCGGGTCCCGCGCCTTCATCTTCATGGTCTTGCCCTTCAGCGACGCCTGCTCGAACCAGACCGCATGGCCCTCGCCGAACCAGGGCGCCGGGGACATGCCGCCGGTGCGCTCAAAGACGAACCGGTGGAAGGCCTCATGCACCAGATGCGCGCGCCACCCGGTAGGCCCTTCGTCCACAGTGCGGTACAGCACGATTTCGCCGGTCTGGGGATTCCAGAACCCGGAAGTCCCCTCCGGGCCGCCGTAATGGCCGTATTCGGCCCTGTCGGCGCAGAAGCGGACCGCGTAGGAGCCGGACGGGCGCGACTTGCCGGGAAAGAAATCGTCGAAGTAGGTGTCCGCGGCCTCGAGCCTCTTCACCACATCCTTCACGAACGAGGACTTCTTCGAGTGGATCTTCAGGAAGAAATGGCCGCTCTCCTCGAGCCGCCAGCCCTCGTGCAGGTCCACGTCCGCCTGGTGGACCCGGCGGGCCGCCTCGCGGGCCGCCTCGACTGCACTGGCAGCGGCGTTCGCGGCCCGGCGGCGCTTCTTCGGCTTGATGATGCGGGACGAGTCGGCCGACTTCTGAAACATCTCGCCCCACGCATCGGCCTGGTTCTCGCTGATCCGGTAGACCAGCGCCAGATCGGCGTCCTCCAGATGCAGGACAGTGGCACTGACCAGATCCCGGACGCCGGTGAAGAAGCCCTGGGCGGTGGTCAGCGTGTGGCGTGTGGCGGCCACCCCGTGGATCTCGATCTCACTGGTCTCCCCGAGTTGGACACCCGTCCAGCGGCGCCCTTCCTCGCCCCCCACCGTGCGGATCCAGTCGGTGAAGCTGGTGGCGGCGGGACCCCCGTTGCGGAGTTCCGTCAGCTGCCGCTCCAGTTCCTCGTCCGTCCAGTCGGCGGGATTCTCGTCCGTGCCCTGCAGAACGTGCGGCGCCACGTGGGGGATCCGGAGGAGCAGCAGCTGCGGATGGGCCACACCGACAAATGCGCCTGTTTCGGTGCGACCGTCGAAGCCGACTTCAAGGGGTCCCTTGCGAACCCACTTCGCCGCCAGATACGGGTCGCCCGGCGGCACCGGCACGCCCATCCAGTCGCGAGGCGGCTTGAAGCGAAGGCCGATCTCGAGCAGTTCGTCCGAGCCATATGCAGTGATGCCCATCACTTC
>CAZZHK010000010.1:8127-70561 GCA_964653725.1 uncultured Planctomycetales bacterium | reverse complement strand
GCCAGCCGTAGACGGCCCCCGCCCGGGCCTCGAAGTGGGCCCGGCCCCACCCCTCGCAGACGCCGTCGGCCATCACCACCGGCATCAGGAACTTGTGGCTCGACACTTCCATGTCCACCGCGTCGGCCAGGACCGCGTGATCCACCTGGACATGGTCTGGCTGCTCGGTGAGGTAGTACCAGACCTCGGTGGCCGGACTGCCGGCCACGACCTCGATGGAATCGGGCAGGCCGGCAGCCTCGACCAGCTGGCGCTCATCCAGGCCCCGGGCCAGACCGGACACCTGGGCGTCCTGGGCTCGCAGCAGGACCCTGCCGCCGACCGACAGCCGCACGGCGTAGGACGTGGTTTCGCGGACCACCGAGCCGTCCGGACCCCAGGACGCATCGAGCCCGATCGGCCCGCCGCCCGCGACAAGGGTGGGGTGCTCGGTCAGCTGCAGGCCCATGCTGGCCGAACGCAGAGATTCCTCGTCCACGCCCGCCTTGGCGCGATCGCGCGCGGTCCAGTTCCAGATCCCGACAGCCACCACGCCCAGAGCCATGAGCGGCAGTACCCAACTGCTCTTCTGCTCTCGATTCGCCATTCCAGTCCAAGTCTACTCCGCCCCGGTGCGGGCCGGGGAACTTGTCAGACGCCTCGCGAGGCTGCCTGCGCGACGAAGCCCTGGAGGACCTCGCGGATCGCTTCAGGCGTGTCAACCGGACGCAGGTTGTCCAGGTTCACTGTCACCGTGGTGACCGACGCCAGCACGCAGGTCGCTCCGTCCAGTTCGATGACGTAGGACCAGGTCACTGACGATTCGCCGCACCGCTCGACGGACACAAGGATGTCGACCTCGTCGCCATAGGAGAGCGGACGCTGAAAATCGACCTGCAGGTGGACCGTGGGGAAGCCGATCCGCTGCTCGGTGATGACCTCCGCATAGGGCAGGCCCACCTCCGCCGCAAAGAACTCCTCGAGAGCCAGGTGGAAGTAGTCGACGATCTTGGGGTAGTAGGCGATGCCGGCGGCGTCGATGTCGCCGAAGCGGATCTTCTTGGTCAGTCGGAAGGCCATCAGTCTTGCTCCTCGTCAGATTCGAATTGCGCCCGGTGCGCCTCCCATTCCGCCCTCACTTCCTCCATCTTCCCCGAGGCATTGAGCAGGCGGTCGGGGATGACCAGCCGCTCGATGACCTCGCCCTTGAGCAGCGTTCGCTCGAAGATCTCGTCCACATCGTCGATCGACACGCCGCCGTACCAGATGTTCCCAGGGTAGACCACGACCGTCGGCCCGTACTCGCACTGGTCAAGGCAGCCTGATCGTGTGGCCCGGATCTTGTCCCTGAGACCGGCCGCCTTGATGCGCTTCTTCAGGCCGTCCCGGATCAGCGCCGAGTCCTTGTCCATGCAACAGCCTCGGGGGTGATCGGCCCGTCGCTGGTTGTGGCAGACGAACGCGTGTCGGACGTAGTCGGCCAAGCCTCTACTCGATCACGATGACCATTCCGTTGGACCGGATGGAGGAGGCTCGCTTGAGCACCTCCTTCGCGACCCGCTCGGGCTTGATCAGCCTTTTGTTCTTGTTCTGGCGCGCCAGCAGCTTTTTCGCGTCCTGGGCCTTCATGCCCGTCTTGCGGACGATGGTCTCCACGCTGTCGTCCGTCATGGGCGTCTCCGAGAAGCCCGGACATACGGCACAGATGCTGACCCCTGTGCCGTGCAGCTCCAGGGCGGCGGCCCTGGTGAAGCCCACCACGCCGTGCTTGCTGGCGCTGTAGGCGGTGGCGAAGGGCAGACCCCGCACACCGGCGATCGATGAGATGTTGACGACACGGCCGTAGCCGTTCTCGAGCATCCGGGGCAGGACCGCCCGGGTCACATGGAAACTGCCTGTCAGGTTCACCGCGATCGTGCGGTTCCAGGCGATCGCGTCGGTCTCCGCGATCTTGCCCGAGTGCCCGATCCCAGCGCAGTTGACCAGGATGTCCACGTTGGTGCCGAAGGCGCTCTCGACTGCGGAAATCATCGATTCGACCGCCGCCTGGTCAGCCACATCACAGAAGAACGACGAGGCCAGCCGGCTGGGCGTCTTCAGGCGCCCGTTCAGCTCCGTCACCGTCTCCGACATGGCCAGCCCGTTGCGGTCGGCCACGGCCACGCGCGCATGCTCCTTGTGAAGAGCCTGGGCGATGGCGCGTCCCAAACCGCTGGCCCCGCCCGTGACGAGCGCCACCTTGCCTTTGAGTTTGCCCGCCGCTGCCATCGGTCGGGCGAGGATACGGGCGGCCGCCCCCCCGGAGAAGGGCGGCCTATACTCCCGTGATGGCACGCGTCGCTTTGATCCTGGCCCTGGCCACTCTGGCGGGCGCCTGTTCGGGGGATGCCGCATCGACGCCGCGGATGAGCATGGAGGAGATGCGTGCGCGGGCCGCCACCAACCACCAGAAGGTGCTGCTGCTTTGCCTGGACGGGATCAGCTTCCGGGTCCTGGACCCGCTCCTGGAGGGGGGCCGGCTTCCCCACCTGGAGCGCCTGGTCCGCGAGGGCGTGCGAGCCGATCTGGACTCGATTGCGCCGCTTGTCAGCCCGGCGGTCTGGACCACGGTAGCCACCGGCCGGCCACGTGAAGACCACGGGATCACCGGCCACACGGTCAAGCTGGTCGGCAAGCCGGGCATGACGCCCGTGGTGTCCACGCTCCGCAGGACAAAGGCCCTGTGGAACATCCTGGCCGACTGGGGAAGGCGGATCGGGGTCACCGGCTACATGGTCACGTATCCGGCCGAGAACTTCCCTGGCTGGATGATCACCTATTCTCCGCGGCCCAAGGACGCCGACTGCTTTGAACCCGACTCGATCCGAAGGCTCCTGAACGAGTCAGCCGTCTCTGCCGCCGCCGACGCGGGTCCCCGCATGGAGGCACTGACCGACTGGCCCGACACGTCCGACTTCGCCCAATACCCTCGCGAGACCACCGACTTCAGGGTCGGACGCGCGCTCCACCGGATCCGCAGCGACATGAGCACCGGGCTGTGGCTGCTGCGTTCCTCCGAGCGGCTCAGCCGGGAGATGAATCCTGATCTGACCGTCTACTACACGCACGTCACCGACGAGGCGGGCCACCTGTTCTGGCGCTATTTCGAGCCGGGCGCCTACCCGGACGCCACGGACGCTGAAGAACTGGCCAGCCTGAAGAACGTGCTGCCGGGCACCTATGAATTCGCCGACTACGCGCTGGGCCGGCTGCGGGCCGCGCTGGGCCCCAGATTGAACGTGATCGTGGTGTCCGACCACGGCATGCACGCCGACCCCGAGGGGATTCGGGCCTACGGCACCAATCCCCTGCTCGAGGCGCTGGGGTGGTTGACCTACCGGGAACGCGCAACCGGCGAAAAGCGTGTCGATTACGGCCGGACCCGGGTCTTCGACGAAACCGAATTCTTCGCCGCCAAGCGGGGCCTGTTCCTGAATCTGGAGGACCGCGAGGCCCAAGGCACGGTCGCAGCGGACGACTTCGAGGCCCTGAAGGCCGAAGTCATCGCGACCCTATCCGCCCTGAGAACGGCGTCGGGCGAGGCGCTCTACACCTCCGTCAAGGACACGACGTCGGTCAGCGCCTCCGGCGTCCAGGACTTCGACGTGACCCTCGAGGCCAATACGGCCCTGCAGGACGACGACGTCATCGTGCTGCCGGCCGGCGGCACCATGCCGCTGGCGCGGCTGTTCTGGTCCACCGGCGCGTCCGGCAACCACGAGCCCAACGGCGTGCTTCTGGCCTCCGGGCCGGCATTCAAGGCCGGCGCGGTCGTGGAGAGCCCCTCGGTCATCGACGTCGCGCCCACCATCCTCGCCATCCTCGGGATCCCGGCGTCCGACGAGATGCCGGGCCGGGTCTGGACGGAAGTCCTGGACGAGGGGCTGCTGGCGGAGTTCCCGCCGGTCCGGATCCCGACCTTCGAGGACGGATCGTCGGGCGAACAGCGCGCGGTCGGGCTGACAGGCGAGGCCGAGGCGGAGGCGATGGAGCGCCTGCGCGAGCTCGGCTACGTGCAGGACGAGTAGACGGGCCAGTCGGCCGCTGCAGCGGCCAGCGCGGTGCGCGCCTCGTCCATCCCCACCTCGCGGCCAAGGATCTCCGACACGCTGGTCATCAACGACCCGTCGAGCCCGCACGGCCGGAATGCATGGAACGGCGCCAGGTCGTTGCAGACATTGAGCGCGAAGCCGTGGAAGGTGACCCACGAGCGCACCGCCACCCCGATCGAGCACACTTTGCGCTCGCCGGCCCACACGCCGGTCAGGCCCTCGCGGGACCGCGCGCCGTCCGCGGCGTCGGGCCCCGCGGACCCTACCCCCAGGCGGTCCAGGACGTCGATCACCAGCGCCTCCGTGTCGCGCAGGACCCGGTGCAGGTCGCGCTCACCCTCCTCCAGCCGCCGGATCGGATAGCCCACAAGCTGCCCGGGCCCGTGCCATGTGGCCTCGCCGCCGCGCGAGATCTCCACGACCGGCGCATCCATCTTCCCCAGGCCGTCCGCGCCGCCGCGTCCCACCGTGACGACCGGTTCGTGCTCGCACACCAGCAGCATGTCCTCGCCTAATCCGCGCGTCCGTTCGGCCACGAGGCGCTCCTGCTCCGCCAGCGCCTCCGCGTAGGCGATCCGTCCCAGATCACAACACCGCATCGGCCCCTTCTAGCACGGCTGCGAAAAGCAGGGGCGGCGCTGCCGTCGCATCCATCGGCGTACCGCGGGGCTTCGGTCGATTCCACTTCCGTTGCTTCCCTGGGAGGCCCTCGCGTTGGCCGCCCCTGCACCCTGTCTCCACGCGGCCAGCCGGCCGCGGTGCAGAAAAATTCGAGCCTCTAGAGGCCGCGGGACCAGGCGGGGCGGAATCGTGCAGCGTCGGGCGAGGCCAGGACCTGGTCGAGGTCGGCCAGCAGGCGGTCCTTGTCCTTGGGCAGCGTGCCCGCCAGCGCCAGCCAATTGCTTGCGTGGTTGGATCGAAACACCGAGGCCTGCAGGTCAAGGCCCGCCACGAACTCGCGCAGCTCCCAGGCCAGCTCGACCGGATCCATGTGGTCGAAGCCGCCCGCCGCATCGGTCTCGGCCAGGGGAGTTCCGTCGACCGGTGTCATCACCAGGGTGCTGACGAAGCGCGGTGCGATCTCGTTGACCACGCGAGCGGACTCCTGTGCATGTTCCCGGCTGAGCGCCCGGCCGCCGGCCCCCAGCAGCACCATGGTCGACAGCGTCACCCCGGCCTCGGTGGCGCGACCGGCCGCATCGATCATCTGTGCACTGTCGACCCCCTTGGTCAGATCGGCCAGCACCTGGTCGTGGCCGCTCTCGACGCCCAGGTAGTAGAGGCCCAGACCCTTGTCCCTGAGCCCCGCCATTTGCTCGGGGGTACGGAGCAGGAGGGCCTGGGGCGAGGCGTAGCAGGACACGCGGCGCAGGTCCGGAAACGCTGCGGCGAGGCGGTCCAGCAGGTCTTCGAGGAAGGAGGGCCGCGCCACCAGCGCGTCGCCGTCGGCCAGGAATACCTTGGTGACCGGCCAGGACTGTCTCGCCGCCCATTCGATCTCGTCCGCCAACTCCTCGATCGGGCGCACACGGAACCGCTTGTCGCGGTACATGGCGCAGAAGGCGCACTCGTTGTACGAGCAGCCGATCGTCGCCTGCAGGATCAGGCTGTTCGCTTCGCTGGGCGGCCGGTAGAGCTGGCCTTCGTAGCGGATCACGGTGCTCTAGGCCGGCTCGACCTGCAGGATCTCGTTGACCTGGCCCGTGACGCGCACCCGGTCCCCGTGGGACAGGGGCACGTCGCTCATGTAGCGGAACCACTCGCCCTTGCCCTTGATCATCGTGCAGCCCTGCACGTTGGTGATGCGGTAGGCGCCGCCGATCATCGCTTCGGCGATGGACGCCCGGTCGCGCTCCTTGCTGAAGAGTCCCATTGATCAAGCCTGGTAGATGTGGACCGCCTGGCCGAGAGCCGCCTCGGCGGCCTCCATGATGGTCTCGGGCAGGGTGGGGTGGGGATGAATGGTGTGGGCCAGGTCATGCAGGGTGGCCCCCATCTCGATGGCGAGGGCCGCCTCGCTGATCATCTCGGTGACCTCTGGGCCCACCATCTGGACGCCCAGCACGCGGTCGTCGGCAGCGTCCGCGACGATCTTCACGAAGCCGTCGCCGGCGCGAAGCGACAGCGCGCGCCCGTTGGCGGCGAAGGGGAAGCGCCCGGTCTTGACGGTGAAGCCTGCCTCGACCGCAGCGGCCTCGGTCAGGCCGCAGCAGGCAATCTCGGGATGGGTGAAGATCACCTCGGGCACCACCGCCTTGTCCCAGACGGCGGTCTCGTCGCCGGAGATGGCGGCGGCGGCAACGAGGCCCTCGTGGGAACCCTTGTGGGCCAGCAGCATGCCGCCGGCGGCGTCGCCGATGGCGTACACACCGGGCACGGAGGTCGCCATTCGCCCGTCGATGACGACGAATCCCCGCTCGTCCAGCTTCACGCCGGCCTCCTCGAGCCCCAGGTCACCGGTGTTGGGCATGCGTCCGACGCAGGACAGCACCTTGTCGACCACCACCGTGTCCGCGGTCTCGCCGGACTCCAGCGCCACGTTGATGCCGTCGCCAGTCTTCTCCATGCCGGTCGCCAGGGTGTCCAGGCGGATGTCGGCGCCCTTGGCGCGCAGACTGCGCTGGACCACGCGCGACAGGTCCGACTCGGTGCCGGGCAGCAGCGATCCCGTCGCCTCGACCACGGTCACCTCGGAGCCCAGGTTCAGGTAGACGCCGGCCATCTCCAGGCCGATGTAGCCGCCGCCGATCACCAGCAGACGGTCAGGAATCGCCTTGGGGCTCAGGGCCCCGGTCGAGGACCACACGTCCTCGTCTGAGAAGGGGAACGCGCCCAGTTCAACCGGCCGCGAGCCGGTCGCGATGACGACCGCTTCGGCCTCGATGGTCTCCTCCCCCACCACCACCGTGGTGGGCCCCTCCAGACGCGCGGTTCCCACCGCGTGCCGGATCTTGTGCTTGGCGAACAGGCCTCCGATGCCCTTGGTCAGGGCCTCGACCACGCTCTCCTTCCAGTCGATCAGTTTCTCGACGTCGACCCTCACGGAGCCGACCTTGATCCCCATTTCCTCCGCGCTCTTGCACTGGTGCACGAATTGGGAGGCCGAGATCAGGGCCTTGGACGGGATGCAGCCGACGTTCAGGCACACGCCGCCCAGCTCGCCCTTCTCGACGCACACGACGTCCTGTCCGAGCTGGGCCAGACGGATGGCGCACACGTAGCCGGCGGGGCCGGATCCGATGACGACGACGGGCTTGCTCGGGGAGGCGCTCATGGGGGCGGGGGTCGCCGCTGGAACGGCGTCGGGGAAGTCTACAGGGGGAACGCGCCGACCTCGCTGTCGGTCTCGCCGCGCGAATCCCGCAGGCCGAGCAGCGCGGCACGCTGCTCCTCCAGGCTGGGCGGGGGCGATTCGAGGGTGTCCTCGAAGATCGACTCCAGGGAGGGCGCATCGGCCGCTTCGGCCTGCTCGACGGCCTCGGCCAGTTCGCCGGCCATTTCCTCAGCCATCTGCTCCTGGCGGCCCTCGTCCCACACTCCGTTGTCCGTCAGGTTGCGGACCAGCAGCGAGATCGGGTCGCGCCGGCCCCATGCCTCGACCTCCTCCTCGTCGCGGTACTTGGTCGGGTCGTCGGACGAGGAGTGTCCGAGCATCCGGTAGGACTTCAGCGCCACCAGAGACGGCCCGTCGCCCGCCCGTGCCCGGTCGACGGCGGCCCGGGTGGCCTCATAGACGGCCTCCAGGTCGTTGCCGTCCACGTCCACTCCGGGGAACCCGTAGGCCTTGGCCTTCGAGCCATAGGACCGGGCGGCGGACTGGGCCGCCGAGGGCACCGAGATCGCCCAGCCGTTGTCGATCAGCACGAAGACCACCGGGAGGTTCCAGGCGCCGGCGAAGGTGGCCGCCGAGTGGAAGGACGTCGAGCTCGATGCCCCGTCGCCCATGTATGCGCACGCGACGGCACCGCCTTCGTCCCGCTTCATGCCCCAGGCAACGCCCACCGCATGCGTCAGCTGGGTGCCGATGCACGACGACCAGGACATCCAGTTCGATCCGCGGTGCTGCGGGTGGCTCGGCATCTGCCGGCCCTTGGACGTGTCCAGCACGTTCCCGAACTGCTGCGCCACCAGCTCGGTGAGCGGCATGCCTCGCATCAGCGCGGCGCCCGACTCGCGCAGCGCCGGAAACACCCAGTCGCGCTCCTCGAAAGCGGCCGCGGAGCCGATGATCGACGCCTCAAGGCCGGTCGCGGTGCCCACGAAGCCGATGCGGCCCTGCCGCTGCAGCTTCAGCATCCGGTCGTCGAAGACTCGGATCATGGTCATCCACCGCAGGCACTCGAGCATCCGTTCGAAGCTCAGGACCGCAGGCGCCGTGGACGGGGATGATTCGGCCATCTAGGTCAGGGACAGCAGACCGGGGTGCTCGAGCAGGTTCTTGAGGACGGTCAGGAAGCGGACCCCGTCAGCGCCGTCGACGATGCGATGGTCTATCGAGACGGACAGGTTCATCATGTCGCGCGGCACGATCTGGTCCTCGACGACGGCCGGCTTCCGCCGGATCGCGTGGACCCCCAGGATCGCCGCCTCGGGCCAGTTGATGATCGGGGTGGCCAGCGTGCCGCCGATGTTGCCCGCGTTGGTGATCGTGAAGGTCGAACCGGACAGTTCCTCGCTCTTGGCCTTGCCGTCGCGCGCACGGACCGCCAGGTCCTCCAGCTCGCCGGCGATTTGCCACATGTCCTTGGTGTCGGCGTCGAAGATCACCGGGACGACCAGCCCGTTCGGGGTGTCGGTCGCAAAGCCGATGTGGCGCCGGTTGTGGATCACCATCTCGCCGGCGGCGTCGTCCATGCTTGAGTTCAGCATCGGGAAGTCGCGCAAGCCTGCGCAGACCGCCTTGATGATGAACGGCATGTAGGTGACCGAAACGCCGCGGTCCTGGCCCATCTGCTTGGCCGCCTGGCGGACGCGAACCAGTTCGGTGACGTCGACCTCCTCCATCACGGTGAAGTGGGCGGCGGTCTGGACCGAGCGGGTCATGGCCTCGGATATGCGGCGGCGCATGCCGCGAAGGGGGACGCGCTCGGAGTCGGGACCGGAGGGGACAGCAGCCGGCGCCGGTCGCGGCGCAGGGGCTGATGCGGCCGGCGCAGCCGGCGCGGTGCCGGACGCCAGGAAGGCCTCGAAGTCGGCGCGCGTAATGCGGCCGCCGGAACCGCTGCCGGCGATCTGGCCCAGGTCGACGCCGTGCTCTCGCGCGGCATGCCGGATGGCGGGCGGGGCCAGGACCTTCACTCCGGTGCCAGCCGGAACGGCAGCGGGTGCGGCGACCGGCGCCGGAGCGGGCTCGGCCGCCGGAGCGGGCTCAGCCGCCGGAGCGGGCTCAGCCGCCGGCGCGGCCTCAGCCGCCGGAGCGGGCTCGGCCGCCGGAGCGGGCTCGGCCGCCGGAGCGGGCTCGGCCGCCGGAGCGGGCTCCGCCGGGGCCGCGGGTGCGTCGCCCTCGGTTTGGATGTGGAAGATGACGGTGTCGATCGGCACCACGGCGCCTTCCTCGACCACCTGCTTGACCAGGACGCCGGCCGCAGGCGAGGGGATCTCGACGGTGGCCTTGTCGGTCATGACCTCGACGATGGGCTGGTCCTCCGCGACCGCGCCGCCCTCCTCGATGAGCCATTTGACGATCTCGCCCTCGGCAATGCCTTCGCCGATGTCCGGCAGTTCGAATTCGATGAGTGCCATGGTCTGTCCCTAGAACCTCGCAGCCTTTTCGATCCCCTCCAGCACCCTGCGCCAGTCGGGCAGATACTCGTTCTCGAGCGTGTTGGGGAATGGTGTGTCGTATCCGGTGACCCGCACGATCGGGGCCTCCATGTATTCGATGGCGTTCTCGGCCACCATCGCGCTGATCTCGGCGGCGTAGCCGCAGAAGCGCGGTGCCTCGTGGGCGATGACCACACGGCCGCAGCGCTTCGCCCAGTCCAGGACCGCGGCCTCGTCCAGCGGACTGAGGGTCCGCAGGTCCACCACTGCCCATTCGCCGGTGCCCTCCTCGGCCGCCTTCTGGGCCGCCTCGGACGCGACGCCGACCATGGCGCCGTAGGAGAAGACCACGCCGTCGGCTCCTTCACGGACCGTGCGCGTGGTCGACAGGTCGACGGTGTACGAATCCTCGGGCACCTCCTCGCGGAAGGTGCGGTAGATCCGCTTTGGTTCCAGGAACAGCACCGGGTCCGGATCGCGGATGGCAGCGATCAGCAGGCCCTTCGCGTCGTAGGGCGTGGAGGGCGTGACAACCTTCAGCCCCGGCGTGTGGCAGAAATAGGCCTCGCCGGACTGGCTGTGGTAGAGGCCGCCGCGGATGCCGCCGCCGAAGGGCGTGCGGATGACGAGCGGGGCCGTGTACTGGCCGCCGGAGCGGTACCGCAGCTTGGCCGCCTCGCTGACGATCTGGTCGAACGCCGGGAAGATGAAGTCCTGGAACTGGATCTCGGCGACCGGCTTCAGCCCGTATGCCGCCATGCCGATGGCGGCCCCGACGATCCCGTCCTCGCTGAGCGGGGTGTCGAAGCAGCGGTCCTCGCCGAACTCCTCCTGGATTCCCTCGGTGGCCAGGAACACGCCGCCCTTCTTGCCCACGTCCTCGCCGAACACGATGACGTCCGCGTCCTCTCGCATTTCGGAACGGAGGCCGTCGTTGATGGCCTGGATGAGCGTCAGATCAGCCATGGGTGTCTTCCTTACAGGGGGAACTCCCCGCTCGGGCCTTCGAATGCGCCGGCTCTCTCCTGGAATGCGACGGCCTGGTCGCGCTGGGCGGCCAGGTGGCCGGGCATCTCGTCCAGGACGTCCGAGAAGATGGAGTCGAGCGTCGGCGCGGCGACCTCGGCGGAGACCTTGACGGCGTCTGCCACCTCGGCCGCGGCCGCCTCGGCCACTGCCTGTGCGCCCGCCGCGTCCAGCACGCCGTTCTCGGCCAGGTGGGCCTCGAAGCGCTGGATCGGGTCCTTCTTGCGCCACTCCTCGAAGACCTCGTCAGGCACGTAGGCAGAGGCGTCGTCGGACGTCGAGTGCCCGCCCATGCGCATGGTGACCGCCTCGACGATCGTCGGACCCTCGCCGGCCCGGGCCCGCTCAAGAGCATCGACCACTGCAGAGTGGACCTCCAGTACGTCGTTGCCGTCCACCACCACGCCCGGCACCCCGTAGGCCTCGCCCTTGACCGCGAAGCCATCGGAAGCGGTCTGGGCATCGACCGGCACGCTGATCGCCCAGCCGTTGTTCTGGCACAGGAACACACAGGGCGCCTTGCGGACGCTAGCGAAGACCATGCCCGAGTGGAAGCCGGCGGACGATGTCCCGCCGTCGCCGAAGCCGATCAGCGCGCAGGTGTCGTCGCCCTTGGCGGCCATGGCCATCGCCACGCCGACGCCGTTGGGGACCTGGGTCCCGATCGGGGAGGAGATGGACCAGTAGTGGACGGGGTCGCGGAACGAGAAATGGACCGGCATCTGGCGGCCCTGGGCCTGGTCCTTGGCGTTGCCGAACATGTTGTGCATCAGTTCGACGATCGGGACGCCGGCGTAGATCGCCATGCCGAAGTCGCGGTAGGTCGGGAACACCCAATCGTCGGCGCGCAGGGCGGCGGCCGCCCCCACCGACACGCCCTCGACGCCCACATTGGGGATCGAGAAGCCGATGCGTCCCTGTCTCTGGAGCTTCATCAGGCGATCGTCCAGCGCCCGCGTGGTCACCATCGCCTCGTGGATGCGCAGCAGATCGACACTCATGCGCCCTGCGCCCTCCGCCCCAGTAGGTCGGTGGCCGCGATCTCCGCCGCCTTGTAGGAGGAGCGCACCAGCGGCCCGGAGGCCACGCCCTCGAATCCCATCTCCAGCGCCTCGGCCCGCCAGTCGTCGAACTCGGCCGGGGTCACCCACCGTTCCACCGGATGGTGCCTGGGCGTCGGCTGCAGGTACTGCCCCAGGGTCAGCAGGGTCACGCCGGCGTCGCGCAGCGCCCGCAGCGCGTCGCGGACCTCGCCGGTCTCCTCGCCGACCCCGAACATCATCCCGGACTTCGTGACGACGTCGGGCCGCACTTCGAGCGCGGTCCGGTGGACCTTCAGCGACTGCTCGAAGCCGCAGCGCGGGTCGCGCACGCTCCGCTGCAGGCGCTGGACGGTCTCAAGATTGTGGCTGAAGACCTCCACGCCGGACTCGACGATCGTCGTGACCGCCTCGCGGTCGCCGTCGAAGTCCACCACCAGCGTCTCGCGTACCGTGTCGGGGCAGCGCTCGCCCAGCTGGCGGACCGTCTCCGCCACATGGCCGGCGCCCCGGTCGGGCAGGTCGTCGCGGTCCACCATGGTCAGGACCACGTAGTTCAGGCCCAGCTGGCGGACCGTCTCGGCCACCCGGGCCGGCTCCTGCGGGTCCACCGGCTCGCCGATGCGCGCCGTCTTGACGGCGCAGAACCGGCAGCCGCGGGTGCACGTGTCGCCCAGGAGCATCACCGTCGCGGTGCCCTCGCTCCAGCACTCGCCGATGTTGGGGCAGCGGGCCTCCTCGCATACGGTGGCCAGCCCGTGGCTCTGCACCAGGCCCTTCACCTCGCGGTAGCGGCCGCCGCCCGGCAGGCGGACCTTCAGCCACGGGGGCTTGCGGCCGGGGGACGTGGCGGCGACATCCATGGGAAGGGGTCCATTCTAGACCAAGCGGGCCGGCGCCCGAAGGCGACGGCCCGCAACGGTTCGGTGGCGGCGCCTAGAGGCTGTCGGCGTGGGCGGACAGGTAGGCGGCGACGCCTTCAGCCGAGGCTTCCATGCCCGGCTTGCCCTGGGTCCAGCCGGCGGGACAGACCTCGCCGTGCTCCTCGTGGAACTGCAGCGCATCCACCATGCGGAGCACCTCGTCCACGTTGCGCCCCAGGGGCAGGTTGTTGACCACCTGGTGCTGGACTACGCCTTCCTTGTCGATCAGGAAGGTGCCGCGCAGCGAGAACGTGGTCTCGTCGTGGTGCAGGTCGTAGGCGTTGGTCAGCGAGCGGTCCGGGTCGCACACGAGCGCGTAGCCCAGGGCGCCGATGCCGCCTTCCTCGACCGCCGTGTCGCGCCAGTTGGCGTGGCTCTCGGCGTCGTCGATCGAGACGCCCAGGACCACGACGTTCTTGGCCGTGAACTCCTCCAGACGGTGATCGAAGGCGATCAGTTCGGAGGGGCACACGAAGGTGAAGTCCTTCGGATAGAAGAACAGGCAGACGTACTGGCCGCGGTAGTCCGACAGGGACACCTCGCGGGTGGATCCGTCCTCCATGACGGCTTGGGCAGAAAAGTCGGGGGCGGGCTTGTTGACGAGAACGGACATGATCGAGACTCCTCCGAATGTTGATGAATCTGGTGAAAGCGGGGCAATACGCTAGTCGCGGCCACCGTTTCCGGCAACGCCTCGCGGGGAGTGGATAGGCCGAAATGAGCCGACTCTCCACCCTCCTCCTGCTGCTGGGCACGACCGCCTGCGCGGCCCCCGGCGAGGTGCCTGCGTGGGTGGACGGGCCGTCCGCTGCACTCCTCAAGGTGGAGGCGGACCTGGGCGTGGCGCGGGCGATGCTGGGCAACGCCCTGCGCACGGTCGATTTCGAGCCCGCCGCCACCAATGTCCTGCGCACGGGCCGCCGGAAGCGCCGCGCGCATGTGACCGCCACGCCCGTCACGGCCGGTGCCGCCCCGCTGCAGTTCGAACTGGTGGAGAAGCGCAGTCCCGGCCGCCCGGTCCTCACCACCATTTCGCTGGTCGGCGACCACGTGGTCCCGCCCGCACCGGCCCGGCCGCTCCGGGGTGGAGAAGCCGCCAGGGTCCTCGAGGCCGCCCTCCGTGTGGCCACGGGTCAGGTGTTGGCGTGGACCGCATCGCAGGATCCGGTCGAACAGCTGCGCCGTCATCTGGACGGCAAGCGGCCGCGATTGGCGCTGGCGGATGCGGACTGGGCGTCGCTGCCGCTGACCCGGCGCCAGGCGGAGCGGGCGGCTGTGCTCCTGTGGGACGACCACGCGGCGCATGTGCGCGCCACACGCAGGGAATCGTTTGACAAGCGCGTCGTCGACAATTGGTACCTTCGAATGGCCTTTTCGTTCACCACCTTCGGTGAGCCGGGCAAGGGAGGCCGCAGCGCATGGATCTCGATGCACGGTGGCGGAAATGCGACGTCGGCGGTGAATGACGGCCAGTGGGAGAACCAGAAGCGGCTCTACAAGCCCCGTGAGGGCGTGTATCTGGCGCCGCGGGCGCCGACCGACACCTGGAACCTGTGGCACCAGTCCCACATCGACCCGATGTTCGATGCGCTGATCACCGACCTGGTGGTGTTCGAGGGCGTGGATCCGGACCGGGTCTACCTGATGGGCTACTCGGCCGGCGGCGATGGGGTCTACCAGCTGGCGCCGCGCATGGCGGACCGGTTCGCGGCCGCCGCCATGATGGCGGGGCACCCCAACGAGACACGCCCGGACGGGCTGCGCAACCTGCCCTTCACGCTGCATGTGGGAGGCGAGGATGCCGCCTACGACCGCAACGAGGTCGGGCGGAAGTGGGGCGTCAATCTGGCGGCGCTCCGGGCGAAGGACCCCGGCGGCTACGAGCACTGGGTGGAAATCCACGAGGGCAAGGGCCACTGGATGGACGGGCAGGACGCAGCCGCACTGCCGTGGATGGCAAAACACACCCGCGACCTGCGCCCGGACCGAGTCGTGTGGCTGCAGGACGACGTCTTGCACCGGCGCTTCTACTGGCTGGCTGTGGACGAGCCGGCAGCCAGGAGCCGCATCGTCGTCGAGCGGGTCGGGCAGGAGTTCCGTTTCGCAGAATCAACGGGGGTGAAGCGGGTGATCCTGCGCCTGGATGACGTGATGTGCCGCCTGGACCGGCCGGTCACGGTCCGGTGGAAGGACGAGGTCCTGTTCCGGGGGGTCGTGCCTCGCACTGTTGCCACGCTGGCACGGACCCTGGAGGAGCGCGGCGACCCGTCGGGGATCTGGAGCGCCGAGGTGGTCGTCGACCTGCCGCTGGGCGGCGACTAGTCCTCGAGCATGCGGCGCAGGGACGGCGCCCGAAGCTTCTCGATGGCGGCCAGCTGGATCTGCCGCACTCTCTCCAGGGAGATGCCCATGCGGGCCCCCACCTGCGCCAGGGTGTGCGGCTCCTCGCCGGCCAACCCGTAGCGCAGCCGCAGGACCTCGCGGCCGCGGTCGTTCAATGCCTCCATCGCCTGGCCCAGACGGCCGACCAGGACTTCGCCCGTCGCTTCGACTGGGCCCTCCTCCGGCGGGGGTTCCGGGATCAGATCACCGAGGACCGCCCCGTCGGTGTCTGCAGCAGGCCGGTCCAGCGAGAGGGTGGCGCGGCTGCGGCCCAGCGTCGCCCGGACAAGGTCCAGGGGCACGCCGCTCTCCTCGCTGAGGGCGAGCTCGTCCGGAGACGCCAGCGGTATGCGGCTGCCCGCGTCGCGGATCTTCTTCATCGCCTTCTGGATGTAGGCCGGCACGCGAACGGTGCGGCTGTGGTTGTAGATCAGGTTGAGGAACGCCTGGTTCACCCAGTGGGACGCGTAAGTGCGAAATAGGACGCCGCGTCTCCAGTCGTAGCCCTCGACCGCGCGGAACAGACTGGCGTTGCCCTCCTGAATCAGGTCCATCGAGGACAGGCCGACGCCGCGGTAGCGGATCGCCATGTCCGTGACGATGGACAGCCCGCGCTCGACAAGGTCGTTGCGGAACGCCTGGAGCTCGCAGCAGCGGTGGCGCAGGACGCCACCCGCAGAGCCGCAGTCGGCGGCCTCGCCGGCCGTGGTGGTGCCCGGGGACGCGATCAGGCAGGGCTGCTCGAACAGCCGCCGGATCCCCGGGTCGGGCTTGCGCTGCCGCTTCAGCTCGGCCTGCAGCCGGCGGCGAGCGAATTCGACGCGCCTCGCCAGCTGGTAGCCCTCCTCGCGGGACATCGGCGGGATCTTGGCGATTTCCGCGCGGTAGGCACCCAGGACGTCGCCCTTGACCGAGGAGGCAGGGGGACCGATGGGCCGCACGGGCGTATGGGCCAGCCGGACCCCGTGTCGGTCCAGCGCCCGCCAGACCTGCCTGCAGCGGGCCTCGAACGCATCTGACGGGACGTCGATCAGTCCGTCGAGTTCCTCGACGGGCAGCACCGTGCGCCCCTTGAAATCGGGGGCCTTCATGAGTCTGCTAAAAGTCTAGACTCTTACGTATACGTACGATATAGGGAATCGCATTCAATTAGGGAGATCCTCGGACGCGGATCCCGCTGCCGCTATGCTCTGCGCCCCATGCGCCAAATCACCCTAGGTCACAGCCCCGACAGCGACGACGCCGCGCTCTGGTGGGGCATCAAGTCCGGGCACGTCGATACGGGCGACCTCGAGTTCGTCCACGTCATCGAGGACATCGAAAGCCTCAACCGCCGGGCGGTGAACGGGGCCGAGCTGGACGTCACGGCGCTGTCCCTGCATGCGTGGGGCTTCGTGGCGGACGACTATGCGCTCCTCGCCCACGGCTCCTCCACCGGCGACGGCTACGGCCCGATCGTGGTCAGCCGGGAGCCGATGACGGTCGACGATCTGGCCCGCACCACCGTCGCCACGCCGGGCACTCTGACCTCGGCCCACCTGGCGCTGATGATGCGGCTGGGAGGCGAGTTCGAGCACCGGGTCGTCGACTTCGACGCCATCCCCGACGCCGTGTCGGACGGCACCGTCGATGCCGGGCTGCTCATCCACGAGGGGCAGCTCACCTACCAGGACCAGGGGCTGCACAAGGTCGTGGACCTGGGCGAATGGTGGGCCGATGAGACCGGCCTGCCGCTGACCATGGGCATCAACGCAATCCGCCGCGATCTCGGCGATGTGCTGCCCGAGGTCGAGCGGTGTCTTCGCGAGAGCGTCGCCCTGTCCCTCGCGGACCGCGAGGGCGCACTGGACGAGGCCATGAGGTTTGCCCGCGACATGGACCGGTCGACGGCCGGGGCCTTCGTCGAGATGTGGGTCAACGACATGACCCTCGACCTTGGCGATCGCGGACTGGCAGGCGTGCGCGAATTCATGAGGCGCGCGACCGAACTCGGCGTGTTCGAGAGCGCGCCTGACTGCTCGCCGCTGGCGCTGCCCGCTTAGCGGAGCGACAGCGCGAAGTCGGCTGCGAGGTCGATCGCCCGCTCGAATTCCGGCGTGGGGCCCGCATACGGATGGGCGGTCCCGAATGTGTGGCCGGCCCCGTCAATTTCAACCATTCGGACCCGTCCAGGCCGCGCCGCCGCCGCCAGGCCGCGGGCCTCGGAGATGTCCACTCCCTCGTCGGCGGTCCCGTGGACCAGCAGGATGGGGGGTCCGCGGCGCCCCACGAGGTCGGCCAGGTCGTAGGCGTCGGCGTGGGCGTCCAGATCTTCCACCGATTCCGGCCCCAGCCTCATCATCTGCCCGGTGCGGGCGTTCAGGAACTCCACGTTGCCCCTTGCCGCCATGGCCGCACGGCCCTCGGGGCCGAGGCGATCCGTGTCCCCCACCGTGGCCAGCCCCACGACGCCGCGCGCGCCCACCACCTCCGCTCCCAGGATCGCCGTGGCGCCTCCCTTGCTGTGTCCCACCAGGACCGGCGCGCCCGCCAGCCCATCCGCACGCGCCCATTCGACCACCGCGACCAGGTCCGCGAGTTCGCGGCTCCAGGTGTTGCGCTCGAACAGGTCCAGCCGCGAAAACTCAGCGGGCGAGTCCGGCGCCACGCCGTTGTGGGAGAAGTCGAAGGCCACGTGGGTGACGCCCCGCCCGGCCATGCGCTCCCCCATCCATCCCCAACCGCCCCATTTCCGGAAGCCCTTGAAGCCGTGGCAGAACACCACCCAAGCAAGGGGCTCGTCCGCCCTGTGCACAGTCAGGCCGACGGGCATCCCGTCGGCGCCCGGGATCACATCCTCGTGGACCTCCGTCACGCCGCGCCACCGCGTTGGCGCGCAACAAACAGCCGGCGCGTCGCCTCGTCATCGGCGGGCTCTCCGTCAAAGCCGCCCCACAGGTCCTCTACCACGAGCCCGGACGATGCGATCCAGCCGGCCAGCCGCTCTACCGAGTGCAGCCGCAGCCGCTCGGTCCATGCACGTTCCCCGGCCCCGTCCAGCAGGACCACGTCCTTGACCACCTGATCGCCGTCGATCCGGCGGCGCTCGGTGATCGTCACGCCCCCCGCTTCGCGGCGGGACTCCGCGACCAGGGTCGACCTCACCGCTTCGGGGTTTGCGACGTCCAGGACCATCACTCCTCCGGGCGCCACCAGCCGCGCCATCGCCGCCAGATGCAGCCAGTCGTCATCCGCGCTGGCCAGGTAGCCGAACGAGGAGAACAGGCTCGTGACCATCGCCGCCGCATGCTCGCGGACGGGCAGCGCACGGAAATCACCGCGCACCCAAGCGATGCCGCGGCTGCGCGCAGCCGCCCTCTCGAGGAGGGCAGGTGACAGGTCGATGCCCAGGCAGGGCCTGCCGGTAGCTGCCAAGGCGCGGGTGTGGCGGCCGGTCCCGCAGCCCACGTCCACCACCGGACCGCCGGGAAGGGTGCCGACCCTTCCGAGCAGTCCCTCGATCTCCGCCCTTGCCGAATCCTCGTCCCGGTGCGGATACACCGTTTCATAGTCGTCGCCGAAGGCCTCCTCGAACCATTCCATGGCCTGCGGTTTAGTCATCTATCCCTTTCCCGTGAAGCCCCTTCCCACTTGCGGTTTTGTCACATAGCCGCAACTCGGGGCGTTTCTGGACCGTTATGGGACGTAAATCGTCACTTCCTGCGGTTATGTGACAAAACCGCAACTCAGAAGCCCCATTTCACCGCAGTAAGACCGCACCCCCGCCCCACCTCGCACGTCGTCCCCACAGAGAGGGACTACGCCCATGTGATCGCCGTCGCCCACGACATGATGCCGATCTTCCAGAGCCCGGCCGACTACCACCGCTTCCTGAGCATGCTCGCCCTCAACCTTCCCCAGAAGGGCATCCCCATCCATGCGTTCGCCGCGGTTCCCAACCACGTCCACTTCCTCATGCCCGGCCAATCCCGAAAACCGGACGTCCTCTGGGGGCTGGGGCAGTCCAAAAAGACCTACGGCAGGTGGTTTCACGACACCCGCCAGTGGACCTTCAGCACCGCCTGGAAACGAACCACCACTTGGGTCCCCATCGAGGACAAGGCCCACCTGAAGACCGTCATCGACTACATCCACGGCAACCCGGTGAAGGAGGGTCTGTGCCGGGACCCGGTCGACTGGCCCTTCTCCAGTGCCGCTGCCTATGACTTGGGCATCAAGGATCCCCTGGTGACCAAGCTCGACGTAATCAAGCCGCTGTTCCAGGCGGACGGTGCGGCCCACCTCCTTCGCACCATGCGCACCGCCCAGGGCCGCCCCGACTACCGTCAGCGCGGGTAGGGTCCTCCACCATGCATACGGTCCTGTTCCTGAACCACGACGGACTGGGGCACGGCGACGCGGAATTGGGGCGAGAGGTGCTCGGCAAGTTCCTGCGCAAGTCAGTGTCCATGAACGAGGTGGACGCCGTGCTGTTCGTCAATTCGGGCGTGAAGCTGGTTGCCGAGGAGTCCGATGTGATCCAGGAACTCGCGATGCTCGAGGACAACGGCGTCGACCTGATTCCCTGCGGCACCTGCGTAGAGAGGTTCGGGATCAGCGTGGCCGTCGGCCAGGTTTCCGACATGGACACCATCGTCCGGACCCTGGACAAGGCCGAGAAGGTCATCACCCTCTAGGATTCCGCGCGTGGGCGGCTAGCTCAGTTGGCTAGAGCGCCTCCCTTACACGGAGGAAGTCGCAGGTTCGAGTCCTGCGCCGCCCACCATCCGCCTGGCCCCTCTAGGGACAAATCAGGACGTCGAGGCCCTGGGTCATCGAAACCCCCAACACGGCGCCGGAGTCCAGAAACAGAGCCTGGCAATAGACGTGCTGGTCGGCGAGGGCAGCCGTACCAGGGATCGGAACGGGGAGCACCGCCATTCCCGACGCGTCTGCCGCCACAGGGATAAGGATCGGCTGCCCGCCGCTCAGCACAAGGAGACTGCCCCCCATGAATGGGAGGTCCGCCTGCTGGGTGCCTACCACGAGGACCCCCGGCGCAAAGGCAAGCCCCTGCACCACCTCGAGGACGAAGTCGGTGCTGTTCAACTGGGCTGTGCCGGAGGAGCCGAGCGCCGGTGTCGACCCGCCCATTCCTGGCGTGCCGCTGCCGTAGGCCACCGGATCTGGGCATGCGGGTGAGGGCTCCAGCGAGAGGACCTCATATTCGTCGATATTCCAGCCGCCGAACTCGAGACCGCCGTCGGTCAGGAGCCGGAACCGGACGGCCACCGATGGGTTGCCCGCCGCCCACTGTGATACGTCGATTTCGAAGGGGACCCAGCCCGGATCCAGCAGGTGCCCATTCATCGGGTTCTCCCACACCTTCGTCCCGTTGACCAGGATCTGGGCTTGGTCGTAGATGGCCTCTTCCACCTGGAGCCAGCGCCGGAAACGCAGTCTCACATTCGACAGGCCGCTCGCATCGAAAGGGGGTGCCTCGAGCCAGTTGTGGACATCGGGCTTGTATTCGCCATTCCAGGTGGTTCCGCCAATCACTTGGCCTAGGTCGTTAGCCCATACGTTCGAACCAGCGTACGCAGCACTCGGATCTCCGGCCTTCCCTTGGGGAATGCCGCGCTGCCAGTCGTCCTGGGTGGAGACCTGCTGGTGAATCCAGCCGTTGTCGTTCGACCCCTCGAAACCGTCCGAGAACAGGACGGTCGTCACGCCCACGTTGAACGCCCAATAGGTCCCAGGCGCCCCATCCGGACTCAGGTGGACGTTCTGCTGCGTGTCCGAGGCCCAAAGGTAGTAGGCCACCGTCGCGGGGGACAGCTGGCCGGGAATCTGTCCCACCCAGTCGCCCAGCCCAACGCCCGGCGCCATCGGCGACCAGACAAAGGAGGCGCCGCCGTCCGTCGACCAGTAGACCCGTGCCGCAGTGATCGTCTCGCCCACCTGGGACTGGATCACGGCATCAACCACGTAGGGGCCGATCTCGTCCGTCGTCGAGGCCAGGGGAACGTGCTGAATGCTGATCAGATCCAGTTCAATGCCCGGGAACCCCTGGTCCAGGAACCCCTGATTGATCTCGGGAAAGTGCGGGGTCCCATTGCCGATGTTGCCGTCCGTGTCGTCCAAGACCAGCCAGTGGTCCTCGATGACCGGGAGGATTGAGCCGTCGTTGTAGGCGTTCATCCAGGCACTGAACAAGCTGTCCGCGACTAGATCGCCTGCATCGTTGCCGAGCGCTGTATTGAGGTGCTTCCTGACCTTCCAGAGCGCCCCCATCAAGACCTCCCCGTCCGTGTGGACCTGCCCGTAGCAGCCCTGCCCGCACCATTGCCTAGTGTTCTCACCGGTCCTGATCGCTCCACCGTCCGTGAAGAAGTACTCGCCAACGATGGGGTTGTCGCTGATGTACATCGCGTAGACGTCCGCATTCCCCTCGCCAAACCCGTCCCAGCCATTCCCGCTGCCGTAGCGGTCGTTCGCCCAGTGTCCCTGCTCGTGGTAGACGACGTTCGAAAAGGCCGTGTTGTTGCAACTCCCGGCCTTGTTGTAATAGTTGGTTGAACTCCCGTCGTAGTAGGCATTGCAACTGGAATCGATGTTGGGTTTCCCCAGCGCCTGGAAGTCCATGGTGGTGTCCGAGGAGTTGATTCCCACGACAAACTCCCTGAACCGGTTGAGATGCAGGAAGGTATTTGCCTGGGCGGTGATAGCCTCGGTCTTGCCCGGATTCATCATGAAGGAGCCGGGCGTCCCTGGCGTGAGGGAAGCCGACAGCGTGTAGTTCGAGCCGGCCTGATTGCTCACCGTGGCCCAGGTGCCTTCGAACCTGGCCGTCACATTGACCGTGGACGTTCCCGCATTGGAAATGACGAAATTGCCAGCAGCATCCGTCGTGGCGTTGCCTGCGGACGAGGTGACCGTCATAGCCGGCATCGCAAAAACCTGTTCCGGATTGCCGGAGTGGTCCGCCTCGGTACCGGGCGTCGCCCATGCTGACACAGTCCCCGTCAGGTCGGCCACCGGGTCCACCCGGTGGTTGTGGACCAATTCCTGGTATTCGAGCAGCCCGGGCCTGCGAAGGTCGGCCGCCATGAACATCCGACGGCCCAGCGGCTGCGCGCCCACCGGCCGCGCCATCAGCGCCACCGACCAGGCGAGCCGCCCGACGCGAACCTTGTTCTCCAAGTGAGACACGATCACGAGCTCGGGGATGCCCACCTCTCCCGGCATCAGGCCTGTGTCCTCGGCGAACTGTGTAACCGCCGCCAGGACGGCATCGTCCGACGCGACCATGGGGGACAGCGGGACCCGCTCGGCTCCCGGGAGGCAGCGACTGTCCATCGACAGGAGCCGCCCGCCCATGTCATAGACAGCATGCAGGGACGCTTGGGACGCCCCCATGACAACGGGTATGCCGGCCACGTCCTGGAGCAGGGTCACGGCCATCTTGTCGGTGGAGCCCGCCCGTGACAGGGGCAGGAATGCCACCGTGGCCGTTGACGAATCCAGCGTCGCAATATCGACGGCAAAAATCCCCGACAACGCCGCCATGTGCATTCGCGTCATCCCGACGAAGTCAGCGTCGCTGACGGGCGTGCTCAGACCAGCCACCGCCGAATCCAACGCTCCCCCGAACAGGTGGCGGCCGCGCACCGTTTCCCAGTTCATGGTGAGGCGCCATCGCTCCCCGTACAAAGCCCGGAACTCCTCCAGCGCCGTCTGGGTTTCGAAATGGGCCGTCCCCGCGCCCGGAGACTCGTCTGCCTGGACCGGCAGGATCATCAATGCGAGAGCAACTAAGAGGGTCATGCTGTGGACTCCACCTTTCCTGTACGGATTGTAGTCAGACGGTCGGGGAGACTGATGTCTCCAGGATAGTGACGCAACGAAGTCCGCATCGGTTTCCCTAACGGAGCGCAGTCCGGCGCTATCCAACAACAGTGTACCCGGCCTTGCGGTCCCCATTCCGGTGTAGGGTTGCACCATGCAAATCGCCGTTGTGGGGTCCGGCTATGTCGGTCTGGTCGCGGGCACGTGCCTCGCGGAAACCGGCAATGAGGTCACGTGCGTCGATATTGACGAGAAAAAGATCGAGGATCTCCGCAACGGGATCATTCCGATCTACGAGCCGGGGCTCGAGGAGCTCGTCAAGCGAAACGTGGCCGAAGGACGTCTGCTCTTCACGACGGACCTGGCCGAGGCGGTCGCCAAGGCGGCTGTCATCTTCATTGCCGTAGGCACGCCTTCGGGCGAGGACGGCAGCGCCGACCTGCAGTACGTGCTGGCGGTGGCAGCCGGCATCGGCCAGTCGATGAACGGCTACAAGGTGGTCGTCAACAAGTCGACCGTTCCGGTCGGCACCGCCGCAAAGGTCCGCGCCGAGATCGAGAAGCACACCGAGCACGAGTTCGCGGTCGTCTCCAACCCCGAGTTCCTGAAGGAGGGATCGGCCCTGGACGACTTCCTCAAGCCCGACAGGGTGGTGATCGGCACCGACGACGAACGGGCCCGTTCCCTGATGGAGGAGATCTACTCGCCCTTCGTCCGCACCGGCAACCCGATCATCTTCATGGACACGCCGTCGGCAGAGATGACCAAGTACGCGGCCAACGCCATGCTGGCCACGCGCATCTCCTTCATGAACGAGATTGCACGGATCTGCGAAAAGGTCGGCGCCGATGTAAGCCGGGTCCGCGAGGGCATCGGCACGGACACGCGAATCGGCCACTCCTTCCTGTTCGCCGGCATCGGCTACGGCGGCTCGTGCTTCCCCAAGGACGTGCGCGCCATCATGCGGACCGCCTCGGAAAACGCCTACGACTTCAAGATCCTCAATGCGGTCGAAGCAGTGAACGAGGACCAGAAGTCCTGGGCGGTGGGCCAGGTGACCGACCACTTCGGCGAGGACCTGTCCGGCAAGCACTTCGGCGTCTGGGGGCTGTCCTTCAAGCCCAAGACCGATGACATGCGCGAGGCTCCGGCCCTGACCATCATTCCCGCCTTGATCGAGAGGGGCGCGACCATCACGGCGCACGACCCCGAGGCCATGGCGGAGGCCCACCACCACTTCGGCGACGCCATCACGTATGTGGACCACCCCTACGACGCCCTCGACAGGGCCGACGCGCTGCTGCTCTTGACCGAGTGGCAGGAATTCCGGCGGCCCAACCTGGACGTGATGAAGGAGCGCATGGCCGGCGACGTCATTTTCGACGGCCGCAACGTCCTTCCGCGCCACTCGATGCGCGACGCCGGGTTCACCTACATCGGCGTCGGCGTGCCTTGAGTCAGATGCTGTAGACCGCGAACTTCGACGCGTCGTCGAAGACGCGCATCGCGCGTCCCTCCGCCGCCCAGCGGTCCACCACCGCCTGGGGATCGGGCGCGGGAGCCAGATGGGCCGTCGCCACGTCTACCGGGTCGAGCAGCGAATGCGTGTGGATCGGCCCCTTGTCCACCAGATACCGGGCGAACTTGTGCGCCTTGTGCGAGTACATCCGGTAGTCCGCCTCGGTCTCGGCCAGGGACTCCTCGAGTGGCCTCTGCAGGGGCTCGAAGAAATTCTTCACCGCCTTGGGCGGGCCGATCCCGTTGCGGCATTCGGTCAGGAAGAGGGCCTCTCCCCCGGCCCGCAGCGCCGCCTTCGTCAGTTCCAGGGCGCGCTGGGCCGAATAGAGCGATTCGTCGTGGGGCCAGCCGCCCGGGCTGACCACCAGCGCTTCGACCGGTTCCACGCTCACGGAGCTGGAAGCGTCCACCCGCGCGATTCCTGCCGCAGCCGCCTCCACGAGGGGCCCGGCCTCCCACCAGGTCACGATCCGCGCGTGGCTGGTCATCGCGATCGCCAGGCACGGCCGGTCGCCGATCACCATCTGGGCTGCCTCCCACTGGTCGTTCGCGACCGGGTTGCCGCGCCGCGTGGGGTCCGGGTGGAGCGGGTGGCGGCCAAACGTGGCCTCGTCCCGCATGGCAAAGGCGTGGTTGCGCTCGACGGTTTCCAGCGCCGCCAGCCCGGGCACGAAGTTTTTGACCGGGTTGGAGTATCCGGCAAAGTAGTGGTTCTTCATGTCCGACAGGACCAGGAAGGCGTCCGCCTTCTCGCTCAGCACGCTGGCGCGGACCGCGTTCCCGTGCGAGGTCGTGCCGAGCACGGATCCAAGGCTGGCGTCGTCGCGCGCGTCATGCAGCCAGACCTCGGCCCCGCCTGCCGCCGCCGCCACCGACTCGCGGGCCGCAATGTTCTCGGGAAGCAGCGGATCGTGCGTCCCGGTGCAGAGGACGAAGGACAGGCGGCACTCGCTTCCGAGAGCAGAAGCAACGGCTGCGGCCATCGCCCCGTGGTCCACCGCCCGGGTGCCGTCCTCGAGCAGCACGAGCAGGCGCCGCCCGGCCAGCCCGGCAAGATGGCCCTGTTCACGCAGCCGGCCGAGGGCGGCGGCCACGGCTTCGCCGGCCGGCTGTCCGCCGGCGTTGCCCCCCGTCACGGCGGCCTCCGATACGACCCCCGCGAGCGACCCGACGGGAAAGTCCAGCGTCACGTGGCCGGCGCCATAGCTCACATCGACCGTTTCGGACCTGCCCACACCCCCACGCTACCGCCTCTCAGCACGGCGCCGGACGCGGGCCGCCAGCTTTCGACGGGCCCGCACCATCCGAGATTTGACGGTCTGGATCGAGGCACCCTCGCGCGCCGCGAGGCGGGCGTAGGGGCAGGTCTGGAGATAGTGGCCGATTAGTCCATCCCGGTACGTCTCGGACAGGCCATCCAGTTCGGATTCCATCAGTCCCGCTGCGACGCTGACCGGCAGCCACTCGTCCCCCACCCGTACGACCCGCTCCTCCGGCGCGGGCCGGTCGCGGACCCACTCGTCCCCGACGGCCTCCGGCAGGGCATCGGTGAATGCGGCCGGCCGCCTGCGCCGCACCTCGTCGAGGGCCAGATGCTGGGCGATCTTGAACAGCCACGGACGCACGGCGGCGGCCGGCGGACGACGCCCGGACCGTCGTGCCCGGACCCAGGTCTCCTGCATCACGTCGTCCAGCGGAAAGTGGCTGCCCATCCGACGGCCAAGTGCCGCCCGAAGGTCGGTTTCGCAGGCCAGGAACTGGCGCGTCAGCTGAGCGACCCCGACCCCCCGCCCCGTCGCCCTTCCTTCATGGAGTGCCATGCCACCATGTGTCGGGGCGGGCAGGCTGCTCCGGGACAGGGAAACTGCGTCTAGTCCGCTTCCTCACCCAGAAGACTCTCCACATCCTCCTGAATGCGGCGGGCCAACGCCGTTTGCCGCTCCCTCCGACTGCTCCCCTCGGCCTCCGCCGGATCGATCGGCCTGCCCCATCGGATCCCCATTGCGCCCCTTCGCGGGCGGCCCGTCGGCGGCAGGCAATGGCGCGACCCCCAGATCGCCACTGGAATCACTGGCAGCCCGGCCTCGGCCAGCGCGCCGACGCCGCGGCGCGCGGACTCCCTCTCCTGCCCCGGACGCACGATGCCCCCTTCGTAGAAGATGGCCACGACGTGGCCGTCCTCCATCCGGCCCCGGGCCTCCCGCAGGGCCTCCAGGTTCTGCCTCGCCGCCGCGCCGTCAGGCACGCTGATCGTCCGCGCCCACCGGAAGAACCAGCGAAGCACGGGCAGGTCGCGCCATTTGACCGTCATCAGGAAGTGGATTCGGTGAGGGCAGTTGATCTGGAGCAGGAACGGGTCGACATGCGACCGGTGGTTCGCGGCGATCAGGTAGGGCCCATCCACCGGCGCCGCGCCCTCCACATTGACGCGCCAGAATCCGCGCAGGATCAGATGCAGGGATAGGACGACGCACCGGAAAACTAAGGCGTCCAGCAAGACGAGCAGGCCCCGGACGGGCCTCCCCGAGCCGGTCACCGAAGACGTGCCCTGGCGTCCTGGCCCCACTTTGTGTGGCCGTAGTCCCGGGCGCAGACCATGAACAGGCGCCTGGACTTGGACTTTGCGGCGTCGTCCTGGATCTCCTCGCAGCACCGTCCCGCGAAGAACAGAGCCTCCGGGACATAGGCGACCTGGTCCCTGAAGACCACCGCCACTCGCATGTAGTGGCGCAGTGCGAGGCGGTACCTGGCCTCGTCGTCGCCGGCGCTCTGGAACAAGCAGTGCCCGAGTCCCAGGTAGGCGCCCGCCAGGGTCGCGTCATCGGCTCCGCCCTTCTCGATGATCTCCTCGAAGAATGCGGTGGCATCCTCGAAACGCGCCGCGGCGATGTAGGACTTGCCCACCTCCAGCCAGGCGCGGCTAGAGATGGAGGGATAGTCCTCCCGGGTCGCCTCGGCGATCTCGATCAGGCGTTCTTCGCGAATCTCGGGAGTGAGTTTCTCGAGAAGGAGGAGCCTGAGCTCGCCCTCCCACTTCCAGCGCACCGACAGGAGCCGCTCTTCGACCCGATCCAGCAGCCGCTGGTACTCGCCCGCCGCCTGGGTGCGGCGATCGTCCATCTCGAGGAGGTTTCCGCGAACCAGATAGGCCTCCGCCCCGTAGAAGCAGTCGGGGGCGTCTGCCAGCAGTTCGCCGAGGATCGCTATGGCATCGTCCAGCTCGCCTACCATCCGGTTGCACCGGGCAATCTCGAACAGGGCGTGCCCCTTGATCCAGGGATACCTGCGCTCGTTCTTCGGCGTGATGGAATCCCTCCAGAGGTCCGCCGATTCGCCGTAGGACCCTGCCGCGAAGGCGTCGCGTGCGTCGCCCATCTCCTCGGGAAAGCGCGTGTAGGTGATCCGCAGGACAGCGGATGAATCGACCTGCTGCTCACCACGCCGGCCTTCCGCCGTATAGACGACCACCTCGATGTCCGCACTGACGATGCGCACGTCCTCCAGCACGGTGCCGTCGGCAAGGCTGATGTGGTCGGGCGCGAGCACGGCCGCGAGAATGAGGGCAGGGACGAACATGGGGGCCAGGAGAATACTCGCCCCCTCTAGAGGGTCAATGCGGTCCGGTGACGGCCCCGTCTCCCCGGCGGAATGCCACAAGCTGCGCAGCCACTGACGCCGCGATCTCCTCGTGCGTGCGCGCCCCGATCGAGAGTCCCACCGGAGTCACGATCCGGTCCACGAAACCCCCGTCGGCCCCGGCATCCGTCAGGGCAGCCGCCAACTTGTCCCGCTTGGGCGATGAGCCCAGCATGCCGAGGAACTTCGGCCTGCAGTCCTGTGCCCAGAGGGCGGTGAGCACCGCCAGGTCGTCCTGGTGGCTGCGCGTCATGACGATCACGTAGTGGTGCAGGGCGGGGGCGATGGCCGCCACGGCCTGTTCCCACGGCAGAGCGGCTGCTGAGTCCACATGGGGACCAGCGGCCGCGAAGCCGGCCCGGTCGTCGAAGAGGTGGACGCGGAAGCCGGCCGCCTTGGCGGCGGCAGCCACCGCTCGTCCGACGTGGCCGGCCCCGAACACGCACACCACAGGGACCGTGACAGGTTCGATGAACACCTGGACGGTGCCGCCGCAAGCCAGGCCCAGATCCGGATCGTTCTCGTCGAGCGTGGCCTCCAGGACGACCGCGCGGTCGGTGGCGAGGACCTCGCGGGCCGCCTCCGCAACGCGGGCCTCCAGCCCGCCACCGCCCACAGTGCCCAATTGCGTGCCGTCCATGCGAACCAGCAGTTTCATGGATTCGGCACCGGGAGCCGACCCCTCGGTCCGCACCACTGTCGCAAGGGCGGCCGGCTCGCCGGCGCGCCGGAGACGGACGATTTCCTCGAACAGGTCGGGCATCGGCTTCCTACGGCGTTGCGCCGATGACCGGCGCGGAGGGGGACAGCCCTTCGCCCCCGTCGAGGCCCAGGCGCAGGATCCGTTCCGGCTCCTCCTCCCAGACCAACTCGAACCAATGACGACCGAAGGCCACCGCCTCCGCCAGGCCCGACCGGGTCGTCAGGCGCGGAAAGCCTGCCTCCCCATCCGGGCCGGCCACACCCAGGACTTTGGCGCCGCTCTGCAGGTGGAGAGCCACCAGCTGGTCGATGGCGGTGGCGGTCAGGGTCTCGCCGTCGCCTCTCGCGTAGACGATCGCCCGCACGCCTGCCGGCAGGTCACCGTGCACGCGCTCCAGCAGCTGCCTCCTCCAGGCGGCGGTCTCCGCGACATGGATCATGTGGACACGGCCCGGCACGGACCCCAGGAGACGTGTGTGGGTCTTGGGACCGGCCACCCAGACCTCGTCCAGGCTGGCCGCATCGCACAGGGCCTGCAGGGCGGCCGCGGACCGCCTCACGAGAGCCTTGTCGGGCGCCCCGGGCAGCACCGGATGCTCAAGGGTCAATACGCCTGCGATCGTCATGGTCGGCCCTCCTATACGCCCCGAAGGACCGAGTCGCGAAAGGAATTTCGGGTGCCCGGAAGCCGCGTCACACGGAGGACCGCCCGGCGGTGATGATCACGTGGAATCCGAAAATCCGGGTAGGAGGGAACCGGGTCAGGACGCTGTCGATCCGGATCAACACACGCGTCAGGGGCTCCGCGAACGGCATCCACTTGAGGAGCGGGAGGTGGTCGGGGAATCCGGCAAGGACGTAGGCGAGTACGCCGAACTTCTCGACACTCTCGATCCGGAAGCCAGCCTCCCGCATCAGCTCGAGAATTTGGCGTGTCGTGAAGCCCTCGTCCCCGGGATCGAAGCCGCTGTTCAGCCGGTACATGACCCAACGGGCCAGCTTGATCCACGGCGCGTCGTTGCAGGGCTCGGAGATGACGAACCGGCCGCCCGGAGCGAGCACGCGGGCCGCTTCGGACAGGAACGCAGCGTGGTCCCGGACGTGGTGGAGCGATCCCTTTGCCACCACCCCTCCCAACGAGCCGGTCAGGACTGGAAGACGTTGCGCGTCGCCGCCCAGGAGCCGCGGCGCATCCCCGCCGCTGCGCGCGGTGCGGCCGACGCCCAGCATGTCCTCCGACAGGTCCAGGCCGACCGCCACCGGGAAACTGGCTTCAAGGTCCGCCAGCAGGAAGCCGGTGCCGCACCCCATGTCCAGGACCGGACCATCCTCGCCGAGCCTCGCTGCCAGGATCCCGTGCCACGCCTTCTGGAACCGGCGGCTGAAGTCGTGCCTGTAGCGCTCCACATATTCCGGCGCGAGCTGTTCGTGCAGCCGGCGCTGGGCATCGAGGTCCCCGGCCAGACCGCCCACGTCAGCCCTTGCCCGTACGCCGGTCCACGAGGTCGGCGAGGAATCCGACGGTCCAGACCTGCACCGCAGCCACCAGAAGCAGGACCGTCTTGTCGGTCAGGTCCCGGTTCCATACGTCCAGCGACAGGCTGGCCAGGAACAGCACGCTCAGCACTCCCCCCAGGGGGGCGATGATCCGCATCGGCCGAAACGTGAGCACGGTGCGAACCACCAGGCCTGTGAAGGCGGCGGTATCGCGGAACGGCCGGATCTTCGAGCGCCCCACGCGGGGCCGGTAGTCGATGGACACGTATTCGACGCGGCGCCCGCTGGTGAGGGCAGCCAAGGTGATGGTCGTCGTGAAGGAGAAGCCGTCGGGCAGCATGTGCTGGACCGAGGACACCAGGTCGGTCCTGATCGCCCTCAGGCCGGAATTCAGGTCCGGGATCGGGGTGGCGGCGAGGAACGAAGCCAGACTTCGCAGGAACGCCTTGGCCGGGCGGCGCACCAGCGCCACCTGGGCTCGACCACGTGCGCCGACGGCCATGTCCGCCCCGGCGGCCACGCGCGCCACGAGTTCGGGAATGGTCCCGGCCGGATAGGTTCCGTCCGCGTCGGTGATGACGACCACGTCGCAGTCGGCCGCTGCGATTCCCGTCTTGAGGGCCGCACCGTAGCCGCGGTTCGATTCGTGCCTGACCACGCGGACCCCGTCGCGCTCCGCCGCGGCAGCCGTCCCGTCGTGCGACCCGTCGTCCACCACGATGACCTCGCCCAGGCCGGGCACCCCTCCCACTGCAGCCAGAAGCTCATCCAGCACGTCGCCGATCCCGTTCTCCTCGTTGAAGGCGGGCACGACAACGGCGACGCGCGGTGCGGTCTGTGTATCGTCCATCGGGGAGGAGTCTACGACGGGGAGACCTCCGAAGCGGCCATCAGGCCGAGCGCTTCCAGGGCCCCTTTCCCGGCCGCCGTCAGGGCCGGCGCATGCTGGCCAGGCCCCCACCACTTGAGTGCCGGCACGGACCGGACGGGACCCGCCATTTCCGCATCGTAGATCCGGGTCACGATCCGGTGGCGCGTGACCGTGTGCCGGATGCTCGCCACCGCACCGCCGCGGATCCGGACCGGCGCGCCCACCTGGTCCGACAGGTGCGCGGGAAGCCGCCTGCGGGCCGCCAGACGGGTCGGGGCCTCGCAGCCCGGCAGTTCCCATAGACCCTCCATGCGTCCCGGCCCGCGGCGCGCCAGCAGCACCCGGCCGCCCAGCCGCACCAGCCCCCAGGCCGCCTCCATGTCCACCCACCGGGTCTCGCGGCCGCGACCGGGGATCCGATCCTGGAGCGCGGCCGAACGCGCCAGGCAGTCGGCGGACAGCGGACACGAACCGCACTGCGGCGAACGGGGCATGCACACCGTGGCGCCCAGCTCCATCACCGCCTCATTCCAGGCACCGGGGTCCTCCCTGTCCAGCAAGGCTCCGGCGGCTGTCTCCACCTGGCGAGCAGCCGCCCCACGGGCCGGGTCCCCGTCAATTGCGAGGAGCCGCGCGACCACCCGCCGCACATTTCCGTCGACCGCCGCCACCGGCTCGCCGAAAGCAATCGACGCGACGGCGGCGGCGGTATACGGACCGATGCCCGGCAGCCCCACCAGTTCCGCAGCCGTCCGTGGAAGCCGCCCGCCGCGCTCCCGGTGGACGATGCGTGCCAGTGCATGCAGGCGGCGCGCCCGGCCGTAGTAGCCGAGACCTGCCCACGCCTCGAGCACCTGTTCCACCGGGGCCTCCGCCAACGCACGCCAGCCGGGGAACCGCCGATGGAACCGGCGAAAATACTCGGTGCCGACTGCGGCCCGCGTCTGCTGGAGCAGGACCTCGGACAGAAGGACGCGATAGGGCGTCCTGCGGCGGCGCCATGGGAAGTCGCGGCGCGAGACCTCATACCAGGCGCTGAGCGCCTTGCGAACCCGAAGCGTCCAAGAGGCGTCCACACGCTTAGAATGCCGCGGGCGGCAAGAGCCATGCAACGACGCAGACTTCTACACGGAGGGTCCCGAGTGGGCGTGATCGGCTTTGGAGCCTGGGCCATCGGTGGCCCGGCGCGCCTGGGCGGCCGCGCCATTGGCTGGGGGGCAGTCGATCCGGACGAGACGGAGGAACTGCTCGGTGCACTGCCGGAGCTCGGCGTCAACGTGATCGACACCGCCGACGTCTACGGGCGAGGCCGCAGCGAGGGCCGGATCGGCGCCGTCTACGGCGACGCCAACGGAAGGCGGGACGAGGTGTTCCTGGTCACCAAGGCCGGCAACCGCGAGATCGACGGCCAGGCAGTCAAGGACTACTCGCCGACATGGCTGGGACAGGCCCTCCGTGGAAGCGTCCGGCGTCTGGGCGTCGAGCGAGTGGACCTGTTCCTTCTGCACACGCCCGACCCGGATTTCGACTTCCCCGAGGACACGCGGGTGGCCTGCGAGAAGCTGGTGGAGGACGGTCTGTGTGACGCGTGGGGCATGTCAGTGGCCAACCCTGAGCAGGGGGTCCGCGCCGTGGACGCCGGCTTCGGCAGCGCGCTGCAGGTGATCCACAACCTGCTCGACCGCCGGGCGGAGCGCACCTTGTTCGACCATGCCAGGGCGCACCGCATCGGGATCATGGCAAGAGTGCCGCTGGCCTCCGGCTTCCTGGCGGCCAAGCGCTCCCCGCACGAGGAATTCACGCCTGACGACTGGCGGAGCAACTGGAACCCCGCGGACATTGCACGCAAGGGCGAGGCGGGCCGCCGGCTTCGCGAGTTGTGCGAGGCCGACGAGTCGCCTGCGGTACTTGCCCTCCGGTTCGCGCTTACGCATTCGGCCGTTGGGGTCGTGATCCCCGGTGCCCGCTCCCTGGCCCAGGCCCGGACCAACGCCACAGCCGGGGACCTGGGTCCCCTGGGCGACGAACGAATGAGCGAAATCGAGGCGGCCATGGAATCGTTCGTCGATCCCGTCAACGCATGATCTACGGGTCCGCGAGAGCCTTCCTCGCCGGATTGTGGCTGGGACCCCTTCTGGTCTTCCTGCACGCCGCCCTCCGGCTCGCCGGAGGCGGAGATTCGGGGGCCGCCCTCATCGGCACCGTGGCCATGGCCTTGGGCCTTGCGGCGGCTGCGCGGGTCCGCCCGTTGCGTCGGACCCAGGCACGTCTGGCGGCGCCGCTGGTGGTCCTGGCCACCTATCTGCTGCCGCGATTCGAGGGGCTGGTCGGACGCCTTGGGGCCCTGGTGGACAGCAGTTGGATGGCAGCGGGGCTCCTTCTGGTCCCGTTGGGAGCCGGCGCGGTCGCCAGTCTGGCGGCCGCCCGCCCCTCGTGGCGCGACCGCCACCTGAGCCTGTTCGGAGGTGCCGCCGTCGGCATGGCTGGGGCCGCGTGGACCGCCGAGTGGACCGCAGTCACGGGACTGAACCCGGTGGCCCCCCTGCTCGCGCTATCGCTGCTCTGGGCCGCGCCCGAACCTCCTGCAGAGGCCGAGACCGACGAGGACCATGACCAGGCCGGTGCTGCCGACACGGCACAGGACCGGACGAGGACGCCGGGCCTGGCGGAGACAGCCACCGCTGCCGCCCTGGGACTGCTTGCCGCGATGGCCCTGCCTTCCCTGTGGCACATCGCCGCCCCGTACGCATCGGGCGGCGAACGGGACCGGCTGCTGGGTCTGGCCACGCTCCTCGCCCTTGCCTGGGCCGGGGCGGCGCTGCTGCCGTCGCTTCTGGGCCGATGGCCCCTGCGCCACGCCTTCTGGTCGGCCGCGGCCGCGGCAGGGTGCCTCTGGGCTCTTCACGCGGTCAATGCGCGCTCCGACCCGGACGTCTGGCAGAGGACGGTCGACGTCTACGACCTGGCAGGCGGCAACTTCCGGAGCGCCCGGGAGGCGGTCCTCTACGTGCCCCTGTTCTGGAGCATCTTCTTCATCCTGCCGGCGCTGGGGCTGGGCGCGGCGTTCGGGGCCGGTCTCGAGGCCGGAGCCGGGGCGGCTCTGCTCGGGGCCTGGGGGCTGGGCGCCGCCGTCGGCTCGGTCGGGCGCTTTCTCATCCTGGTGGGCGGCGGCTCCGACTTCACCGGTGTCTGCACCGCAGCCTCCATTGCCGCCGCTGTGGCCCTGGCGCGCTGCCTGTGGACCTCTTTCCGAGGGCCCCGCCGCGCCGCAGCAGCGGTCGGCGGCGCCGCCGCCTACCTGCTGCTCGCATTGTCTTGGCAGCAGCCCGCGGTCGACGGATCCTCCTGGCCTCCCGTCAAGTGGAGCCGCCGAGTGCCCTCGCCGCCGCGCGTCGTCCACCCGTTCGATTTCGCGAGGCCAAAGGTCGTGCTCTGGAAGGACACCCCTTCGGGGCCAGCGGTGCTGCTCCGGGAGCCGGATGGAACGCTCGTCTACCGGCTGGGCGCCGACCCCGTGTATCGGGCGGACCCACAGACCGCCACGCTGCATCGAGCGGCGGCCGACCTGTCGGCAAGGCTGGCGCAGGGGCCTGCGCGGACGCTGCTGCTGGGGCTGCCACTGGACGAGTGGCGGCTCGGGCTGGCCCACGGGGGCGGGGCGAGCGTGCTGGCGGTGCCCGATGAGCCGTTGACTGCCGGCCTGATCCGGGCCGGACGGGCCTCGCGCATCGGCGACGCACATGCGCAGGCCCCCTTCCAACTGATCGTCTCCGCGCCTCAACCCGGCTGGCGCAGGTCCGACGCGGAGCGGCTCTCCTCTGACCGCCTGGGAATGCTGGAAGGGCTGCTGGGGCCCCGGGGCACACTGATCGTCTGGCTGGATCCGGCCCTGATGCCTCCCCGTGCAGTGTCCCAGAGCATGGCGACGTTTGCCGAGTCCTTCGCGGACACCCAGGTGCATGCTCTGAGCCACGGCTACGAGGGTCCCTGGCTTGCCCTGGTCCACCGGGCGGACGGATCGCCTACGGACGATCCCACACGGCTGGTCGGCGCTGGCGAACTCATTGGACGAGGCAGGACGGAGCCCGCCACGCTGCGCGGGCCGTGGGCCGCCGCCATGCGGTCTGCAGCGCGTCCCGCAGCCTCCGAGCACTTGACGGACACTCTCGCGAGGGTGGCCAGCTGGGCCGCCTCCGATTCGGCGCTGGCCATGCTGCTGGAGGGCCTGGCCCTGCATGCGGCGGCCCAGCCGATCAACTGGTCGATCTGGGATCAGGACGCCGCCAGGCGCGAAAGGCTGGCCAGCCCGATGTTCGAGATTGACCAGAACGGGAACGTCGTGCTGGGGCCCGGCGGACAGCCGATTCCGGCATCGGCGGCCGAGTGGGACCTCTACGCCCAGGCCCTGGCCCGCGACCCAGGGTTCGGGCCTGCCAGATCAGCCCTGGGAGCCGCCGCCCGCCTCATGCTCCGGGACGGCCACCTGAATCATCTGGTGGACCTTGCCCAGCGCTGGCAGGCGCTGGATTCCGGGAACCCGGAGCCGTGGCGCCTGACCGGTCATGCCCTTCAGCGCCTCCTGGACCCCCAGGGTGCGGTGGAGGCGTTCGAAAGGGCCCTGTCGCTTGCCGGACCTGCCGCGGAACCGGCCACGCGTCGCGGCCTGGGCCTTGCCATGGTTGCTGCAGGACGAACGGTCGACGGGCGCCGGCTGCTGAGAGAGTGGCGGGGAACCGTCCCGGACGGAATATCGCGGATGGACGAGGAAGTCCGGGAAGCCCTCGGCGAGCCCGTTCCTGACGGCGAATAGGCCCTGGGCGACAAAGGGGCCGCCAGGAAGTCGCTTCCTGGTCCGCTGGAAAGGTGACAGACGGGCCACTTCGACTTATTCTATTGTCGGTGAAACAATGCACGCCAACCGTGCGTCATAGGAGCGTGGTTCGACTGAATGGTCGGCTGGACTGCACGCGGCGATACGCGCCGCTTTCTTTGATGCTCTCGTTTCACTCTCAATGGCAATCGCGCTCCTGGAGGAGTTTCCCCCGGATATGACACACATCCCCAAGACCCTGCCCGTCGCGCTCGCGGCCCTTTCCATCGCCGCTGCAGCCTCCATCGAATCCCTCGACCTGCGCAAGATGGTCGCCCGGGCGGACGACGCCGTGGCCGGCACGATCATCGCCAATCGCACCACGCTGGTCACCGACCCCATGAACGGTCCCCAGGTCTTCACCTGGCTCACCGTCAAGGGCACCAGCCTCTACTCGGGCCAGCCGGCCACCAAGGAAGTGGGCTTCCTGGGCGGCTCCTACGGCGACTTCGACTACTTCGTCTCCACCATGCCCTCCTCGTCCGAGACCCAGCCGGGCAACCGGGTGGTGGTGTTCTCGCGGCGGGAAACGGCCTTCGGAGGTCCTGGCAACCACGCGATCTACGCGGCCCTGGGCGGCATCTTCCGGATGCAGGCCGGGCGCGGCGGCGAGGTGGCGCTGGGCAAGGGCAAGGGCTTCGCGATCGAGAAGACGACCTACCTGGCGGACCTGATGAAGACGGTGCCCTCGCTGCGCGCCGAGATTGAGCGCCAGAAGAGGGAGGGCAAGTAGGTGCGGGCCTTCGCACGAAACGCAGGCGTCCTGGGTCTGGCGGCCGCGGTTTCCCTGCTGTCCATGAAGCCGAACGGCGACGCATACGCCAAGCTCGGCTTCAACCTCGGCACGACCCAGCGGGACTTCCGCATACGCAACAACTTCACCGACAGCCAGGCGAACAACAACACGACCCCCCACTACAACTTCCCCGGCGCCACCGGGGCGATGATGGCCAACTGGAAGGGCGCGGTCGAATGGGAGTCGCGCTCGTACAACGACGGCAAGGGCGACGGCGTGTCCAGCAACTCGAACCTGGGCGACGGCGGGGCGGACTTCGACTGGACGTTCCAGGGCGAAGCCAGTTCGAACGGCGGACTCAACGACAACATCATCTCGTCCCAGGGATCGGGCTGCGGCGGCGGCGTCCTGGCGTTCACAGAGTCCCCTGGCAGCAACGGGTGGCGCATCAAGTTCTGCGAGTCGTGGACGTGGCAAGACGGCCCCGGCTCGTTCTCGGGCAGCAACAGCATCGACATCCAGGGCGTGGCGTGCCACGAACTGGGCCACGCCCTGGGACTGTCCCACTCCAACTCCAGCGGCGCGACCATGTACTGGGCGATCAGCGGCAACGGGACGGCCGCCCGCTCCCTCCACAGCGACGACTCCGCCGGCGTCCAGTCCATCTACTCGGTGGCTGGCAGCGACAAGGTGGAAATCACCAGCATCGCCGGATCGACCGCGATCGGCGGCTCCCTCACCGTCAACGGCAAGAACTTCTCGGGCTCCGGCAATGCGGTGTGGTTCACGAAGAACAACTCGAACGGGGTGGCGACGAAGGTCACCGGCCTTTCATCGTCGGGCGGGGGCACCACGATCACGGTGACCGTGCCGTCGGGGATCCAGGACGGATCAATCAACGTCCAGTCGAACGCCTCGGGACACAAGTCGCTGAGCAACTCCTGGCCCTTCGAGATCGGCTCCGGGACGCCGCCGCCATCTATTTCGTCCGTTTCGCCGACATCCGGCAACAAGGGGACAACCGTGTCGCTGACGGTGAACGGCAGCGGCTTCTCCTCGGGAGCCCAGGTCAAGATCACCATGGGCGCGTCCACGATCAACGCCACCGGCGAATCGTTGACCGGGTCCACCGTGATCACCTGCAGCCTGGACCTGAACAGTGCGTCCACTGGCACGTATGACGTGACGGTCACCAACTCGGACACCCAGTCGGGGACCAAGTCGAACGCCTTCACGGTCAACCAGGGCGCGGATCCCGCACCCGTGATCCTCTCCATCAACCCGACCTCGGCGGATGCCGGACAGGTGATCCCCTTCACCCTCTTCGGCATCGATCTGGGGCAGGGTGCCCAGATGACCCTCGAGATGGGGGCCACCGTCATCGAGGCGGCCAGCGAGAGTGTCACCGGCGTCTCCATCATGAACGGAACGATCGACCTGACGAGCGCCCCGGACGGGCTCTACGACGTGGTGGTCACCAACCCGGACGGCCAGAGCGGTTCTCTCGTCGACGGCTTCGACGTGGACAACCCGTTCCCGCCCGGAACGGCGGTCATCTCGGCCGCGTCGCCCGACCCGATGCCGGTCCTGACCAGTCCGCTGACCCTTGTCACCCTGACGGGGAGCGGCTTCAGCACCGCCACCAAGGTGACGGTCGACGGCCAGTTCGTGATCGAGGGGTTCGGCGAGCTGTTCGTCTTAGGCGACACCAGCCTGCAGTTCTTCATGCCTATCGTGGACCATCTGGGCGCCGTGCCTGTCACGGTCACCAACAGCGTGGGGACCAGCGCCCCCTTCAACCTGACCGTGGCGGCAGCCACCTCGCCGGTCCTGTGGACCCACGGTCCGGTCGTCTTCACGCAGCAGGACTTCACCTGGGCTGTCGCCAGCGACCCCGGCGACATTCACTTCATGTGGACGGCCTGGTCCAACCAGCCGACGCCCGTTCCCGGACTCGTCAATCTCGACATCGGCGCCTTCGGCACCGCCCTGATGTTGTGGACCGCCCTGCCGGCGAACGCGGCGGGCATCACCACACAGACATTCACGATCCCTGCGGATTCGACGATTCTCGGCACCTACTGGTGGCAGGCGGCAGTGCTGACCCCGACCTGGGATCTGCCGGCACCTGTGACGAACGTCTCCATGAGCGCCATCCTGTTCTAGAATGCTCACGTTGCCCGAGAAGGCAACAAATCGGCGCCTCGCTGCGTCATAAGACAACATGCGCATACCCAGGACCCTTCGCATCATCGGCACGGTTGCCCTGGCAGGGCCCGTACTGCTCATCTCTCTGAACCCGTCAGGGGGCGCCTATGTCACCTTCGGCTTCGAACTTCCGACGTCGCAGAGGGATTTCCGCGTCTACAACAACTTCACCAACAGCCAGGCGAACAACAACGGCTCGGCCAGCGCCAACTTCCCCGGTGCGGTCGGAGCGGTCCTGGCAATCTGGAAGGGCGGCGTCGAATGGGAGTCGCGTTCCTACGGCGACGGGAGCGGCGACCCGACCCAGGGCAACCTGGGTGACGGCGGCGCAGACTTCGACTGGACCTGGCAGGGCGAGACCACAAGCGTCGGCGGATACGACAGCAACGTCGTGTCGTCGGGGGCCAGCTGCGGCGGCGGCACCCTGGCATACGCCGAGGGGGTCAGCTCCAACGGCTGGCGCATCCGGTTCTGCAACGGCTGGACCTGGCAGGACGGTCCCGGCGACAACAGCAGCATGGACATCCAGGGCGTGGCGGCCCACGAGTTTGGCCACGCGCTCGGTCTGGGCCACTCGGGCACATTCGCGGCCACCATGTATGCCTCGATCAACGGCGACGGCGTCCCCGACCGCTCGATCCACAGCGACGACATCAACGGGGTCCAGGCCGCCTACAGCAGCGCCACCAGCAACAAGGTGTCCATCACCGGTATCACCGGGTCCACTGCCATCGGCGGCACGCTGACCGTCGCCGGCTCCAATTTCACCAACTCCGGCAACGAGGTCTGGTTCACCAAGTCCAGTTCAAACGGGGTACCGACAAAGGTCACCGGCGTTTCCTCCTCCGGCGGCGGCACCTCGCTGACCATCACCATTCCTTCGGGAATCCAGGACGGCTCGATCAACGTCAAGTCGAGCTCCTCCAGCGGCAAGTCGCTCAGCAACTCGTGGCCGTTCGAGATCGGCGTTCAGACCGGTCCCTCGATTTCCAGCATCTCTCCCTCGGGGGCGGATCAGGGATCGACGGCGGTTGTGACCGTCTCAGGGGCGGGATTCCAGGGAGGCGCTTCGCTGGTCCTCACCCAGGGCGCGTTCCAGATCAATGCCACAGGAGAAGCGGTCGCCGGTTCCTCCACTCTGACCGCCACCGTCAGCCTGTCTGCCGCGCCGTTCGGCCCGTACGACGTGACAGTGACCAATCCCGACAGCCTGACCGACACGCTGACTGCGGGTTTCACCGTCACCGACCCGACCAACCAGACTCCGGTCCTTTTGTCCATCACACCCGACGCCGCGGACGCAGGAACGACGGTTGCCGTGACGGTCTTGGGCATGGACTTCCAGCCCGGGGCCCAGTTGACGATCGAGCTGGGGCCCTCGACGATTTCGGGCGCAAGCGAGCTGGTGGTGGGATCCACCCTCATGCTTGCCACGCTTGACCTGTCGGGTGCGGCACCAGGAGACTGGGATGTCACCGTCACCAACCCGTCGATGGATTCTGGCACCCTGGTGGGTGCTTTCGCGGTCATCGATCCCTCGCCTGCGGGCTCACCGGTGATCACGGCCGCCACCCCGGCCCAACCGCCGGTCATTGCGGAAACCCCCATCCTGGTCACGCTTACCGGCTCCCATTTCTCGACCGTCACCAAGGTCACCATCGACGGACAGCACGTCCTCGAAGGATTCGGTGAGGTTTTCGTCCTGGGCGACACGTCCGTCCAGTTCTTCCTGCCGCTTGTGGACCACCTGGGAGCGGTCCCCGTGACGCTCGAGAACGCCGTCGGCACCAGCCTCCCATTCAACCTGGACGTGGTCCCGGTCACTTCGCCCACCCTGTACATGCAGAACCCGATCGTGTTCACGCTGCAGGAGGTCACCCAGGCGATGGCCAGCGATCCCGGAGACATACATGTCCTTTGGGCCGCATGGTCGAACCAGCCGACCCCAGTGCCGGGCATCGTCGACCTGGATATTGGCAACTTCGGAACATCATTGGCCCTGTGGTGGGCCCTGCCGACAGCCGCGACCGGTGTCACCTCGGCCACCTTCGTCATCCCCGCAGAGGTCCTGCCGGGGTCGTACTGGTGGCAGGGCGCCGTCGCGAACCCCGCCCTGGACCTGCCAGCGCCGGTGACGAACACGGTCTTCACCGCCATTCTCTTCTAGCGGGAGTACGGGCGGCTAGGATGCGTCCTTGTCGACGATGGACGCCAGCAAGCCCCGTACTGCCGTCTCCCCCGGACGGGTTGAAATCGTCGCCGACGGGATCCGGAGGCTCGTGGTCCGTCCGGAAGACCCGCCCGAAATAGCCCCCGGACAGTTCGCGATGCTGGCCCGGGCGGACGGGCACGGCCCCTTGCTGCCGCGGCCGATGAGCCTGGAGAACGCGCCCGGCGTGGAAATGCACTTCCTCATCCAGGTCCTGGGCGAAGGCACCCGGTCGCTGACCGATTTCGAGGGCGAAGCGGACATCCGGTGGACCGGACCCCTGGGCCACGCGTTTCCCTCCCCGGACGCCGGACAGCGCGTGGTGGCCGTCGCAGGCGGCATCGGCATCGCCCCCTTCGTGTTCCTGAGGGAGCACCTCAAGGACTCGGACGCGCCGCTGGCCTGCGTGTTCGGCGCAAGATCCCGGGCCGACCTGACCGACATGGACAGCTGGGTCGAGTCCGGGACGGAACTGCATGCCGCCACCGACGACGGCAGCTTCGGCTTCCACGGCAACGCCGTGGCCCTGACCGCGCACCTGCTCGACGAAGGCGTGTTCGGAAGCGACACGCTGTTCATCGGGTGCGGCCCCCACGGGTTTCTCACCGCCCTGTCCCTGCTGGCCTATAAGAGGGAGCTGGATCTGCACCTGTCGCTGGAGTCCTACATGGCCTGCGGGGTCGGGGCCTGCAACGCCTGCCAGGTGCCCTCCACCGGTCCCTGGCCCTACATTCGCACCTGCACCGAAGGACCCACGTTTCCGGCCGCCGACCTGGACCTGGAGGGGCCGGTCCGTGCCGCGGGCGCGATCCTGTACCGGACGGGGAGCGACGGCCCGAAACTGCTGCTGCTGCGGAACGCCAGACACGGCACCTGGGGCTTCCCCAAGGGACATCTCGAACGCGGCGAGGGCGAGAACGATGGCGCGCTGCGCGAGGTGGCGGAGGAGACCGGCTGGACCGGGATCGAACCGCTCGAGGGCTTCCGTCGCGAGCTGGTATATCCAGTCGACGTCGACGGATGCCGACGCATCAAGCGTGTAGCGCTGCTCCTGGCAGAGGCGCCGGACCAGCCTCCGGTCCTGTCGACTGAACACGACGAACTCGCCTGGGCGGGGCCCGACGACCTCGAGGAGCTGCTGGTCCACAGCGGGAGCCTGGACACCGCCCGGCAGGCCCTCGCCTGCGCGGCCGGGCGGCCCGGCAGGTGATCGCGGCCCCGGCCGAGGCTCTGGACCTGTTCGCGTGCCGGACCGATCCGGACGTGCTCTGGGCCCGGCACTCCATGCTCGTGGGCCGGACGGCCGGCATCCTTGCCGAGGCGACCGGAGCCGTGGACCCGTCCAAGGCCGCCGGCGGCGGCCTGCTGCACGACATCGGCCGGTCATTCATGCACGGCCGCTTCCACCCGTGGCTGGGCCACCAGTGGCTGATGGGCCGCGGCCACCCGGCCTGGGCGAGGTGCGCAGTCACCCACTGGCTGCGTGGGAGGTCACGCGAGGAGATGGCGGACAGCGGCTTCCGCAGCGACTTCCTGGATGCCCTCTGGGACAGGGTCGTGCCCGTCCCCCTCACACCGCTCGACCATGTGGTCGGCGTCGCTGACGCCTGCGCCCGTCACGACGAACTGGTCACCATCGACGACCGGTTCGAGGATCTGGCGGTGCGCTACCGGCCCGGGCCATGGCTCGACCGCACACGCGAACTCACGGATGTCAGCGTGGCCTGGGTAGAGGACGCCGCGGGGCGGACCCTGGCCGAAATCCTGGGGCTTGAGCCGAATGGATGACCGCGGCCGTCTGTCCACCGAACGGACACATCCTGCGTCGGAGGACCTGGACCTGCTCGGGGCGGGCGCCTTCCTCGACGCCATGCTGGGTGCGGAGGACGAGGCGCGACGGGCCGTCCGGGCGGCAAGGGACGAGATCGTCGCCCTCGCCGAGGCCGCCGCCAGTGCGCTGGCGGGAGGCGGACGGATGGTCCACGTCGGAGCCGGAACCAGCGGCCGGCTCGGTGTGATGGACGCGGCCGAATGCCCACCGACGTTCGGGAGTTCGCCCGACCAGGTCGTCGGCATCATCGCCGGCGGCGAGGGTGCCCTGCGGCGCAGCGTCGAGGGGGCCGAGGACAGCTCGCACGACGGCGGCGCAGCCATGGACGCGGTCGAAGCGGGACCAGGGGACCTGGTGCTGGGGATCTCGGCCGGCGGGACCACGTCTTTCGTGGCCGGTGCCCTGGGGCGTGCCCGGGAGCGCGGCGCGACGACCGCCTGGCTGTGCTGCCTGGAGCCCGGCGAGGCGGAGGTCCCGTGCGACCACGCCGTCCATCTGGCGACCGGGCCGGAGGTGCTGGCCGGATCCACGCGCCTGAAGGCCGGCAGCGCCACCAAGATCGTCCTGAACTTCCTCAGCACGTATGCCATGGCGCGGCTCGGCAAGATCCACGGCAGCCTGATGGTCGACGTCGACACCGGCTCAAATTCCAAACTGGTGTCCCGGGGTGCACGAATCGTGGCGGCTCTCACCGGGCTTGAAGAACCGGAGGCGGCGGAAATCCTGGCGGCTGCGAGAGGCCGGGCCAAGACGGCGGTCGTCATGCACGCCAACCGGTGCACGGCGTCCGAGGCAGAGAAGCTGCTGGAGGCCTCCGGGGGACACCTGCGGTCCGCACTCCCCGACTCCGGCCTGGAGGAGGTATAAGCGCGCGCCATGCGCCGCCTGAGAGCACAGATCCGCGACCACGTCGCGCGCGCAATGTCCTGCGATCCCCTGGAGGTCATCGTCGAGGTGCCCAGGGACACGGCCAACGGCGATCTCGCCGTTCCGTGCTTCAAGTTCGACGGCAACCCTGCGGAAATCGCCAGCAAGCTGGCGGGGCTGTGGGAGGACGACGAGCACGCGTCGGCGACCTCCGCTGGACCGTTCCTGAATATCACCTTCCACCGGCCGGCCTGGGCCGCCGAACTGGTGCCCCTGGTCCTCGGCGAGGGCGAGCGATACGGCGCGGACGACTCGGGCTCAGGAAAGACGGCGGTCATCGATTTCTCGTCCCCGAACATCGCCAAGCCGTTCAGCGTCGGCCATCTGCGCTCGACCGTGATCGGCGCCGCCATCGGCCGTCTGCTGCGATTCCGGGGCTGGACCGTCCAGGGCATCAACCACCTGGGCGACTGGGGCAGCCAGTTCGGCAAGATGCTGGCCGCGTGGGAGCGCTGGGGAGAGGACGACGCACTGGCGGAGCGCGGCGTGCACCATCTGCTGGACCTCTACGTCCGCTACCACGAGGTCGAAGAAACGGACGAAGCACTCCGGACGCTGGCCCGAACCCGCCAGATCGCGCTCGAACAGGACCCGGAGGGCGAGGAGCGCGCCCTGTGGAAGCGCTTCACGGAGATCTCCATGGCCGAGTTCCAGAAGGTGTACGACCGTCTGGACGTCGCCTTCGAGTTCACCCGTGGCGAGTCCCACTACATCCCTGAACTGCCTGCCGCCATGGAGCGTCTGCAGGAGGCGGGCATCGTGAGCCGCAGCCAGGGGGCCCTGGTCGTGGACCTGGGCGAGGACATTCCTCCGTGCCTGCTGGAGACCGCCGACGGCACGACCCTGTACGCCACGCGCGACCTGGCGGCCATCTTCTCGCGCTGGGACGAGTTCACGTTCGACGAGGCCCTGTACGTCGTCGGCTCGGAGCAGCGCTTGCACTTCCGTCAGCTGGCCGAGGTGCTCGAGAGGGGCTCCTTCGAGGCGGCAGGACGCATCCGACACATCGACTTCGGCCTGATCCGAGGGCTCAGCACCAGGCGCGGGAACGTGGTCTTCCTGGATGAGGTCCTGGACCGCGCCGTGCAGGGCGTCGCCGCAGTCATGGCCGAAAAGAACCCCGACCTGCCGCGCCTCGACGAGATCGCGGAGCAGGTGGGCATCGGTGCCGTCGTCTTCCACGACCTCAAGCACCAGCGCATCAAGGATGCGGATTTCGACTGGGACCGGGTCCTCGACTTCGAGGGCGACACCGGCCCCTACTGCCAGTACACGCATGCCCGGCTCAGCTCGATCCTGGCCAAGGCGGGCGCGGAACCGGACCTGGGGGCTGCGGACTGGACCGCTCTGGGCGACTGCGGAGCCGTCCTGGCCGGCATCGAGGGCCTGGGCGAGGCCGTCGACACGGCCGTGGCGGGTCATGAGCCCAGCGTCGTCGCCGGCTGGTGCCTGGCCCTGTGCCGCGACGTGAACGGCTGGTATCACGCCAACCGGGTCCTCGACCAGGAGCCGTCTGTGACCGACGCCCGCCTGGCCCTGGTCTCCGCCGCCCGCCAGGCGCTCGCCAACGGACTGGGCCTGCTGGGCGTGGCCTCCCCCGAGGCGATGTAGGGAACCCCTTCAGGTAGACTCCCCGACCTCCATTGCCTGGACCAAGGAACCCACCATCGAACACCTGATCCGCGCCATCCCCGACTTTCCCCAGGAGGGCATCCTGTTCCGGGACATTACGCCGCTGCTGGGCGACCCTGAGGGCTTCGCCACCTGCATCGCCAGGCTGGAGGAATCCGTCGTGGACAGCAGGCCCGAGGTGGTGGTCGGGATCGAGTCCCGCGGCTTCCTGTTCGGGACTCCCCTCGCCCAGCGGCTCGGTGTCGGCTTTGTCCCGGTGCGCAAGCCGGGCAAGCTGCCGGGCGCCATCCAGTCCGTCACCTATGAGCTGGAATACGGCACGGACACCCTGGAAATGCAGGAGGACGCTGTCGAGGAAGGACAGCGGGTCCTGGTGGTCGATGATCTCCTGGCCACCGGGGGAACCGCAGAAGCCACCGTGGCCATGCTCCAGGAGGCGGGCGCCGACATTGTCGGCTGCGCCTTCGTGATCGAGCTCGAGGATCTGAACGGCCGCTCGAGGCTGGACGGGGTCCCCGTGCACGCCCTGATCACCTACTGAGGCGGATGGCCGCGAGTCCCGAGGATCTCCCGGACGCCGCCTCTCCTCGCCCCGGAGATGTCGAGGTCGAGGATCTTTGGCGAGAGTTCAAGGAGAGCGGAAGCGAAGAGCTTCGCAACGTGCTCATCGAGCGCTACTACCCCCTGGTCCGCCAGGTGGCCCAGCGGCTCAAGATGGGGCTCCCCAATTCGGTCCAGCTCGATGACCTGGTCGGTGCGGGGACCTTCGGCCTGCTGAACGCGATCGAGCGCTACGACCCGGACCGTGGCGTCCGATTCAAGACCTACTGCTCGCTCCGGGTGCGGGGCGCGATCCTCGACGACCTGCGGAGCCAGGACTGGGTGCCGCGCGCGGTCCGCATCAAGGCCGGCGCCGTGAACAAGGCGATGGAGCAGCTGCGGGCCGAACATGGGCGTGAGCCCACCGACTATGAACTGGCACAGGCCCTCGGCATGGAGCTCGACGATCTGGCACGGGAGCTGGACGCCAGCAAGCCGATGGGCATGTTCTCACTGTCGGGGCTGGTCGGCACCGGAGAGGGCGATGACGGCCCGCCCGCACCCCAGGTGGCGGACGAGAAGGTGAAGGCACCGTCCTTCGAACTGGAGCGGTCGGACCTGATGGACCGCATTACCCAGTCCCTGAACGAGAAGGAACGGCAGATCCTGGTGCTCTATTACCGCGAGCAGATGACGCTCCGGGACATCGGGGAGACCCTGGGGCTGACCGAATCCCGGATCTGCCAGATCCACTCGAACATCATGGCGCGCCTGCGGCGCAGCCTCGAGCGCATCCAGTCGGAGCTCGTCTGAGTGGACGCCGCGCGCCTCGCGCGCCGGATCGAGGAGCTCCTGCCCGCGGACGCCGCGCTCGGCCGGCCTCTGACCGTCGTCGACGAGACCTCCAGCGCCGCCGATCTGGCCTGGGCCTCCGACGCATCGGCCGGCGCCGCGTTTCTGGCCCTGTCCCAGACCCGTGGACGGGGACGACGCGGCCACGCCTGGAAGGGCGGCCAGGGGGTCAGCGTGATGCTGTCAGTGAGGTGGACGGCCGTCGCTTCGGCCCAGCTGCGGATGGTCGCAGCCGCCACCCTGGCCGCCGCCGACGCCGCCCGCCGGTTCGGCGCCCCTTGCCGTATCAAGTGGCCGAACGACGTGCTTGTGGAGGACCGCAAACTGGCCGGGATTCTCGTGGAGTACCGAGGAGGGCCGATGGCGGTGGTGTCGATCGGCCTCAACGTTTCACAGACGGAGTTCCCCGGCGCGCTGCGCGAAACTGCCACCAGTCTTGCCCTGGCCGCGCCGCCGGGACCGGCCTTGGCCGAGGCCTCGTCTGCCTGCCTGGAGGCCCTCGCCTTGCGCCTCGCCCAGGCGGCGAGGGAGCCGACCGCGCTGGACACACAGTTTTCCGACGCTCTGGCCCTCGGGGCGGGCCCTGTGCGCCTCGTGGCCGGCGGCCGCGAAGTGGTCGGAACGCTGGGCGACATGCCCCTGGACGGCTCCTGGACGGTCGATACGGAGGACGGTGCCGTTCTTGTGGAGCCGGGGCACATGACTGCGCTGGGTCCGGCCTGAGCCGCGGGCCCCGGTTGCCCTGCTCACCGGACGCGTGTCCAATGGGAGCATGCGTCGAGACGGCAGAACCGCCCATGACCTTCGCCCGGTCCGCATCACCCGTGGTTTCACCCTGAATGCTCCGGGCTCGGTCCTGATCGAGACCGGGGAGACCCGCGTGCTGTGCACCGCCAGTGTGACGGACTCGCTTCCCAGATGGCTCCACGGCAAGGGCCACGGCTGGATCACGGCCGAGTATTCGATGCTCCCGGCCTCCGGAGGGAGGCGCAAGGCCCGCGACAGGGCCGGCAGGGTGGATGGACGTTCGGTCGAGATCCAGCGCCTGATCGGGCGCTGCCTGCGCGCCATCACGGATCTTGCTGTGCTGCCGGAACGCTCCTTCTGGCTCGACTGTGATGTTCTGCAGGCGGATGGAGGCACGCGGACCGCAGCACTGACCGGTGCGTACGTGGCGCTCCACGACTGCCTGGCCCATCTGAAGGAGACGCGGAACCTGCGCGCGTGGCCGCTGCGCACTCAGATCGCCGCGGTCAGCGTGGGCATCGTTGACGGCGAGCCGCTGCTGGACCTCGACTACTCGGAGGACTCCACCGCCGATGCGGACATGGTCCTTGCGATGACCGGCAACGGCAAGATCGTCGAGGTGCAGGGGGGCGCGGAAAAGCACCCCTTCTCCCCTGAGGCCTTCTTCGAACTCATCGAGATGGCCCGGGGCGGCGTCGAGGAACTCCTCGGCCACCAGGCCCAGGCACTGGGACTCGAAGAAGCCGGATAGTCCCGTGCGGATCCTCGTGGCGAGCCGGAACGCGGACAAGATCCGCGAGATCGAGGAAGCGCTGGGCGACGACTCCTGGGAGGTCGTGTGTGCGGACGACTGGGACGAGGACCTGCCGGAAGTCGAGGAGACGGGCGACACCTTTCTGGACAACGCCGCTCTGAAGGCGTGCCAGGTCGCCCGGGCCGCAGGCGTCTGGGCCCTGGCGGACGACTCGGGCCTGTGCGTCGAGGCCCTGGATGGCGAGCCTGGATCGCGCTCGGCCCGCTACGCAGGTGAAGACTGCACCGATGCGGACAACTGCGAAAAGCTGCTGGGCGCCCTGGAGGGCCTGCCGCCGGTCCAGCGGGAAGCCCACTTCGCCTGCGTCATTGCGCTGGCCGATCCGACCGGTCGGCTGCGCGGCGCCTTCGAGGCCAATTGCAGCGGGACCATCAGCGAGTCTCCGAACGGACAGGAGGGTTTTGGCTACGACCCGATCTTCGTTCCGACCGACGGCGACGGACGGACCTTCGCTCAGATGGACAGCCAGGAGAAGCATGCGATCTCCCACCGCGGGCGGGCGCTGGCACTTTTCAGCCGGGAAGCCCGGGCCATCCTCGAGTCCGGGTCCTGACCTGCCATGAACCTCGACCGCATCCGGAACTTCTCGATCATCGCGCACATCGACCACGGCAAGTCGACGCTCGCGGACCGAATCCTTGAGCACACCGGCCTGATGGGCGACCGCAACCGGGTCGCCCAGGTGCTGGACGACATGGACCTCGAGAGGGAGCGCGGCATCACCATCAAGGCCCGGGCCGTGGAGATCCCGTTCGCCTCCGCCAATGGACCGTTCCAACTGAACCTGATCGACACGCCCGGCCACGTGGACTTCGCCTATGAGGTCGAACGATCGCTGCAGGCCTGCGAGGGGGCCGTCCTGCTGGTCGACGCGGCCCAGGGCGTTCAGGCCCAGACGGTGGCCAACGCCGAGGCGGCCCAGAAGCTGGGTCTGAGGTTGATCCCCGTCCTCAACAAGATCGACCTGCCGACCGCCCGGCCCGACGAGATCGCGGAGGAGCTCCACAACTGCATCCTGCTGGAAGACGAGCCAATGACCATCTCGGCCAAGACCGGCGCCGGCGTGGCGGAGCTGCTGGAGCGGATCGTCGAGAAGGTGCCGCCCCCCGAGGGCGATCGCGCTGCGCCGTTCCGGGCTCGCGTCTTCGACTCTGTCCACGACGACTACCGGGGAGTCATCGTCTACATCCGCGCCATCGACGGCAGCCTCGCCCGCCGAGACCGGATCACGCTCCACTACGGCGGCACGGACCACGAGGTGCTCGAGCTGGGCAAGTTCCGGCCGCACATGGTGCCCTGCGACCGGCTCGAGGCCGGCGAGGTGGGCTACGTGATCGCCAACATCAAGACCCTCAGCGAGGTCGTCGTGGGCGACACCATGCTGCATCGCGGCAGCGACGCGGCACACCCCCTGCCCGCGCCCGAGCGCCCCAAGCCGATGGTGTTCACAGGGCTCTACCCGGTCAGCGCGGCGGATTTCACGCGACTGCGGCAGGCCCTCGAGCGCCTGTCCCTGAACGACGCCTCGTTCACGTGGGAGCCCGAATCGTCCGACGCTCTGGGCTTCGGCTTTCGCTGCGGCTTCCTGGGTCTGCTGCACATGGAGATCGTCCAGGAGCGTCTCGAGCGCGAGGAAGGCGTGGACGTCGTTCAGACCGCCCCCACCGTCACCTACCGCGTCCAGATTCGTGACGGCGAGGAGGTGGAGATCCACGCGGCGGGGGACTGGCCCGATCCGGCAACCATCGAGGAGGTCCGTGAGCCGATTGTCCGCGCCGGAATCATCGTGCCGGTGGAGACCATGGGGTCGGTGATCGGCCTGTGCCTGGACCGCCGCGGCAGTCACGTCCGGACCGACACGCTGTCCGCCACGCGGGTGGAGGTGTTCGTGGACATGCCGCTGTCCGGCATCCTCTACGACTTCTACGACCGCCTTAAGTCCGGGACGCGGGGCTACGGCACGCTCGATTACGAAGTCACGGGCTGGCAGAGCGCGGCCCTGGTCAAGATGCGCATCCTTGTCAACGGCGAGGACGTCGACGCCTTGTCCACCATCATCCACCGCGACGAGGCCGAGTCGGCTGGCCGGGCCATCGTGAAGAAGCTCAAACAGGAAATCCCGCGTCACCTGTTCGCCGTGCCGATTCAGGCCGCTGTCGGTGGAAAGATCGTGGCCCGCGAAACGGTCCAGGGAATGGGCAAGAACGTGACCGCCAAGTGCTACGGCGGAGACATCACGCGCAAGCGCAAGCTGCTCGAGAAGCAGAAGGCGGGAAAGAAGCGCATGCGCCAGGTGGGCTCCGTCACGATTCCCCAGAAGGCGTTCCTGTCGGTCCTCTCACGGGAGGAAAAGTGACGGCAACCCGGCCTCCGGCACCCTGGAGGGAGAACCTCGAGACCGGGGCGGTCGCGATCGCGATGGCGCTCCTGCTGAAGGTGTTCGCCGTCGAGGTCTACAAGATCCCGTCCGGCTCCATGCAACCGACCCTGATGGGGCTGAGCTACCCCAGCATGAACGTCTATGACCGGATCATCGTCGACAAGCTGTCGTACCAGCTGCGGGATCCCCGGCGCTGGGAGGTGGCCGTGTTCCGCTACCCCCTCAACCAGTCCAAGTCCTACATCAAGCGCGTGATAGGCATGCCAGAAGAGTCTCTGCGGTGCATCGGCGGGGACTTGTGGCGGCGTGAGGGGCCGGATGAGGGGGACGGATCAATCCTGCGCAAGCCGGCGGCGATCCAGGAGGATCTCTGGCTCGAAACCTCCTCCTGGGACTGGGCCGGCAGCGCGACCCACCCGAGGGAGTGGCAGCCCGAGACCGGGGTCTGGCGGGCGTCCGATGAGGGATGGCAGGTGTCCGGGCCGTCCGCCCTGGCCTACCGGCACACTGTCATGAACGGCACGACGGACGGGTATCCACAGGGACTGCGCGAGAAGGGGCTGCGCCTGCCCGGCCGGGTCACGCCGGCCCGCGACATCCGGCTGTCTGTCGGCGTGCGGCCGGAGCCCGACTGCTCCGGCATCAGACTGGACTTGGGCGCGGATGCCGAGACCTTCACCGCCCTGGTCGCCGGCCCGGCCGCCCGGGGAACCTCGACCCTCCGGCGCGGCGGCGAGGTCCTATGGGAAGGCGATCTGGCGCTGCCCTCCGGCGAGGAGACCGTTGTCTCCTTCGGCCATGTCGACCTCGCCCTGGTCTTGGCACTCGACGGGGATGAAGTGGCACGGGTCGACTTGACCGCGGCTCCCCGATCGGGCCCTCGCACGAACCGCGCGTCCTTCGGCCTGATGGGCGGAAGCGCCCTGGTGACCGGCACGACCATCCACCGCGACCTGTCCTGGACCGATGTCGGCCGCTTCGAGAACGGCGCATGGGTGGACGTGCCCGCCGGCTCCTATTTCATGCTCGGGGACAACTCCATCAACTCCGATGACGGCCGCCTCTGGCGCATGCGGACCTACCGCCTGAGTGGATCGGCCGAGGGCGCGACTTCCATCGAAGGTCACGACCAGCCCCACGGCCACGACCTGGCTGAGCGCAATCCGCTGTTCCTGGACAGGCACCCGGAACTGTCGAGATTGGCCGCAGGGGCCGAGGTCGTAATGCGCGACACGCTCGGCGAGACCCATCGGTTCGCGCGCGCGGACATCGAGCCAGGCGGCACCGGCCCCGTCCCGGCCTCCTTCGTTCCGCGCGAGCACATGCTCGGACGGGCTCTGTTCGTGTTCTGGCCCTGGCCCCCCTTCGCACCGGCGGCGCGGCTAAAGTGCATACGCTGAGCATGGACATGGACTTGGAACGCACACGGCAGGTTTTCCACACGCGCTGGAACGTGGTCGGGGTCACCCCTTCCGGATTTGGCCCGGGACCAATCAAGGAACCCGCAAAGGCCGACAAGCGCCTGCAGATGTCGGCGTACCACCCCATCCACCTGTCAGAAAGGATGTTGAGGCGTTTTTGGTATCTGTTTGGAGACGTGTCTATTCGCCTCCGCCAGGCCGATCGCATAAGGATGTTGGTAATGAAGAGCGGCACCATCAGCCATCCCGCCTGTTTTCCACGAGTTTTCCACAACCGCCATGCTGGAAGCTGATCGTCTCGTCAAGGCCTACGGAGGACGCCGCGTGGTCGACGAGGTTTCTTTTCGCGTGGACCCAGGCGAGGTGGTCGGGCTGTTGGGTCCCAACGGTGCGGGCAAGACGACCTCGTTCCGGATGACGGCCGGCATGGTGCGGCCTGAGGGCGGCCGCGTGGTTCTCGACGGGCGCGAGATCACCCGGTGGCCGGTCCATCGGCGAGCACGCATCGGGCTCGGCTACCTGGCCCAGGACCCGTCCGTTTTCCGCTCCATGACGGTGCGCGACAACCTGCTCGCGGTCCTCGAGACCCGGCCGCTCAGGTCAAGGGAACGCAAGGCGCGCTGCGGCGACCTGCTCGAGGATTTCGACCTGGCGGACCTGGCCGGCCAGAAGGCCGAGACCCTGTCGGGCGGCGAACGGCGGCGCGTGGAGATCGCCCGCACACTGGCCATGGAGCCCAAGGTGATGCTCCTGGACGAGCCGTTCTCGGGCGTCGACCCGATCGCGGTCCAGGGCCTGCAGGACATCCTCATGCGGCTGCGCGATCGCGGCATTGGGATCCTGCTGACAGACCATGCAGTGCGCGAGACACTGCACATCACCGACCGCTCCTACATCCTGGTGGATGGCCGGATCCTGAAGGACGGCAGGCCGAAGGACCTGGTCGAGGACCCCGACGTGCGGCGCGCCTACTTGGGCGACCGCTTCGAACTGGGGGCGGGCGTGTCCACCGCGGAGGAGGCAGGGCTGGCCGGCGACGCCCCGGTTTCTTGACCCCTTCGCGGAACTGCGCCTATCCTGTTTCGCCAAAATCCCATGAAGATCCTCGTCTGCATCAAGCGTGTCCCCGCCACTGACACCCGTGTGAAGGTGGGCGCCGACGGCACCAGCCTCGATCCCTCGGGCGTCCAGTACGTTCTCAATCCCTACTGCGAGTTCGCGGTGGAGGAGGCTCTGCGGCGCGTCGAGGCGGTCGGCGAGGGCGAGGTGGTCTGCCTGACCGTCGGCAGCCAGGAGGCCGAAAAGGAATTGCGCACATGTCTGGCCATGGGCGCGGACCGGGCGCTGCGCGTGCCCTGCGACAGCGCCTTCGCGCTGCCGCCGGCCACCGTCGCGCAGGCCCTCGCCGAGGTCGTCCGCGCCGAGGCGCCCGACCTGGTGCTGTGCGGCAAGCAGGCGGTCGACCGCGACAATGCCCAGACCGGCGCCTACCTGGCCACGCTCCTCGACTGGCCCTGCGTGACCGAGGCGGTCGCGCTGGAAATCGGCACCGGCACCGCCCACGTGGAGCGCGAGGCGGACGCAGGCCACGAGATCTTCGACATCGCGCTGCCCGCCGTCGTCACCTGCGCAAAGGGGCTCAACGAGCCGCGCTACGCCAATTTGAAGGGCATCATGGCCGCCAAGAAGAAGCCGCTGGAAACCGTGGAGGGCGCCCTCGCAGACTCCGGCGTGGTGGTCCACGCGATGGAGCTTCCTCCCGGGCGTCCGGCCGGCCGCATCGTCGGGGAAGGGGCCGACGCCGTGCCGGCCCTGATCGAGGCCCTCCAGACCGAGGCGAAGGTCCTCTGATGAACATCACCGTCTATGTCGAACATGACGCCTCCGGCGCCAAGCGCGCCTCGCTCGAGGCGTTGAGTGAAGCCCGCCGGCTGGGCGGCAGCATCACCGCGGTTCTGGTCGGGCCCGGCGGCAGCGACGCCGCCCCCGCCGCCGCCGCCCATGGCGCCGACGCCATTGCGTGCTACGACGATGTGTGCGCCGACGGCTGGTCGACCGACCTGGCGTCGCGGGCCGTGGCCCAGGCCGCCGAGGGTGCTGACGCCCTGCTGCTGTCCGCCACCAGCGGCGGCCGCGACCTGGCCCCGCGCGTGGCCGCCCGTCTGGGCGTCCCCATGTTCTCGGACGTGACACGGCTGGAGGCCGGCGACGACGGCTGGAAGGCCCACCGACCGGTCTACGCGGGCAAGGCCTCCTTGTCCGTCTCCGGCTCCGGCTCCCCCTTCATCGCAACGCTGCGCCCCAATGTGTTCGCCGCCGAGGAGAACGCCGGCGCTGGCACCGTCGAGGCCCGGACCGTGGACGGTGCCGCACTGGCGACGGTCGCCGACGTGAAGGAGCCTGGGGAGCGCACCCTTGACGTCACCGAAGCACCGATTGTGGTGTCCGGCGGTCGGGGGATGGGCGGCCCCGAGAACTGGGGCCTGGTGCTCGACCTGGCCGAGGCCTTCGGCAACGCAGCTCACGGAGCCAGCCGCGCCGTGGTGGACGCTGGCTGGCGGGACCATTCCGAACAGGTCGGCCAGACCGGCAAGACGGTCGCGCCGACTCTCTATGTGGCATGCGGCATCTCAGGGGCGATCCAGCACCTGGCCGGGATGCGCACCTCGAAGCACATCGTCGCCATCAACAGCGATGCCGAGGCGCCGATCTTCAAGGTCGCCGACTACGGCATCGTCGGAGACGTCCACGAGGTCCTGCCGGTCCTTGCCGAGGCGGTCCGCGCAGCGCGCGGCGCCTGACCCCTCCCCCACCCCATCCGGGCGGCGATAGACTGCCGCCCCTCATGGGCCGTTAGCTCAGTTGGCTAGAGCGCCGTCGTCACAAGGCGGAAGTCGCTGGTTCGAGTCCAGCACGGCCCACCACTCTCGGGCCGGGCCCACCCTTTCCAGGTGCCGAGTCACTCGTCCGCCGGTCGGCGACTAGCGAACGTAGCCCAGGGCCTCGAGCTCGCGCACGGTCGATTCGTCCAGCAGGACATCCTCCGCCCCTCCAATCCGAACAGCCAATTCAGCGCACTCTGCCTCGAATGCAGCCATCAGGGCCCGCATCACGGCCACGCGTTCCGCATTGTCGTCGTGGACGCTGTTCCTTGGCCCGACCCATATTGAGCACATGGTGACCCTACAGGGTCACAAGGCGGGTGAAGGCGGTCTCGTCGAGGACGGGGACGCCGGCCTTCTCAGCCTTGGCGAGCTTGCTGCCTGGGTTGGCGCCGGCCACCAGGTAGGAGGTCTTCTTCGACACGCCGGAGGTGACACGGCCGCCGAGGGCCTCGATCGCGGCCTTGGCCTGTTCGCGGCTCATGCCCTCCAGCGTTCCCGTGACCACGAACGTGCTGCCCGACAGGGCTCCCTCGACGCGGCGGACGGATTGGATTTCGACTCCGGCCGCGCGGGCCCGGTCCAAAAAACGGACGTTGTGCGGCATGGTGAACCAGTCGCGGATCATCTCCGCCACCGTGACGCCCACCCCGTCCACCTCGGTGAGTGCTTCCAGGTCAGCCGCCTCCAGGGCCTCCAGCGTCCCGAAGTGCTCCGCAAGGGTCCGCGCGGTGGCCCGCCCGATCTCTGGCATGCACATCGCCACCAGGAAGCGGTCGAGATCGGGCCGGCGGACACGCTCGATCTCGGCCGCCAGGTTGTCAGCCGACTTCTCGCCCCAGCGGTCGAGCGCCACGAGGTCGTCGCGCTTTCCGTCCAGCGTGAAAACGTCGGACGGCTCGGTCACGAGCCCGGCCTCGATCAGCTGGTCGACGACCCTTTCGCCCAGCTTCTCGATGTCGAGCGCGGTCCGCGACGCCATGTGGATGATCCGGCCGCGCACCTGGTCGGGACAGGCAGCGTGGGTGCAGTAGTGGTGCTCGCCACGCTCCTCCAGGGCGCCGCCGCATGACGGACAGGCCTCGGGCATTCGGAACCGGCGCGGGCGGCCCGTGCGGGCCTCGGCAATGGCCGCCACCACCGCCGGGATCACGTCGCCGGCGCGCTCCAGCACCACCCGGTCGCCGACGCGTATGTCGCGGGCGGCCACGTAGGAGGCGTTGTGCAGCGTGGCGTGGCGGATCGTCACGCCGCCGAGGTCGACCGGCTCGAGCACGGCGCGCGGCGTGATGCGCCCGGACCGCCCGACCTGGATCTCGATGGCGAGCAGCGTGGTGGCCGCCTGGCGCGCGGCAAACTTGTAGGCCAGCAGCCAGCGCGGCGCACGGGCGGTCCGGCCCAGGTCGCCCCGGAGCCGCACCTCGTCCACCTTGGCCACGATCCCGTCCATCTCGAAGGGGTCTTCGTCGCGCGCCTCCTCGCGCGCGTGGTGATAGGCCACCACCGCGTCGGCGCCCTCGCACAGGGCCCGGTGCGGGCTCGAGAGGAAGCCCAACTCCTCCAGTCGGTCCATCGCGGCGCCGTGGGTGACGGGCATGGCCTCGTCGCCGCCCTCCCACCGGACCAGGTCCCATACCACGCATTCCAGCGGCCGCGAGGCCACCACCCTGGAGTCCAAGCGCTTCAACGTCCCGGCGCACGAGTTCCGGGGGTTGGCGAAGACCGGTTCACCGGCAGCCTCATGGGCACGGTTCATCTCCTCGAAGCGGTCGCGGCGGATCATGATCTCACCGCGCACCTCGAGCAGCCGCGGCGCCGGCCCGCGAAGCGCCAGAGGAATCGTATGGATCGTGGACAGGTTGGATGTCAGGTCCTCGCCGTGGGCGCCGTCGCCGCGCGAAACCCCGAGCACGAAGGCTCCGTCCTCGTAGACCAGGCTCGCCGACACCCCGTCATATTTCGGCTCGCAGGCCATGGCCGGCAGGTCCTCGGTCCCCAGTCCGCGGCAAATGCGCGCCAAGAACTCGCCCACCTCCTCCTCGCCGAACAGCGACTCGATCGACAGCATCGGCACCGCGTGTGCCACGCGGTCGAAGCCCTCGAGAAGCGCGCCCCCCACTCGGCGCGAGGGCGAGTCGGGGCCCACCGCCTCAGGGTGCGCCTCCTCCAACTCCAGCAACTCCCGGAACAGCGCGTCGTACTCGGCGTCCGAGACCAGCGGCGTGCCGAGGACGTGGTAGTGGTGGTCGTGGTCGGCAATCAGCTGCTGCAGCTCGCGCAGCCGCGCCGTTGAGTCCCGCTCAGCCGGCACGGGGGCCGTCGAACGCGTCGGGGAGCAGGTCGGTCAGGGACAGGGTCCGGGGATCGGCGTTCTCGCAGCCGATCTCGATCTCGAGGCCTGGCGCAAACTCGTGCAGGCACTGCCGGCACGCGCCGCAGGGCGTCATCGGGGACTCCCCGGAGGCCCAGACGGCCGCCCGCACCAGGGCCGGGCGGGGCTCCCGGCCACCGGACGCGGCCACATAGGCCGCCAGGGCCGTGCGCTCCGCGCACACGGTCAGCCCGTAGGACGCATTCTCCACGTTGCACCCCACATGGACCCCACCCTCCTCGTCCAGGAGCGCGCACCCCACCGAAATGCCCGAATACGGGCCATAGGCCGCCGCGGACACCTCGCGGGCGGCTCCCAGCAGATCCGATCCGTGCACCCAGTCAGCCATGGCCGCCCATTGTCCGGCCCGCCCCCGGACCGCGTCAATCGTCGCCCGCGCTGCCCTCAGCCATAGGAGGTGCCGTCCGCATGCTGCCGGGCACCACCTGGTGGACCAGCAGCTTCTCCCCGGTACGGGGATCGTCCACCACTGCATCCGCCAACGTCACCTCCGCGCGGCACATGTGCAGTTCGGAGGCCCGCAGCCGCGGCGGGTCACGATCAAGCGCCGAGGCCGGATCCAGCCCCATCGCCCGGAGCGCTCCCGTAGTCTCCTCGTGGTGCCTCGGCGCGGTGCTGAGGTCCTGCCAGGCGACCTCGCGGCGCGCCTCCTCACCGGCCTCGACCTGCCAGCGCAGGCGCCACACCAGGAATCCCGCCTCGTCGCGCCTCTGCAGGACCTGCAGCACGCGGCACACGTAGATGCCTGCGGACACCGACCTCAAGTCCTTTGGCCGGACCTCTTCCTGGGCCGGGGCATTCTCCACCACTTCCATCGTCATTTGCGTTCCTCCTGCCTGAACGACGTGCCGAATCGGCAAGGGTGCGGAAAAAAACCCGCCACTTCCGGGGAATTCAGGGGGTCTGGAGGCGGTTGGGCATTCCTGCGAATTGCGTGGAACTGGACGAATCCCTGCCTTGGAGCGATAATGACATGGCAGGGTGGCGCCCCCGCGCCCCCTTTCATGCGAATCCACGGAGACTGCCGATGCGCCGATTGACGCTGAGTCTGTTTGTACCTGTCCTGTTCTGCGGCCCGGTCTGGGCCCAGGGCGTCTACACGGACGTCACCTCCTCGGTGGCGCCGGGGGGATCGGCCAACAACTCACGCAGCGAGAACGTCGACTTTGGCGACGTGGATTCGGACGGCGACCTGGACCTGGTTTTCGCCGATGGAGGTGATGCCGGGAATGACCAGAACCGCATCTGGATCAACCAGGGCGGCGCCCAGGGCGGCCAGATCGGCACCTTTTCCGACAAGACGTCGGCACAGTTCCCGGTCATCAGCGACACATCGCGAGACATCGAGTTCGTGGATTTCGACGAGGATGGCGACCTCGACCTCTACATCTCAAATGCCTCCACGCAGGCCCAGCAGTCCAACCGCTGGTGGACCAACGTGGGCGGCAAGCAGGGCGGATCAGAGGGCACCTACATCGACGAGACCCAGACCCGCTGGATCGGCTTGGGCGGCGCCGGGTCTTCTATCGCTCCCAACCAGCTCCTGGCCTCAGGTGGTTTCATCGACTGGTCGTGCGACTGTGACTTCGGTGACTTCGACAACGACGGCGACCTGGACCTGCTTCACACGTCCTACGGATCGGGCTTCAACGGCAAGGTGCCGACGCGCCTGTTCCTGAACGACGGCGATGGGTTCTTCAGCGAGTGGAACCCGTCCGGCTTCCAGCTGACGGGAAGCAACCTCAACGACGGCTCCCCGGCGCTCTGGGCCGAGGGCGTCCAGAAGACCAACACCACCAAGACGGACGGCAGCGAAGCGGACATCGCGCTCATGCCGCTGGATGCGGATTTCGGCGACGTCGACGGCGACTTCGACCTCGACATCCTGCATGGCAGCCGCAACACGCATCCCCGGTTCTTCTTCAATCGCCTGGAAGAGACCGGCACCCCCGTCTTCAGGGACGTGACCAGCTTCGTCTTCTCCTCCTCGACTCCAACAGGCTCAAACCACTACGAGCAGGAGATGGCGGACATGGACAACGACGGGGATCTGGACGTCTACATGATGAACTGGAAGGGGAACAACGACTGGTACGGCTACAACGACGGCAATGGCCACTTCTCCGGCTGGCTCGAGGCGCCGGGGGAAAACGTGGACGACAACGAGACCGACTTCGTTGACTACGACAACGACGGCGACATGGATGTCTATATAGCCAACTTCTCTGGCCAGGACCGGCTGTACCGAAACAACTGGATCCCGAACGGCACGAAGACGCTGACCTTGCTGTCCAACAGCGCGGCCGGGGACCTCCCCAACAAGACCGGTCTGGATGCCGATGCGGCCGACTTCGACAACGACGGCGACTACGACATCGTCGTGGGCAATGACAACGGCGCCAAGAACGACGTTCTGCTGAACACAACCAACATTCCCGACAACATCGCGGCGCGGATCCCGAACGTCGAATCGCCCTCCGGGGTCTCGGCCCACGCAGGTGCCACCGTCGTGCGGGCCCACGTCTACGACAACTCGCCCTGGTACATCGCCGGCTTCAACGAGACCTGGATGGAGGTCGAGGTCGACGGCTTCAAGATGCCGGACGCTGCCATGGAATGGAGCGGCGCCCAAGTCTTCCGCGGCGAACTGCCCGGCTCCTACGTCGGCAACGTCTCCTACACCGTCATGAGCGCCGACGAGCACGGCAACACCGGCGTCTCGGCAGTGACCGGATACGTAGCCGGCGGCTCCAAGGGCCTCGTGACCTACGGGACGGCCACGCCCTGGTCGGGCGGAACGCTCGGCCTGACCACCAACGGCCCCGTGGCCCAGGCCAACAGCGACTTCGCCCTGATGGTCGGAGGCGGCCAGCCCGGCGGCATCGCGCTGGTCCTGATGTCGACCACGGCCCAGGTCCCGCCGCTCCCGATCTCTGGCATAGACCTCAACATCAGCCCGCTGGGTCTGATCTCGTTTTCTCTGCCGCTCGTCTGCGATGCGTCCGGCGAGGCCGTGGTCGCCCTGCCGATTCCCGACCAACCCCTTGCGGGCAATCTATACCTCCAAGCCTTCGGAATAGAGGGGACGGCCTACCACGCCTCGAAGGGCATCCAGTTAACCCCCGCCGGCCCCCTGCCCTAGCATGCTGAGGATCCAGGCAACCTCAATCGTTCTGGCGCTCTTCGGCGCCACCGCTGCGGCCCAGGGCGTCTACAACGACGTCACGGCCCAGACCACGCCCGGCGGGTCGGCCAACAACTCGAGGTCGGAAAACGCCGACTTCGGCGACGTGGACTCGGACGGCGATCTTGATCTGGTGTTCGCCGACGGCGGGGACGCGGGCAACGACCAGAACCGCATCTGGATCAACCAGGGCGGCGCCCAGGGCGGCCAGATCGGCACCTTTTCCGACAAGACGTCGGCACAGTTCCCGGTCATCAGCGACACATCGCGAGACATCGAGTTCGTGGACTACGACGAGGACGGCGACCTCGACATCTACATTTCGAACGCTTCCACCCAGCAGCTCCAGTCCAACCGCTGGTGGACCAACACGGGCGGCAAGCAGGGTGGCGCGGAAGGGACATACATCGACGAGACCCAGGCCCGCTGGATCGGCCTCGGCGGCCCCGGCTCGTCCGTCGCTCCCAACCAGGTCATGGCCGCCGGAGGCTTCATCGACTGGTCATGCGACTGCGACTTTGCCGACTTCGACAACGACGGCGACCTCGATTTGCTGCACACGTCCTACGGGTCGGATTTCAACGGCAATGTCCCCACACGCCTGTTCCTGAACGACGGCGATGGGTTCTTCGGCGAGTGGAACCCGTCCGGCTTCCAGCTGACGGGAAGCAACCTCAACGACGGCTCCCCGGCGCTCTGGGCCGAGGGCGTCCAGAAGACCAACACCACCAAGACGGACGGCAGCGAAGCGGACATCGCGCTCATGCCGCTGGATGCGGATTTCGGCGACGTCGACGGCGACTTCGACCTCGACATCCTGCATGGCAGCCGCAACACGCATCCCCGGTTCTTCTTCAATCGCCTGGAAGAGACCGGCACCCCCGTCTTCAGGGACGTGACCAGCTTCGTCTTCTCCTCCTCGACTCCAACAGGCTCAAACCACTACGAGCAGGAGATGGCGGACATGGACAACGACGGGGATCTGGACGTCTACATGATGAACTGGAAGGGGAACAACGACTGGTACGGCTACAACGACGGCAATGGCCACTTCTCCGGCTGGCTCGAGGCGCCGGGGGAAAACGTGGACGACAACGAGACCGACTTCGTTGACTACGACAACGACGGCGACATGGATGTCTATATAGCCAACTTCTCTGGCCAGGACCGGCTGTACCGAAACAACTGGATCCCGAACGGCACGAAGACGCTGACCTTGCTGTCCAACAGCGCGGCCGGCGACCTGCCTAGCCAGATCGGTCTGGACGCGGACGCTGCCGACTACGACAACGACGGCGACTACGACATCATCGTCACCAATGACGTCGGCTTCTTCGGGGGTGGCTCCGAAAACCGCCTTCTGAACAACTCGACGCAGATCACCGACAACATCGCTGCCCGGATCCCGAACGTCGAATCACCCTCCGGCGTCACCGCCCACGCGGGCACCACCGTCGTGCGAGCCCACGTCTACGACAACTCGCCCTGGTACATCGCCAGCTTCAACGAGACCTGGATGGAGGTCGAGGTCGACGGCTTCAAGATGCCGGACGC
>CAZZHK010000010.1:0-8027 GCA_964653725.1 uncultured Planctomycetales bacterium | reverse complement strand
GCTTCAACGAGACCTGGATGGAGGTCGAGGTCGACGGCTTCAAGATGCCGGACGCTGCCATGGAATGGAGCGGCGGCCAGGTTTTCCGCGGCGAGCTGCCTGGCTCCTACGTCGGCAGCGTCTCCTACACCGTCATGAGCGCCGACGAGCACGGCAACACCGGCGTCTCGGCGGTGACCTCATACGCAGCCGGCGGCTCCAAGGGCCTCGTGACCTACGGCAGCGCCACACCCTGGACGGGAGGGACGCTCTCCCTCACCTCCAACGGACCTGTCGCCCAGGGCAACAGCGATTTCGCCTTGATGGTCGGCGGCGGCCAACCCGGCGGCCTCGCACTGGTCCTGATGTCGACAGCTGCCCAGGTACCGCCGCTCTCGGTCTCGGGGATCGACCTCAATATCAGCCCAGTGGGCTTGATTGCCGTGTCACTGGCGCTCGTCTGCGATGCCCAGGGCGAGGCTGTGGTTGCCTTGCCAATCCCGAACCAAACGATGAGCGGCAATATCTACCTTCAGGGGTTTGGGATCGAAGGTACGGCGTACCACGCCTCGGCAGGCCTGCAGGCCACCCCCACCGGCCCCCTGCCCTAGGAGATTTCCATTTCCTGGACGCCGGGGACGTCCTGGAGCTGCCGGGTGACCTCCGTCACCAGCGTCCCGGAGGGCATGCGGAGGGTCGCGTTGATCTCGATGCGCTTCTCCACCACGTTGCGGCTGAGCCCCAGGTCCACAACCTCGATGCCCTGGTCGTCCAGGCGGGAGACGATCTCCTTGATGAGCCCCGATCCGTGGAGTGCGGTGACCGACAGCCGCCGCAGGTCCTTTCCGGCGAACAGCCGGTGCTCCAGGCTCGCGAACAGCGACAGGACCGTGATCAGGAGCGCGGTGACCAGGACGGCGGGGCCGTAGAGTCCGGCGCCCACGGCCAGACCGATGCCGGCCACGGTCCAGATGCCGGCCGCCGTAGTCAGGCCCTTCACGGTGGGCCCGAAGCGCAGGATGGCGCCGGCGCCCAGGAAACCCATGCCTGTGACGACCTGGGCGCCCATGCGCGCAGGATCGGCGAACGGGCGCGGGCCGTCGGGCCCCTCCGCGAGGGACAGGCCGACCAGCATCACCAGGCAGGCGCCCACGCAGATGACGATGTGGGTCCGGAAGCCGGCCGGCTGGTTCCGACGCTGCCGCTCGTAGCCGATGATCCCTCCCAGGACCGCCGACAGGACGATGGGGATGTAGTGGAGCTCGTCCACGGGTCCAAGCCTACGACAAGGGGGCGGGGTATGCTCGATCGATGGGCCTCCGCTGCACCGAATGCTTGGCGACCTATCCCACCGACGTGGCCGCCGAGGCAGTCGCACGTGCGGGCGGCAAGTGCCCGGTCTGCGGCGGCGAGGTGGAGGACGTCGACGACCCGGTGGAATGCGAATCGACCGAGGTTCCGGGCACGCCCGAGGAGGCCATTCCGGCCTCCGGCACGCCAGCGCCCGAGGCTGGGAGCGACGAGCCCTACGACTTCGGCGACGACGACTCCATGCCAGATTGACAGGCGCCCGGCCGCGCGCTGCCAGGGTGGCAGACAAGCGGCGAAAAACGGGTAAGATCCCCGGTTCGGCGCCTCCAGGCAGGTCCTCCGGGACCCCTTCCTGGCACGCCCTTTGCTCTTTTGGCCCCGTCATGGGGTCCATCCACGCCTACACGCTGATTGTCGTCGACGACGACGGCGCCTACCGCCGCACGGTGGTCGAGGCGCTGGTCTCGGGCGGCTACCGCTGCGTGGAGGCCGGATCGGGCACCGAGGCGGTCGAAAGGCTGCGCTTTGGGTCGGAAACGGTCCACGGCCTGCTCCTCGACATGTTCCTCGGCGACATGACGGGCGCCGACCTGCTCGCGATGGCAAATCGCGAGATCGGCCACCGGCCCTGCATCCTGATGTCGGGCCGGACCGAAGAGAGCGTCGAACGCATGGCCAGAGACGCGGGCGCGTTCACGTTCCTGAAGAAGCCGTTTCCCCTGGACCTGCTGAGGGCCCAGGTGGCATCCATGTTCGAGACAGGCGAGCACTTCGCCTGACAAACCAAGTTCCCAAGGAAAGAGGAAGCAGAAATATGGCAAAGACGAAGACAGCCGCGCGGATCAAGCCGCTGGGCGACCGGGTCCTCCTGCAGCGGGTCGAGGCCGAAGAGACCTCTGCCGGCGGCATCGTGATTCCCGACTCCGCCAAGGAGAAGCCCAAGGAGGGCGTGATCGTGGCGCTCGGCGAAGGCCGGATGCTGGAGAGCGGCGACCGAGCCGACTTCTCGGTTTCGACAGGCGACCGGGTGCTGTTCAGCGCCTACGCCGGCACCGAGGTGAAGTACGACGGCGAGGAGTACCTGGTCATGGGCGAGGACGACATCCTCGGCGTGATCTCATAGGCCCTTCGGCCCCCCTCCGGGGGTGCCGACCACCAACAAAAGGAGCAAGAGAAATGGCCGTCAAAAAGATCGCCTACGACCAGGAAGCCCGCGAGCACATCCGCTCGGGCGTGCGTCAGCTCGCCCAGGCAGTGAAGTCCACGCTGGGCCCCCGCGGTCGCAACGTCATCATCGAGAAGTCCTTCGGGTCCCCGACTGTCACCAAGGACGGCGTCACCGTCGCCAAGGAAGTCGAGCTCGAGGACGCCTACGAGAACATGGGGGCCCAGATGGTCCGCGAAGTGGCGTCCAAGACGTCCGACATCGCGGGCGACGGGACCACCACCGCCACCGTCCTCGCCGAGGCCATCTACGAGGAGGGTCTGCGCAACGTCACGGCAGGCGCCAACCCCCTCGAGCTGAAGCGCGGCATCGACAAGGCCCTGGGGGCCATCGTCGATGGCCTGGCCAAGATGGCCGACCCGGTTTCCGGCGCCACGGAAATCACCCAGGTCGCCACCATCGCGTCCAACAACGACCCCGAGATCGGCGAAATGATCTCCCAGGCGATGGACAAGGTCGGCAAGGACGGCGTCATCACGGTCGAGGAGGGCAAGTCCCTCAAGACCGAGGTGGAGCTCCTTGAAGGCATGCAGTTCGACAAGGGCTACCTGTCGCCGCACTTCATCACCGACCTCGAACGGATGGAGGTTGTCCTCGAGAACCCCTACGTGCTGGTCCACGAGAAGAAGATCGGCAACATCAAGGACATGCTCCCGGTGCTGGAGAAGGTCGCCCAGGCAGGCCGCCCGCTCCTGATCATCGCCGAGGACATCGAGGGCGAGGCTCTCGCCACCCTGGTGGTCAACAAGCTGCGCGGCGTCTTCCAGGCGTGCGCGGTCAAGGCGCCGGGCTTCGGCGACCGCCGCAAGGCCATGCTCCAGGACATCGCCGTGCTCACGGGCGCGACCGCGATCATGGAGGACATGGGCCTCAGCCTCGAGAAGATGACCGTCGAGGACCTCGGAGAGGTCAAGAAGGCGACCATCGGCAAGGACGAGACGACCCTCGTGGAAGGCGCCGGCACCACCGGCGACATCCAGGGCCGCATCGCCCAGATCAAGGCCGAGATCGAGAAGACGTCTTCGGACTACGACGCCGAGAAGCTCCAGGAGCGTCTCGCCCGTCTGGCCGGCGGTGTCGCCCAGGTGAACGTGGGCGCCGCCACCGAGTCCGAGATGAAGGAGAAGAAGGCCCGCGTCGAGGACGCGCTCCACGCCACCCGCGCAGCGGTGGAAGAGGGCGTCGTTCCCGGCGGCGGCGTCGCTCTCCTTCGCAGCCAGGACGCCATCGACGCCCTGAAGCTGGGTGGCGACGAGGCGGTCGGGGCCGACATCCTGAAGCGCGCGCTGGAGCAGCCGATCCGCACGATCGCCTCCAACGCGGGCCAGGACGGCTCGATCGTGGTGGCCGAGGTGCGCGGCGGCAAGAACGCCAAGTACGGCTACAACGCCGCCACTGACACCTACGAGGACCTGGTCGCCGCAGGCGTCATCGACCCCGCGAAGGTCGTGCGCTGCGCGGTCCAGAACGCCGCATCGGTTGCGTCGCTCCTGCTCTCCACCGAGGCGCTCATCGCCGAAGTGAAGGAGGAGGCCGACGACGCCGGCGGCGCCCATGCCGGGCACGGCCACGGTCCCATGATGTAGGGACCCCGTCCCACGACCCATACAGGCGCGGGCCGTCGGGACACAGTTCCGGCGGCCCGTGCTGCGTACGGGCTCAGGCCCGTCCCTACTCGCCGCTGTCCTCCCCGCCCTCGATCAGGGACCGTACCTCAGTCGCTCTGAGCGCCGCTTCCTTCCATGAGCGCCAGCACCTCGCCGAACAGTTTCCATCGACCGTCGTCACCAAGGGGGACGCGAGCCATCAAGGTCCTGAGTGTCCCAAGGGTTGCAGCTGCCTCCGGGCGCCCAAGTTTGAATTGAGCCATAGCCAAGAACGAGTAGGTGAATGGCTCGTCCGCTCCGTAGTCTATTGAGAGAACGCGTACTTCACTTAGTTCCTCCGGCAGGACAAGATCACGGGACAAAAAGAGCGTCCACTCGAGGTTCTCGATCGCATTGTCCCATTCACCAAGGCGAAATTGGGCTGCTCCCAGGGTGCCCAGGGCATCGGCATACCACCAGTCTCCCTCCGACCAGGTTTCCATAGACCGCTCCGCCGCCTTCGCCGCAATCGCGTAACGCTGGGCGCCAAGATTGGGGTTCATCGTGATCTTGGCGGCCTCGTTACCCAAGAAGTTCGAGTACTCCCATTGATCCCCAGAGGCGGACAGGTACTCCTGACCGTGTTCGATAAGCCTTGTTCGAACCACACGAGGCACATCCGGCATCTCCCCAATCCTCTCGATCACGTCCTCAACCAGAACAAGTTCGGCTGTCAACTGATCCCAGATACTGCTGCCTAGGAGATCCCATTCAATCTCCAGATCGGCAAGGGCCCGGTTCAACGCCCCACGCAACTCACCACTGAGTTGGCCATCGGCCGCAATCTTGGCCCGGACCTCGTCGATAGAATCGGCCCCCGGCATGAGCCGATGAAGTGTCTGCTTTGCTTGAGCCGAGAGGGTCTCCTGACGATGCGACGCCCTGTACCGCTCGATCCCTGAAGTTGAGTGCCAGACCCTCGCCGTGCTGTCAGCGCTGGCGCTAACAATGAAGTCCCCGTCAGGGTGTACACCAACGCTAAACACAATGCCTTCATGGCCCTCCAGGACAGACAACGACTGGCCATCCTCGGCCGTCCAAATCCGGACGGTCCCGTCACCACTGCCGGTCACAAGCCGCAACCCGTCAGTCATGAAAGCCGGTTTGGTGACAGGAGCTGTATGGCCTTGCATCTCGGCCAACAGTGCTCCCGTCTCTGTATCCAGGAGAAACAGGGCCGCACCGCGAGGGATCCGGCCCAATTCGTCATAACCAGCCGCCCCGGCCACCGCCAGCCGGCTGCCGTCAGGGCTGACTGTCAGATAGTGGAAGTGGACCGGCCGTTCCCCCCAACCATCAGCAATGGTGCGCGTCCAGGCACCGTCGGAAACAGCCCCTTCTGACACGTCCTCCATGAATCGCATGGCGAAGAAGCGAGTGCCGGATTGGTCCACGGCAAGATTGAAGACTTTGCCTGGTTCCGTATTTTCCCAAAGGAAGTCGCCTTCCTGCATGTCCCAGGCCTCCAACCGCATCGACACCATGCCAAAGGTGACATCGGTCAGCACCACTTTCGCCGACCCCGGAACGGCCGCAATCGACCACACGCCCTCTGGGTGCATTCCCCTGGCCCCCGAGGTCCCACGGCTAGGCCCCACCTGAATATCCACCGCTGGCTCTTCCTCAAATGAGGCGGCATCGAAACGCCGAACCGTGCCGTCTTGATGGCCCGTCACAATGGACTGGCCGCCGTCAACCCAAACAACCTGCCGAGCCTGCCCTCCATCTGTTTCCCAGTAGCGCTCGCGCTGACCGGTGAGTGGATCCCACAGGTAAACCACGCCCCCGAAGTCGCCTCCTGCGATCCTCGTGCCGTCAGGAGAAACCGCAACGGACTCGAGCGGCCACGAAGCGTCCAGGACCTGTTCCATCGGAGATCCAGCAGTCTTGGAGTCCCAAATTCGAACTGTCCCGTCTGTAGATCCGGTGGCGAGAAGTCGTCCTTCCGGATGGAACTCCGCAGCAATCAGACCGCCGGTGTGTCCGTACAGCATGCCTTCGCGCTGTCCTGATGCGACATCCCAGACTCCCGCCTCCTGCCGGCCCCAGGCAACTCGCTCGCCCGTCGCCGTGGCCACCAGCGTCCCATCCGCATTGAAGGCGATATCGACGATCACCTCGTTGTGGGCCGCAATGTCGTGCACAACCTCTCTCGTCTCCGGATCAATAATCCAGAGTTGCCCTTCCGTACCCCCTACCGCCAAGCGTGTCCCGTCAGGCGACCACGCCACGACTATCGGCGCATTGGGATTGCCCATAACGCTTATGGTCCCGGCTGCCTCGATATCTATCCGGCCTACCCATTTCCCGCTCGAGGTCTCCAAGACTTGTATGGCCGACGAGCCCCCTGCAACACAAGCAAGCCGGTCCCCAAGGGGGTCAAAGGCAAACCCACCCAGGCGCATCCCCTGCTTGAAGTCCAACGTCCACGCCAACGCCCGGTCTTCGGTGTTCCACGCGTACACCTTCCCGTAGTAGTCCATCGACACCACGAGCGGTTTCGTCGGGTGAAAAGCAACGCGACCCAGCCCCGAGTCCTCGCCCGTCACAAGTCGGGTCAGCGGCGTACCCGAACGCGCATCCCAGATGCGCACCACGCCTCCCTGTGCGCCATCATAAGGCGCCAGCCCTGACGCGGCGATGAACGCGCCTTCCGGAGAAACCGCCACTCCGTTGATGGAGAGCATGGTCCCCTCAAGGGTGCGGACCAAGCTGTCAGAGGTCGTGTCCCATACCTGGACGGCAGGGGGCTTGTCGTCATCATAGGTGCCGACCACAAGTCTCCGTCCATCCGGCGTGAATGCGAGGCTCGTGACCCACTCTCTGCCGGTTGTCAACGTCACCAGACTCGTGTCTGTTCTCGACAATAGGTTTTGCCACTCCCACCCACGAAACTCCTCCCGGCACTCATCGAGGATTTGCCGGGCGGCTTTCGTCCGCCCCTCCCGGATGGCCGTATCCGCGTCGGCAAGAGCAAGCCGATAGCGCTCCCACAGGACTTTTCTCCGCTCCTCTTCTGTTTCAGCAAGCGCCTCCTCCTTCGCATCCCGTTCGGAACGGACCTCCTCAAGAGTTTCTTCCACCTTTTCCAACGCACTGACCTTCGCGTCCCGCTCCTCTTTGGCAATCTCCCGCTCTGCAGTGGCCACATCCAGCGCGGCCGCCGTCTGCCCCAGAAAATGCGTCGTGACGCCAAGCCCCCCCGCCAGCATCACGAAGAGCGCCGCCGCGCTCGTCGCCACCACCGGGTTGCGCTGGGCCCAGCGTCGGACACGCAGGATCGGGCCCGCCGGTTTCGCGGCAATCGGTTCGTGCTCTCGCACACACCTCAAGTCCTCGGCGAAGTCCTCCGCCGTCTGGTAGCGGCGGTTTCGGTCCTTCTCCATCGCCGTCGCCAGCACGACAGCCATGTCGTCGGGCAGGTCGGGATTGATGCGGGTGGGGTCGGGAGGCTCGGTTGCCAGGATCTGCTGGTAGAGACCCTCGCGCGACGGGGCCATGAAGGGCGGCCGCAGCGTCAGACACTCGTAGAGCGTTGCGCCCAGCGAGTAGATGTCCGTCCGCCGGTCCAGCGTCACGCGCTTGGCCAGAAGCTGCTCGGGCGACATGTAGGCCGGCGTCCCCACCAGGTCGCCGGTCTGGGTCAGCGAGTGCATCGTCTCCTCGTCGTGGGCGAGTCCGAAGTCCAGGATCACCGGCTCCCCGTCAGGGGTGACCATGATGTTGTGGGGCTTGATGTCGCGGTGAACGAGCCCCGCCTCGTGGGCGTGGTCCAGTGCCCGCGCCGTCTTCTCGAGCAGGACCAGCGTTTTTAGTACCTGGTCGCGGCCCGAGTCCTTCTGGGACACCGACGAGCCACGACGTCG
>CAZZHK010000009.1:44550-90125 GCA_964653725.1 uncultured Planctomycetales bacterium | reverse complement strand
CCTTCGGGGTCGGCCCCGCTCTGTTTATGGGGCGGGCAGGGAATTGCGGCGGGGAGGCAGGTGGGGTTAGATCCCGCCATGCGTGTCGTGATCGACGGAAGCATCCTCTGCGGCCCCTCCGCACCCATCGGGGTGGGGCGTTGGCTGCGGGGCGTGTTGGCGGGACTGCCGGTCTCCGGCAACGGGCTCGAGTGGACCGTCGCTGCTCCTGGGCTGCCCGGTGGCCTGTCGGACGGGATGCCGGTCGAGGTTTTGCCGGGCGATCATCCGCTGGGATGGCGGCAGGGGAGGCTGGGAGGCATCTGCGAGGCGCTGGGCGCTGATCTGCTCTATTCGCCCCTGCCCGCTTTCCCGGTGCATGGGCGCTGCCCCAGGGTGACCACCGTCTATGAGCTGCCCTGGACCGGGGGCGGTCCCCGCGTGGGCTCCAGGGGGCTCTCCAAGCGCCTGTGGACCTATTACGGCTCCGTGGCGGCAGAGCGAATCGTGTGCGCCTCCGAGACCACCAGGGAGCGCCTGGTGGACTACGCGTTCGGGGCTGGCACCAAGGCCCGCGCGGTGCCCGCTCCGCTGGATCCGGCGTTTGCCGAGCCTGTGCCGGAAGGAGTCGACGAGGGCCGCGGTGCCGGCCTGGCCGGCATCGACGGCTCGCCGTATTTCCTCTACGTGGGCACCTCGGAGCCCAAGAAGAACGTGGTCGAGGTGTTCCGGGCGCTGCAGCGTTTCCGCGATGCGACCCCGGTGTCACGGGACCAGCGGCTGGTCCTGGTGGGGCCGAACGACAAGGCGCGCCGGATGCTGCTGGGCGAGGCCGACCGCATGGGCATGCGGGGCCTGGTGTCCTGCCTGGACGGTCTGAGCGACGCGGAACTGCGCGATGTCTATCGGTCGGCAGACGCCCTGCTGCATCTGTCCTGGAGCGAGGGCCTGGCGTGGCCGGTCCTGGAAGCCCAGGCCTGCGGCACCCCGGTGGTGTGTTCCGACCGGGGCGCCCTTCCGGAGACGGCGGGCGGCGCGGCGCGGGTGGTCCCCGCTGGCACCGATGGTGCAGCAGCCTGCGAGGCGCTGCTGCGGCTGAAGGAGGACTGCGATGGACGCGCCGAACTGGTCCGTCTAGGACGGGAGCGAGTTCAGGGTCTGTCCCGGGAGGCCTCCGCGGCGGCGGTCACCGGGATCTGGCGGGAGGCCCTGGGGGGATAGTGAGGGTCGGCGTTGACGGCATCCTGCTGGGCCTCGGTCCGGATGGAGCCTCACGGCGCACGCTGAGCCTGATCCCGGGCCTGGCTGAGGAAGGAGTCGAGGTCGTGCTCTACACCTCGGGCGCATCTCACGCTGCACCCGACGGCGCAGCCGAGTTGGTGCGCGTGGATGTGCCGGTTCGGCCGGCCTGGGTGCGCTCGGCCGCCATGGGGCGGATCGGGCACCGACTCGCGAGGGACGGTGTGCAGGTGTTCCTCACCGGCCCGTCCCCGCTGCCGGGGTCCTGGCCGGTGCCGGTGGTGGCAACTCTGCACGACCTGAGGCCGCGCCGCTTCATCCAGCCGTTTCGGCGCTACGCGCTGCTGCGCGCCGACCGCATCATCGTCCCCTCGCGCTTCACGCGCCGCGAGGCAGTACGGCAGCTGGGCCTGGACGAGTCCAGCATCGCCGTGATCCCCAACGCGGCCGATCACCTGGAACGGCCGGACCCGGTACCTGGTGCGGCGACCGGGCCGCTGCTTGCCGTTGGCCACGTGCATCCGCGCAAGAACCTGAGGGTGCTGGTCGAGGCGGTCGCCATCCTGCGCCACGTGCGCGCCGAGCGACGGCTGGTGCTGGCGGGCAGGGACTTCCAGAGAGAGCAGGCCCGCCTGACGGGCCTGGCGCAGCGCCTCGGCGTGGCGGATCTGGTCGATTTCCAGGGGGAGGTGGAGGAGAGCGCCCTGGCCGGGCTCTATGCGGCGGCCTGCGCGGTGTGCGTCCCGTCCTGGCACGAGGGCTTCGGGCTGTCGGTCGCCGAGGCGATGTACTGCCGTGCACCAGTCATCGTGTCGCGCGGGGGCGCCCTGCCCGAGGTGGCCGGGCCGGCGGCGCAGGTCGCGGACGGGCGTCGGCCGTTGGAGTGGGCCTCCGCGGTCCGTCGCCTCGAGGACGCCGCGGAGCGCCGCGTGTGGATCGACAGGGGTGCCCAGCGGGCCGACGGCTGGAGCTGGCGCCGCGCGGCCTCGGAGACGGCCGCAGTGCTTCAGTCCGCGACGGCCTCGGGCGACGGCGCGGCGCCCATGCTCGAGGCGACCCACCGCGCTCCGTAGAACGCCAGCACGGCGACCAGGCCGAGGCACGCGTACATCAGGAACCGCGGACCCGAGGACCTCTGGGCCAGGTCGCCGTGGAGCAGCCCCCCCGAGCCGCCCTGGATCCGGCTGTACTGCAGCGGGCGGTTCTTCGACCGGACGCCGACTTCGAGGGATGCTGGGGGATCGGGAGGAACGGACGGAGGCACGGCGGGCGGGCCCTGGGCCGGCGTGTCCGGAGCCTGGCGTACCCGGACCGTTGTCTGCATCGAGTCGCCCAGCAGCGGCTCCTCGTCGAGGTGGAAGCACACCACCACCGTGCCCACCTGGACCCGGTCGCCGTCGCGCAGGCTGGACTTGTCTACGCGGGCGCCGTTGACGAACGTCCCGTTGCTCGAGTCCAGGTCGATGACCTGGAAGTGCTCGCCCTGGCGACCGATGCGGGCGTGCTCGCGGCTGACGCTGGGATCGGGGAACACCACGGCGCACTCGGAGGACCGGCCGATCTTGTCCCCTTCGTGAACGGGGAGCACGGCGCCAGACCGAGAGCCATCGACAACCTCCAGCATGGGCATGCCGGCATTCTAGGTCGGAAGTCTGCGGCGGGAAGGCGTGATCGCTGGCTTGTCCGTACTTTGGACCTGACAATGGCGGCATGACACTCGAGGTGAGGGACCTGGTGGTCCGCTTTCGGGCGGAGCGGGGCCATCCCGCGCGGACGGTGCTCGACGGCGTCCGGCTCGACGCCGGGCCCGGCCAGGTGCTGGGCATCCGAGGGGCCAACGGGGCCGGCAAGAGCACCCTGCTGGCCTGCCTGTCGGGATGGAGGCGACCGGCGGAGGGCACCGTTACGTGGAATGGCGTGCCGACCCTTGATCACCGCAGGTGCGCCAAGATCGGAGTCCTGCCTGAAGGGGACCCGCTGCCCGGGTTCCTGCGGGCGAAACAGGCCATGGATCTGCTGGATCCGGGTGGGCCGCCCGGCGCCGCTTCGCTCCTCGCCCAGCTGGGTATGGCCGATCTGGCCGAATGCCGGGTGCGGACCCTGTCCTGGGGGCTGAGGCGAAGGGTCGCCCTGGCACAGTCGCTCCTGGGCAGTCCGTCCCTGGTCCTCTGGGACGAACCCTGCTCGGGCCAGGATCCGCAGGCGGTGGAGGCGGTCCAGACCCTGGCCCGCACGGCCGCCGACGGGGGGGCGGTCGTGGTCCTTGTGTCCCATGTTCTGCCCGTCGTCCTTGAGGCCTGCGACCGGATCCTGGACCTGGTCGACGGCTCCCTGACGGAGCAGGGATGAACCGGCCGTCCGGGCGCCTGGGCCTGACCATGGCCGAGTCATGGTCGGCCGGCGCCTGGGTCTGGTCCGCAGCCGCTTCGGCAGCCGTCGGCCTGGTGGTGAGGTGGGCCGAGGATCCGGCCGTCGGACGCTCCCTGGCCGCGGACTTTGCAGTACCGCTGGTCTGTCTGCCGGCCGCCGCCGGGGCTGCGCTTGCAGGCGCGCGACGCAGGCAGGGTGCCGAAGTCCTGTTCGCGATGCGGGGTGGCGGCGGGCCGCGTCAGGCACTGTGCGAGGCACTGGGGATGGGGGCTGGCTGGGGCATGGGCGCCGCCGTCGCGTGGGTGGTCCTTGTCCTTTGCGCCGGTCCCGCCGCCACGCCGTCGGGGGGGCCCCGCCCTGCCTGGTCCCTCACCTCCGCCTTCGTGTTGGCGGAAGGAGAGGAACAGGCCATGCAGGTCGCGCTGCCAGATGCGGCAGATGCGTGGCAAGGGTCGTTGTTCGCCCGCTCCGTCCTGACCGGTGGTGCGAGCGCGTATGGGCCGGGCCGGATCGAGGTCCGGGTCCGGCGCGAGGGCCGCGACATGGCCTGGGCGGAACTGTCCGCCGTCTCCGAGGCGGCCTCATTCGTGGTGCCGGCCGGCAGCGGTCCGGTGCTGCTGACATTCCGCCGCACCGGCCCGGGTGCGGTCACCCTGGTGCCAGCGGGCGGAATCACGATCGAGGGCCCGCCCGGAAGCGCGGCCACAGCCCTGATGGTGGGCGCGGCGGGGATCGGCCTGGTGGCCTGGTGGCTGGCCTGCGCCGGCGGCGCGATCGCGTCCGTGTGTTCCGGGCCGCTGGCGGTGCTGGCCGCTGTGTCGCTTCTGCTGCTGTCGGCCGTCGGCGCCGCTGGTCCGTGGGTGCCTTCCGGCCAGGGCCTGGGCGGTCTGGGCAACTGGGCGCGCGGTTGGCAGCCGGCAGTGGACGGGGGCCTGCTCGCCTGGTGGGGGGTGGGCATGGTGGGGTGGCTCTTGTGCCGTGCGGTCTGGCTGCACGGTCCATGGAGGACGACATGAGGCGCCACGGCTGGGTTGCGGCGGCCTTGCTGGCGGGGGGATGGTGGGCGGCCGCCGTGGGGCCCCCGACCGTGGGCGTGCCCTGGACACGGCTCGTGGAGCCCATTGCAGGCCCGATGCTGTGGCACCGCTGCCACCAGGCCCTGTCCGCCGGGCGTCCGCGGGAGGCTCTTGCCTGGGCTTCCCAGGCAGCGGCGTCCACCGGCAATTCCGAGCCAGGCCGCCGGTTCATCGCCTGGATCTGTGCCTGGAACCTGGCCGAGGACGCGGAGGGGACCGATGCGAGGACGGCCTGGATTCGGGAAGCGCTGATGCTGCTGGGACCTGAACACCAGCGTGCGCCTGCCACCGACGAGGTGGCGGCGGTCATCTGGCTGGACCTGGTGCTCGGCGATCCGGCCCTTGCGGATCGGTTTGGCCGGGAGGAGGCATATGAACGGGGCCGCGAGGCCCTGGCGAGGGCGGCGACAGGCGGCAGCCCCGGCGCTGCGGCCGCCCTGGAGGCGATTAAGGGCGCGGACGGACGGTAGTCTGGCCGGGGCGTGGACCTCTTCGCCCTGATCGAGTCTTTTCAGCCCGAAGCCGTCGTATTCGGGGTCCTGATCCTGTGCGGCCTGGGACTGCCCCTGCCCGAGGAGGCGGTGCTGGTGGTGTCGGGCTACGTGGTCTACCGGGGCCAGATGACCCTGGAGGGCGCGATTGGAGTGTGCACGGCCGGAATCCTGATCGGGGACGGCATCGTCTTCTTCGCGGGCCGTTTCTGGGGCGAGCGTGTGCTGCGGTTCCGCCTGGTCAGGCGCGTCATGCACCCGCGGCGTCAGCGGAGGTTCCGGCGCCTTTTTCTCAGGTACGGCGACGGCGCGGTGTTCCTGGCCCGTTTCGTAGCGGGGCTGCGGGCGCCGGCCTACTTCATGGCGGGGTCGCTCGGCATGCGCGGCTGGAAATGGCTGGTGCTTGACTGCGCCGGAGTGGCGATCAGCGTTCCGGCGTCGCTGTGGCTGGTCAGCCACTTTGGCGAGGAGATTGATCGGGCACGGGAGGGACTGGCGTCCTTCCACTTCTGGGTGGGCATGGCCCTGGGCGTCATCGTGGCCGGGGTGCTGGGCCGTTTGTGGGTCAGGGCGCGCCGCAGGCGCCGTCGCCGGTCCGAGGATGACTGGATGCGGGCGACTTGACCCCTCTGCCTTCGTCCCTAGAATATTTGGCCCAAAGTTTCACCGTCCCGGCTAGGGGCGGGTTTCGCATGGCGGTCCTCAGGCCGCTGCAACCACCAAGGACCCCGGCGCCACACGCCGCCCCCAACCCTCATGGACATCCTGTTCAGTTCTGACATTGCCCCGCTCGCCGGTGTCCTCGCCCTGGTCTGGGCGCTGGTCGTGCTTACCAAGGGCCTGAAGCACGACGAGGGCACTGAAGAGATGAAGAAGATCGCGCACCAGGTGCAGCAGGGGGCGATGGCCTTCCTGCGCACCGAATACCGCATCCTGTCGGTGTTCGTGGCGATCGTCTTCGTAGTCCTCTACATGAGCGGCCTCGAGGGCCTTGGCCCGAACACGGCCTACGCCTTCCTGGCCGGTGCCTGCGCCTCGGCCCTGGCCGGATGGATCGGGATGTTCACCGCGACGCGCGCGGCGGTTCGCACCACTCACGCGGCCCAGACGAGCCTGCAGAAGGCTCTGCAGATCTCCTTCGCGTCCGGCACCGTGATGGGCCTCACCGTGGTGGGCCTGGGCGTGCTGGGGGTGGTCATGTTTACCACCCTGTACGGGCCGAGCGGCCTCCAGAACGTGCTGGGCTTCTCCTTCGGCGCCTCCTCGATCGCGCTCTTCGCGCGCGTGGGCGGCGGCATCTTCACCAAGGCGGCCGACGTGGGCGCCGACCTGGTCGGCAAGGTCGAGGCCGGCATCCCCGAGGACGACCCCCGCAACCCGGCGGTCATCGCCGACAACGTGGGCGACAACGTGGGTGACGTGGCCGGCATGGGCGCCGACCTGTTCGAGTCCTACGTGGGTTCCATCATCGCCACCATGATCCTCGGCGTGTCGATCCAGGGCGTGGGCGCCGAGGGCGCCGTGCCCACCCTGGTGGCGCTTCCTCTGATCGTGGCCGGCCTGGGCATCATCGCGTCGCTGGTCGGCACGTTCTTCGTGCGCACCAACGACGAGCACAAGCTGCACACGGCCCTGTTTTCGGGGCTCGTCGTCGCCTCGCTGGTCCTCGTCGGACTGGTCTGGGTGGCGGTGGACCGGATGGGCGACACGCTTGCCTTCACCATGAACGGGCATGCCGTGACCTCCATGGGAATCTTCAAGGCGATCATCGTAGGCCTGGTGTCCGGCGTCCTGATCGGCAAGGCGACCGAGTACTACACGTCGGAGAAGAAGGGTCCCGCCCAGGGCATTGCCGCCCAGTCTGAGACCGGCGCCGCAACCAACCTGATCCACGGGCTGGCGACGGGAATGGCCTCGGTCGGCCTGCCCGTGATCTTCATCTGCATCGCGATCTGGATGGCCAACGACGCGGCCAACATCTACGGCATCGCGATCGCCGCGGTGGGCATGCTCTCCACCTTGGGCATCAGCCTGGGCGTGGACGCCTACGGCCCGGTGGCCGACAACGCCGGCGGCGTGGCCGAGATGGCCGGGCTGGATCCGGTGGTCCGGCAACGCACAGACGCCCTGGACGCCTGCGGCAACACCACCGCCGCGATTGGCAAGGGCTTCGCGATCGGCTCGGCCGCGCTGACCGCACTGGCCCTGTTTGCTGCCTTCAAGCAGACCGCTGGCCTGGAGGCGATCGACGTCACCAAGGCCAAGGTCACCATCGGCCTGTTCCTGGGCGGCATGCTGCCGTTCCTGTTCAGCGCCATGACCATGCGCGCAGTGGGCAGGGCTGCCACAGCCATGATCGAGGAGGTCCGCCGCCAGTTCCGCGAGATTCCGGGCCTGCTGGAAGGCAAGGCCGATCCCGATCCCGAGGCCTGCGTCGCCATCGCCACGAAGGGCTCGATCGGCGAAATGGTCGTGCCCGGCCTGCTGGCGATCCTGGCGCCCGTGGCGGTGGGCAAGTTCATCGGCGTGGAGGCCCTCGGGGCCCTCCTCGCCGGGGCACTGACGACCGGCGTGATGATGGCCATCTTCATGGCCAACGCCGGCGGCGCCTGGGACAACGCCAAGAAGTACATCGAGGGAGGCGCCCACGGCGGCAAGGGCTCCGACGCCCACAAGGCCGCGGTGGTCGGCGACACCGTTGGTGATCCCTTCAAGGACACGTCGGGTCCGAGCCTCAACATCCTCATCAAGCTGATGAGCATCGTGGCCCTGATCTTCCTGCCCTGGTTCCTCAACTGACCGACGACACGCAGGAACTGGAGCGCAGCCGTGAATTGGCGCTGAGCGCCGCGCGAGTCCTGCAGGAACACCTGGCGGAGGATGTGTGTGTGCTGCGCGTCGGTCCGCTGATCGACCTCTGCGAGTGGTTCGTTCTGGCCACCGGCCGCAACCAGCGCCACCTGAGGGCGTTGACGGAGGATGTGCGGCTTACGCTGAAGGATGCAGGAGCGGTGCTTCCGGGACGCGAGGGCATTCGCGACGAGAACTGGACGCTGCTGGACTTCGGCAATGTCGTGGTCCATGTCTTCTCGCCCGAGGCGCGCGGCTTCTACTCGCTCGATGCCCTGTGGTCGGACGCGGAGACCCTCGAGGTGCCGGACCCCGCCTGAGCCTGTTCAGGGCGGACTGTCCCCCTGCCGATAGAGGGGGTGATGTCCTCCCCCCGCTGGCATGACTGGGGCGCCCGTGCGCTCGACCTCGCGGCCAGGCAGGACCAGCCTGTGCTGGTATGCCTGATCGCCTCGTGGTGCCCGCATTCGCGGCGCCTGCTGGCCGGACCGCTCCATGATCCGGGCACGCGCCGGCTGCTCGGGAGCCAGTTCGTGCCGGTTCTGGTCGATGTGGACCGCCAGCCGGAGGTAGCCATGGAGCTCGGCGCAGGAGTGACCCCGATCGTCCTCATCCTGGACGGCACAGGGAACGAGCGCCGCCGCATCGTGGGGCAGGATCTGGAGCGGCTCGGCGCGCTCCTGCAGGAGTTCATCTCCGACGGCCGCCGGGGGCGCGGCAGCGGCGCCTTCGAGCGGCAGGTCGCGGAGTCCACCGCCTCGGCCCTGTTCGACGCGGAGGATGCCGAGGCCGGCGGGTTCGGGCACCGCGAGAAATATCCCCACGCGGCAGCCCTGCGCTTCGCCCTGCTGCAGGGCGCCCGGACCAGAGACGACCGGTTGGTGGGGCTTGCATGCACGGCGCTGGACGCCATGGCCGGCGGGGCCCTGCACGACACGGTGGAGGGGGGCTTCTTCCGCAGCGCCCAGCACCGGGACTGGTCGCGCCCCTGCACGGAAAAGCCGCTGGCAACCAATGCGGTGCTGGCCGGTGTCCTGGCCGAAGCACACGGAGTGACGGGGCGTGCGCTGTACCGCGACGCGGCCGAGCGGACGCTTGTGTTCATGGAGCAGGTCCTCCTCGATTCCGGGACCGGCGCCTACCGGGCCGGGATCGACGCGGATGACGACTACTACGCCGGGTCCCTGAGGGACCGGGCCTCCGCCGGCCATCCTGCCGTGACCCCCACGGTGCCCGCGGCAGCCAATGCCCAGGTGGTTCAGGCCCTGCTGGGCGCTGCCCGCTGCTTCGACCGTTCCGCTCTGGTGGAACGGGCCTGCCGCGTGACAGACGGCGTGCTGGAGCGCCTCTACGACCCCGGCCACGAGGTCTACCATTTCTGGGACGGCTCCTTCCAGGTGGGCGGGCTGGCAGCCGACAAGACCGCCTGGCTGGCCGCCCTTGTGGAACTGGCCCAGGCTCCGGGCCGCTCGGACTACCTGGAGGTCGCTCTCGACATCGCGTCCCTCCTGGAGGGCCGTCATGTGGCCGCTGACGGGGCGTGGAAGGACCTGGCCGGTCCGTCGCCGGGCACCAGGTCGGACCGGCTGAGAATGACGGGCGAGGCCGCCGAGGCCCTCGTCCGGCTGTCCGTCCTGACGGGTGAGGAACGCTGGCGTCGGGCCGCCAAGCGCGGCATGGAGGCATTCCGCGCCGATTACCGGGCCTTCGGCCTGGCAGCGGCACCGTATGCGTCGGCGGCGGCTGTGGTCGCCGATCCCCCGCTGGCGGCGGTCGTCCGCGGCGCCTCCTGGAGCGGCCTGGCGGACGTCCTGCACAGCGCCGCATGGTCCGGCATGGGGACTGACCGGGTTGTGGTTCGCGATGTCTCCGAGGCGTCGGGCGGCGGCACAGTCGAGCTGCGCACGGACGGCGCCAGCCTGGGCCGCGTGGACGACCCCCGGCAGGTGTCCTCCGCCCTCGCGGCGGCCGGCCGGGCGGCCTACCCGGCAGCCTCGCGGTAGGCTGCCGCCGTTGCACGCGCGCACGCGGCCCAGGTCAAGGGCTCGGCGCGCTCACGACCGGTCCGGGCCAGCCTCCGCCGCTCCCCGGGGTCCTCGACCAAGCGTTCAATGGCATCCGCCAGCCCCTCCACATCCAGCGGATCGATCGTGAGGGCGGCGTCGCCGACCACTTCGGCCACCGCCTCGCAATGGCTGGTGATGACGGGCAGGTTCCAGCGCATTGCCTCGACATTCGGCAGTCCGAAGCCCTCTGCCAGCGATGGGGTGACCATGCACGTGGCCGACTGCATGAGCCGCACCAGCCCTGCATCGTCAGCACCGCGCACGATTTCGATGTCCTCCCTGCAGGGCGAGTCGTCCAGGGCCTGCCTCACGCGGCCGAATTGCCATCCGGAGGAGCCGGCGATTGTCCAGCGGCACCGGAGCCCGCGCTGCTTCAGCATCTCGAGCGCGCCCAGCACGGCCATGTGCCCCTTGCGCGGCTCCAGGGAGCCCACGGTCAGGAGCGTCGGAGTGGGCGGAGCGGGCGGTTCGCCGTCGGGCGCCGTTCCAAGGTGGTCCGATCCGAGCGGGATGGCGCGGATCTTCTCCGCCGGCACGTCCAGCAGGCGCACCAGATCGCGGCCGGACGCCTCGGTGGGGACCAGGACCAGGCGTGACGCGGAGGCCAGGCGCCGCGTCCGGCGCATCAGGCGCTCGCCGGCGCCCGGTGTGAGGGTCTCGGGGTGGGTGGCATAGACGCAATCGAAGATCGTCGCCACCTGGGGGATGCCATGGACGGGTGTCCAGGCAAAGTGGGTGTGGTGGAACAGGTCGGGCCTGCCGCACAGGCGCGAGGCATCCAAGCCGAATGAGGCGCAGACCCCGAGCAGGCGTCCGGGGATCCGGTGCCGGTGGAGGCGGGCCCCGGGAGGCGGCTGGAGGGGGGTCCTCGGGCCCGCCCAGGACGTGGCGAACAACTCGAGTTCGCAGTCGCCGGAAGCGGCGATGGCCGCGGCCAGCTCCGCCGCATACCGGCCAGTCCCGGCCTGCAGCAACATGGCCGGGCGCCAGTCGAATCCGACCCTCACAGCCAGATCCCCAGGATGCGGGCCAGGCCGACACCAACGGGAAGGGCGACCACGGACCGGATCGCGGCACGCCGCATCCACACGGCCGAGAACGGGTCCACACCGCTCGACACGGCCAGCCGATGGGCAGCCAGTGCGACCCACGCCTCGGTCAGGACGGTGGCGATGGCGGCCGCCTCGATCCCGAACCGCTGCAGGCATGCCAGGTTGATGGCCACATTCAGCAGCAGGGCGGCGGCCAGCACGCCCACCAGCGGTCCGCGGACGCCGCGCGCCATGCAGGTGGTGGTGGCTGCCGTGGCAAACGGCACAAAGCACACCGCCAGGGCCAGCCAGCGTGCCGCGGACCCGGCCTGGGCATACGCCTCGCCGAACAGGAGGGCGAGCCCCTGGGGGGCGCAGGGGGCCGCCAGGACAGCCAGCGGCAGGAACCAGCCAGCCAGCGTGCCCAGCGTGTCGCGGGAGATCTGCCCGGCCTCCTCGGCGCCCGCCGGTCCCGGGCGGGCCAGCAGCGGAAAGGCGACGGCGAATGCCAGGGCCGGGATCTGTGCCCCGAAGGAGAAGACGCGGACCGCCGCTGCGTACAGGCCGGCCTGCTCCTCGCCGAGCAGATGGGCGACCAGCCACTGGTCGAGATAGAAGTAGGCGGTGACCAGCACCACGGCCAGGCCGGGCGCCCAGGCCTCGCGGCGCAGGGCGCGCGGGGCCAGGTCCGCATGACCCAGCGGTCGGCGTCGACGGGCCAGCGCACACGCCAGCCCGTTGCTGATCAGCGGGTGCAGTGCGTGGACCGCGAGCCAGGGGCCGGGATCGGTAATGCGGGCGGCCGCCAGCACGCCCCCCAGTGCGGCGCAGACGGCGCGGCCGGCCACCCGGGCGCCCGCGATCTCCCGCCAGGCCAGATCCAGCCTCAGCCGAACGGCCGCTGGCGCAAGGGCGTGGCCCGCGAGCAGGGCGGCGGCCAGGCCGCACCAGAACGCTGAGGGCGCCGGCAGCACGAGCCCAAGGCAGGCGCAGACCGGCACGGCGGCAAGGGCGGCGACCAGGCGCCAGCGAGTGGCCCGCCGCGCGGCGGTCCCTGCAATCCCCTCATGCGTGGCGGCCAGCCGCAGCACCGCCGTCAAGCTGCCCATGTCCACAAGGGGCTCCAACAGGATGAGGGCGGCCACTCCGACGCTGAATCGTCCGAAGCCGCCGACCCCGAGGGTCCTTGCAGCGGTGGCCATGAAGGCGAACAGCAGGGCGGCGCCTGCGATGCGCCCGGCTGTCTGCCATCCGGCCGCGCGGAGAACCCGTGTCGGCATCCGTGGATTCTCTACCATAGGGGACCCCATGGCACCCTCCCGCCACATCAGTCTGCTGCTAGGAGGATCCGTCCTGGTCCTGGGCGTCCTGCTCGTGTGGAAGCGGGGAGCGGGGGGTCTTGACCCGGTGGACACCGGCCCCGGCCTGCTCGCATCGCCGGCCGAGAACAGTCCGGCGGCTGTCGAGGCGCTGACGGGACCGGTCGTGCTGGAATTCCGGCGGCTGGGTCTGTCCCGACCGTCCGATCCTCTCCCGGAGGACCTTCCCCAGGGCGTTCTCTTCGGAGTGGTCTACGGCAGGGGGGGAGGGGCCCTGAACGGGGTGACAGTGGAGATCGCTGAAGGACTCGACCGTGGTCGCCGGGCGACCAGCGACGAGGACGGGTCCTGGCGGCTGGAGGCGATGCACGGGGGCCGGATGCTGGTGCGGGCCACTCCGCGTGGCGGAGCCGTCCAGCTGCTGGAGACCACGGTGGGGCAGGACCGGCCGCAGCGCCTCGACATGGGCTGGCGGATGCCCGCAGTCGTGGATGGCCTCGTCCAGGACCGGTTCGGAAGGCCTCTGGAGGGCGCGGTGGTCGAGATCGACGCCCTCTCCGCGGTCACAGACGAACAGGGGCGATTCCGACTGGCTGGGGTGGTGCCGGGGCGCAAGACGGTGGTGGTGGGGGCGCCGGGCCACGCCTGGCTCAAGACACGTCTATCGGTGGAGCCCGGCTCGGAGATGCACGAAGAATCCGCCACCTTCCGCCTCGAGGAGGGCGCTTCGGTGTCCGTGCGGGTGAGGCATGCGGCGGACGGCGATTCACGCCCGCCGCTCTTGACGATCCTCCCCACGGACCTGCGCGCACCCTCCGTCCCCTGGGAGCGCTTTGCGCGCATCCCGGTGAAGCCGCTCCACACGGTGGAGGTGACCGGCCTGCCGACCTTCCGCCGGCTGACCCTGATTCTCGATCATCCTGCCGCAGCCGCGCGCCCCGAGTCGCAGCAGGTGGTGACGTCCACGAGCAGCCCTCCGGGCCTCCAGGAATTCCGCCTCGAGGCGACCAATGGGGTGGCGGGGCTCGTGGTCGACATGGACGGCCGGCCGGTGGCGGGTGCCCGCATCCGGGTCGAGGGCATTGATCCCTGGCGTGTCCTGGACCGGTTGCTGGGGCCGAGCCTGGGCCCTGCCTCGCTGGTGGCAGTCCGTCTGCCGGGCACGGAGAGGTCAACGCTCACCGACGCGCACGGTGCGTTCCGGATCCTGGGCGGCCTGGGCAGCGGGTTCTCTGTGGAGGCGGGCGGATATCGACCCATGACCGCGGCATGGCCCCGGTCGGGCGAGCCGCTCCGGATCTCCCTGGAGCGACCGGACGAGGCAGGTGCCCTCCGGATCCGGCTTGCGCGTGGTGACGTGCCGGTCAACGGCCGGTTTCCGGGTCTGCCTGGCGCGGCGCTCCTGGATCTCGGGGACGGGATGTGGGAAGCGACGGGGCTGCCCCGTGGTTCCTATGAGGTGGTGGCCGGACAGGGGTCCCTCCGCGCGAGCTTCGTCGTGACGATCCCCTCCCGGGACGTCCTGGACGTCCCGCTGGGCGTCCCCAGGGACTAGGATCCCGCGCCATGGGCAATCGCATCCAGTTGACCGGCAAGGGCTTGGGCCTGGCTCAGGCTGCACTGGTGATGTCCGGCGAGCCGCTTCACGTCTCATTGTCCGCGGCGGCCTCCCGGGCCGTGGCGGCCTCCTCACGGCGTCTGAAAGCCGCCCTCCGGAGCCCCGAGCCGATCTACGGCGTCAACACCGGGTTCGGCAGCCTGTGCGACCAGCGCATCCCGCGCGCCGGAATCCGCGAGCTGCAGCTCAACCTGCTGCGCTCCCATGCCTGCGGATCGGGCGAGGCGCTGCCGGACGATGTGGTGCGGCTGGCCATGGTCCTGCGCGCCCAGTCCCTGTCCCGCGGCGCCTCGGGCGTCCGGCCGGTGGTGGTGGCCAGGCTGTTGGCCTGCGTGAACGCGGGGGTGACCCCGGTGGTTCCCGGCCAGGGCAGCGTCGGAGCCAGCGGGGACCTGGCGCCGCTGGCCTCGCTGGCCCTTGTCCTGGTGGGCGAGGGTCGGGCGCGGCTCCGCGGCCGCGAGATGGACGGAGCGTCGGCGCTCAAGAAGGCGGGGGTCTCACCGCTGGTGCTCGACGCCAAGGAGGGCCTGGCGCTGCTGAACGGCACCCAGATCTCGACCGCGCTGGCCGCCGCCGCGTGTCTGAGGGCACGGTCGCTTTCCGTGACCGCCGACGCGGTCGGCGCTCTTTCGGTCGAGGCCTACCGGGGCAGCGGCGCGCCCTTCGACCGCCGCATCGCCGCGCTGCGGGGCCACCCGGGCACCACGCTCGCCGCGGCCAACCTGCGGGCCTGCCTGGATGGCAGCGAGGTCATGGCGTCCCACGCCGGCTGCGGCCGCGTCCAGGACCCGTACTGCCTCCGTTGCATGCCCCAGGTGCACGGGGCGGCCAAGGACCTGCTGGACCAGGCCTGCCGAGCAGTCGAGCGCGAGATGAATGCGGTGACCGACAATCCGCTGCTTGCGGGAAGGGACGTGATCAGCGGCGGCAACTTCCACGGCATGCCGGTGGCGCTGGCCGCGGACCAGCTGGCCCTGGCCCTGGCCACCTGGGCGAATATTTCCGAGAGGCGCACCGCATTGCTGACCGACGGCAAACGCTCGGGCATGCCTGAGCACCTGGCGCCCCCGGGCGGCCTGAACTCCGGCTACATGCTGCTCCAGACCCACGCGGCCGCCCTGGCGGCGGAGGTGAGGCACGCGGCGGCGCCGATGAGCGTCCACTCGATCCCCACCGGCGCCGACCAGGAGGACCACGTACCGATGGCTACTGCTGCGGCGGCGCGGCTGGAAAAGACACTGGGTGATGTCGAGGGCGTGGTGGCCCTGGAAGCCCTTTGCGCCGCCCAGGCGCTGGACCTGGTCCCGCCGAAGATCGGGCGCCGCCGTGCGGTGCCGGGTGCCGGCGCCGAGGCGGTCCGCAAGGCGGTCCGCCGTCGCGCCAGGGCGCTCATGGCCGACCGAGATCTCACGCAGGACGTGGCCGCATTGCGCGCGGCCGTCACCGCTGGCGAACTCGCCACCGCCGCCGATGCTGCCTGCGGCCCGCTGTCCCCCTAGAGCACGAATAGGGAACATTCGGAGGGTTTGCTCCGTACCAATCGCAGCAGTTGTGAGCGACTCATCCAGGAGGAGGGCGCCCATGCGCGACTTGAAAGCGGCCGCGGCGCTCGCCGCCGCGTGCCTTGCCGTCCAATCACCCCTCGCCGCCCAGCAGACCGGCTGGTTCGTCCAGTACACGGAGCCGGGCAACATCTCGCAGGCGGTCTCCGCGGTGGATCACGACCACGCCTATATCGCAGGAAGCAAGGACGGCGATCTTCCAGGCCCTTGCGGGGAGCGTGGCGTCGGGCACGGCAGCCTTCAGCAACGCTGCGTCCGTGGCGATTCCCTAGCGCCGTCCCGTTAGCATGCCGTCGCCCGCGCGCCGTGTATGCGGGCGACGCCCCATGCCCACCCTCCAGATCACGCCCGGACCGCAGAAGGCGCCCCACGGGCCCGATCTGCACTGCAAGGACTGGCACGCCGAGGCGGCGCTGCGCATGTTCCTGAACAACCTCGATGCCGAGGTGGGGGAGCGGCCCGAGGACCTGGTTGTCTACGGCGGCACCGGACGGGCGGCCCGCAACTGGGAGGCGGCGGCGTCCATCGTCGAGACCCTGCAGAGACTGCAGCCCGACGAGACGATGCTGGTCCAGTCGGGCAAGCCGGTGGCGGTGTTCCGGACCCGCCTCGGGGCGCCCAAGGTCCTGATCGCCAACTCGAACCTGGTGGGCAGGTGGGCGAACTGGGAGCACTTCCGCGACCTGGAGGCGGCCGGCCTGATGATGTATGGCCAGATGACGGCAGGCTCGTGGATCTACATCGGCACCCAGGGGATCCTGCAGGGCACCTACGAGACGCTGGCCGCGGTGGCCGAGAAGCGCTTCGCGGGCGGCCTGGCGGGCACGCTGACGGTGACCGCGGGGCTGGGGGGCATGGGCGGAGCGCAGCCCCTGGCGGTGACCATGAACGGCGGCACCTGCCTGATCGCCGACGTCGAGCAGGCTCGCATCGACTTCCGCCTCAGGACGCGCTATCTGGACGAGTGCGCGCCGAGCGTGGAGGAGGCCATCGACCGGGCGACGGTGGCTCGCGAGGACGGTGAGGCGGTGTCGATCGGTGTCTGCTGCAACGCCACGGAGCTGCTGGGCGCCCTGGTGGACCGCGACCTCACACCCGAGGTCCTGACCGACCAGACATCGGCCCACGACCCGCTGGGCGGCTACGTGCCCGACGGGTGCACCTTCGAAGAGGCGGTAGCGTTGCGCGCGGCTGACGCAGACGCCTACCAGCGCGAGTCGTTCCGGACCATGGGACGCCATGTGGAGCTCATGCTGGAGCTCCAGTCCCGCGGCGCGGAGACCTTCGACTACGGCAACAACCTGCGTGCCTTTGCGAAGGAGGAGGCCGGCGTGGAGAACGCGTTCGATTTTCCCGGCTTCGTGCCTGCATACATCCGGCCGCTGTTCTGCGAGGGGCAGGGCCCGTTCCGCTGGGTGGCTCTGTCAGGCGACCCGGACGACATCGCCGAGACCGACCGCGTGATCCTGGAGCTGTTCCCCGAACGCGAAGCGCTGTGCCGCTGGATCCGGATGGCAGGCGAGCGGATCGCCTTCCAGGGGCTGCCTAGCCGGATCTGCTGGCTCGGATACGGTGAGCGCCACCGGGCCGGGCTGGCCTTCAACGCCCTGGTCCGCGAGGGGCGCGTGTCGGCGCCGATCGTGATCGGCCGCGACCACCTGGACTGCGGCAGCGTGGCGAGCCCGCACCGCGAGACCGAAGCCATGAAGGACGGCAGCGACGCGGTGGCCGACTGGCCGCTCCTCAACGGCATGCTGGCGGTTGCCTCGGGCGCGTCCTGGGTCTCCATGCACCACGGCGGGGGTGTGGGCATCGGCTACGCGCAGCACTCGGGCCAGGTCCTGGTCTGCGACGGCAGCGAGGAGATGGACGTCCGCATCGAGGCGGTGCTGACCAACGACCCCGGCATCGGGGTCGCGCGCCACGCGGACGCGGGCTACGAGGAGGCTCTCGACTGCGCCCGCGCCGCCGGCATCGACCTGCCCAGCGTCGACTAGGGCCGGTGGGCGGCGGGGGTAGGATGGCCCCCTTGGACCCTCTCCTCGACGACCTCAACGACGCGCAGCGGGAAGCCGTCCTGCACGGGGACGGACCGCTCCTGATCCATGCTGGCGCCGGCACCGGCAAGACCCGCGTGCTGACCCGCAGGGTGGGGCACCTGGTGCGCGACCGGGGCATCGATCCCGAACGCATCCTGGCGGTCACCTTCACCAACAAGGCGGCCCGCGAGATGAAGGACCGGGTGGGCCTCGACAGCCGCGCCTGGGTCATGACCTTCCACTCGTTCTGCGCTCGGCTGCTGCGGATCGAGGGGCCGCCGGCACCCCGCGACACCGAATTCTCGATCGCCGACACCGCGGACCGCCGCCGGGCGGTCAAGCGGATCCTCAAGGATCAGGACCGGGACCCGTCCGTGTTCCGGCCCGCAGATGCGGCGTCGTTCATCGGACAGTGGAAGACCAAGGGCCGGGCTCCGGCGACGCTGAGTCCCGACGACTGGATCGAGGAGGTCTACCTGAAGGTCTACACCGCCTACGAGGAGCACCTGCGTCGCTCGAACCTTCTTGATTTCGACGACCTGCTGATCGAGGCGGTGGCGCTGCTGGAGGGCCAGCGCGGCGAGTCCTGGGCCCAGCGGTTCCAGCACTTGCTGGTGGACGAATACCAGGACACCAACCCGCTGCAGTACCGGATCACCCGAGCGCTGGCGGCCGCGCATGGCAACGTTACGGCAGTAGGCGATCCCGACCAGTCCATCTACCGCTGGCGCGGCGCTGACATCGGCAACATCCTGAACTTCGAGGAGGATTTCCCGGGGGCCGCCACTCTGACCCTGGAGCGCAACTACCGATCCACGCCATCGATCCTGGCGGCTGCCGAGTCGCTGATCGAGAACAACACCGAGCGCAAGGCCAAGCGGCTCTGGACCGAGGGCGAGGAGGGCGACCAGGTCCATGTGGAGTCGGTGGGTGACGAGCGCGAGGAGGCCCGCGAGATCGTCGGCCAGGTGCGCGGCTGGATCGCGGACGGCGGCCGGGCGGGAGGTGTGGCCGTCTTCTATCGGACCAACTTCCTGCAGCGCGCGATCGAGCGCGCCCTGGCCGAGGCCCGGATCCCCTACGAGGTGGTGGGCGGTACCGAGTTCTTCGAGCGCACGGAGGTGCGCGACATGATCGCGTGGCTGCGGCTGGTGGTGAACACGCGCGACGAGGAGAGCCTTCTGCGGGTCCTGGGTGCGCCTCCGTGCGGCATCGGGGCCAAGACTCAGACGGTCCTGACCTCGTTTGCCCGCGAACGCGGACTCGGCCTCCTTGAGGCGTTTGGCCAGGTCGACCAGGTGGAGGGCCTGGGGGCCGCGGCGCGCCGCCGGGTCGAGGCCTTTTCCGGACGGGTCGCGATCCTGGCCCGCGACGCCTCCGACGGCATGCCTGTGGCCGACCTGATCGGAAGAATCGTGACCGAGACGGGGTTCGAGGCCTATCTGGACAAGATGGACAATCCCGAGGACCGGCTCGAGAACCTGCGCGAGCTGCAGGTCTTCGCCACCGAGCGCGACCGCTCGGAGGTGGGCCTGCGCGGCTTCCTCGAAGAGGTGGCCCTGCTTGCCGACGTGGACGCCCTGGAGGACGACTCCGACCGGGTCCACCTGATGACGCTTCACACGGCCAAGGGACTCGAGTTCCCCTGCGTCGTGGTGACCGGTTGCGAAGAGGGCCTGCTGCCCCACTCCAGGACCGAGGAGGAGGAGGGCGAGGCGGGCGTCGAGGAGGAACGTCGGCTTCTCTATGTGGGCATGACCCGGGCGCAGCAGCGGCTCATACTGACCCACGCCCAGCGGCGATCGCAGTACGGCGAGTTCTCCTGGCGATTGCGGTCGCGTTTCCTGGACGAGATCCCTGCGGCGGCGTCGAGCCGGCCGGCGCCGGCGTGGGACGCGGTGGACAGCCCCTTCGACGAGCCTGCCGGCGACTCCTGGGTTCGCGCAGGCACCAAGGTCGAACACCCCACGTTCGGGGTCGGAACTGTGCGCCTGGTTTCCGGGTCGGGGCGCAACCAACGGGCCCAGGTGGTGTTCCCGCGCGCGGGCGAGCGCACGCTGCTGCTGGAATACGCGGGCCTGCGGCCCCTGGAAGGGTCCTCGTGAGCGGCTGGGCGAAGCGGTTCCGGGAGCTTCTGGATGCGGCCGAGGAGGCCGGCGAGCGGGGGCTGCTGCTGGACGCGGTGGCCGACTGCCTGGGCAGCGCCGACGGCGGCGTTTCCGATGGGGAATCCGGCCGCTTCGGCATGATCGGCACCAGCCCCGTCATGGCAGAGGTCTACGCGGCTCTCGAGCGCATCGTCGAGACTGACATCACCGTCCTCATCCAGGGCGCCACTGGGACCGGCAAGGAGCTGGTTGCAATCGCACTGCACCAGGGCGGCGCCCGCGCCAAAGGCCCGTTCATCGCAACCAACTGCGCCGCCATTCCCGAGACGCTCCTGGAGAGCGAGTTGTTCGGCCATGTGCGTGGCGCTTTCACCGGCGCAGTAGCGGACCGCAAGGGTCGCTTCGTGGAGGCCCATCAGGGGACGATCTTCCTCGACGAGATCGGCGAGATGTCACCGATGCTGCAGGTGAAGCTGCTTCGTGTGCTGCAGGAAGGGGAGGTGAGGCCGGTGGGCGGCAACAGCGTTGCCAAGGTGGACGTGCGCATCGTGGCCGCCACCAACCGCGATCTCGACGCCATGCTGGCCGAGGGCTCCTTTCGCGAGGACCTCTACTACCGTCTCAACGTGGTCAACCTCACCTTGCCGCCCCTCAGCGAGCGGGACGGCGACCTCGCCCTGCTGGTCGACCATTTCCTTGCCAAGTGCGGAGAGGCCGGCGAGGGCACCACGGCGTTCAGCGACGACGCGCTCTCGGCCTTGGCCGCGTATCCTTGGCCCGGCAACGTGCGGGAGCTCGAAAACGAGGTCCGTCGCGCCGTTGCTCTCGGTCGGTCGGTGACCGGCCGCAACCAACTGAGCCCGCACGTCCAGCAGGCTCGATCCTCCCGATGATGAACTGTTTGAGCCCCGTCCTCCTGGCCCTCCTGCCCGCCGTCCTGGCTCCGATGGACGAGGACCTTGTCCTCCAGGCCAGCAACGCGGAGGCGCGGCGCGAATTCGCGGCCGCTCGCGACTTCTACCTGCGCGCCCTGGAGGACGTCTACACGGACGCGGTCCTCAAGGGCCGCCTGGCGGGCCTTGCGGACGATGCGCGCCTGGCGCACCTGGCACTGAGGGGTGCGGGCCGGGCGGTCACCCTGTCTCCCTTCCGCCACCGCGGGGTGCTTCTCACGGACGGCCGCAGCGTGGATCCCCTGTCTGCCGACGGCCATACCCTGCTGCTGTCGGTCCCGGACCGGCCCGGCCAGACGGAGCGCGTAGCCTGGCGGGAGGTGGAAGGACGGTCATTGGACGGGACCCTGATGAGGGCCGAGCTTGACCATGAGGGCCTGTTGGGGGCGGCCGTCATCGCCTTCCGCGAGGATCGGCCCGCCATCGGGGAGGCCAGGCTGAGGGACGCGCTCCAGGCAGGTGTGCGCGACCCAGTCCTGTGGGCCATCCTGGGCAGGGCGCGTGGAGAGGTCCCGCCGCCGGACGGCTACGTGTGGTCACCGGCCCACGGACGCTGGATCACGCGTCGCCAGCAGTTCAGCGATGCCTACCTGGAGAGGCTGGCGCTGCTGTCGCAGGCGATCGAGACAGGAACCCACACCGAGCGGACGGCGGCGTTCGACGACCTGATAGAGGAGGGCATCGACGCGGTCGAGCCCCTGGCGGCCTCGCTGCATCGCCTGGTCGCAAATGTCGAGAACCGGATCCGGGAGTCGTCAGCCGGCGGCCGGGTGGCGGCCCTGGCGGAGCAGCGTCGACGGCTCGACGTGGCCCGCGAGGCGGCGCTGGGACTGATCTTCGACGAGCAGCGTTATTTCTATCCCTACCGGCCGCCCGAGGTGGCCCCCGAGACGGCTCGCAATTACTGGCCCGTGCAGCAGGAGGTGGACGAGCTGCGCCGGGCTGTGGAGGAGATCTGGGGGGACACCCTCCGGGTACCGGTTTCGGGCGCCTTTCGGGACATGGCCACCGAGTACCGCTGGGCCCTGGATCACCTTCGGCAGCTGGGCGAGACGGTGGAGCCCGCGCCTGGCCTTGCCTGGGTCCTGGCGGTGGGAGTGTCCACACGGTCCCTGACCCTGGCCTCCTTTGCATGGAATGCGGAGGAAGCGGGGCGCATCCGTCACAACGGCCGCGTAGCGATCCACAACGCAGCGGTGGAGACCACCGCGAAGTCCGACGAGAAGCGCCAGGTCGGGATCACCAACGCCTACCGGATCATGATGGGACGCAGGGCGCTGGCGCTCGTGGAGCCCCTGCAGCAGGCGGCGCGCAAGCACTCGGCGGAAATGGCCAACCTGGGCTACTTCGCCCACACCTCCCCGACCCCGGGCCTCGAGTCGCCGGGCCAGCGGATGGCGGCCGAGGGCTACACGGCCGGCATCAGCGAGAACATCTACCGGGGAGGCGGCGCCGCGAGCGCCCACGCGTCGTGGCTGACCTCGAGCGGCCACCATCGGAACATCCTGATGGAGGGCCACCGCGAGATGGGCTCCGGGGCGGTCGGCGGCACCTGGACCCAGAATTTCGGGATGGGCCGGGTCAGCATGAAGGACCCGGCGTGGCCGCTGCAGTAGGGCCGGCCGGCGGGCCGTGGATGCGTGCCGCCTTCTCCGGCGTCGTCTCCCACCGCTTGTGGATCCAGACCCACTGCTCGGGGTGGCGCCTCACGAGGTCGGAAATGAAGTCGTTGTAGGAGGTCAGCGCGGCTGTGATGTCCGCAGGATCGGAGGAGTGCGGCGGCGGGATGGGGTCGCCGGCATGCATGACCCAGCCCCCGTCCTCCCAGGTGCACCACACCGGTTGCAGGGGCACCCGGGCTGCCGCTGCGATGCGGGCCGGCGAGGACACGGTCCACGCGGGCGTGCCCAGGAAGTCGATGAACTCTCCCGGCAGGCGCGCGACGTCCTGGTCGATCACCAGGCCCAGGACGCCGCCGCCCCGCAGGTGGCGGATCAGGGTCCGGACATTCGCGTCCTGGTCGAAGGCGGCCACACCGTTGGTGGTCCGGCCCTTTTCCACCAGCCGGTAGAGCCAGGGGTTCACGGTCCGGCGGCCGACCACGGCATAGGGAATGCCGGCCCTCCCGACGACCTGAGGGATCAGTTCCCAGTTGCCCAGGTGGGCGGCAATGTGGATCAGGCCCCGGGGGTTCGCCTCCAGTGCCGCGCGGATCTTCACCATGGCCTCCGCGGCATCAACCGATTCCAGCAGCGACTCGCGCCGCCCCAGGACGCTGCGGGCACCGTCCGCCACGAACAGGCCCAGGTGGGCCAGGGACCGATCGGCGAGCCTCCGTATCTCATCCGTGTCCATGTCCAGGGCCGTGGCCATCTGGGACCGAATCAATGGCCCGAAGCGGCGCCCCAGGAGCCGCCGCGCCATCCAGGAACACAGCGCGCGGCTCCACCGGGCCGGCATCCATGCCGCGGGCGTCAGGAACAGACGCGCCGCGACGGCCTGCGCCAAGTGCTTGAGGGGTTTCGGGGATCGGGCCATGGGTGACCGCGCGATCCTAGTAGGATCCGGCCCCGTGTCGCTTTTCCAGAGGCACATCCTGAAGGAGGTCCTGGCCCACTTCCTGCTGACGGCGGTCTCCCTGTCCTTCCTGGTGTTGGTGGGCGCCGCCGTCAGTGCGTCTCACAAGACCCAGGGAGCCGGAGGCGGCGCCATCCTTGTGCTCCTGCCCTGGCTGGCGGCGGGAGCGCTGCCGTACCTTCTGCCGCTGTCCCTCCTGGTCGCGACGGTGCAGACATATGGTCGCCTGAGCGCGTCGGGGGAGTGGACAGCGATGAGGACCTCAGGCCTGTCGGCAACGGCCCTGGTTCTTCCGGCGGTGCTCGTGGCATTGGGTGTGGGCGTCGTCGACCGCTGGATCCTGGACGACTTCGAGCCTGGCCTGAAGGCGCGGACGCATGAGATCCGCCGCCAGCTGGGTGTGCAGGCCCTCTCCGGGGCCCATGCCGGGGTGACCGCTGTGGGCCTGGGCTCGTTCTTCATGACCTGGGAATCGAGGGCGCCCGACGGTGTCTTCCAGCAGCCTCTCATCGTGGTGTCAGGCGCCGATGTGGACCCGCAGGATCGGATGCGGGTCTCGGCTCGGTCGGCCAGCGTCGGCTGGGACGAGACGGGCGCCGTGATCCGGATGGAACGCGCGGTGATGGCGGGGTCGGGCGGGTGGCTCGAAGCTGCGGACTTCACCGCCCGCATTCCCTACGAGACACTTACGGGCGGCGGGGCTCCCTCGGCGCGCCGACCCAAGGACGCACCCACGCGGGAGCTCTTGACGCGCATTGCGGCGGACTGGCCCGGCGACAAAGCGGCCTGGTGGCATGAGATCCACCGTCGGTGGGCCCTCGCCGCTGCCGGTCTGCCGTTCGCCCTGCTGGGGGTGGGCATGGGGGTTTGGCTCAGGCGGGGCAATCGCATGGCCGCCATGGCCTCCGCCTTCGGGGTGGTCCTGCTGGTGTTCCTGCCTCTCACCTTCACCGAGAAGGGCCTGGCCCGGTCCGGGGTCCTGCCGCCCGCAGGCGCCGCATGGCTGCCCGATGCGGTGACGGCGGTGCTGGGAGCTGCGGCGTTGAGAAGAGGCCTGGTGCGGTGATCGTCCGGCGGCTGGACCGGTATGTGGCGGCCCAGTTCCTGGGCTGCTGGGTGACGGCGTTCGCCGGCGTGGTGGGGCTGACCCTGCTGGTGTCGACCGCCGGCAAGGTGGACGAGATTATTGAGGCGGGTCCGGCTCTCGGACTGGACGGTGCAGACCTGGCTGCACTGGCAGGGCGCTGGCTCCTCGCCCAGGTGCCCCGCGTCTTTCTCCAGACAGCGCCGTTCATCGGTGTCCTGGCGGTGGTGGGAACGGGTCTGAGGCTGGTGCGGGCAGGCGAATACGTGCCCGCCCTCATGTCCGGCATCTCTTGGCGGCGCCTGATGGCGCCGGTGGTGGTGCTTTGCGCGGCCACGGCGGCGCTCATGATCGGGGTGCGGGATGTGGCGGGCGACCGGCTGTCCGAGGAGACGCTGTCCCTGGAGGCCCTGCTTTTCGACCACAGCGAGGAGCCGGAAATCCGCGACCTGTGGCTGCGGCATCCGCCGGAAGTGGTCCTGAGGTTTGCGTCCTATTTCCCGCAGCGGCGAATGGCGGAGGGGCTGGAAGGAGTCCGTCGCGACGAGGACGGCGTCCGCGACCTGGCTGCGACCCGGGCGGCGTTCCGGCGCGACGGGCAGGGCGGCTGGCTGCTGGACCTGACCGGCGGACGCATGGGGCTGCGCCGCCCGGACGGGGAGGTCGTGGACCTGGCGATCGAGAGCCTGCGGGGCTTCGAGCCGCGGGACGCCTTGCTGGCGCATCGACTGCGCTCCGACCCGCTTCTGCTGGGGACCGCCGACATCCGACGCCTGGGCCTGAACAACCCCGGCGACCTGCGGCTCACCGCACAGCGTCACTTCCTGATGACCTTCCCGCTTTCGGCGCTGCTGCTTCCCCTGCTGGCCCTCCCCCTGGTTCTGCGCACCTCTGGCCGCCCCGGCGCGGAGGCGGTCCTGGCTGCCCTGCTCGGCGGCTGCGTCTACTTCGCTGCGGATTTCGTGCTGCGGGACCTGGCCTCGAGGGGGACCCTGGATCCGATGACCGCTTGCTGGGCGCCGCTGGTGGTGGCCGCCTCCGGCGTCGCCGCGCTTTGGACCGGTGACGGACCCTGGGGTGGGGGGGGCGGCCGTCGATACACTCTGCCGGCCCCCGGCGGGAAGGAAGCCTCCGCCTAGGGAGTCGAACACCTGATGCGCGCCCTCGTCCTGCCCACGCTGGTCCTCGCCGCTTGCACCTTTTCACCGCACGTGCCGGAACCGGTCGGCGTCGGCACCCAGGACCTTACGAAGGCGGAGCGAATGGACCACGCCCGTGACCTGGTGTTCAGGGGCCGCCTCGACGAGGCCTTGGCCTGGGTCGAAGGCGCCCGGTCCGGCTCAACAGTGGATCCGGTCCTGGATGCCTGGATCGGCAAGATCCAGGACGCTCGAGCCGACCTGTGGGTGCAGGAGGCCGAAGCAGAACTGGATGCCTTCCGCCACCGGAACGCCAGCGACCTGGCATCCCGCGCTCTGGAGGTGAGTCCGGGGCATGCGGCGGCCACGCGGCTGCGCGACTCCATCGACGGCTGGCTGTCCGACCGGCGGGCCTCCGCGGACCGAGCGTTCGGGCAGGCCCTGCTCGATGCTTCCGAGGATCGCTGGCACGAGGCGGCCGCCCACCTGGAGGCGGCCCTGGCTGACGATCCGGGCTACCCCGACGCCCAGCGTCAGCTTGACCTGGTTCGAATGGAACTGGCCCAGCGCCGACTGCTCCTTTCGGACGAGTTGGCGGAGGCATCCCTGTGGGGCGCCGCTCGACAGGCGACCCAACTGGCGCGTGACCTGTCGCCGGAGACGGAGTCGATCGATCGGCTGGTGAGCGAGGCGGAGGACGAGGATGCCAGTGCCGAACACCTGCGTGCCGCCCAACGAGCACTGGAGGGCGGGGACCTGTCGGCTGCCCGCGAGGCCCTCGCGGTGGCCCGGTTGCGCGGCGTGCGTCAGTCCGACGCGATCGAACAACTGGAGGAGCGGATCCGGATCGAGCAGGACGGTCTGGAATACGAACGGGCGCGGGACCTGGCGCGGCGGCGCGATGTCGAGAAGGCCCTGGCGCTCTACGAGGGGCTCATCGAGCGATCCGGCCACTACAAGGACGCCATCGCCAGGGCCGACGTGCTGCGCGCTGTCTGCGACGAGATGACTGTTCTGTATCGGCGTGCGCTTGACGCGGAGCGCCATGGAAACACCGCCTCGGCCCGGGCTCTCTACCTGGAAATCCTGGCAGGCGCCCCGTTCTACGCAGACGTGGCCGACCGGCTGAGGGCCCTCCAGCCCTGACCTAGCGGCGCAGGCCCCAGACGAGGGCCAGGCCCGAGACAGCTGCGAACAGGCGCCAGTCCCAGGGACCGCCAGCCAGGTCATGGTTGACGATGCCGTTCATGTAGAGAAAGGGCGACCAGACCACCGCCTGCGCCGCCATCAGCTTGCGGCGCCTGCTCGGTTCGACCGTTTCGATCGGCCGCAGTTCCCCCTTCACGGCCTTCTCGTTCAACCGGCCCAGGATTTCCCCTACGACGGCGAGCCCCTCCGAGACCTTGCCCACCGCCACGGCGTGCATGACCAGGGTGACGATCACCACGCACGGGTGGATGAACGTCCAGATGCCGCCTCGGGCCCCCGCCACGCCGCCCAGGACGGCGGATGCCGTCATGAAGGTGATGACCGTGTGGCCCGCGAAAATGGATCGCCGCTTGGCAGCGTTCGCGTTGTCGTAGTCCGACTGCGGCAGGCCGCCGTTCTCCACAGCGGCCTCGATCGCCTTCCAGGTGCCCAGGAAGTAAATGAACGGCAGACTGTGGGTCAGGGCCAGGAATACGGCTGCCGTGATGCCAGACATGAGGTGCTCATGGCTCTCGTGCCCGCCCAAAGCGACGGCGCCTCTCCAAACGGCGAACGCTAGGATCACCCAGGAGGCCTGAACGAACGCTCGAAAGATTCCCACCATGCCGGTGGTGATATCGCCCGGCCTCACAAACGGCAACGTGGCTGATCGATCCCTCACTCCCACCTCCATCGGCGGCCGGCTCGTCGCCGCCGCTGTCCTCTGCGTGGTCGTCCCGTTCCTGGCGCTGACCGTCTGGCTCCATTCCGAGATGAAGGAGCGCGTCAGCGGCGACATCGTTCGCTACTTCCTGAAGAGCAAGGCGGCGGACGTGGCCGACAAGATCGACCTTCTGGTCGTCGAGCAGGTGCGTGCTGCCCGCGGGGCCGCAGCGGACCCTGCGGTGGCCAGGGCCATGGGGGCGGGAGATGCCCTGGCGCTGGAGCAGGCGGTGAGGGCTTCCTCAGCAAGGTCGGTGGAAGGAACGGTCATCCTGGCCGCAGACCGGACCGGGCGGATCCTGGCCTCCTCGGGCGCTGTCCCGGAGGGGCTGGATGCCGCCCTGGAGCCCTGGTGGGGAGACGTCATGGAGGGTCGTGAGGCGCGATCCGACCGCCAGGACAGCCGCCTCGAAGCCACGGAGTCACAGTTCGTCACATTCGCACAACCGGTGCACCTGGGAGGCACTGTCGCAGGCGTCTGGATCCGCCTCATGCCCTGGGCCTCTGTGCAGGAGGGCATCCTGGACCCGGTCCGGAGCGAGTACTTCGCCCGGCTCCTGACCGGCGGAGGCGACGAGCCCCCCTACGCGTCAGGTTATGCAGGCCTCATCGGAGCGGATGGGGACACGATCCTGGGCCACATGGACCGCTCGCTCTACGGAGCACGCATGGGCGACATGGGCCTGGGGTTCCTGCGTGACGCGGTGCAGGCGGAGGAATGGGGCGTTCTGCACTACGAGTTCCCCGAGGGGGTCGGCAAGCATGCAGGCTGGCGCCGCACCGCGGCCAGTGAGGCGGGAGGGTTCGGGTGGACGGTCGGAATCGGCATCAACGACGACGACATCTTCCGAACCGTTCATGTCCTCGGCAACTGGCTGATCGGTGTGTCAGCCCTGATGCTGGGCGCCCTGGCCGGAGGCGCCTTCCTGCTCAGCCGGACCATCACGCGCCCCCTGGGCGCTCTGGCGAGCGCTGCCACGGAATTCGGGCGCGGGGCCCATGGAGTGCGCGTGGAGGGCTGCACCGACGACGAGATCGGTCATCTGGGCCGGTCCTTCAACGCTATGGCCGACGAGATCGAAACGGCCCGGGACAGCGAGCTCAGCGCCGAGCGCGATGCCGCCTGGCGCGAAATGGCCCGCCAGGTCGCCCACGAGATCAAGAATCCCCTGACACCGATGGCGCTGTCCGTGCACATGATCCGCAAGGCGCGCCGCGACGGATCCGAACGCCTGGAGGAGGTGCTCGACCAGTCGATTCACGCCCTGGCAAGCCAGATCGAGGCCCTCAAGGCCATTGCCGACGACTTCTCCGCCGTCGCCGGAAGCAGCCGATCGGCGCTGGAAGAGGTGGACCTGGCGGCCTTGTGCGCGGACCTGAAGGGTCTCTATGCGGGACTGGCCAAAGAGAGAGAGGCCGAGATCTCATGGGACAGCGCTGCGGTGACGGTGGAGGCGAGGACCCTCGACATGCGGCGGCTCCTGATCAACCTGGTGGACAATGCCTGCGCCGCAGTGGGACAGGGTGGGCGCATTGCGGTGCGGGTCGCTGGAGCGGGAGCCGAGGTGGTCATCGAGGTGGAGGACAACGGACCGGGCTTGCCCGAGGGGCACGGCGACCGCCTGTTCGACCCGGAGTTTTCCACCAAGACGGGCGGTGCGGGTCTGGGCCTGGTCATCTGCCGCCGCATTGTCGAAGACCTGGGAGGGACCATCACGCTGGCCAACGGCGCCGCCGGAGGCGCGGTGGCCGAGGTGCGGCTCCCCGCCGTCTAGAGCCAGACCGAGTCGAACAGCGGGGACAGGGGCCACCAGGGGTGGCCGGGCGGAAAGGCGGCGAGCAGGGCCTCGTCCTTGGTCGACCTCCCGAAGGTGACGGCGGGCGGCAGCCGTTGGCCTGTCAGCAGCCCGGGAATGTCGACGGGTACTAGGTTGGCTCCTGCCAGGGCGTCGGCGCCGCGGCCTGGTGCCAGCGTTTCCGCCAAGGCGGCGGGGTCGAGGACCCTCATGCGTGCTGCCTCCATCAGCGCGTGGGTCTCCGCCACTGCGCCATGTGCCACCAGGTGGCGGGTGAACGGGTGGTCGAGGGGAGCCCTGACCTCGCAAGCCTGCCGGTGATGCTCGCCGACCACCTGGAAAAGAAAGGCCACCAGGTGGTGGGCCGCCCGGGCTGACCCGATGACCGGATCGGCTGCCACGATCTGGTCCTGGACCGTGAAGCGTACGTAGGCCTCTGGTCCGCGCGGCCCGTCGAGGACCACGGAGTGGGTTTGCGGGTCCGCCGACGCCCAGTCCGGGGCCGCCGGCTGGCGCAGTTCGGCCCCGTCCGCCTGTAGGGCTGTGGCGTGGTGGAGCGTGCAGAGGGTCTCCAGGTCGTCGGACTCGAGGGCACGCCACCGGACCTCGGGCAGGTCAGTCCAGCGGTCCTGGTCGGGGGCCAGCCGGAGCGAGCAGTGGCCGAATGCGGGGTGGAAATCCAGGGCTGCACCGATGGCGGACGGGCCGAGCCCCAGGAGGGCAAGGCCGCCCTTGCCGGCAGCCCGAACGGCCCCCTCGTCCATCAGCTGCTTCGCCAGCCCACGCCCACGCGCTGCGTGGTGCACGGCCAGCGCCGCGACGACGGCGACAGGCACAGCCACGCCGCGCAGCATGATCTGCCGGGGCCGCAGCACCAGGCAGGCGTCGGGCAATTCCCCGTCCTCTTCGTGGACCAGCACCAGGTCGGGATCCCACGACGGATCCTCCTCACGCAGGCCGTGAATCAGTGCGGCGGTCCGGCCGGCGTCGTCGTAGGCGCCCAGGACGAGCGAGTCGAGAAGCTGGGCCTCGGCGGGCAGTGCAGACCGAATCACCGTGCCTGCCCCCTCAGATCCCGTACTCGCCGTGGACCTCGGCCACCCGGAAGAACAGCAGGCCCAGGACCGCGTCCAGAGGGCCGCCGTCGGGCCAGGACTGGACCCGAGTCGTTCGGTAGCCGTCCAGCCTCAGGTCGAAAGCCGCCTCGCGCGCGCGCGAGAGGGCGGGCGTGGGCCATTCCCGCCACAGGAAGCGCAACGCGGTGGACCGTGTATGGACGGTTCCTCCGGCCGGCCCCGAGGTGGCCACGTCCACGCTGGTGCAGGCCGCAAGCAAGACGGCGAGAATGCCGACCCGGAGAGCGTGTGGCCGCACCTGCATGCTGGCCAGCCTATAGCATTCGGCACCCCCCATGGACTTTCCCTGTCCGTCCACGCTGGCCCGTCTCACCCGCGCGTTCGAGGGCGCCTTCGGCGCCGGCGGCGAGGTCCGCGTGTCCTTCGCGCCCGGCCGCGTGAACCTCCTGGGAGCACACATGGACTACAACGGCGGCGTGGTCTTTCCTGCCGCGGTGCCGCGCGGTACCTACGGCATGGGGCGGCTCCGCGATGACCGCCGGGTGCGGCTGCTGTCCGTGGACAGGGACCCGATGTTCGAGGGTGATCTGGCGGATTTGCGATGCGTGGCGGAGGACGGATGGGCGAACTATCCCAAGGGGGTGCTCGCCGGCCTGGAGGAGCTTGAGCAGGGGCCGGGACTGGACCTGTGCTTCGCCGGCGACATCCCGATCGGCGCGGGCCTGTCCTCATCGGCCTCGATCGAAATCTGCTGCGCCTGGATGGCCACGCGCCTGAGGGACCAGGAACTGGGCCGGTCAACCCTGGTCGAGCTGGCCCTCGAGGCAGAACGGGGCTTCGTCGGGGTGCCATGCGGGCGCATGGACCAGACTGCCTCGGCCCTGGCCCTGGAGGGCAGCCTGCTGCGCCTGGATTGCCAGGGTGGCGGCATGGTCCATTTGCCGCTCTCCGAAGATGTGTGCTTTGCCGTCGCCGACAGCGGCACGTCGCGCGAACTGGCAGCCGGACGGCTGGCGGAGCGTGTGGCGGAGTGCCGCGAGGCCCTCGAAGTGCTCCAGCAGACCGACCCGGACCTGACCCACCTGGCGAACGTCACCACAGACCACCTGGAGGCGGTCAATGGCCGCCTGCGCCCGGAGGTCATGCGCCGCGCACGACACGTCCAGACGGAAATGGCCCGCTGCCGCGAGGCGGCGCCTTTGCTCGAAGCAGGCGACATGGAGGCATTCGGCCGTCTGATCAGCGACTCCCATGCCTCTTCCCGCGACCTCTACGAGGTTTCCGCCGAGGCCCTCAACGAGCTGCAGGAGGCGTCGGTCCAGGTGGACGGGGTCCTCGGGGCCCGTCTGACCGGTGCCGGGTTTGCCGGCTGCGTCGGCGTCCTGCTGCGTCGTGGTGCCGAGGAGGACTTCGCGGCCCATGTCTCGCGCCGCTACGAGGCGCGTTTCGGATTCAGGCCCGCGATCCTGTTCTTCGAAGCCGCCGGCGGTGCGCGGGACGTGGACTAGCGGGTCGTTTCCTTGGCACGGATCCGGTCCAGGGTGGGCTCATGCGGCGTGACAGCAAGCCCGTTGGCGGCCGCACGGACTGCTCCGTCGGCGTCACCGGTGAACAGCCGGTTGACCGCCAGCACGGTCCACGCATCCGCGTCACGGGGATGGTCCAGCAGGAAGTCCTCCAGCACGTCCATCTGGTCGTCGAACGCGCGCACATCGTCGTAGAAGGCGCGCTTGTCCACCTGACCGTCCAGCAGGGACCCGTCCTGGGAGACCGCTGAACGGATCGAATGGGCCGCATAGTGGTAGTCGCCAAGGGCGAACAGGGCGTCGGCCAGGACCAGCTCGATGGCGGGCTCCTCCGGTGCCAGGTCACGGGCCCGCAGATACGCGTCCGCAGCCCGTGCGTAGGACCCGGCCCTGAAATGCCGGTCGCCGAGACGGATCCAGGCCTCCGCAGCGACGGGGTCGGCGGTCACGCTGCCTCCGGCCGCGATGACCGTCCCGTTCACGGCGCCCGCGGCGGGATCGATGACCACGCTCAAGGGTTCAGCGGCCTGGACCACGACTTCGACCGGCTCTGTGACGTAGATGACCTGGGCGCAGTCGTGGTGGTAGCCGTGGGGGTAGTGCCATAGGTGATGGTGATGATCGTGCCATCCCCAGTGGTGGAAAGAGGGGTACCAGACGGAGTTCCAATGCCACCCCCACCACCAGGACCAGCCGCTGTACCAGAGGCCTCCCCAGGGGTGGATGGTCCACGGCACGCCCCAGGTGAAACCGCCCAGGAGCGCACCTCCCGCGGTCTGGGTGGCGCCGCCCAGCGCCGCGCGGGCCTGCTTCATCCACCCCTGCCATTCCTCCAGATCCTTGATGGCGGACCTCCCCTGGGCCGCGCTGCTGGATGACCAGCCGGCGGACGAATCGCGCATGGATCCCGCACGGCTGCGGGCGCTTTCCAGGTCCCGGATGGGCGCCCGGGGTGTCCGGGGGACGTCGTACATGCGGGGCAGGTTGCCGCTGGGCAGGGTGCGCAGCCGGGCCATGCCGGTTTCACGGCGCGCCTGGGCAGAGGATTCGGTCCTTTGGCCGAGCGCATATGCGCCGGCCATGGTGTCAGAGGCCGCGGGCGCTGCGGCGCGGTAGGTCGTGGAACGGGCAGGGGTGACCGAGGTGCTGCCGGTGCTTTGACGCAGACGGCCCGCGTCGGTCGAAGCCCGGGACGTCGTGCGAGGGGCTTGGCGAACGACGGGCGAGGTGGTCCTGACCCGGGGCGCCGCCTCTCGTCGAGGCGTCGACACGCGAGGCGTCGACACGCGCGGGGCTGCGGCACGCGGCGACGACGACACCGAACGAGCCTGCGACGTGGTCGAGGACGTGCGGCTGACAACCGATTTCGAGCCACCGCGGCGGCCTTGGGCCGTAGTCGACGAAGCCAGGAGGAGAACGGCGAGAAGGCAGGCGAAATAAGGCATGACTCCGTCCTTGAGCAAGGACCGTGCCGGGCCTGCCCTGCCCCTGGCGGGTGTTGGAGAGGTTGCCTGCGCTTGCCGTGTCCCTATTTGGGGACGTCAGTCCCGCCCGGGGGACACGGCAATTCAGTCAACAGGAGCAGGAAGGGGCCGACCGGATCGCCGGTCCTGCGCAGCACCAGTGCCTGCCTGCCCACCGATCCGGTCTGCTTGCGGAGCCTGGCCAGGGTGGCCGCCACATCACGCGGGCCGCCACGCCCGCCGGCCGCCTGGCAGCGCGAGGAAGGCAGGGTCCGCAGGATGGCCTGCGGCGGAGCCCTTACGCCTGAACGTGCGGGCCGCCGGAGCGCCACGGGGGTGCCTTCCGGACCCAAGACCAGGACGGAGGTTGCACCCAGCGGTGCACCGGACGTGCGGGCCCAGTCCTGAAGGGCCTCCTCGGCCTCGGTCCAGCGCCCCTCCTCTACAGGAACCTCGAGAACGACCGCCGCAGGACGGGTCAGGAGGACCGGTCCACGGTCGGCCAGGATCTCCTCGAAGCGCTCGTCCGGAATTCCGGTGGCCAGGCCCTGCATGCCCTCCGTGAAGCGTCGCCGTTCCGCAGGTGGAAGAAAGAAGTCGAGTCGCAGCCGCAGTGCGCTCCAGTGACGCAGGAACTCCATGTCCCACACGGGGACGCGCGCTCCGGCCTCACCGGGCGCACTGGCGGTGACCCGGGCGGGCAGCCGGAGACCGTCCACAAGTGCCCAGGAGGGGATCTCCCACCTGGTGCCGGTCCGTTTCGGAGCGGGGCTCGAGAAATCGAGCCGTGAGGGAAGCCCGGATGCCGTGTCCAGGGTGATCCTGATCCGGTGGGGCCCGGTCCAAGAGACGCCGGCCCCGTCGACGACCACGTCCGGACCCGGAAAAAAGGCCAGCAGAGACCAGAGCGTCGCCTGGAGGGCGACCAGGTCGCGTTCGCGGGGCGGCAGGGGGACCGGACCGCTGCCGCCGTCCTCCCATGCGCGGTCCCCGTCCAGGTACAGCATCTGTACCGCCGGACCCGCCTTTTGCCGGGCGCGCAACCTCAGCGGTGCACGCACCGTGAGGTCCAGCCGGCCTTCCCACTCACGGTCCGGCCAGCGAAGGGAGCCGTTGGCTCGCCAGTTCACGAGCTGGGCAAGACGCTCCGCTCCGCCGCGGGCCAGGACGGCACGCTCGCGGGCATCGACCTCCGCGGCTTGCGGCTCCTGGAAGGCCAGGAGAGCCGCGGTCAGGAGGAGCGCCCAGGTCACGGCGGGGTCAGGAGCGCTGCTGTGGCCAGGCCGCCGGATCCGGCCCGTGGTCCTGGCCGGTCAGGCGTGTCAGGGCCACCCGCGCCGCCTGGCGGACCAGCGCCAGAGGGTCGTCCAGTGCATCGATCAGCGGTCCTGTGGCAGCCACGAAGCCCAGTCGGGCAAGGGACTCGATCACCTGGACGCGGACTGCACCCTCCGGGTCCAGCAGGGCGCCGAGCAGGGTCTCTTCAAGTTCAGGATGGCGGGCTCCCCGCCGGGTGAGCCGGACCACGCAACGGGCCGCGTTCGCACGGACCTCACCGTCCGGGTGGGCCTGAAGCAGTGATTGGACCGGATCCAGCGGTGTGGTGGGGTCGGCCAGTTGGCTGAGGCCGAGCAGGGAATGGCTGACGACAACGTCATCGGGATCGCCGAGCGCGGCCAGAAGGGCGTCCTTCGCTTCCACCTTGGCCGAGAAGCCGAGGGCGGCGGCTGCGACGCGGCGGTTGGATACGGGCCCCGTGGCCAGCTGCGTAATGATGTCCTCGTAGTTGCGCCGGACCAGGCGCACCGTGTCGATGCCCATCAGTCGGGCCGTGTCGCGGGATTCGACGGTGCCGGCCAGCATGAGCCGCTGCCACGTCCCGATGGAGTTGTCCAGTTGGGCGAGCACGCTGCCGATGTGGTCCGGCGGCCCGGTGACCTCGGCCAACCCCGGCTGCGTCGTGTCCTCTTCCACCGGTGCGGCCGATGGCCGGACCGGAGTATCGGGGTCCTTCACGGCTGCCGGGAAGGGGGTCTGGAAGGGCAGCACCTCGCCGCCGGGGATCAGTTGGCAGGCGGGCGCGGCGAGCAGGAGCAGCAATCCCTGGCAGATCTTCTTCATGTGTGCATTGGACGGCCGCAGGGCCGGTTTCCGGCACGATAACCGACCGACTTGCGTTATGCGTCCGCCAGGAGGGTGCCGACCGATTCGGGCAGGCGACGGGGCCGGCCATTCGTGTCCAGACAGGCGAGTTCCGTGGACCCGGAGCAGAGGACCTCCTCATGCCCGTCAGCCCGGATTTCGTAGGCGAAGGCGATGCGTGCGGGACCGGCCGAGACGAGGCGGGTGGCGACCAGGAGGAGCTGGTCGTAGCAGACGGGGCCGTGGTGCCTGACGTCCGAGCGGACGACCGCCAGCCGGATGCCGCCTGCCTCCAGGTCCCGGTAGACGATGCCGTGGTCCCGGAGCCACTCGGTGCGTCCTTGTTCGAAGTAGGTGAGGTAGTTGGCGTGGTACACGACGCCACCCTGGTCGGTCTCGCCGTACCGGACCCGCAATGTGCTCTCGTGGACCGCCATGGGGGGTGAGGATAACCTCGGCTGGACCATGCCTGCCCCTGCCGTCGCCGTCCTGGGATCTCTCGCCGTGCCCGGTGCCGGCCACCTGGTCTGCGGGCATCCGGTCCGGGCTGCAGGATGGGCGGCGGCCGTGTGGGGCAGCGTCCTGGGTGCGATGGCCCTGAGCGCCGGCAGCCTCCTGTCCCTGGGGCCGGTCATGGGCACGTCCACGCTGCGGATCCGCGCCGTCCTCCCGGAGGCGTTCGCGTTGGGCCCGGTCTACTTCGCGACCTCGTGGTGGTCGGCTCCGCATCTCTGGATCCCGCAGGGCCATCCCCACCAGGGCGCGGCACTGATGCTGGGCTCCATCGGGGGCATCCTTGCCCTGATGTGCGCGGCGGATGCACACGCCCTGGCCAGCGGCGCCCATGCGGGCCGGTGCCTGCGTGCCGTCATGGGTTCCTGGGTGCTGCCGGGCCTGGGCCACGCCCTGTTGGGCCGCACCCGACGCGCCTGGTGGTTCGGCGGTTGGATCGGCGCACTCTTCATCTCCGGCCTCCTGCTGACCGGCGGAGCCGGCGTCGACCGGGTCCGCCATCCCTATGCCTTCCTGGCCCAGATCCTGAACGGAGGTCCCGCCCTGGCGGCCCAGGCACTCGGCGGTCCCCTCCATCCGGCGTCAATCACATTCCGCTATGACGCCGGAGTCCTGTTCTGCTCGGTGGCGGGCCTGATGACGGTATTGGCCATGCTGGACGCGGGCCGGATTGCGAGGCAATCGTGATCCTCTACTGCCTGCTTGTGGTGGGTCTCGTCGCTGGCATTGCGGCCGTACTCGCAGCCTACGGCAGCGATGAAGACACGGACCTCTGGCGGGCAACCGGCAAGCGGGCTGCCACCTATCTTGGCTGCATCGCCCTGGTGGCAGGCGTGGTGGCCATGTGCCACCTGCTCCTCCCCTGATCCCGGCCTTTTCCACAGGTTCTCCACAGGGCGTCAGGCCGGCCGGTAGAGCCCGCCCGGTCCGCGGATCACCATGCCCCTCATTTCCAGCCGCACCAGCTGGTCCATGGCTGTTTCCGGCGGTAGGCCGATTCGCCGGCACACATCGCCCAGGGTGCCCGGGTCCCCCGCCAGACAGCCGACCACCGCTGCCGCGACGCCGTTGCCAAGCGCTTGTCCAGGCTGCGGCAGGCCCTTGCTGGTGACCAGCCCCAAGCGGGCCATCAGGTCGGTGGCCGAGATGACCGGCTGAGCCCCTTCTGCCAGCAGAGCCAGCCCCCCGAGCGACAGGGGGTGGTCCACACGGCCCGGCAGGACCAGGACCTCCCGGCCCTGGTCCAGGGCCCATCCTGCGGTGATCAGGGTCCCGCTCCGGGGAGCTGCCTGGACGATCAGCACCCCCAGCGAGAGGCCCGACACGATCCGGTTGCGTCGGGGGAACGTCCAGCGGGAGGAATTCGTTCCGGGCGGAAACTCGCTCAAAAGAGCCCCAAACGGCCGTACGGCGCCTGCCAGACGGGTGGTCGCCTGTTTCCCGTCCGGCCCGCACCCCAGGACGCCGATGGTGGGGCCGCCGCCGGCGATGGCACCCCGGTGGGCTGCCTCGTCCACGCCTCTGGCCAAGCCGCTCACCACGCACACGCCATCCTCTGCAAGCGCGCGGCCGAACTTGCGCGCCTGGTCGGTGCCGTACTCGGATGCGCCCCGGCTGCCGACAATGGCGACGGCGGCCGTGTTCGCGAAGTCCTGGACCTTTCCCAGCGAGTAGAGCAGCGGCGGTGCCTCGGGGATGCCGACAAGGGCGGCGGGATAACCGGGCAGCCCGTCACACAGGACCCTCCAGCCTGCCTTGTCCAGGGCGGACCATTGCTCTTCACGGCGCTGCCAGGCGGCAGGATCGAACACGGCACGTGCTCCCTCGCGCGGCTTCGGCCGGCCCTCCAGGGCCTCGGTGAGTCCGCGCTGCCCCGATTCCAGGGCCGAGTGGGCGCTGCCGACGTTTTCCACAACGGTCCGGAGGCCGTCCGCACCGACACCGATGGCGGCGTGCAGGATCCTCCGGGCCCGTGTTTCTCTGGTCTCCATCCACCAGGACGACGTGGACCCCTCGCTGTGGGTGCGGTATTTCCTGGCTCTTCTAGGGTTCTTGCCAGGACGGCAGATGGACCGTCCGGTTCCTCGGCACCAGCACTTCGGCGAGGGCATGGCGCCGGACGCCGACCAGATGGGTCACTGGGTGCGGGGGTTGGGCACCGGGAGGCGCCATTCGGTAGGCCGTCAGGCACGCCTCGCGGATCTTCGGATGGGTGTCCGGACCCAGAACCAGCACGTCGTACTCCTGCCCCAGGAGAGCAGCCGCCGAGACATGCTTCAGACCATGTTCGAATACGACCTCGCTGATGGCGAAGTCGTGGGGACCTGGCTCGTGGCCTGCGAGGGTGGCCAGGCCGTTCGCCTCGGGAACGAACACGGGACCCTCGATCCGTGAGAGCCAATCGACAAGCTCATGGACAGCAGTCCGGCCATCGGCACCGGGAATGTGGCGGGGCTCGCCGCCCGCATGGCGGCCGCCGGGGTTGATGGCGCTGGCTAGGCACAGGGCCATCAGCAGCGACATCGCCAGGCCGTTCGCGTGCGGGGCATCGGTGTCCCGGGGTGTCAGCGTGGCGGCCGCCGCCGGAACCAGCATGGCCCAGGCCGGCAGCAGGACATTGAGAAAGGCGCCCTGCTTGCACAGCGAAACGCAGCAGACGGCGAATGTGGCCACGCCCATGGCGACGTAGGACCGTTTGAGCTGTGGTGCCAGCAGGCCGAGGACGGCGAGCAGGACCAGGGCCAGCCCTGATTCCACGTCGACGAGCACACGCAGGTGCTCCAGCGTCAGGGGGTGGGAAGAGGGCACGGTGATCGTGTACCAGCTGAACCACCCGTCGGTACGGATCTGGAGCCACCACCCGGGGACGATCAGGAACAGGGCCAGGGCAGCCAGACCGGCGGCCATTCTCCGCGGCTGCCAGCGCAGGCCCAGCAACAGGGCCAGCACAGCCAGCGGCAGGGCAGTCTGCTTGGACCAGACGGCGAGCGAAAGGCTCAGGGCGGCGATCAGGGTCCAGGCCAGACTGTCCTTGGCTGCCTCGAGGGCGACCCGCGTGCCGGCCACCAGGAACAGCACCATCCACGGATCTACCCGGATCGTGTCGAACCACTCACCTGTGGCACGAAAGCCGGCCAGGTAGAGGGCAGGGACCACCCAGATTGCTGCCCGCCCAGCGCCCAGGCTGCGGGCCATTCCTACCAGGAAGGGGAGAGTGGCAAGTGTGGCGGCCAGGGACAGGAGGTGGGCGGCGGCGAAGGAAGGTCCCGTGGAGCGGAACACGGCCGACAGGAGTGCGGGGAGAAGGGGCGGGTAGACGTGCGCCACATGACCGGCGGAGGGGTCCTGGTACGGGAGGCTGCCCTGGGCCATGCCCCAACTCTGTGCGACCAGGTTCGCCTCGAGCCACTCGAGCGGCCCCGGATGGCCGGCCCTCATCGCCAGCACCCAGGCCACGCACAGGGCGACGCCCGCGAGCAGGGCGAGAGCAACCGCCCGGAAGATGGACATCAGGTGTGGTTCGGGACGGTCAGAAGGGGGGCTCGGGATCCTTCCCGTCGCCCTTTTTCTTGTCCTTCCCGTCGCCCTTCTGGTCCTCGCCGCCGCGGGCACCGTCCTTGCCCCGGCCCTTCTTGCGCTCCGCCTCGGCCTCGGCCGGACTCTGCCACAACTTGTCTACCTTGGCCTGGGCCTTCCGGGACAGGGTGAACGGCTGCGGCGGCACCTCGAACTTGGAGCGGACCTTTGACCACCAGGAATTCCATTCCACTGCATCGTTGCCGTGGTCCTCCCCGGTCAGCAGCTCAAGGCTGGACCGCAGGGCCTGCCAGTGGTGGCCAAGCCCCTTGGGCTTGCCGGACAACATCATCTTGACGAGCGCCTCCACGGAGGACTTATCCCTGACGCGCCCCAGGGCATGGATCCGGATCTCCACCACCTTGCGGTTGGGGGATGTCCACATGTTGCTGCTCAGGGCCTTCACGGCCTTGGGATCCGCGTGCTGGCCGATGCCCCTGTAGATGGCGAGGACCAGGTCCTCGTCCTTCTTGTTCTTTCGCAGGCCGCCTTCGAGGGCCTTCCAGGCATCGCCGTGCTCCATCCAGCGAAGGGCCTCTGCGGCCGCCAGGCGGACGTTGCGGTCCTTGTGCGTCATGTGCTTGCCGATGGCCGACACGACCTTCTTGTCCGAAACCTGCCCGGCCTTGAACAGCGCATTTTGGAGCACCAGGGTGTCCTTGGCGCGGGCGGCCTCCTTGAGCGCCGTGAGGGCGGCCTTGGCCGGATCCTCAGGCTTGACGTCCTGGAAGGGGAGGAACAGAGGCAGAACAGCGGCGAGGAGTCCCATGGTGGTCATGGTACCCCCAACCCCATCCGGTCGTGCCGGTAGCGTGGACCCTCGGCCGAAAAACGAGCGCAGGTCCGGTCTAGGCGTCTTCGTCGGCGCTGGCGGCGACTCGCTCGGGCTCGAGAACCTCGACTTCCTTGGGGTGGAACACCAGTTTCCCTTCGACGACGTCGCCGACGACCACCTGCCCGTCGCCGATGTTGCCAGCCAGGAGCTCTTCGCTGAGCGGGTCCTCGATGAAGTTCTCGATGGCGCGCCGCAGCGGACGAGCGCCGAACTCCTCGCTGTAGCCCTCGTCGATCAGGTAGCCCACGGCTTCATCGGTGAGTTCGAGTCCGATGTTTCGGGCGGTGAGCCGCTCGGTGACCTTGGCCAGCTCCAGGTGGACGATCTTCTTGAAGTCGTCGCGCTGGAGCCGGTTGAAGGTGACGATCTTGTCCAGGCGGTTGAGGAACTCGGGACGGAAGAACCGGTCCACCTCGCGCATGAGATCGTTCTGGACGCGATCGGGGTCGGATTCCCCGGACGCCGCGGTGAAGCCGAGGCCGGAGCCCTGCTTCATGATGTCCGCACCGATGTTGGAGGTCATGATCACGACCGTGTTCGCGAAGTCGACCTTGCGGCCGAACGAGTCGGTCAGGCGGCCCTCCTCCATGATCTGGAGGAGCATGTTGAACACGTCGCCGTGCGCCTTCTCGATCTCGTCGAGCAGAACGACTGCGTAGGGGCGGCGCCGGATCCGCTCGGTCAGCTGGCCGCCTTCCTCGTAGCCGACGTAGCCGGGGGGCGCGCCGACCAGACGTGAGGCGTTGTGCTTCTCCATGTATTCGGACATATCGATGGAGACCAGGGCCTCCTCGTCGCCGAACATGAACTTGGCCAGGTGCTTGGACAGGTGCGTTTTGCCCACCCCCGAGGGCCCCAGGAACAGGAACGAGCCCATGGGGCGGTTGGGATCCTTGAGCCCTGACCGGCTGCGGCGCACCGCCTTGGCGATGGCGTGGATCGCGTCGTCCTGGTTGATGACGGACTGGCCGAGTTCCTCCTCCATGCGGAGCAGGCGCTTGGCTTCGTCCTGGTCGAGACGCTGCAGGGGAATGCCGGTCATCTTGCTGACCGTTTCGGCGACGATTTCCTCGTCGACCTCGCCCTCGAAGTCGCGTTCCCGCTCGGTCTCCTGCCAGTTGTGCTGGGCCTCCTCCTTCTGCTTGCGCAGCTGGTAGGCCTGGTCGCGGAGCGAAGCGGCCTGTTCGAAGTCCTGGTTGGCGACCGCCTCTTCCTTCTGCTGGTCCAGGTCGTCGATCTGGGTCTCCAGGTCGGAGAAGTCGGGGGGCGTGGACATGTGGGCGATCCGCACACGGGCGCCCGCCTCGTCCACCACGTCGATCGCCTTGTCCGGCAGGAAGCGGCCGGTGATGTAGCGGGTTGACAGCTCGACCGCCGCCTCGAGGGCGGCGTCGGTGTAACGGACCCGGTGGTGCTCCTCGTAGCGCTCCTTCAGTCCCTTGAGGATCTCGACCGTGTCCTCCTTGCTGGGCGGTTCGACCATGATCGACTGGAAGCGGCGCTCGAGAGCCCCGTCCTTCTCGATGTGGCTGCGGTATTCGTCCAGGGTCGTCGCCCCGACGCACTGGATCTCGCCTCGCGAAAGGGCCGGCTTGAGCACGTTGCTGGCGTCGATGGCGCCCTCGGCGCCGCCGGCTCCGACCAGTGTGTGCAGCTCGTCGATGAACAGGACCACGTCACGCGCTCGGCGAACCTCGGTCATGACGGCCTTGATGCGCTCTTCGAATTGGCCGCGGTACTTGGTGCCGGCGACCATCATCGCCAGGTCCAGGACCACGATGCGCTTGTCGCGCAGGATCTCTGGAACGGTGCCGGCAACGATCATCTGGGCCAGGCCCTCGACGATCGCCGTCTTGCCCACGCCCGCCTCGCCCAGCAGGACCGGGTTGTTCTTGGTGCGGCGGGACAGGACCTGGATGACTCGCTCGATCTCGTTGGTGCGGCCGATGACCGGGTCCAGCCGGTCCTCCGCCGCCAGCGCCGTGAGGTCTCGCCCGAAGGAGTCCAGGGCGGGGGTCTTGGACTTGCCGCCTTGGGGGCCTCCGGCGATTTCATCGTCCTCTTCATCGATGGGGATGTCCGGGCCGAGGAATTCGAGCACCTCCTCGCGGACCTCTTCCATCTTGATCCCGACGTTCAGCAGCACCTGGGCGGCGATGCCCTCGTTCTCCTTGATCAGGCCCAGCAGCAGGTGCTCGGTGCCTATGTAGTTGTGGCCCAGGTTGCTGGCCTCCTCCATCGCGAGTTCCAAAACCTTCTTGGCGCGCGGAGTGAAGGGCAGCTGGCCCATGGTGACCATCGACGGGCCCGTCTTGACGATCTTCTCGACCTCGTGGCGGATCTTGTCCATCTCGACGCCCATGTTCTTCAGGACGTTGGCGGCCACGCCGCTCCCCTCCTGGACCAGGCCCAGAAGGACGTGTTCGGTCCCGATGTACTCATGGTTGAAGCGCTGGGCCTCCTGGCGAGCCAGGCTCATCACTTTCTTGGCGCGGTCGGTAAATCGGTCGAACAAGGTGGGTCTCCGGTAATCAGGTCAACAGGGGCGTCCAATGACTTATCGGCCAATGGAGCGCTCCTCATGGAACATATTTCCTCCGGGGGCCCGTGCGTCAGGTTTTTTTCCCCGAGCCGCCCTGAATCCGTGTCAGGCGAGGTCCTGGAGGTGCCGGTGCAGCCATCTCTGGACCAGCCCGAGCCGCAGGTTGTCCCGGTCCGCGGCGCCCATCTCGACGCCGGTCAGGTGCTGCAGGTGCCCAGACTGGCACCAGAGGAACAGTTCGCTGACGCGCTCCAGGGGCGGTTGGTCGATGAGGCCAGCGACGATGCCGAGGCGCACCAGGGACAGCAGCTCCAGGGCTTCCTCGGTGGTCAGGCTGTCCATCGCGAGCGTGGCGCGCGTCACCCGGCGGATCGTGTCGAGCAGTGCCGTGCCGCCGTCCTTCATGAGGCGGGCCCGTGCCTTGCGCTCCGCCTGGATGATCCTCGGCGTGACCGCCGAGACCTCGCGGACCAGGTCCTTCTCCGTGCGTCCCAGCGCCGGCCCGTTGGAGACCTGGTAGAGGTCGCCGAGAGCCCGGGTGCCCTCGCCCATGTAGCCGCGCACCACGACCCCCTTCTTGTGCAGCGCCTCGAGCCAGCGGGCGATCTTGTGGGTCAGCACCAGGGCCGGCAGGTGCAGCATCACGCTGACCCGCAGCCCGGTTCCGGTGTTCGTCGGGCAGGCGGTCAGGTAGCCGTAGGTGGGCGAGAATGCGATCGCCAGCCGGGTGGCGAGCGTGGTGTCGAGGGCCTCGATGGCATCGTAGGCGTCGTCGGCGCAGAAGCCCGACCGCAGGATCTGCAGGCGGAGGTGGTCCTCCTCGTTGACCATCAGGCAGGCGTCTCCGTCGCCCACGGCCAGCCCGCGGTTGTCGCCGTCCCCTGCCGCGTGGTCCTGGCTGATCAGGCGCCGCTCCACCAGGACGCGGCGGCCGACGGTGGAGAGACCCTTCAGGTCGATGTAGCGGAAGGAGCGCTGCTCCAGGGCCAGGACTTCGCGCCGCAGCAGTTCGACCAGGTCCTCGGCGCGGTTCTGCGCCATGTGGCTCCGGAAGGGGAACCCCTCGATGTTGCGGGCCAGGCGGACCCGGGTGGAGATGGCGACGTCGGCCTCGGGTCCGGCGCTGCGGAGCCAGTCGCCCGATCGAGGGGGGAGAGTTCCCAGGACCACCGGTCAGTCCGTCCCGCTGGCGGAATCATGCTCAATGGACTCGATCTGGTCCCTGAGCTCCGCTGCTTCTTCGTATGCCTCCCTGGTAATGGCCTCCGCCAGATCGCCTTTCAGGCGCTGCATCCGCTCGGTCACCTGCCACAGCCTGCTGTCGGGGTGCTTGCCCACATGGCGGGTGGCGCCGTGCATCTTTTCGAGCATCGGCTCGAGGTGCTCGCGAAACACCTCGTAGTCCTTGGCGCAGCCGAAGCGGCCGCTGGTGCGAAACTCGGACAGCGTCATGCCGCAGTCCGGACAGGCCACTTCCTGGGCCGGGACCCCGCCCGAGGAGCCGGCCGCCTCCATGAGGCCGAGGAACTTGCTGACCGAGAAGGAGGAGGCGAAGGGCAGGCCGGTCACCTGGGCGCATTGTTCGCACAGGTGCTGCTCGTTGCGCACGCCGTCGACGATGTCCGTGACATGGACCGTCGCAAGGTTCTTTTCGCACTTCTGGCACTGCATTGATCTGGTCGTGGACAGACCTTCACCGCAGTTCGAGCAAGAGGGTGCCCGACCCGGATCCAGCCTTCCTGAACGACTTTCGCCGTCCGTATGTTCTATCGGCCGGATTGGGCCTGTTGTTGACCACGGAGACGCCCCAATTCCAGAAGGAATGCGTCGGCCCGGGCCTGCCAGTTGGGGAACAGGTCGAAAGACCGAAAAGCGGGCGAGAACAGTAGCAGACCCCCTGGGCAGGCGTCCTCCCAGGCCGTCTGGACCGCTTTTTCGAGCGTGCCGCATATTGCGATTACGTATCCGCCGGCCTCGCGGACCTCCGCGGCGAAAGCGGGCCCCGCCTCCCCGAACGCGACCACCCTCTCGGCGCCGAGGGCGATGCGCTCCACCAGGGCCGATGTGTCCGCGCCCTTGGACTGGCCTCCGCACACCAGCGTGGCCCGGTGGCTGGGCAGGGCCTCAAGCGCGGCCAGGGTCGCCTCGGGGGTGGTCGAGACGGCGTCGTCGATGACCCAGGTCTCGTGCATCACGCCCAGGTCCTGGAAGCGGTGGGGGAGGCCTGAGAAGTTGGACAGGCCCTCCGCGATCGCGGTGGGCGGCGCGCCCAGCGCCCAGGCCCCGGCCGCCGCCATCAGGGCGTTGCGGCGGTTGTGGGCGCCCGCCGGCATGGTGGCGGCGGCGTGGACCGGAAACAGCAACGTCTCCGCGTCGCCCCGCCGCAGGACCGCACCGCTCGCCGTCCACTCCGCTTCGGCACCGCGCCCGGCCCGGATCACGCGACCGCGAGCTTGCGCCCCCCAATCGCATTCGTCCTCGGCGTCGGTGACGAGCCAGCCGCTCTCGTCCTGACCGGCCAGCAGCCGCCCCTTGGCATCGCGGTAGGCCTCGACGGTGCCGTGCGCGTCCAGGTGGTCGCTGGTCACCCGGGTCATGACAACCACCTCTGGCCAGGGGCGTGATGGCTCCAGCCGCTCCGCCATGAAGGAGCTGATCTCCAGCACCACGGCATCCTCCGGCCCCATCTCGTCC
>CAZZHK010000009.1:0-44450 GCA_964653725.1 uncultured Planctomycetales bacterium | reverse complement strand
CGGAGGTCGGTGGCGGTCACCTGCCAGCCGGCTCTTGCCAGGAATCGCGCCGCGCCGGCGCCGCCGCCGAAGGCGCCGATCCCCAGCACGACGGCGCGGCTCCTTCCGAAGGGCCTCACGATCCGTCGGTGGACGCGTCGGTGCGGGCCGCGGACGCCCGTTCCAGCAGGGCCTCGTCGGTGTCGCCCACGGGGGTGCCCGGGTCGGGAGGCAGGGGCGGCGGCGCCTGCATGGGCGCCACGCACCCGGCGGCCACCACCAACAGGGCCGCCACCGCGAGGAATGGCGGAGAGGGCGGGATTTGAACCCGCGGAGGAGGAATAGTCCCCCTCAACAGATTAGCAATCTGCCGCATTCGGCCGCTCTGCCACCTCTCCGCATAGGGCCCGCAGACTAGTCCGCCGCCGCCCACCGTGGAAGGGCGGCCGGGTGCCGCGAGGCCTCAGGACCGCGTGGCGAGGGACTGGATGCCCTCGGCGAGTTCGCGCAGCACGCGGGTGCGCTCGAAGCGGGCCAGGGGCTGGGTGTCCGTGAGCGATTGGCGGACGGCGTCGAGGCGGTCAGGGGTGCCGAGCGCCTCGACGAGGAGGCCGGCCAGGTCCGCCGGGTCGCCGTCGTAGAGCCAGCCGGTGACGCCGTGCTCGATGATCTCCGGCATGATCCCGACGCGCGTCGAGATGGCCGGTGTGCCGCACAGCATGGCCTCGGGGGCGACCCGCGGCCCACCCTCGTTGTAGGAGGTGCAGACGACCAGCCGGGAGCGGCGGTAGAGGGTGGCCAGGTCCTCCGCCGAGTCGACCCAGGCCACACGGTCGATGGCGTCGGACAGCCCCAGGGACTTCGCGAGGGCGTCGATCTGCGACTCCAGCGGCCCGCGTCCGATCAGCCGGATTCTCAGGCCGCCGAGTGAGTCGGCTGCCTGGGCGCATGCCCTCAGCAGGTCGGGGACGCCCTTGTTGGGGACCAGCCGACCGCAGAAGGTCACGTCCACGTCCGGCTCGATCTCCGGCCCGGGACCAAAGGTCTCGAAGTCCAGATAGAGCGAGTAGAGGACGTGGATCCGGTCGCGGGCAACGCCCCAGGAGGCGAACAGGTCCGGCATCTCGACCGAGTTGACGGACCGGAATCCGGCCGCCCACCGGTCCGCCCAGGCCACGTAGCGGCGCGAACAGAAAAGGTCGAAGCGGTCGCGCCAGCCCGCGGCACGAGGATGGCCGCCCACGTGGTGGAGCTCCGACAGGACAGGGATCCCGGTGGCCTGGTGGACGCGAAAGGCGCCGAGGCCGTTCAGGAACGGCGCGTAGTCGTGGCTGGTGATGGCCGCGTAGTGGCGTTCAAGGGCCAGGGTCTTGCCGGTCTGGCTGATGAACCCGATCTGGCCCAGCCGACCGGAGGCGGGGTGGTGCAGGTGGACGTTGCCGAACACGGTGTCCTGGACCTGCTGGTCCGGCCGCCGGCCGATGACATCGATGCGATCCCAGTGCTTCGAGAACTCCTCGAGCATGTAGTAGAAGGGACCCCGCTCGCCGGCCACGACCCAGCGGTCGGCGCTGATCATCATGAGGTTCATGGGCGGTGGACCTCGTTGTCGGGGAACGAGGAAATGGCGGAGGGAACAGGATTCGAACCTGTGGACCCCGGAGGGTCAGCGGTTTTCAAAACCGCCGCATTCGGCCGCTCTGCCATCCCTCCGCGCACGGGCGTCATCCTACGCGTGGACGCCCCCTCAGATCTGTGTCGTGCCCTCGATGACGGAGTCATCCACGAAGATCGGCGCACCGGCCGCGGCCGCCAGGGCGATGGCGTCCGACGGCCGCGAGTCGACCTCCAATGTCTTGCCGTCATGCTCGACCTCGAGCAGGGCGTAGAAGGTGTTGTTCTTGAGTTCCGTGATCGAGACCCGCTTCAGCTGCGCGCCGACGGACCCCATCAGGGTGCCGATCAGCTCGTGGGTCATGGGCCGCGGGGTGGGGACCTCCTTGATCTGCCGGTTGATCTCCGCAGCCTCGTAGAAGCCGATGACGATCGGGAATTCGCGGTCCCCGTCGAGCTCCTTGAGGAAGATGTACTGGTGCTCGCTCGTCTCCCTCAGGACGATCTTGGAGAGTGCGCATTCGACCAGGGCCACGCGTCCAACCTAGTGTGCGGGGCGGGGCTTGGGGAGGCCGGAGGCGGGCGTGAAGTAGGCTTATCCCATGGGTTCGCAGAGCCAGGACGCCCCCCATCCGGTCCTCGTCGCCTACCGGCGCGGCGGTCGCACGGAGTCCGAGCACCGCGGCTCCTGGGTGGCGGTGGATTCGTCGGGCGCGGTCCTGGCCGGCACCGGCGACGCTGCGGCGACGGTCTACGGCCGGTCCGCGCTCAAGCCCCTGCAGGTCCTTCCGCTTTGCGAGTCCGGGGCGGCGAACGCCTTTCGGGTGGCCGACGAGGATCTGGCGCTGTGCTGCGCAAGCCACACCGGCGAGCCGGCGCACGTGGAGCGGGCCGCTGGGATGCTGGATCGGGCCGGCCTGGGCCCCGACGACCTGCGCTGCGGCTCTCATGCCCCGCTGGATCCCGAGGTGGCCGCGGTGGTGGCCTCGAACGGTGGACCGTCGGCGCTCCACAACAACTGCTCGGGCAAGCACGCAGGCTTCCTGCTGCTGGCCCGGCATCTGGGCGTCGACCCGGCCGACTACCTGTCTCCCGGGAGCGCCTCCCAGCGCCGGGTGCGCGAGGCAGTCGAGTCCATGTGCGGCGAGGCGGCCGAGGCCGGCACTGACGGTTGCAGCGCTCCTGCTCTTGCGGTCAGCCTTGCGGGACTGGCGACCGGCCTGGCCAGGCTGGTCCAGCCGCCCGCCGATGCCGACCCGGCGCGTGCCGCCGCCTGCGTCCGCGTTGTGAGGGCGATGACCGCCCACCCCTGGCTGGTCGGGGGGCGGCGCAGGCTGAGCACGGAAGTCATGACCGCGTGCCAGGGGGTGCTGGCCAAGGAGGGCCACGAGGGTGTGGCGGTGGCTGCCCACCTGGCCAGCGGAACAGGTGTGGCGGTCAAGGTGGACGACGGCGCCCCGCGCGCCGCCCACCAGGTGATGCTGGCCGTGATCGACCGCATGGGTTGGGGTGACCGGGCCCCCGGGGCAGGGATCCTCGTGAACCACGTGGGGCTGGAAGTGGGCCGCGTAGAGGTGCGGCTGGACGGATGAGCGGCGCTGCTCCGGCTGACCTGCCCGGCCTGCCCGCCCGTCCCGAGGACGCCCACAAGGGTGCGCTCGGACGCGTGGCCGTGGTGGGGGGCTCGCTGCGCATGCCCGGTGCGGTCGCCCTGGCCGGCGAGGCCGCCCTGCGGGCGGGAGCCGGCATCGTGGAGATCGCATTGCCCGCGCCCGCCCAGGCACTCGCGGTGCCGCTGCTTCGCGAGGCCATCTGGCTGCCTCTGCCCGCCGACGCCGACGGCTTCGTGGACGCGTCGGCGGTGGAGGAGCTTGGGACGGCACTGGAGGCGGCGCAGGCCGTGGCCGTCGGCCCCGGCTGGGGCACCTGGCCGGGGGCGGCCGCGTGCCTGGAGCGCCTGGTGGCCGTGGACCGGCCGCTGGTGATGGACGCCGACGCCCTCAATCTGGTGGCCGCCGATCCGGCCCTGGCAGGCCGCGTCCGCGACCGGTTCGACGCCACCGTGATCACGCCCCATCCCGGCGAGGCCGGTCGCCTGCTGTGCGTAGAGACCTCCGCCATCCAGGAGGACCGGGAAGCGGCGGCGGCCGCTCTGGCGGACCGGCATGGCTGCGTCGCGGTCCTGAAGGGGGCCGGTACGCTGGTCAGCGACGGCCAGCGCACCGAGCGCGTGGCCACCGGCAACCCGGGCATGGCCACCGCCGGGTCCGGCGACGTCCTGACCGGCGTGGTTGCCGCGTTTGCGGCCCGCGGGCTGGACCCGTTCGATGCGGCCTGGCTGGCCGCCCACGTGCACGGCCTGGCAGGGGATCTGGCCGCGGCCGGGACCGGCCGGGAGTCCCTGGTGGCCGGTGACCTGCTCGCCGAGCTGCCCCGCGCGATGCGAACCCTGGAGTAGTCTGGTGCGTTCCTGACAGGAACCGCCATGCGTCTGATCCCCCTCCTCGCCATCGGCTATCTGGCCGCCCTCACACCTGCACGCCAGGACCCCTCCGAATCGCCCCGCGACGTGCTGGACGCACTGGCGAAGTCCGGCATCGACCTGGACCTGGAGCAAGGCACGGTGAGCGTGCCCGCGACCTTCCTGATCCTGGACGACTGGCTCGAATACCTGATCGTCACGCCGCAGGGAAAGTCGCACGAGTCGCTGTTCCAGACCGAAGTGCGCCCGAGCCTGCTGAACGCGGCGATCCTGGCGCTCGGCCTGGAGCCGGGGGAGCGGATGCAGTGGGTGGACCGCGACCCGCCGCCGACCGAGGAGGAAATGGAGGCGGGCGTGCGACCCATCGTGCCGGTGGCCCCGAAGGGACCGGAGCTGTTTCTTTATGCGGAGTGGACGAGCGGCGACGAGGTCTACCGCTATCGCGTGGAGGATCTGGTGCTGAAGTCGAACAGCCGCACGGCCATGGAACGCACCGGGTGGGTGTTCGTCAGTTCCCCGTTCGTGCTCGATCACCCTCGTCCGGGGCAGGAGCGCCGTGAGGTCTTTGGCGCCGACCGCGACGGCAATATCGCCAGCCTGTGCTTCTTCGCCAACGAGACACACCTGCTGTCGTCGCCCGATCCCGATGCGGTCCACCAGACGATCTGGACCGCCAATCCCTTCCTGTGCCCGGCCAAGGACACCCCGTGCACGCTGATCTTCTCGAAGAAGCGGCTGGTGACGGCGTGGAAGTGACCGACTCGGTCCTGGCCGTGTTCCGCGCGAGCCGGCGGCGGCGCGCAGCCGCGGGGCTGCTGGCGGCGCTGGGCGTGGCGGGTTGCGTGGCGGCCCTGGGGATCGTGCTTGCTGAGCCTGGTGACGCCTGGCTGCGCGGTGCGGTGGCCGGTCTGCTGGCGGCCGCCTGCGTGATGGCTACCGGGTCGGGTGTCGAGGCCGCCGCGCGTCGGCTGGACCGCGTCGCCGGCGCACGGGGCGAGATTCTGACCGCGTGGGACCTGGCCTGCGGCCAAGGTGCCGGTGGCGGTTCCTGGCGCGGCGCCCTGCTGGAGCGGGCTGCCCAGCGAGCGTCCGGGGCGGACCGGTTGCAGGCCGTGCCGGGGGTGCCCGCCGCCCTCTACGCGGCGCCACTGGCGGGTGTGGTGTCCCTGGCCGCCGTGTTGGGAGGTGCACCGCTGGACAACAGCGCTCCCGCCGCGGGGCAGCCGGGCGCGGCTGTCGCCACGGACACATGGGGACTTGAGGACGCTGATCCGGACGGCGTCCTGGCCACGGCAGTGGCCCATGCGGCGACCCAGCCGGCCGCCCGTCCTGATGCGGACGTGGCCGGGGATGCCGGACGCGACGACGAGGCTGCGGCCGGCGGACCGGGAATCCCGCGACTGCCGGCGGCCGCCGAATCCGCCGATCCGGCGGGACGGGGCCGAGCCGTATGGGTGGCGCCGCATATGGAAGGCGTGGTGGAGCGCTACTTCAATGCGCGCGGGACGGACCGGTGACCACCGGCCTCTGGATCGTCGGGGCTCGGGGCTCCGTCGCTGCGTGCGCGGCGTGTGGAATCTCCGCCCTCCGAAAGGGGCAGGCTGGCACCACCGGCATGGTCACGGCGGGCCCCGGCTTTGAAGGGCTGGATCTGGTCGAGCCGGGCGATCTGGTGCTCGGGGGGACGGACATCCGCAGCCATACGCTGGCCGAGGCCGCCGGCCGCCTGGCCGACGAGGGCGTGATCGCCCAATCGCTGGTGGAGGGGGCCGCCGGATTCCTCGAGGAGACCGAGACCAGGATCGTCGACGGCTTCCCGACCGCCGCGGACCCCCATTTCGAGGATCTGGCGCCGGGGGCGCGGGCCAATGCCGCGCTGTCCGCAGGCGAGCAGGTCGATGCTCATTTGGCCGCCATCGGGTCGTTCCGCGAGGAGCACGCCCTGGAACGGGTGGTGGTCGTTCACCTGGCCTCCACCGAGAAGGCGATCGATGTGCCGGGCTCCTGGGAGACGGCGAGAGGGCTGGAGGCGGCCATCGCCGCCGGCGAGGAGATTCCCACCTCCGTGCTGACCGCCCTGGCAGCCATCCGGGCAGGCGCCGCCTTCGTCAACTTCACTCCTGCGCCGGGCGCGCTGGTCGGTGGTGTGGCGGATGCGGCCGAACAGGCAGCCCTGCCGTTCTGCGGCAACGACGGCAAGACCGGGGAGACCCTGGTCAAGAGCGCCCTGGCGCCGATGTTCCGGGACCGCAACCTGAGAGTGCTGTCCTGGGAGGGCGTCAACATGCTGGGCAACACCGATGGCGAGGTGCTGGCCGATCCCGAACACCGGGCGTCCAAGGAGCGCACCAAGGACCGCGCGGTGCGGCAGGTGCTGGGCGACGAGGATGTCCACACCGGCGTAGCCATCCACTACGTTCCGTCGCTCGGCGACTGGAAGACAGCATGGGACCTGATCCACTTCGAGGGATTCCTGGGCACGAAGATGGGCCTCGACTTCACCTGGCGAGGGTCGGATTCCGCCCTGGCGGCCCCGCTGGTGCTGGACCTCGTGCGTCTGGCCGACCACGCCCTGCGGCGCGGAGAGTCAGGCGCGATGCGCCACACGGCCGCCTTCTTCAAGAGCCCGCTCGGGGTGGAGGAACAGGACTTTTTCCGCCAGATGGCGCGGCTGCGTGCCTACGCCGACGGGGCGTGAGCCTTTCCTGAAGACCGCCGACTTCGACTACGACCTGCCTGACGGTGCGGTCGCGCTGGAGCCGGCCGAACCGCGCGACGCGGCGCGGCTGCTGGTGGTCCCCCCTGGCGACGAGCCTCCGACCGACGCGGTCTTCCGGGACCTGCCGGACCTCCTCGAGCCGGGCGACCTGTTGGTCCTGAACGACACCCGAGTGCTGTGGCGCCGGCTGGTCGGCCGACGGGCGACGGGCGGCGCGGTCGAGCTCCTCGTGACCGGGCACCTGCCGGACGGGTCCTGGCGTGCGCTGGCCAACCCCGGCCGCAAGCTGGGCCCGGGCGAGGTGTGCGCGTTCGAGGGCACCCTGGATGTGGAGTTCATGCAGAGGGGCGGGGACGGATCCTGGTCGGTCCGCTTCCCCGGCTGCGACGACCCGGAGGCCGCCTTCGAGGAATTGGGACGGGCGCCGCTGCCTCCCTACCTCCGCCGGCCTCGCGGATCGGACGACCGCATCCTGGCCGACCGCCGCCGCTACCAGACCGTCTTCGCCCAGGTCCCCGGGTCCATCGCGGCCCCCACGGCGGGGCTTCACTTCACGGATGATGTCCTGCGGGCCCTGGCGGCCCGAGACATCGCCGTCACGAGACTGACCCTGCACGTGGGGGAGGGCACCTTTCGCCCGGTGGAGGCCGCCGACCCGGCCGACCACGTCATGCACACCGAGCAGTTCGACGTGCCGGAGGCGGCGAAGGAGGCCGTGCGGGCGGCCCGGGAACGCGGCGGCCGCGTGGTCGCGTGCGGCACGACGGTGGCAAGAGTTCTCGAGGCCCGTGCGGACCAGAACGGTGTGCCCAGGGCGGGCCCCGGCGAGACGGACATCTTCCTGTGCCCGGGCCACAGGTTCCGGGGGCTGGACATCCTGCTGACGAATTTCCACCTGCCGCGGTCGACGCTGCTGATGCTGGTGGCCGCCCTGGTCGGCCGTGAGCGGGCGCTGGGCCTGTACCGGACGGCCCTGGGACGCGGCTACCGCTTCTTCTCCTACGGCGACGCCTGCCTGTTCTTCCGCCCCTCCTCCTAGGAGGCGTCGAGGGCTGAGCGCAGGCGGCGGGCGGCGTCGACGGGATCGGGCGCCGAGCAGATGGCCGCCGAGACCGCGACGCGCACGGTCGTGGACCTGTCCGCAGCGGCCGCCAATTCGCCTATGCGCTCTGCCGTGACGCCGCCGATGGCCAGCACCGGGATCTCTACCGAGGCGGCGGCAGCCGCCCATGCGGCCGCGCCCAGGCCCGTGTCATTGCCGCGTGTAGCCGACGGCCAGAGCGGGCCGAAGCCCGCATACGCCGCGCCGCCGGCGAATGCCGCCAGCAGCTGCTCCTGGTCGTGGGTCGACACGCCGAGGGTCAGGCGTCCGTCGGCGATCCCCCTGGCGTCCGTCAGTGGAAGGTCCTGCTGGCCCAGGTGTGCGCCGGCCGCGCTGGCCATCAGGGCGACGTCGACCCGGTCGTTCACCAGCACCGGGATGGAACCGGCGACGCGCAGCACCTGTCGCGTCCAGTCCACGAGGTCGATGGTCGTCAGGTCCTTCTCCCGGACCTGGATGGCGTCGACCAGGCCCTCGGCGGCGACTTGTCCGAGCCAATGAAGCGGCTCGACCCGGCACAGGTCCCGTGTGACCAGCAGCATCAGGCGCATGCCGGAATCCTCGCCTCGCCGACGACGAATCGCCAGCAACCACGCGGGGGCTCGTGGGTTGTAGACTGTTACGAATGCGCATAATCCTCACAGGTCTGCCGTGTCTGGTCCTATTGTGCGCCCCCGCGGCGGCCCAGAAGTTTTCCAAGGAGACGCCCTTCACGGGCAGCACGATGTGGTCGGAAGGGGTCGAGTTCTTCGACGCCGACGGCGACGGGGACCTGGACGTGGTCTTTGCCAACGGCAAGGGCTTCTCGTCGGCCCAGACGAAGCAGCAGGCGCGGCTGTACATCAATGACGGTGCCGGCGTGTTCAGCGAGGAGTCGGTGGTACGACTGGGGACGCTGAAGAGCTACTCCAAGCAGGTCGTGGCTGCGGACCTGGACGATGACGGGGACCTGGATCTGGTCTTCGCCAACGCCTTCAACCAGGTGCCCTGGTTGATGCTGAACGACGGCAGCGGCTTTTTCACCAATGCCAGCGGATCCAACCTGCCGACGATCCAGATCAATTCGGGCGGTGTGTCGGTCGGCGACGTGGACGGGGACGGGGACCTGGACCTGGCCTTCATGGACTCCGGGAGCAGTTTCTTGGGCGGATCCGGCGCCACGCCGAAGCTCTACCTGAACGACGGCTCGGCCATGTTCACCGATGCCACGGCCACCCACCTGCCCACCGACAAGTGGAAGGCCCAGCAGGACGCGCAATTGGTCGACATCGACAACGACTGGGACCTGGACTGGCTGGGAGCCTGCCGAATCGGCAGTCCCGGGTCGTTTCTCTACATCAACGACGGGATGGGGCATTTCACGAACGCTTCCTCCGTCCTGCCCAACCAGAGCGGCAGCGTCTACGAGATCGAATGGTCGGACATGGACGGGGACGACGACCTGGACCTCTTCTACATCTCACTGACCGGCTACAACGAGGGCACGGCCACCAATCATCTGGACACGGGGACCCTCGGCTTCACCGCGACCACCGGGTCGGTCACTGGCGCCCAAGGGTCCGACGACAACGAGGTGGGCTTCCTGGACGCCGACGACGATGGGGACCTGGACGCCCTTGTCGGCTCGCTGGGTTCGAAGGAGAAGCTGTTCCTGAACAACGGGTCGGGGCAGTTCGCCTATACGGCCGCCTTCGCGACCGGGTCGGACTCGACCCTGGACCTGGCCATCGGGGACCTGGACGGTGACGGGGATCCGGACGTGGTCACCGCCCAGGGAGAGTCGGGCAACTTCACGAACAAGCTGTGGCGCAACAATGGGCTTCACGGACCCGACAGCCACGCACCCTCCGTGCGGCGACTGGAAGCGGCCGGGTCCCATTCCCCCGGCTCGCCGGCGGTCGTCCGGGCCTGGGTCCAGGACGGAATCCAGGACGACGGCAAGAGCGGGGTGACCGGGCGCCTCAAGGTCATGGTCGGCAGCCAGCCCGCGGATTTCCCGATGAAGGACATCGGCGGGGGCCAGCTGCGCGGCGTCATCGACCTGGAGGCGGCGGGCATCGATGCCCTGGGCCAGACGGTCACCTACCGCGCGGAGGTGTCCGACCGGGCAGGAAATGTCGGGCTGTCGGACCCGCTCGACTACGACGTGTGCGGGTTTGATTCCTATGGGGAGGGCCTGGGCGGCGCGAACACATTGGCCCTGTGGGGCACGACCGGCGTCGAGGCCGGAACGACGGCGTCGATGGACGTCTACGGGCTGACCGGAGGCGCCTCCACCGCGGGCCTGCTGGTCATCAGCGTCGCCCAGATGAACCTGCCGGTCCTGGGCGGGACCCTGCTGGTGGATCCGATCCTGGCGGCCCTGGCCCCTATCTCCCTGGATCCATGGCCGACGTCACTCGATATTCCCGTGCCGGGCAATGCGGCGGGCGCCATCGCCCATTTGCAGGTCCTGGCCCTGGATGCGGGAGCCATCGTCCTGTCGAACGGCCTGACGGCCGCCGTCTGTCCGTAGGACCCGACGCGCCGCGGCGCGTAGGCTCGGGGCCATGTCCGGGTCCCGATGGTGCCTTCCGCTGCTTCTGGCTGCCTGCGGCGGCGAGAAGGGCGGTCCTCGCGTGATCCACGGCTATGCGAATGTCAGCGGAACGGCCCAGCAGCGCACCATCCTGGAGGTGAACGGGCCCGGACTGGCCCTGTTCGATGCCGATGGGGACGGTGATCTGGACCTGTGGGCCACCAACGGTTCCCTTGTCGAGGTGGCCGCCGCGAAAGGGCCGGGTGCAGGCAGCCGTCTGTTCTTCAATGACGGTGCCGGCGGGTTCACGGACAGGACGGCGCGGTCCGGGATCACCCCGGGGCTGTGGGAATTCGGGCCTGCGTGCGGGGATGTGGACCGGGACGGGGACGTGGATGTCCTCGTGTGCGGCCTGGGCCGGGACCGGCTGTGGATCAACGACGGTACGGGTCGCTTCACCGAGGAAGGTGCGCTGCGCGGCCTCTCCAGGGAAGGCTGGTCCTCGGCGGCCGCGTTCCTGGATGCCGATGGCGACGGACACCTGGACCTCTACGTTGCCCGTTACCTGGATTTCGATCCCGCCTCTCCGCCGCCCTTCGGCGGTCCGGTCCGATGGAAGGGGTTTGAGGTCATGAGCGGCCCCGAGGGACTGGACCCGACTGCGGACCTGTTTTGGCGCGGCGGAGCAGAGGGCCGGTTCACGGCCGCGCCGATCACCCAGGGCATGGCGCCCCTGCCGTCCTTCGGACTGGGAGTCGCGGCCTTCGACCTCGAGGGGGACGGGGACACCGACCTGTATGTGGCCAACGACTCGATGCCCAATTTCCTGCTGGTGAATGGCGGCACGGGCGTCTTCACCGAGGAGGGTCTGGTGCGGGGCGTCAGCCACGGCGGCGGAGGCCGGGAGCAGGCGGGAATGGGCATCGCCGTGGGGGATGCGGACGGTGACGGGCGGCCCGACCTGGTGGTCACCAACTTCTCGGCCGAGCCCCACACCCTGTATATGCAGGGGGAGCGGGGGTTCCGCGACGCCTCGTTCCCGTCAGGGCTTGGCGGCGACACCCTGCCTCTCCTCGGGTGGGGGGTGGGCCTGGTCGACCTGGACCAGGACGGTTCCCTCGATCTCCTCGCGGCCCATGGGCACGTCTACCCGGTGGCCGGGCAGGCAGGCACGGACACTGCCTATGCCCAGCCCGACCGCGTGTGGCTGGGGACCGGCGCCGGCGCATTCCGTGCCCTGCCCGGCGGTCTGGCCGGCTCGGATGAGGTCAGCAGGGCCTTGGTCTGGGGCGATGTGGACGGCGATGGGGACCTTGACTGGATCACGGCGGAGCTGCACGGGCAGCTGCGGCTGCACGAGAACCGAATGGGGCAGGGTGGCGCGGTGCTGGTCCGCCTGGAGGGAACCCGCTCGGCCCACGACGGCACCGGGGCCAGGGTTTCGCTGGACGGCCCCGGCGGCATGCAGTGGGCGTTCCCGGGCCGCAGCCGGTCCTTCCAGGCCAGCGTGGAGCCGCGTGTGCATTTCGGGACGGGGGCCGCGGAAGGGCCCTTCGCGCTGCGGGTCCTGTGGCCGTCGGGCATCGTCGACGAGGTGCAGGTCCTGGCCGGAACCGAGTCCACGGTGAAGGAGGGGAGCGGAGCGGTGTCCGTTCGGCCACTTGTCCAGGGGGCGGTCCGGCCCGCGCGGCGCGGGTCGGAGGCGCCAGCAGGACACGGTCTGCGGGCCTGGGAGGGCCCCGAGGCACTGGGCGGGCCGCCCCCCGCGCCCTCCCCGCAGCCGCAGGCCCGCAGTGCCCTGGCCCGGTCCGATGCGGCATTTCGCGCCGGAGACTATGAGGGGGTGGCCAGTGCCCTGCATGATGTTCTGGAGCAGGACGCCGGCTTCTGGCCTGCGCGCCTTCAGCGCGGCGCTGCTCTGTGGCGGCTGCGGCGCTACGGCGAGGCGGCCGCGGAATTCGAGATCGGGCTGGAATCGGCGCCCGGCGAAATCGCACGCACCCAGTTTTTGGGCCACTGCTACCTGGCGCTTGGGAAGATGGGTCCGGCGGAGCGGGCCTACCGAGCCACCCTGGCTGCCAACCCCGCCAACCTGGAGGCTCGTCGCGGGCTGGGTGTGACACTGATCAAGCTTGGCCAGGTGGAGGAAGGAGCCGAGGCGCTGCGCGCAGTCCTGGAGACCCCGGAGTCGGGCGGCCGCTACAGGGCGGCACGAGTGCAGGCGGCAGGACGTCTGGCGGTCCTGGCGCTGGACACAGGGGACGCTGCAGGAGCGCTGGTGCTGGCTGATCGGGCGCTAGGGATGGCGCCCGCGGATGTCGAGGCCACGCTGGTCCGTGTCCGGGCTCTGGAGCGGCTGGGGCGGCACGGCGAGGCCGCCGTCTGGAGGGACCGGTTCGACAGGGTGTCCGCTCTGGACCAGCAGATCAGGGCGGTCCGCGATGCGCTGAGACGGGAGCCGGGAGACCAGGTGAATAGGGCCCGTCTGGAGGCGCTGGGAAGGCAGCTGCCGCGCTAGTGCCCTGGTTGGGACACTAGGACACCCGGCGCTGGCCGGTCTTGCCCTTGCGTGCCGCCTCCACATCCTTGTGGAAGGCGACCCAGTCCTTCTTGTTGAAGAGCCGCACCTGGCCACCGCAGTCGATGCAGTAGCAGTGGTGGACGCTCATGAGAAAGCGCACGTAGTCCCTGCACTTGGGACACCACTTGCTTTCACCGTAATAGTCGAGCTGATCCAAGGAGCACTCCTTTCGGCGCCATCGCCTGGTTTCGCTCCTCACTCCTGTCCTGCGGGGTTCTAGAAAGATGAACCGCCATCCTGAACCCTATGACACGAAGGAGGCCGAGGCGCCCGAAAACAAGAAAGTGCTTTTCTATGCAGGAAGGACGCATCGGGGAGCGCCTAGGATCCGTCCATGACCTGGGTTGCGCGTGCCGTGGACATTGCCCTGGAGGAAGGCTTCGACCGCGCCGCGGTGGACACGCTTGATCCGGCGCCCGACGCGGGGCGCTTCGAGGCATGGCTGGAGGCGGGCCACGCGGCGTCGATGTCCTACCTGGAGCGGTTCCGCGACCGCATTGCGGATCCGCAGCTCACGGCGCCGGGGGCCGGCTCCATGCTGGTGGTGGCGCTGGGGTGCGCGCGGCCTGAGGGCCGTCTGGCCGACAGGGCACGCATTGCCAGGTATGCGCTGTCGCGGGACTACCACCGCATCCTGGACGGCATGCTGCGAGCGGTCGGCCGGCGGCTGGAGGCCGAGGACGTGGCGAGGCCTGTCCGGGTGATCGTGGACGCGGGTCCCGTGCTGGAGCGGAGCCACGCGGCGCGCGTGGGACTGGGATTCCCGAGCAAGGCGGCCAATCTGCTGGATCCGGAGTGGGGGCCGTGGATGCTCCTGGGCGAACTCTTCCTGGACCGGGCGCCTGATGCGGTCCCCGATGTGCCGACGTTTCCGACCTGCGGAACCTGCACGGCCTGCCTGGACGCCTGCCCGACCGGGGCCCTGGTGGAGCCCGGCGTCCTTGACTCAGGCCGGTGCCTCTCCTACCTGAATATCGAGCACAGGGGTCCCATCGAAGACCGCTGGAAGGAGCTGATGGGGGAGTGGCTGTTCGGCTGCGATGTCTGCTCCGAGGTGTGTCCCCACGGGTTCAAGGCCATGGACCGTGCGGAGCAGCTGGGCACCTGCGAGGCGGCGCGTGTGCCCGGCGCACTCGAATGGCTGACCATGGCCGAGGAGGAGTGGGACAGGGCGACGCGCGGTTCGGCCATGCGGCGGGCCGGGCATGCGGGCATTCGGCGCAATGCAGCGATTGTGCTGGGTCATCTGGGCGGAGGCCGACCGGAGGTCCGGGCGGCGCTGGAGCAGTCGTGCGGCGATACGGACGAGGGCGTTGCGGACGCCAGCCGCTGGTCGCTCGCGAGGCTGGAGCGCAAACACCGCTGACGGACGGGGCGGGCGGCACTAGACTGATCCGTTGCCATGGTGCTGCTCCTCTCGCTGTTGACTGTCCTGCTTCAGGACCCCGTCACCCAGGATCCGGATCCGGCCTCGGGCGACAGCATGGAGGTCCTGGACGAGGCGTGGAGGATCCGTGACCGTTACAGGGAGGCTGTCGGAGGGCGCGAGGTTCTCGAGGCCGTCCGCAACTGGAGGTATCGGATCGAGGGAACGGACTACGACGCAGAGAGCAACGTGATCGCGTCCAAGCAGGCAGACCATCTGATGCGCGAGGTCCCGGCCGCCCAGGAAGGCTGGTCGCCGGTGGTTTGGCTCCGGTCCGAGATGGTCGTGGACGGCCGCGCGCTCACCCAGGTCAGCAACGGCAAGAAGGGGTGGGTGATCGTGGACGGCAAGAGGACCCGTATCGCCCAGATGGTGGCAGGGGCCCACACCCTGGCGGTTTGGTGGCGAGCCCAATGGGACCTGATCCTGGACCCGTTCCGCACCGATCTTCGTCCCCTCTGGCGCGGCCACGTCACGCGCGAGGAGCGGAACTTCACCGTCCTCGAGTACAGCTTCCATCCCAGCGCCCGGAAATTCCGGGGCATGCTGCGGGCGTTCTACAGCGTCGAGACCGCACTCCTGGAGCGGGTCGAGGTCTACGACCGCATCACCTTCAAGCGGCTTGGCGTCATGACCTACGGCGACTACCGCTCATTCGGTGATCTGCTGGTTCCCACACTGGTTCGGGAACTGGATGCGGAGGGGGAGCAGGTCGTCCGCCAGCACGTCATCAGCGGCTTCACCGCAAATGTGGAGATCGCGGAGGGAGCGTTCGATCAGCCGGAATAAAGCAATTTCGAAACGGTCTGGCATCCGCACGGGGTTACCGGTCCCTGCGTCACCTATACTGTGTATGGCAGCGTGAGGAGCACCGAAGCAGTTACATCGGGCGACCTTCAGGTCGCTCTGGAACAGAGTCTCCGCGGTATTGCGGAGAGGACGGGCGACCACACACTTCCGCCGGCAGGGGAACTCTACGAGCAGGACAAGGACCGGGGCAGGGAAGTCCTCAGCACGCGCCTGATGGCCCACTACAGGGAACACGCGACCGCCCAGGCATACAGCATCCTGTTCGACCTCAATGCTCCGCGGTTCCTGACGACCATCAGCGCCCAGGCGCGCCGCATCTCGCCGCGCATCGATCCCAACGACGTTCTCCAGGAGGTCTTCCTGGCGATCTACCGCTATCCGCACCGGTTCCGCGACGACTGCGACGCGGCGTTCCGCAACTGGACGAGCCGCATCATCAAGAACGCGGTCCTGAAGCAGCTGCGGCTGACGTCCAGACCGGGCCGACACGAGGTTCTCCTCGAGGAATTCCCCGACGCAGAGGACCAGTCGACGCATACGCCGCTCGGGGCGGTCATCGACAAGGAGGGAACGCGCGCGACCCGCGAGGCCTACATCCTGTGCCTGGCGTTCTACATGCGCGCGTTCCAGCAGCTGAACGCCCGCGAGCAGAAGGCGCTGGAGGCGGTCGAGGTCGACGGGCGCTCCTACAAGGCGACCGCCGACATGCTGGGCATCAAGCTCGAAAACCTGAAGATGGTCGTTTTCCGGGCCCGCAAGAAGCTGGTCCGCGAGATACGCAGGGAGATGCAGACATGACGCTGCTCAAGCCTGCCAACCCCTGCCTGCCCTTCCAGCGCGACCTGTCGTGCCTGGTGGACGGCGAACTGGACGGCGGCGCCGTCAAGCGGGTTCTCATCCACCTGGAGGTCTGCGGCGACTGCTCCTCGTTCTTCGGCGAGGTCCGCAATGCGGTCCGCCTGCACCGCGACCTTTGCGAACCCGGGCAGCTGCTGGACCGGTTCATGCTGCCGTCGGGCGAGCGCGTCTACTCGGAGATGGCCGCCAACGAGACCTTCCGGCGCCTGGCCGGAATCTTCTACGAACTCGGCAAGGCCTACCTGCTGCTCGGCAGCGATCCGCAGTTCGTCACCGAGGTGTTCCACGAGCCCGTCCAGGTGGTCGCCGCCAAGAACCAGGGCCGCGGCTACGTGGATGCCATCATCGAGAAGGGCGAGCAGTCCCTTGTGGAGCAGGACTACGACTGGATCGAGGCGCGCCACCTGCTGAACGGTGCGCTGGCCGATGTCGAGGACAACCTGACCCGCGGCCGGGTCCTGATCGAGGAAGCCCTGATCCTGAGGCCGAATTTCGCCGAAGCGCGCCTGTATCTGGGCTGGTACCACCAGCTGCGCGGTGGCCTGAAGAGGGCCGCCTCCGAATACCGCCGGGTCTTCCGGACCGCCGGGCACCTGACGAACCGCGTCCATGCTGCCATCCAGCTCGGGCAGCTGCATACGACCGCCGGCGACTACCCGCGCGCCGCCGGGTGCTATAGGTGGGCGATCAGCGCAGGGGCTCTACGCCTCGACAGGAAGTTCTTCTTCCTCATCTACAACCTGGCCGTTGCCTATGCGCGAATGGGCGAATGGAAACTCGCACAAACGTGTTTCCAGCGGCTGGTGGGGGACTATCCGGATCGTATGGAGTCGGTCCGTGGCTATCTGCGCGGAGCCCAGGGCTTCCAACGCCTGCTGCGTCGTGAATCGAGTTTCCGGGACGTGCTCGAGGACGAGTGCCCTGACCTGTTCCCGGTTGTGTGACTGAGATGTTGAACCAACAAGACAGAATCTGGACGAAGGTGGCCTGCCTTTGCCTGGTCCTGGTGCTGGCCTTCGCGGCCGCCCCCCTCAGCGGGTGGGCGGACGAGAAGCCCCGGCCGGGCCCGGCAGCCGGCCCTGACGGCGATGCCGTCGGCAGCCTTCCTGCCTGGAAGCGTCCCACGGGCGGCTTGCACGGCTGGAAGGGTGGCCATACCGGTGCGACTCCGCCGTTCTACACGCCCCCGGCTCTTCCGGTGCTGGTCCTGGACACGGACCAGCCGGGAACCCTGCTGGAGACCTGGTACGGCCTCCAGTGGGCGCGCCAGGACCACGGCATGTGGAATCTGGGATTCTCCGGGTTGGGCTGCTTCGCGGTGTTCGATGTTCCCGAGCTTCTCGCGGACAACGAGCGTGCGTGGCTGAGCCTGCCTCCCTCTTTCCAGGGAGGTTTCGGTTTCGTGGGAACTCCCGCACATCCCCTGATGGCGGGCCCGTTTCCCCTCGAGCCGGCACTCGGATTGGACCTGGATGGAGTCGCCGCGCTCATGGGAGCCACGGGGACCGCCTTCGAGATCACCCTCTACGATTCGATGATGCGGCCGTTCACCGTCCTGCTCGACAGGCAGGCGGATGAGCTGACCGTATCGATCGGCGGGTAGAGGCCGCCCGGGGTCGCGACCCCGGGGGCGGGGGCTTTTCGCACACCGGGCCAGCCTGTATCCCTCAAGGGCATGGCAACTCTCCTCGGACTGGATGCGGGCACGACGGCCGCCACTGCAGTCCTCTATGACGAAAACCTGTCGGTCCTTGCGCACGCGTCCCGCGAGGTGCCCCTGTCCACGCCGCGCCCCGGCTGGGTCGAGCACGACGCAGAGGGGATTGCCTTGTCGGCGCTCGCTGTGGCGGAGGAGGCCTGCGCAGCACACGGCCCCCCGGACGCCATCGGCATCACCAACCAGCGCGAGACCGTGGTGGCGTGGGACGCCGAGACGCATTCTCCCCTGTGCCCGGCGATCGTCTGGCAGTGCCGGCGCACCGCGGACCGGTGCAGTGAACTTCGCGAGGAGGGCCACGAGGACCTGATCCGCCGTGCGACGGGCCTTGTCGTGGACCCCTACTTCAGCGCCACCAAGATGGAGTGGCTGTTGGCCAACGACGAGGCGGTGGCGGGCGCCGCCGCGGCCGGCCGGCTGCGACTGGGCACCGTGGACGCATGGGTGGCGGCGTCCCTGACTGGCGGCACGTGGGCCACCGATCCCAGCAACGCCTCGCGCACCATGCTCTACGACATAGGGACGGGCGCATGGTCCGAGGACCTTTGCGAACTGTTCGGCGTGGACCGCTCGTGGCTGCCGGAGGTGCGGCCCTCGGCCGGCGACTATGGCGTGACCGCGGACGGCGTCCTGGGCGGCGGAGTACCCATCACGGGCATGATCGGCGACCAGCAGGCGGCTCTGTTCGGACAGGGCTGCCACTCGCGCGGCGAGGTCAAGTGCACCATCGGGACCGGCTCCTTTCTGCTGGTGAATGCGGGCGAGGAGCGTCCCGAGGACGTGCCGGGGCTGCTCACAACAATCGGGGCGGCTGCGGACGGCTCGGCCTGCTACGCGCTGGAGGGCGCGGTGTTCATCTCTGGCGCTGCCGTCCAGTGGATCCGCGACGGCCTTGGCCTGATCGAGGAGGCCCGTGGGATCGAGGCACTGGCACTGTCCGTGGAGGATTCCTGCGGCGTGACATTCGTGCCCGCCTTCGCGGGACTGGGCGCGCCCTATTGGGACAGCGGGGCGCGCGGGGCGCTGCTCGGACTGACGCGCGGCGCCGGGCCGGGGCACATTGCGCGTGCGACGCTGGAGGCCATGGCGCACCAGGACCGGGAGCTGATCGAGCTCTTCGACGCGGGGCTGGGTGGAGCGGACGAGATCGTCCAGGTCCGCATGGACGGCGGCGGGGCGCGAAACGACCTGCTGATGCAGATCCACGCCGACTTCTTCGGCCGGCCGGTGGTGCGGGCCGCCGATGTGGACGCGACCGCGCGCGGTGCCGCCTGGCTGGCGGGCATCGGCGCCGGCATCGAGGTCACGCCGGGGCAGGCCGGCGAGGACCGATTCGAGCCGCAGATGCCGGCCACCGACCGCGAATCCGCCGCCCGGGGCTGGCGCGAGGCGGTGGGCCGGGTCCTGACACGGGACTCCACGACATGACCCGGCAGGTCGTGACACGGCTGGCCGTGACGCTGGGCGATCCCCACGGGATCGGTCCCGAGGTGATGCTGCGCGCGGCGGTGTCGTCCGACGCCGACCTGGTGTTCGTCGCACCGTGCGCGGTAGTGGATTTCTGGGCGGACGCCTGCGGCCTGGACGCCGGCGCCTTCACCGTCCTGGACACGGGGACCACCCCCGGCCCGCTGCGTCCCGGCGTGGTGGATGCGGCCGCCGGCGCCATGGCGCTGGCCTGCCTGGAGCGCGCGTGCGACCTGGCGCTCTCAGGCGATGTGGACGGCCTGGTCACCGGGCCGGTGGACAAGACAGCCCTTCGCATGGCTGGCTTCCGGCACGAGGGCCAGACCGGCTGGCTGGCCGAGCATTGCGGGGCTCCTGGCACCGGGATGCTGATGGTGGGGGGCGGCCTGCGGGTTCTGCTGCTCACGCGCCACTTGCCCCTGCGCGAGGCTCTCTCCTCGATCACGCCCGCCGGTGTCCTGGAGGCGCTGCGGCTGGGCCACGAGACGCTCAACCGGATGGGCGTCCCCCATGCGCGGATCGCGGTGGCCGGCATCAACCCGCACGCGGGCGAGGGGGGGCTGATCGGCTGCGAGGACGGGGACCTGCTGGCGCCGGCGGTGGCGGCGGCCCGTGAAGAGGGCATCGAGGCCTTCGGCCCGGTGCCGGGCGACTCGGTCTATGCGCTGATGCTGGCGGGCGAATGCGATCTGGTCCTTGCGCCTGCGCACGATGTGGGGCTGGCGCCCATCAAGACGCTGGCGTTCCACGAGACGGTAACGGTGGCGGCCGGGCTGCCCGTGCTGCGTATTTCGGTCAGCCACGGGACGGCGATGGACATTGCCGGCAAGGGCGTGGCCGACACGGGCAGCGCAGCCGCGGCCTATGCGCTGGCGGCCTCCCTTGCGCCGACCTGGCGGCACGCTGCTGCGCTCTAGCTGCGGGTGCGCAGCGCGGGCGAGACACGGAACGCGAACTCGCCGCTGGTGATCCAGACGCCGGCCACGAAGCAGGTCAGGGCGAACGGGATCCCGGCCAGCAGGTCGACGGCCCAGTGGACCCCCATGGCCAGGGTCGAAGGGAAGACGAGCGCGGCCAAGGTGTAGCCCACGATCATCTGGCGGCGGGTTCCGCACCGGTGCGCCACCAGCGCTGCGGTCACAGCGATCGAGGCGTGCAGGCTGGGAAAGCAGTTGTCCACGCCGCTGGCGTTGCGGTAGAGCGACACGAAACCGGGCAGCACTTCGCCGTCGGGGAACGGCAGGTTCAGCAGCGTGGCCACGCCGGATCCGGGGAATGCGCCGGGTTCGATCACCGGGAAGAAGGCGTAGAAGGGCAGGGCCAGGAGCACGTTCAGACCGTAGGCCCACAGAAGAGTGTGCCGGCCGTTCTCGTTCAGGCCCAGGATGAGGACCACGATGCTGAGCGGGTAGGCCAGCACGTAGATCCACCACCAGGCCGCGGTCAGGACTCCGCCGGTGAGCATGGCCTGGGCGCGGGCCGGGAAGTCGCCTTCGAAGGCCGCGAAGGCGGAGGTGATCTCGTAGTCGAGCGACCCGGTGATCGACGGGTCCCAGGCCGTCTCCAGCGTGCCGATGACGATCGGCACGGCGGCCGCCAGCAGGGTCAGGCGGCCCTTGTGGTGGAATGGGGCGCCGAAAAACGTGCGAAGTCCGTCCGGGATCCCCCGCGGCCCGTTGAAGAGCCAGCCCAGGAAGAAAACGGACGGGGCGCCCGCGAGAAAGAGGAAGAGGCCCGGATCCATGGGCGCACAGGCTAACGGACCCGAACCTCCTTGACAGCGGCCGACGCTAGATCGTCGTCAGGTAGCGGTCGATCTCCCAGCTGTGGACCTGACCGATGTAGTCCTGCCACTCGGTCCGCTTGGCGGCCACGAAGTGGGTGAAGATGTGGTCGCCCAGGGCGACGCGCATCAGGTCCGAGGCCTCGAAGGCCGCCACGGCGTCCTTGAGGTTGCCGGGCAGGCTCTTGATGCCCCGCTCGGCGCGCTCCTCGGCGCTCATGGCGTAGAGATTGGCGTTGACCGGCGGCCCCGGATCGATCTCCTTCGCGACGCCGTCCAGGCCGGCCGCCAGCATGCCGGCGAAGGCCAGGTACGGGTTGCAGGAGGGGTCGGGACTGCGCAGCTCGACGCGCGTTGCCACACCCCGACGGTCCGGGACCCGTGCAAGAGGGCTCCGGTTGCGCTCCGACCAGCAGATCTCGGTCGGGGCCTCGTAGCCGGGCACGAGCCGCTTGTAGGAGTTGACGATCGGGTTGGTCAGGGCGCAGAAGGCCTGGGCATGGGCAGTCAGGCCGCCGATGTAGTGCAGCCCGGTCTTGGAGATGCCCCGGTACTCGCCGTCGGGGTCAAAGAACGCGTTCTCGCCGCCCTGGAAAAGGGACTGGTGCGTGTGCATCCCCGAGCCGTTGATGCCGTAGATCGGCTTGGGCATGAAGGTCGCATGCAGGCCGTAGTCCTGGGCCACCTTGCGCACCACGAACTTGAAGGTGCAGAGGTTGTCCGCTGTGGCCAGCGCGTCGCCGTACTTGAAGTCGATCTCGTGCTGGCCGGGGGCCACCTCGTGGTGGGCCGCCTCGACCTCGAAGTGCAGGGCTTCCAAAACCTGGACCATCTCGCGTCGGCACTCCTCCGCCTGGTCCACCGGGGCCATATCGAAATAGCCGGCCGAGTCGTGGGTCTCGAGCGTGGGGCCGCCGTCCTCGTCGAGCTGGAAGAGGAAGAACTCGGCCTCGGGGCCGGCCATCATCGAGTAGCCCATCTCGTCGGCGACGGCCACCTGGCGCTTCAGCGCCCCGCGCGGGCAGCCCTCGAACGGGCTCTCGTCGGGGTGGTGGACGTCGCAGATGATGCGGCCGACCTTTCCCTGGCCGTCGTCCCACGGAAACACCAGATAGGTGTCGAAGTCCGGGACCAGGATCATGTCGGACTCCTCGATCCGCACGAAGCCCTCGATCGACGAGCCGTCGAACAGGATCTGCCCGTCCACGGCCTTCTCGAACTGGCTCGGCGGCAATTCCACGTTCTTGTTGGCTCCCGTAATGTCCGTGAACTGGAGCCTCAAGAACGCAACCTTGTTGTCTCTCAGATCCTGCAGGACCGAGTCGCGCGTGTGTGTCATGGGGACTGAACCTAGTCCTCCCGCCATATCTCCCCAACCAGAAAATCCCCCCGGGTATCTAGACCTTCGAGTTCGGGGACACGACCACCTCGGCGCCGTCCGGGAGCGCCTCGATCGTCATGTCGCCGAAGATGGCGGGGGCCTGCTCGTGGAGGACACGCAGGACCTTCACGGCAAGCTTCCGGATCTCGACGTCGGCGTGCTCGCTGCCGCGCAATTCGCAGAAGTGGCGCAGCGCGCGCGCGTTGGCGGTCACGAAGATCTTGGTCTCGGTGGCGTTGGGCAGCACCGACCGGGCGGCCTGGCGGGCCATCTTGCGGCGCATCGTGGGCGCCTCGATGGTGTCCGCGAAGGACTCGGTCAGGCGATCGACCAGGGTGTCGTAGGTCTCGCGGCAGGTCTGGATCGTCTCGCGCCACAGTTGGTCGAGCTCCGAATCCTCGGCAATGCAGTCGGGCTGGATGAACGGGCACTCGGACTCGTCCACGTAGCGCTGAGAGCGCTGCGAGTAGCCGAAGCCCGCCCGGTGCCGGATCAGCTCGTGGGTCAGCGAGCGCGACACGTTGGTGAACACGAAGTTCCAGCAGGCGTGCTCGAGGACCGATCCGTGCCGCAGCGTGATGATGTGGCCCAGGTACTCGTCGATCGTCTTGCGGCCCTTGCCGTAGGACATGTAGCAGAGCCGGCCGCCCGCCTCGGCCAGGGCCTCGCCGGGCTTGGCATCGGTCTCCCAGACCGAGCCATGGTCGTCCAGGAAGCGCTGGACCTCGCCGTCGTCCAGCACCTGGGAGCCGATCAGGTAGACCTCGGGTTCATAGACCACATGCATCGGCGTGGCGGAGCCGGTCGGCTCTTCGGTTGCGGTGGCGGTCGTCTCGTTGGTGGCGTCGGTCACGGAAGGAACCCCTTCTTGTTCTTCAGTTTCTTGGGCAGGTACTCGTCCATCACGAAATTGAGGCCCCATTTGGCCAGGGCCTGCTGTTCGGCGCGCACGCCGGACTTGAGCAGTGTCTTGAGTGCTGATCGCCAGGGTGCGTGCGCCTGGAAGAAGGGATCGTTCTTGAGCGCATCCTTGGCGCGCTTGATGTCGACCTCGGCCAGCGGGTGCGTGGCGTCCTCGAGCTTGAAGTCGATGATGTCCTGGGGCGTGACGCCCAGGTACTGGGCCTTCGGCACGCAGAAGAAGCGGCTGATGTGGGCAGCGTTGCCCGAGCCCACCTTGAGCGTGCGGTAGATGTTGGAGATCCCGTAGGGATCGCAGTCGACGAACGCGTAGACGGGGATCTTGCGCTCGTCGGAGAGCTTGCGGATGAAGCGGCGCGTGGCGCGGGTCGGCACGCCGCCCAGCTCCACCAGGATGCACTGGGCCTTCTTCCACCAGCCGTGGTTGTTCAGGCGCTGGAACATGCCGCCGGTCTCGATGGCGAGCACGAACTTGGCGTCGGTCTTGAACCGCAGGTGCTCGACCGAGTGGGGGATCGAGTAGGCGCCCGACCCGAAGGCGGTGCAGTCGACCTCGATCTTGCTTCCGGAGTCCTTGTCGCGGTCGATCACCACCAGGTTGCCGGCCACCGAGCCGCCGTGCTCTTCCGGGTAGAAGCCGAGCGCCTCGCGGCTGATGCCGTCGACGCTGAACAGCCCTTCCAGGTCGTCCATCACCGTGTCCGACTCGGACTGCTCCTTGAAGCGCGCTTCGCCCCAGTTCTTGGAGACGTAGTAGGCCTCCCGCTTGGTGGCGAAGTCGTCAGCTTCGGCCATGTCCTTGGCCAGAGCCATCATCTTGAGCGACTGAGCGAAGGTCTTCACCGTGCCGACGGTCAGGGTCCGCGCCTTGCGGCCGCGGCCGATCTCGAAGTAGCCCTTGCGCTTGTCGTAGCGGACGTTGGCCAGGGTGCGCTGCGGGAACGACATGGTGGGCTGCTGGGCTGCAGCGATCTTGGCCTCCATGTCCTTCGCCTTGTCGCTGATGACCTTCGCGGTCTTGAGGCGCAGGGCGGGCGGCGCCTTCTTGTCCTTCTGCTTCTTGGCAGCCATCAGAATTTCCGGCTCCTCTCCAGAACGTCAGTCAGGGTGGCGGTCAGCTTCTTCGCCCGCTTGTCGTCGAATCCGTTCAGCTCCTGAAGCGCCTCGATCACGACCGGAAGGTACTGCCCAATGAACTCGCGCTTGTCGTATTCGCGCTGGATCTTCTTCTTCTTCTTGACGTGGCGGCCGAGCTCGCGGCCGCAGACCTGGAGCGCCAGTCTCAGTTCCTTGAGGATCTCGGGGTAGGAGGCGACCGCCTCCTTGGACTCCGACGTGAACGGCACCCAGACGCTCGCGATGTGCACGCAGATCGCCAGGCTGCCGACCGGCAGGCCGCCCTTGGGCTGGCTGAGCCCGTAGGAGCGCCAATTGGTCTGCACCGCCGCCTTGGTGATCGCGCAGGCTGCCTGCTGGTATTGCAGCGGCACCCGGTTGGCCAGCCGCATGACCCGCGCCTGTTCCTCCGAAGATCCGATCAGCTCGGCCGCGTCGGTCTTCTTCGCCTTTTTCACCTTCTTCATGTGGCCCGAGTCGGCGACCTCGATCTCCTCCGACTGCGGGCGCCCGTAGGCGATGGCCACTTCGATCAGGAACGGGTTGCCGCGGTAGACGCTGGGGGGCCGCGAGACGGCGGCGAAGAAGTCGGCGTCGACCTCCTTTTTCAGCCCCGCCTTGAGCGCGTCCGCACCGATCGGCGCCAGGCAGTTGGTCGGCGGCGAGGGGATCTTGGTCTCGCCAATCGCCTTGTGGAGCGCGTCCGCCTGCTTGCGGGCCACCCGCTTGGGGTGGGTCTTCAGCGTGATGGACGAGTCGTGCTTCGCGGCGGCCTCGACGATGCGCTTGGCCAGCTTGGCTCCGACCCGCGAGAACTCGGAGGACAGGAAGCTCGTGACGCGCTGCGAGGACGTGTCCTTGAGCATCTGCATCAGCCGCCCCAGCTCGACGCCGTGGGGGTGGGGCTGGATTTCCATCGGTTCGGGCGGGACGTCGCGCACTGCGCGCTTGTAGAGCGTCTTCTCACCAGAGGGATCCGTGTATTCGAGCCGCACATGGGGGTTGGCGACCGCGGTCTGCTTCAGGTAGCTGTCCACCGACCGGGCACCGCGCTTGTAGTTGCCTTCAAGTTCGATCTCGACCCGGGTGCCGGTGCCCTTGCGCCACTCGACGACCTCGTCGGTGGTGACCTCGGCCTTGTTGGTCTTGGTGTCCAGCATCAGCGCCATCCGGTGGGCCTGGGCGCGCGGTTTGGGCCGGCTGGTGACCAGCGCAGGCTTTCCGGTGGTCATCTGCCCGTACATCGCGGCCGCGGAGATGCCGATCCCCTGCTGGCCGCGGGACTGGCAGAGTCTGTGGAATTTCGATCCGTAGAGCAGCGATCCGAAGATCCTCGCCATCTGCTCCTTCACGATCCCCGGCCCGTTGTCCTCCACGACGACCCTGTAGCGGGCGTCCTTCAGGTCGTGAATCTCGACCGAGATGTCGGGCAGGATTCCGGCCTCCTCGCAGGCGTCGAGCGCGTTGTCGACCGCCTCCTTGATGGTGGTGAGCAGCGCCTTGGAGGGATTGTCGAAGCCCAGCAGGTGGCGGTTCTTGGCGAAGAACTCGGCGACCGAAATCTGCCGCTGGCCCTCCGCCATCTTCTCGGCGGTCTTGCGCGGCGCGGGAGCGTCTTCCTTCACGTCCGGCTCCGAATCAGGCTTCTCCGACTTCTTCACCGGCTTCTCGTCGACCGCCACGCCTCCGTCCTCGTCGAAGAGTCCGGGTCCGTCGTCCTTGTCACCTGCCTTGCCTCTGCTCATGTCCGATCCATGCGTGGGGTCACGCAAAGTAGCGGATCCGCGCGGCCGATTCCAAAAGACCTAGAGCCAGGTGGGGCGGGCGGTGGGGTCGGCCAGGCCCAGGCGGGCTGCGGCGTCGCGGAAGGCGTGGAGCGCCTCGCGGAAGCGGCCCGGATCCAGCCGGTAGACGCAGGTGTCGGAGAGGTAGCGGCCCAGGGCGGCCTCGTCGTGGCCGGTCTCCTCGGCGGCGGCTCGCGCGATGGCGGGGATGGCCTCCCGGCCGCGGGCCGCGGCGCGGCGGACCAGATCGGCCGCCGGGCCTGCATCGAGCCCAGGACGGCAGATCCAGCAGGCGAACACGAACGGCAGGTCGGTGATGGCCTTCCAGGCGGCCGACAGGTCGTGGACCTCGGCGCCGTCCGGCAGTGCGGCGCGGCCGAGGCGGATGTCCAGCGCCGCGTCGCCGATCCGCACCCAGGCGTCGGCCGGCAGGGTGGCCGGGTCCACGCCGTCGGCGGCGTCCAGGACGTCGGTGAGCTTCGCGCCGGCGTGATCCAGCACCACGCGGGCCAGGGTGGCGCCCGTCAGCGACGCCGGGTCGATCGCCAGGGTGCCCACGGCTTCCAGCGGTCGGCGGGCCATCAGAAGAACGCTGTCCACCGGTCCGTCGGCTGCCACGCAGGGGTCGGTCAGGACCTGGTAGCCGGGCCGCCGGAAAGCCTCGACCGAGGACACCAGGGCCATGTCGAGGGCACCCTCGCGCAGCAGCGCCGCCAGGCGTGACGGCGGTGCCGTGGTGAGTTCCACGCCGTCTTCCCTGTCCAGACCGTGGACCAGCGGGCGTCCGACCAGAAACGGGACGGTCCCAATCCGCAGTGTGTCGGTCATGCGCCCACGCCCGCCGGTTCCAACCTGGTGTAGAGCGTGTCGCGCAGGACCGGCACGCGGCCGGCCTCGCGGATCATGCGCTCCAGGTCGTCGCGCGTGACTGCTTGCGGGGTGGTGGCGCCGGCGTCGTGGTAGATCTTCTCCTCGACCACCGTGCCGTCGACGTCGTCGGCGCCGAAGGACTGGGCGGTCTGGGCGGTGCCTTGGCCGAGCATGATCCAGTAGGCCTTGATGTGGGGGATGTTGTCCAGCATCAGTCGCGCCACCGCGATCTCGCGCAGGTCGTCGGCGGCGGTGGGCATCTCGATCCAGTCCATCACCGTGTTGTCGGGGTGGAAGCGCAGCGGAATGAAGGTCTGGAAGCCGCCGGTCTCGTCCTGGAGTTCGCGGAGCCGCATCAGGTGGTCGACCCGCTCATGGGCGGTCTCGACGTGGCCATAGAGCATCGTGCAGTTGGAGCGCAGGCCGGCCAAGTGGACGGCGCGGGCGCACTCGAGCCAGCGGTCGGCTCCGATCTTGAGCGGGAAGATCGCCCGGTGGACGCGCTCGGCGAAGATCTCCGCGCCGCCGCCAGGGCACGAGTCCAGGCCGGCCTCCTTCAGATCCTCCAGGCAGGCCTCCATGGATTTGCCCGACAGACCATGGATCTGGTCGATCTCGACCATCGTGAAGCCCTTGATGTGGACGCTGGGCCGCACCGATTTTGCCGCCCGCAGGATGTCCAGGTAGTACTCGTAGGGGAGCGCCTGCTCGATCCCGGCCACCATGTGAAGTTCGGTGACCTCCTGCCCGAGGCAGCCGCGCACCCGGTCGGCGACGACCTCGGGACTCATCGACTCGATGTCACCGCCGCCGGGCAGCCGCTGGAAGGCGCAGAAGGCGCACAGCCGGTTGCAGACGTTCGTGTAGTTGATGTGCTGGTTCTGGTTGAAGAACGTGTCGTCGCCCCAGAGCCGCTCGCGGACGATGTTGGCGAGCCGCCCGACCTCGAGCAGCGGCGTGGCCGCGGTGTCGCAGAGCAGCAGGCCGTCCTCGGCGGACAGACGCTCGCCGGCCTCGACCTTGGCCTCGATGTCCTTCCATCGAGCGGTCATGCGCCGGCCGCCGCCTCGAGCGGGTGCTGCGACTTCAGGAGCTCGGCTACTGCCTTGGGGCCCGGCACGCGCTCCGCGTCGGCCGGCCGACGCTCCATCACTGCGCGCTCGGCGTCCGAGGGCTCGAGCGGCCGCTCGTCGATGACCTTGTAGTGCGTGTCGCGCCGGCGGGGAAGGAAGCCGGCCGCCAGGACGTGGCGCTCCAGCTCCGCCAGGTCGACCAGCTCCGAGGTGCCGGCTGCCGAGACAACGTTCTCCTCCATCATCCCGCCGCCCATGTCGTTGACGCCCATGGACAGGCTGATCTGGGCCACGCCGATCCCCTGCGTCACGAAGGACGCCTGGATGCTGGGAATGTTGTCGAGCATCAGTCGGCTGATCGCGTTCCAGCGCAGGTAGAAGGCGTGCGTGCGCCGCGGCAGGTCGGCCATCTCGTGGGTGGGCTGCAGCGTCCAGCAGGCGAACGCCGTGAAGCCGCCGGTCTCGTCCTGCAGGGCGCGGAGCTTTTCCAGGTGCTCGACCCGCTCCTCTGCAGTCTCGACATGCCCGAACATCATCGTCGCCGAGCCGGAGAGGCCCCGCAGATGAGCCTGTCGCATGACGTCCAGCCACTCGTCCGACGAAAGCTTCTTGCGGCTGATGACCCTGCGAACCCGGTCCACCAGGATCTCGGCGCCGCCGCCGGGCACCGAGCCCAGGCCCGCCTCGATCAGGCGGTCGAGCACATGGCCCACCGGCCTCTTCTCGAGTTTCGCGATGTGGTGGATTTCCGGGGGCGACAGCGCGTGCAGCCACACGCCGGGGTAGGCGTCCTTGATGGCGCGCAGCAGTTCCTCGTACCAGTCCAGACGCAGCCGCGGGTGGTGGCCGCCCTGCATCAGGATCTGGACTCCGCCCGCCTCGACACATGCGCCCACGCGCGCCAGCACCTCGTCGGTGGACTGGACGTAGGCGCGTGCTTCATCCTCGGGCCGCGCGTAGAAGGAGCAGAAGTCGCAGTCGGTGATGCAGACGTTGGTGGGATTGACGTTGCGGTCGACGATGTAGGTGACGACGCCGCCCGGGTGCAGTTCGCGCCTCCGCGCGTCGGCCCGCGCGCCCAATTCCAGCAGCGGGGCGTCCACGCCCAGGCGCAGCGCCTCCGCAGCACTCAGCCGCCCCTGCGACGGGGGCGCAATGTCACCGAATCCAGGCATGGGAACCCGCCAGAATAGCCCCCCGCGGCGCCCGCGCCACGGCCCGGCTGACTCGTTAGACTCGCCGGAAACATGTCTGCCGAAACCACACCCGCGGAGCTGCTCGACGAGGCGAAGGTCATGGAGGAGGTCGTCAGCCTGTGCAAACGGCGCGGCTTCATCTTCCAGGCCTCGGAGATCTACGGCGGGCTGAGGTCGTGCTACGACTACGGGCCGGCCGGGGTGGAACTCAAGCGCAACGTGAAGGCGCTCTGGTGGCGCGACGTGGTGACGGCGCGCTCCGACGTGGTGGGCCTGGACTCGGCCATCCTGCAGAGCCCGCGCGTCTGGGAGGCCTCGGGCCACCTGGAGGGCTTTACCGACCCGCTGGTCGACTGCAAGGACTGCCGCAAGCGCTTCCGGGCCGATCACCTCGACGGCGACGCCTGCCCCGAGTGCGGCGGCGCGCTGACGGATGCCCGCGACTTCAACCTCATGTTCCAGACCCACATGGGCCCGGTGGAGGAGGAAGGGACCGCGGTCTACCTGAGGCCCGAGACGGCGCAGGGCATCTTCACCAACTTCTCCAACGTGCTGACCTCGGCGCGCATGAAGCCGCCCTTCGGCATCGCGCAGATCGGCAAGTCGTTCCGCAACGAGATCACGCCCGGCAACTTCGTGTTCCGGATGCGCGAGTTCGAGCAGATGGAGATGGAGTTCTTCGTGCCGCCCAGCGATGAGCAGCACTGGTACGAGCACTGGAAGGCCGAGCGCATGGACTGGTATGTGCGCTACGGAGCCGATCCCGGGCGCCTGCGCTGGCGCGACCACGACGCCGACGAACTGGCCCACTACTCGACCGCCTGCGCCGACATCGAGTACCGATTCCCGTTCGGATGGTCCGAACTGGAGGGCGTGGCATGCCGCACCGACTTCGATCTGAAACGCCACCAGGAGGCCAGCGGCAAGGACCTGTCGTATTTCGACCAGCAGGAGGGCGAGCGCTATCTGCCGTGGGTGATTGAGCCGGCGGCCGGCGTGGACCGCGCCGCCCTGACTTTCCTGGTCGATGCGTACGACCGCGAGGACACCGGCAAGGAGATCCGCACAGTGCTGCGGCTGCATCCCGAACTGGCCCCTGTCCAGGTCGCCGTGTTCCCGCTGGTCCGAAAGGAAGGGATGCCCGAGAAGGCGGACGAGATCGTGGCCGCCCTGCGCGGCCGATTCCGGGTCGCGACCGAGGCCAAGCAGTCGATCGGCAAGCGCTACCGCCGCCAGGACGAGCTGGGGACGCCCTTCTGCGTGACGGTGGATGGCGACACGATCACCGACGACACGGTGACGGTCCGCGACCGCGACTCGATGGAACAGGAGCGAGTGCCCGTCGCGGAGCTGGAGACCGTCCTGGCCCAGCGCGCGGCAGCCTGGTCGCGCTCTCGCTAGCCGGTTCGTTTGAGGGAATAGGGCCCCTCTGATAAGATGGAGGTCGCGGCGTTGGCGCCCCGCCCAGGGAAACAGGATGCGGGCCGCTGCTGCGCCGCCGTGGAGCATCAACGGTGGCAAGAAAGACACTCAAAGGCACGCCCATTGCGGCCGGAGTCGGGATCGGCCCGGCGGTGGTGGTCGAGCAGGGGCTGGGCGACGTGCCGATCCGCCACCTGGAGTCCGATGAGGTCGAACACGAGATCCAGCGCTTTGAGTTGGCCCGCGCACGCGTCGAAATCCAGCTGGACCGCATGCGGACCTTTGTGGAGGAGAAGTCCAACGACGCCGACGCACTGATCTTCGCCGCCCAGAAGGCGGTCATCCAGGACGCCTCGATCCACGAGGCGGTGGACGAGATCATTCGCGCCGAGCGCATAGGCGCTGAAGGAGCGCTCCAGCGGCAGATCGCCAAATTTGACGAGCTGTTCCTCGGCGCCGAGGACTTCCGCCAACTGGGCAGCGAAATGCGCGACCCGTGGCGCCTGGTCCTGCAGGACCTGGCTGCGGACCGGGAGGCGGTCATGCCGGCTGACGGTCCGCGCATCCTGGTGGCGGACCAGTTGACCCCGTCACTGCTGTCGAGGGTCCACGGCGGCTCGGTGCTGGGAATCGCCGTGACGCGCGGCAACCGCTACAGCCACGGCGGGATCCTGGTCCAGGCCCTGGGCATCCCGGCCGTCTCGGGCCTGCCCAACCTGACCGCCACGCTGGAGTCGGGCACGCCGCTGATCGTTTCCGGTGACACCGGCGAGGTGGTGGTCGAGCCCGACCAGGACGAGCTGAGACGCTGGGCCCGCATCCAGAGCGACCAGGACCGCAAGGCCCAGTGGCTGGTGGAGAAGGCGCTCGAGCCGGCCGCCCTGGCTGACGGCCGGCCGGTCGAGGTCCTTCTGAACGTCGAAACCCTGCGCGACCTGGAGGACGTGGAGGCGGATCTCGCCGACGGCGTGGGTCTGCTGAGGACCGAGTTCCTCTATATGGAGCGCAAGGAGTTCCCGTCGGAGAACGAGCAGGTGGCGATCTACCAGGAGGCGCTGGCGGCGGCGCACGGGAAACCGGTGGTGTTCCGGACGCTGGACATCGGCGGCGACAAGCGCCTGCCCTACTTCCAGATGCCCGAGGAGGAGAATCCGGCGATGGGCTGGCGGGGGCTGCGCGTCAGCATGGCCTGGCGTGACCTCTTCTACGTCCAGCTGCGCGCGCTGCTGCGTGCCAGCGCGGCCGGCCCCGTGAGGATCCTGCTGCCGATGGTGACGACCGCCTCCGAGGTCAAGGAGACGCGGGCCATCCTCGAGGGACTGAAGGAGGACCTGCGGCGCGCCCACGAGCCGTTCGACGAGGAAGTGGCCCTGGGGGCCATGCTCGAGGTGCCGGCCGCGGCACTGACGCTGGACCAGTTCATCGACGACGTCGATTTCCTCAGCATCGGGACCAACGACCTGGTCCAGTACATGCTGGCCGTGGACCGTGACAATCCCTGGGTCGCGGGGCTCTACGATCCAATGCATCCGGCCGTCCTGGGCCTGATCCAGGCCGTTGCCAAGAGGGCGCGGACCCACAAGACCCCCCTGTCCGTGTGCGGGGAAATGGCAGGTGATCCGGCTGGCGTACTCCTGCTGTTGGGGCTCGGCATCCGGTCGTTTAGCATGTCGCCGGTGATGGCCCCGGTCGTGAAAGGATTTCTCCACGCTGTCCTCCCCGAGGAGGCCGACGAGGTGGCTGGTCTGGCACTGCGTGAGTCGGATGCGGCGGGTGTCGCACGGCTCGTTGATGAGAGAACAGCAATTTTGTGGTCGAGAATCAGATTCCAGACGGCAGAATCGAAGAGGCACTAGAGTGGAAAGGAACGGATAAGTGGCAGCAAGCAGATTCGTAACGCTAGGGCGGGTTCAGTCCCGCAGAGGTCGGTGGTCGGCGGGTGAGGTTTCGCGCCTCAAGCGGCTCTACGGGCGACGTCCCGTCGAGGCGGTGTCGCGCGAACTGGGCCGGTCGGTAGCCAGCATCGAGCGGATGGCCGCATCGGTCTTCGCCGACCAGGAAGAGAAGACGGGCCCCTGGTCCGCCGAGGAGGGCGAACGCCTCAAGGAGAGCCTGGGCGTCATCTCGGAGGAGACCATTTCGATGGTGCTGGGGAGGACCATCCAGGACGTCCACCGCCAGGTCGGCAAGATGGGCAAGAACCTGGTGTCCGGCCGATGGACGCGGGACGAGGTCGCGACGCTGAAGCGCTACTTCGGCACCCGGACCGACGCGGACCTGCAGAAGATCCTGGGGCGGTCGGCCCGCTCCATCCAGAAGATGGCCGCGGAGCTCAAGCTGGCCAAGGACAAGGCGTTCGTGAAAAAGGTCCACGGATCGGGCGCGACCAGCATGCCCCGATGGACCGACAAGGAGGTCGCGTTGCTTGCGAAGCTCTATCCGAACCAGCCGAACCAGGAGATCGCTGAACGCCTGGGACGGAGCGTGAAGTCGGTGGTCTCCAAGGCCCATGACCTGCGTCTGCGCAAGAACAAGAGCCGGCTGCAGGAGATGGGCCGCCAGAACGTGGCGCGCCGCTACAGCGCGGATCCCTACTACACGACCAACGGCGAATCTCCCGGCTAGACGCAAAAGGGAGAGAAAAGGGCCTAAGGCACGGACCCTTTACCTGCCGATGGGAGTCCTGCAAAGGAGCCCATCATGCAGAGCCACACCCACAAGAGTTTCGGCATCACCGTCGAGCACCGCGACGAGTCCGGCGCGACGGTCATTCGCTTCCTCGACCGCAATCTCACCTTCTACGTCGCGGAAGCCGTCCGTGACGAAGTGGTCGCGGCCGTCCACCAGGCCCGCACAGCCGGCGACGCCCGGGTCCTCCTGGACCTCAGCGAAGTGGCGTTCATCGATTCCGGCGGCGTCGGGCTGGTCATCACGGCCCTCAACCAGGCCTCCACGATCAACCTGCGTCTCGGGCTGTTCGGCGTCGCGCCGTTCCTGGACCAGGTCTTCGACGTGATGCGCCTGAAGCGCCACCTCTCGGTCTTTGCGACCGAGAACGAGGCCCTCAGCGCGACCGCCGCCTAGCCTGCGGCCCTGGCGAGCACCTCGTCATAGACGGCGTGGATGCTCTCCGCCTCGTGCTCGATCGAGTGATGGGCCACAACGTGACTGCGAGCTTGCTGCCCCATGTGCAGGAGGGCCTCGGGATCCTTGAGAATCTTCGCGAGAGCCTTTTGCAGGGCAGGCAGGTCGCCCGTTGGGAGCACATCTCCGTGAATACTCGGTGAGATCATCATGGGGAAATAGCCTTCGCTCGAAGTGAGGGCCGCCGCACCGCTGGACATGGCTTCGAGCGGGGTCAGGCCGAAGCCCTCCGAGCGGGGGACGGCAATGCACAGGCTGATGCGCTGATACCAGAGTTTGATATTCGTGAAGTCGAGGTCGCCGAGAAATACGATGCGGTCGAGGAGACCGGCGCTCTCCACCTTGGCTTTCAGTTCGTCCTGAAACTGGCGATAGCGCGGCTTGCACAGGCCCGCAAGGATGGCGGTGAACTCGGGGAAGCGGGGCAGCACCTCGCACATCGCGTCAACGAAGAGGTCGGTGCCCTTGGACGGACGGATCCGGCCGAAGGTCCCGATGCCGTATTTCCCAGGTAGTCCACCCTCCTGCCAGGCTGCGATCTTGTCCGGGGGCGGAGAGAAGGTGTCGACGTTCACACCATGGGGCACCACTGCGTTGTGCCAATCGAGGTAGGACGCCGCATTGTCGGTCACTGCAATGACGGCCGAGGACCGGTTGACGATGGCGCGCCAGAATAGGCCGTGTCGTCGCGGGGAAGGGCTCGTGTAGACGAGTTCCCAGGGCTGTCTGAGAACCGACCTACAGAACAGGCCCAGAAGGTGGTCCATGGGCCGACGCGAATGCCAGATGCGGCGAGAGTGTCCCTCCGGCAAACTCCAGCCGTGGCGGATCACGTCCCCTATATTCACCGCATGATCGACGCCCATCCGGCCACGGTCGAGGAATGCGGTGCTTCGCATGCCTTGCTGCACCGGCACCAGTGCCCGCATGGTGGCAGCGACCCCCGCGTACCTTCGACGGAGATTCACCACCAGGGTTCGGGCATCAGGGAGCGAAGAGGAGGAGGGCATAGGGTCTCACTGAGCCACCACGGACTCGGACGGCCCGGGAGGGCGGTCGCATTCTAGGTGGCCCCCGCGGCCAAGGCACACGGAACCCAGGCGCGCCCTGATGGTGCTGTTGCTCGCGTGGGCGATGGTCGTCCAGGATCCGATCAGCGAGGCGCTGGACCGGCTGGAGAATTCGGCAGATCGGGCAGCGGCGACCGCAGCGTTAGTGGAAGCGTTGGATCAAGGCAGTCTGGGCCGTCTGGGTGCGGCGCTGGAGAGTCTCGACGCAGGCGCCGCCGCCGACGTGGTCGGAGCGGTTCTGTCGAACCGATGGGACCTGCTTCCGGGCGTTGTGGACTGGGCGCGGCCGGCCGATGGGCCGCGCAAGGGGATCGCGCGCGCGGGTCTGGCGGCGGCGCTGCGCGAAACGCTGGGCAGGCGCCGGGGGGGCGGGGCGGCCGAGGCACTCGACGTGTTCATGCGCCCTGGTGCCGCCGAGGGTCGCCTGGCCGCAGCACGGATCCTGGGCGCTTCGAAGTTCGCGCCCATTGACCAGCTGCTGCTGGAGGCGGCCGGCACGGGGGACGAGGCGGCGCGGGTGGGGCTCCTCCGGTCGCGGAGTCCGCTGCTCGCCTCGCCGTGGGGACCGGACTGGCTCCTGGGGCTTCTGGACGATCCCGCACGGGGACCGGCTGCCGCAGCGCTGCTGGCTGAGACTTCCCCGGGTCAGGCGAGGGACGCGGTCCACGCAGCAGCGGCGGCCGGAAGCGGTCCGGCCCTTGGCGTGCTGGACCGATGCGGGGACCTGCGGGCGATCCCGCTGTTCATCGCCCGCCTGTCAGCCGCAGACCCCGGCGCGCAGGAACCCCTGCCGCTCCGCACCTCGCAGCGCCTGGGCCTGAACGATCCGCGTCGCGAGCAATTGGCGGAGGCCCTGGTGGGGGCAGCCGGTCGGTGGGGAGAGGACCGCGTGGACGACCTGGTGGCGGCAGCCGTGCCATTGAACGGCGACTTGCCGGTCTTGCCCGACGCCCTGGGCCGCAGGGCGCTGGTCGGATTCACCTGGCTGCGCGATCCGCAGGCGGCGGGTCTGCGGTGGCGAGCAGCGCTGACGCCGGCGGAGGCGCGTCTGCTGCGCCGTCTGGCTCGGGCCGGCGCCGGCGATGCGGTCCGCCGAGGCATCGACGCTGCTGGCTCGGCTCTCCTCGCGGCCGCCGTCCTGGGCGTGGAGCCGGCCGATCCGGCCACCGTCCGAATGTGGACCGAGATCGCGATCGAGGGCGACGCGCCCGATGCGGGGCTGCATGCTCTGGCAGCCGGTCGCGTGGGCGGCCGGGTCGCCGCGGAGGCGCTGGTCGAGGGTGTTCTGGCCGGCGATGGGCCGGTGGAGGACCTGGTCGGTGGTGTGGCCGCCTTCCTGGACGCCCCGGGGCTGGAGGGGCTGCGCCGTCGGGCGGTCCTGTGGTCCTGGCTGGGCGATTCGCAGGGTGGGCACGCCGACGCCCTGAAGGCGCTGCTCGGTCAGCTGCGCCCGTAGGCGTAGCTGCGGTCCTCTTCGCGGGCGCCGGTGAGAAACGTCCCGATCACATTGCCGCCCAGGTTCTCGAGCAGCTGGATGGCCTCCTTGGCCTCGTTTCGGGCTGTCTTCTCGAGCCGGACGATGACCAGCACGCCGTCGGCCCGCGGCGCCAGCATGGAGGAATCCGTGACAGCCAGCGCGGGCGGCGTGTCGACCAGCGTGTAGGCGTAGCGCGATTTCAGTTGGTGGAGGACCTCGACCATGCGTTCGCTGGCGACGGTCTCCGACGGGTTTGCGACCCCCTGGCCGGCCGTCATGACGTCGAGTCCGTCCAGGCCGGACGGCACGATGACCTCGCGCACTGAGGCATCCCCCGACAGGACCTCGGAGAGTCCAGGTCCGAGAGGCAGGTCGAGAATCTCGTGGATCACCGGCGCGCGCAGATCGGAGTCCAGCAGGCACACCCGGGTGTTTGGCAGTTCGGCCAGGCACAGGCCCAGGTTGGTGATCGACGTGCTCTTTCCTTCTCCCTCCAGGGCGGAGGTGACCAGCAGGGTGCGGGGGGCGTTCTGGGGATTGAGCGTCGTGATCGAGTTGCGCAGACCGCGGTACTGCTCGGCATGAAAGCCCTGGGGATCCCAGAGCATGGCCAGGAGGGGGTCCAGCGACCGCTCGCTGAGCGGGCGCGGACCTTCAGACCCCTGCTCGGGGTCCTGTGTCTTCCTGCGAAACCAGGCCATTTGCTACCTCATTCATCGGCACTAAGGACGTCCACCTTTACGGGATGCGGATGTCCTGGTTTTTCTCCTCGCCCAGGCCGACGAAGACCCCGGTCTTCGAATTCTGGATGTCGGCGATCGCGGCGAAGGGATTCTGGTTCTGGGTGCTGGGGCGGGTGGCGGAGATCTCGTATTGGCCGGCGGGAAGGTTGCCCGCGGTGTAGCGGCCGTTGCCGTCTGCGGTGACCGATTTCGTCACGCGGTTCTCCTCGCTCTGCCCCTGCACCGTCACCTTGGCGCCCGGCATCGCGACCCCTGACCGATAGACGATCCCTGTCAGGACCGCTCCCACCTCGAGACGCATCCGGGTGCCCAGGTCCAGGGTCTCGGCGTCAGCGACCTCGACCGTGTCACCCAGGAGCGTGGTGTAGCGTGAGTGGGCCACTTCGAGGCGGTAGGTGCCGGGGGTCAGGTGCTCGAACGAGAAGGCCCCGTCGGAGTCCGTCTGGACGGAGCGGCCGCCCACCCGGCTCGGGAGCATCCCGCCGAAGAGATGGACGATCGGGTTGTCCTGGTAGTCCTTGTCGCGGGTGGTGACGGTGGCGCGGCGGACGGGGCTGCCGTCCTTTGCATCCACGATGCGCCCCTTGATTCGGCCGCCCACCAGCATTCGCAGGACCATGCCCTCCTTCTGCTCGCCTCGGCGAAGGTCGAAAGGGTCGGAGTAGGTGGGTGCATAGCCGTTGGCTGTGGCGAGAAGCGTGTAGCGGGCCGGTTCCATGCCGCCCAGCAGGAACGCGCCGTCGGCGCTCTTGAACTGCTTGCTGATGTTGGTCGGGCTGGACAGGACCTGCCCGGGGGCGATCCTCTTCAGGGCCAGATGGAACCTGGCGATGGGATGCTCGTCCTTCGCTGCGGCCACCGTGCCGCTGATGCTGCCCTGCTGGTCGAGTTCGATGAGCACATTGGTGTTGCCTGTCTCGACGCGCGGGAGGTTGCCGGGCGAGAAGCCGCCGGCGCGCGCCATCAGGCTGTAGGTGCCGGCTGCCAGGCCCTCTACGAGGAACTCGCCGGCCTCATTGCTTGCGCCCGTACCCTTGCTGCCTTGCTGGCTGGCATGCATGAAGGCCTCCACGGAGGCGCCGGCGACCGGCTCGCCGCGCTTGTCGGTCACCCGGCCTGCGATCGGGAAGGATCGGCCCAGGCGGAAGTCCCGCGTCACACGGCCCGACTCGCCCTCGAAGAGGATGTTCTGGACCACGGCGGTGGCATAGCCGGGGGCGGTGACCGACACGGCATGGCTGCCCGCAGGGACCGCCTTCAGTTCGTAGCGGCCGTCTCCGCCGGTGGTCGCCTTCAGGGGCGTCCGGGCCTGTGATCCACCCAGCATCCGGAAGGCCATCGTCGACTGCAGTTCGAGAGCGGCGCCCTCAATGCCGCCGCCCCGTTCGTCCACGACCCGGCCGATCAGGAGAAAGCCCTCGGTCAGATGGATGTCCGGCAGGTCGATGAACCCCGCTCGCCGCACGGAATAGCCAGGGAGCAGGGCCGGTGCATGAGCGCCGGAGGTGGCTTCGACGTCGTAGATGGTGTCCATGGGAAGACGCGTGAACTGGTAGCTGCCGTCGGGACCGGTTTTGGTCTCGGCAAGGATCGTCGGCTTCTCGCGCATCAGGAGCGCGGCGACGGGCGAGGTACTGCCCTGGATCAGCCGCATGGCCACCCCGGCCATGGGGTCACCGCCGCGGTCAACGACACGGCCCCGGAGACCGCCTCCGGTCTCCTTGCCGGAACCAACGGTGTTGCCGCCGGTGGCCGCTCTGCGCGTGCCCGTGTCGCGGACCGGTGCGACCGGGTCGCGGACCGGCACCACCGGATCGGGCTCGGTCTCGATCGGCCTGTCCTGGATGATGGGGCTGGGCGGCGGACCGGGGTCGGGGGCAGATCCCCCGCCCATGACGATGGCAACGACCGCAGCGAGCGCCAGGCCGGCGACGACTATCAGGAGTGTCTTGTTCATTTCCGTCGGAAGATTCCGGGACCCATTCGAATGAGGCACCTTGGACGGCCCCGGCCCCGCCTGTATTCCGGCGGGAGCCGCATCGTATGCTCAACCCGGATGCACCGGGAGCACCTGAAGACAATGTCCTGGCTGGCCGCCCTCACGTTGGGAGCGCTGCTGCTTCGGACCAGGGACCTGGCCCATCGGCCGTTCATGGACGAGAGCCAAGCGGTGGCCACGACCCTGGCGCTGCGCGTGGGCCTGGTGGAGGCGCCGCCGTCGACAAACTGGCCTCCGCTGATCTACCGGGTCGTCTCCGGCGGGATCGGCGCCCAGCAGGCAATCGGGGATCTGCCGGACGATGCGCTGCTGATGAGCCGATTTCGGGAGCGCTGGAACCTGCCCGGCGGCTCGGCGCTGCGCGTGCCGCTCCGGCTGCCTTTCGCCCTGCTGGGGGCGCTGCTGGTGCCCGCCGCGTGGCTGGTGGGCCGCGGCCTGGGCGGTGCCCGCGCCGCGTGGTGGGCGGGGCTGCTGACGGCAGTCGCGCCGCTGGCGGTGCGGACCTCGCGCTTTATCGGCACCGATCCGCTCAGTGCCCTTTTCACCACGCTGGCCGTCGGGTTTGCGCTGGGGGCCGGTCTGACGGAAGGGCCCCGCGGCCGCCGATGGCGTCTGGCGGCTGCGTTGTGCGCGGGGGCCGCGGTGGGGGCGAAGTACGTGGGCGGACTGGCGATCCTGGCGCCCGTGGCGGCGGCCGTCGCGGCCCTGGGCTGGCGGACGGCGATGCGGCGCGAGGCCCTTTTGCTTGCGGTCGCCCTGGTGGCCGGTGTGCTGCTCGCGGCGCCCGAGCTCGTCCTGGACCCGGGCCGGTGGCTGGGGTGGCTCGGGACCCATGCGGCAGCGATGGGCTGGCAGTGGTTCGGGTTCGAGGACGCTCCTCCGGCGATCGTCCAGCACGTCGGCTGGAGCCTGCGGCGAGGGCTGGGCACCGCCGGCTGGGCTGTGGGGCTGGCGGGAGCGGTCTGGCTGGTGCGCACCGACCGCCGGGACGCTGTCGTGTTCCTGGTGTTCCCGGTTGCCTATCTGCTCCTTTTCGCCGGCAACGCGATCCAGTACGGGCGCTACATGCTGCCGCTGGTGCCGCTTCTGGCAGCGGCGGCGGGTGTGGTCATCGGGCGCATCGGCTCGCGCGCCGGCGCGCTGGCCCTGGGGGGGCTGTGCGTGGCATGTGCGGCGATGCCCGCCCTGGACCTGGTCCGTGTGCACGGGCGGCTCGATACGCGGGACCAGGCGCTCACCTGGCTGGGCGAAAACGCCCCCGCCGGCTCGAACCTGGTGACGATGTTTCCGGCGGCAATGCCGGGCTACGACTTCCTGCCCTGGACCGCCTATCCGTCGCTGGCCGACGGGCCCTGGAAGCTGGCCGGCCTGGCCCACCACAACGACATGGACCCCGACGGCGACGGCGTGGGCGAATTCCTGCCCCCCGATCCGGCCGTGGCGAACGGCGAGTGGGATTTCTATGTGTGGGTCGAGTGGGTGGACGGCGTGATGCAGGAAGTGGGAGAGGAGCGTTTCCGTCCGCATCGGGCCTTTCTCGACGCCCTGGACGAACCCGTGGTGGTCTTTTCCACCGGGGCTGAGCGGCGCCTTGGCCTGCCGGCGGTGGAGTGGGAGACGACGGGAGTGGCCGGCTACGGCGCGCGTCTGGCGGGTCCCGAGATCCGGATCTATCGTCGGCGCTGAGCCGTCCCTACATCAGGGCGCGGCAGGCGTCGGGGACGGGGGTCTTCTGCAGGGTGCAGTCGCTGCAGAAGGGCTCGCCGGAGTCCGGCAGGGCATCGCAGTTCTGGCAGGCCTCGAGGAACTCCAGGGCCTTGCGAACGGAGGCGGCGTCCTCCTTGATGATCGCCTTCAGGGACTCCAGGTGACCCAGCCGGGTCCGCAGACGGTCGCGGGCCGAGACCACGCGGGCGCGGCGGTCGTTGCCGTCGTCGATCTCCAGCTCCCGCGCGATCTGCACGAGCGTCAGGCCCGAGTTCTTCAGGCGCGTGATCCAGCGGACGCGGCCCGCGTCGCAGCGCCGGTAGGTCCTGAAGCCGCCCTTGGTCCGCGAGACGTGGTCGAGGAAGCCCAACTCCTCGTAGTAGCGGATGGTGCGGATGCTGGTTCCGGCCAACTCGGCAAATTCGCCGATCCGGATCAGGTCCGCATTATGAGTGCTCGTGGGTTCCATCGTTCGCTGGGCTGAACCGTATACTAGGCCAGCCGTGACGTATTTCGCGCTGTTCGACCCCCTCTACTGGATGCTGATGGCCCCGGCCATCGTGCTCAGCCTGTGGGCCACGGCCCGCACCAAGGGGACGTTCAAGAAGTATGCGGCCGTCGGCTGCCGCTCGGGGATGAGTGGCGCCGACGCCGCGCGGGCGGTCCTGGCCGCCGGCGGCGTGGAGGGCGTGTCGATCGAGCAGGTCGGCGGATTCCTGTCCGACCACTACGACCCTCGGTCGAAGACCCTGCGGCTGTCGCCGGACGTGTTCGGTGGCCGCAGCGTCTCGGCGCTGGGGGTGGCCGCCCACGAGGCCGGCCATGCGATCCAGGACGCCCGGGGCTATACGCCCCTGCACATCCGCAGCCAAATGGTGCCGATCGTCCAGATCGGGTCGAACATGGCGATGCCGATGATCTTAATCGGTCTGATCTTCGCCATGGATCCGCTGATGAAGATCGGCATCGTGTGCTTCGCGCTGATGGCGCTGTTCAGCCTGGTGACGCTGCCGGTCGAATTCAACGCGTCCTCGCGCGCTGTGGCGATCCTGTCGCAGACCGGGATCACGTCGAGCCCGGAGGAGGACCAGGGGGTGCGGCGGGTCCTGAACGCTGCGGCTCTGACCTATGTGGCGGCCGCTGCGACCGCGATCATGCAGCTGATCTACCTGATCCTGCGCTCCCAGGGACGGGACTAGAGACCGGCCTGTGCAGGGTCTGCGGCTCGAGACCGCCGGCTGTTCAGCGGAGGTGGTCGGCGAGGAGCACGGGCTGACGGCGGCCGACCGCGAGGCGGCCCTGGCGCGCGGCGCGGAGGCGCTGGACACCGTCCGCTCCGAATTCGAGGCCGGCGGCCACCGGTTCCTGCGGCTGGCCGACGAGCGGATCCAGTGGGCTGAGATCCGGGAGGCGGCTGCGTCGATCGAGGGGCGCTGCAGCGACTTCGTGGTGTGCGGGATCGGCGGCTCGGCGCTGGGCAACCAGGCGCTGGACATCGCGCTGCGTGGCGGTGCGGCCGACGGCAGCCCTCGGCTGCACATCCTCGACAACATCGATCCCGAGCGCCTGGCCCTTGCCCTGGACACGCTCGACCCTGAGACAACCTGGGCCGTCGTCACCTCCAAGTCCGGCTCGACCGCCGAGACGATGGCCGAATACCTGATCCTGGGCGCGTGGCTGGGCGAGGACCTCGTGGCAGAGCATCTGTGGGTCACCACCGACGCTGCGGCCGGACCGCTCCGGGCGGAGGCTGCGCGTTTGGGGCTGCGGTCCTTCGAGGTGCCGGACGGGGTGGGGGGGCGCTTCAGCGTGCTGACGCCGGTCGGCCTGGTGTCAGCCGCGGTCTGCGGTCTGGATGTGGAGGGGCTCCTGGACGGCGCTTCGGCCGCGTCGGCGGCGTGCGTGTCCTTGGCTGCCGAGGACAACCCCGCGGTGCTCCACGCGGCGCTGCACCACGCACTGGACACGGACAAGGGCAAGTCGATCCACGTCCAGTTCGCCTACGCCGACGCTCTGCTGGGGCTTGGCGACTGGTACCGGCAGCTGCTGGCCGAGTCGATCGGCAAGCAGGGGCACGGCCCCACGCCGGTCAAGGCGCTGGGGCCCACCGACCAGCACAGCCAGGTGCAGCTCTATGTCGAGGGGCCGCACGACAAGGTCTTCACGTTCCTGACGGCGTCAACTTTCAGGAGCAAGGTGCCGATCCCGGAGTCCGACCTCGACGCGGCGTCCTATCTGGGCGGCCGCGACCTGGCCGACCTGCTCCACGCCGAGCGGCGCGGCACCCAGGTGGCGCTGCTGGACGCGGGGCGTCCCCAGATGGAGATCGTGTTCGATGCCGTCACCGCCCCCAATGTCGGGTCGTATTTGATCTGGATGGAGACCTCGATCGCGCTGATGGGGCAGCTCTACGGCGTCAATGCGTTCGACCAGCCGGGGGTCGAGGCCGGCAAGATCGCCGCCTTCGCCCTGATGGAGCGCGATGGCTATGCCGATCGGCGCGCCGAGATCGAGGCCCGCGGCGCTCGCCTCCGCGACTGATTTCCCCTCACGAGGTGTCCGAACTCCTCTACCGAGCTGCGGTTTTGTCACATAGCCGCAGGAACGGACGACTTACGTCCCAGAACGGACAATAAGTGCCCCCAGTTGCGGTTATGTGACTAAACCGCAAGTGGCGGGCGCCTACGGATAGACGAAGGTGACGGCGGCGTCGATGTCGGGGTGGAGCGAGGCGTGGACCGGGCACGAGTGGGCGGCCACCTCCAGACGGCCGCGCAGATCGGCCGGGACCGGGCGCGCGAAGGTGATGGTGACCGGCAGCGCGCCGATGCGGCGCACGGGCTCGGCCACCATGTCCTTCTCCACCGAGACGGTCATCCCCGAGATGTCGAGTTCGTGGCGCTCTGCCACGATGCCCATGATCGTCGCCATGCAGGCACCGAGCGCGGTGGCAACGAGGTCGGTGGGGGAAAACGTCTCGCCGCGGCCCTGATTGTCGACCGGCGCGTCGGTGGCAAGCGACTCGCCCGACGGCGCATGAGTGGCGCGCACCCTCAACTCTCCCTCATACACGAGATCGATCCGGACCACGGTCAGCGTGTCTCCTCGGCTGCGGCGGCCGGGCGGGGGCCGCCCAGGCGCTCGGGCATGTCGGCCAGCACATAGGCGAAGGCGGCCAGGCCGGCCGCACCGCGCTTGAGGTCGTCGGGCCGCACCTTGTCGAGCGTGTCTGCGGCGTTGTGGTGGTAGTCGAAGTAGCGGGTGATGTCGGTCATCAGCCCGAAGCCGGGGACGCCCAGGCGCGTGATCGTCGAAATGTCGGCGCCGCCTCCGCCGCCGCCCTTGAGCGTGTCGAAGCCGACCGAGCCCAGCAGCGAGACGATGGCGGTGGCCTCGGCGACCGCGCGGTCATTGCCGCCGCAGGTGAAGCCGTGGGGGTCGTCGGGCCCCGAGTCCGACTCGATGGCGGCCACGTGGTTCGGGACCTCGTC
>CAZZHK010000008.1:0-109418 GCA_964653725.1 uncultured Planctomycetales bacterium | reverse complement strand
GGCACACAGAGGCACAACCTGGCACAGCAGCCCTCAGGTCATTTCGACCTAACCCGCTGCCCTGTCACGCCTAGGCACAGGAAGGCACTTCCTGGCACAAGGAGAGGTTGGTGGAGGCGGCGGGAATCGAACCCGCGTCCCGGATCGAGCCCAGTCGGGCGTCTACGCGCATAGTCCGCTGAAAAGTCTCGTCGTCGGGGTACCCAGTGGACACGGAGCCCGACGACCAGGACGACAAATGTCTCGCCCTTTCGCCGCCGTCCAGAGCGATTGGGCCAGCCCGCTGTGTTTACGCCGGATCCGGCCCCCACGGGCATGGGGACGGCCGGCGGGCAGCTATCTAAGCCGCCAGAGCGTAATTGTCGGCATGTATGCCGTTTCCCGGGTGTTTAACGAGGCCGCCCGGGCACCTCGGCGCGCAACCTGAAAGGAACAACGTCCGGTCGAAGCCGTTCGCCCCCGACCAGACCCCCATCCTATCCGCTCATCGGCGGCGGCGCGTGGCCTGCTCGATGGAGCGCCGCGCCTCGCGCTCGGCCTGCTTGGCGCGCACGTCGTGGATCTTGAGGCCCCGCGCAAGGCCCAGCCGCACCTTCGCCCAGGGCCCCTTGAAGGAGACCTCGAGCGGGATCAGCGTGAGGCCCTTGCGTCCCAGCTCCGCCTCGATCCGGCGGATCTCCCACTTGTGGAGCAGGCAGCGGCGCGGCCGGTCGGGCTCATTGGCCGGCGCCCCGTCGTGCGAGTAGGGCGGCAGGTTCATGCCGATCAGATCGACCTGGCCGCGCTTGACCCGGGCGAAAGCCTCCTCGATGGAGCCCTTGCCTTCGCGCAGGGCCTTGGCCTCGGTCCCGGTCAGCACCAGACCCGCTTCGAATTCCTGAAGGATCTCGAAACGGCGGCGGCCCCTCCGGTTCAGGAGGATGGGTCGGGACGCGGGGTCGGGCATGGACCTGCCATGTTAGGCCGACTAGAGTTCGCGGTCCGCGTGCCGAGGTGGCGGAATTGGCAGACGCGCTAGCTTCAGGTGCTAGTGGCCATAATGGTCGTGGGGGTTCGAGTCCCCCCCTCGGCACCACTCGCGGACCCGTTCCCATCAACCGCCGCTGGCCGCCAGCAGCCGGAACATGAACCAGAGGCCCGCCACGATCAGGACGCCCATCAGGGGCACTGTCCAGCGAGCCCGGTTGCGCTGCGGTGCCAGCGCGCCGCGCGCGTCGGCGAGGGCCTGCATCTCTTCGCGCAGTTCGGCGACGTCGGGCACCGTCTTGCGCGGCTCGGGTTCGACCGCGATCGGGGCCACCTCCAGTTCCTCGAGTTCCCCCCACTCCTCCAGCTCATCGTCCTCGACGAGTTCCTCGAGGGCCTCCCCGGTGATCGGTTCACTCGGTGGAGCGATCACCGCCACGGGCTCGGGCTGTGGTTCCGGCTCGGCCGGAGCCTCATCGAGCGGCTCGGGTCGCGCCGCGACCTGCCCGACCGGCGTTGCGGGTGCGGGACTGTCGCCGTCCAGCAGGCGACTCGCGTGGCCCAGCAGGGCCCTCATTTCATCAGCTGACCGTGTCCGCTCGTCGAGATTTGCCTCCGCCGTTGCCCGAGCGTCGGTCAAATCTTCGACCCGGCCAGCGGCCTGGGCCAGTTCGTCCTGTGTCTGGATGAGACGCGTCTTCGCCGACTTGAGCTGCAGCTCCGACTCCTCGCGTTCGCGAAGCGTCTGCGCCTCGCGGTCCTGAACGCTGGCCACCTGCCGCAGGGCCTCGTCACGCTCGCCCTCGATCGCCGCCTGGTCCATACGGCTCTGCTCAAGGAGATCGGCCGTCCTCGCCCGTGCCCCCAGGGCCTCGTCCTTTTCGCGCTCGACTTGCCGGACCCGCTCCTCGGATTCGTCGCGCTCGCGCTGGGCAGTCTGGTTCACGACCCTGAGGGCGTCGCGCTCGGCGCACACTCCTTCATGCGCCGTATTCAAGGCCCGCTGCTCATGAGTCAGCGCCTCGAGCCGCTGCGCGCTCCTCTCAAGTTCCTCCTCCGCCACGATCTTCTCGCCGGCCATCCTGTCGCGCTCGACAGACAGGCGGCCCAGTTCGCTTTGCGCCTCGTCCCGCTCACCGCCCACCGCGCCCAGCGCCGCCTCGGCCGCGCCCAGGGAATCCTGCGCCTCGCCCAGCAGCGCGCCCAGGCTGCTCTGGGCCGCCTCGAGCCCCGCACGCTCCTGCTCCCATGCGGTCACCGCAGACTCGCGTTCCATGGCCTCCGATCGACGATCGTCCTCCATCTCGCGGATCCGGCCGCGCGCCTTGTCCCGTTCCTCGCGGGCCTGGTTCAGATGGCTTTCGCTGGAAAGTTGGGCCTGGAAGGCCTGCGCCTTCTCCTCACTAACCTGCGCCAGCAGGCTCCGCGCCTGGTCAAGGTCCGCCTGCAGCGCCTCGCCGCGCGCCTTGGCTTCGGCCAGCCACGCTTCCGCCGAGGCCCTTGCTTCTTCTTCCGCGGTGACCCGCGCAGCAAGTTCGTCCTGGGCCAGACGCAGCTCGGCCGCATGGGCGTTCGACTGCCCCTTCTCCAGCCGCGCGGCCTCGAGGTCGGCCACCGTGCTGGTCAGCGTTCCTTCCAACTCCTCGATGGTGGCCAGCAGATCAGCCAGTTCCCCGGTTCGACGCTCGACGGCAGCCGCGTGGATCGCCGCCGCCCCCTGCGCCTCCTCGCGCTCCGACCGTGTGGTCTCGAGACTGTCCGCCAGAGTCTCCGCGCGGTCCTCCGCCTGGCCCAGCTGAGCAGCCCTCTCGGCGGCCCGCGTCTCGGCCTCGCCGGCCCGGCTCTCCGCGTCACGAGTCCTTGAGACGAAACCGGCCTGTTCGGCCTCCTGGCATTCCAGGCCGCGGCGGACTTCGCCGAGCATCGCCTCCGCATCGTCACGCTTGCGGCCCAGCATCTCGACCTGCGCCTCCAACTCCGCGATGCGTCCGCCCTGTTCCAACCGTTCCTGCTCGTTTCGCTCCAGGGCGGAGGACGCGTCGGCCAGCAGACCCGTCAGGCCCGCGTCATCGGCCGGCAGGCGGTCCGCCGCATTCGACGCCAGACGCGCCTCGTCGCGCTCGCGACGCAGACGGTCGACGTCGTCCCGGGCGCCGGCCAGCTCGTGCTTGGCGGCATCAAGGGAGTCGCGCAGTCCCGGCACCTGCTCCAAGTCCGCCTCAAGGGCGGCCAATTTCGATCGCAGCCGCAGGGTGTGGTCCTCGAGCTCGGATTCCGCCTCCTGCTGCGCGACCTCCTCCTCCGACGCGCGCTCCGCCAGGACAACGTCCGGCTGGGATGCCTCCAGGAGGGAGAGACGGCGCTGCGCGGCCTCCAACTCGGATTCTATCCGCGACGTGTACCGCTGGAGGTGCTGCTCATCGGAGCGGCTCTCTTCGAGCTCGCCCATCAACTCGTCAATCGTCTGGTTCTGGTTGTCCACGTCCGCCACTTTGTCGACCTCCCTATGCCTCGATCATGACCCATCGCGAACCCGGAAAAAAGGGTCCGGATCAGTCCTCCGCGCGCCGGTAAAGAAGGAGAGTCCTCTTTCCATGAGCCGGTCCAAGGTCATAGGACAGCTGATCCGCAAGAGCATGGCCGCGCCGGGCGGCCTCACGGGCCGCACCGGCCACCAGATCGTCCGCGCCCGGACCCGCCCAGAGGGCCACCGCCGCGGCCGCCTTCGCGGCCGGACCCAATGCCCTGAACACCGCTCTCGGGCTGCCCACCGCCCGGACCACCGCCAGGTCGCATGTCTCAGCGCCCAGCCATTCTTCAGCACGCCCCGGATGAACTTCCAGGTTCGCGTCCAGGGCCTTCGCCGCAGTGTCCAGGAAGGACGCCTTTCGGCCGCGCGATTCCGCCAGCACCACCCGCGCCGCCCGGCCCATGCACGCCAGCGGCACTCCCGGGTAGCCCGCCCCCGATCCGACGTCCAGGACCACCGCATCGTCCAGTGGCAGGAACGCCGCCGGCAGCACCGAGTCCAGCACATGGCGCACGGCGAAGGTTTCCGGGTCTCGCAGCGAGGTCAGGCCCAGCGAGGTCGACGCCTCCCACACCATCTCCGCGTGCTGGACGACCCTGTCCACGCACGCCCCCGGCAACCCCAGGGGATCCAGAAGCGTGGAAATGCGGGCGGAGAGGTCGACGGCGGTTCCTTCCTGGGACTCGGAGGGGGATGGCAGGCCAGGAGGGACTTGAACCCCCAACCCTCCGCTTTGGAGACGGATGCTCTGCCAAATTGAGCTACTGGCCTGTACGAGCGGCGAACCCTACCCCTGGCCCTGGGCCCGGTCTAGCGATCGACGGCGCGCACCCTAGAATCCCGGCTACGTGACCACCCAGCCAACATCCGATCCCGTGCGCCACAAGGCTCCGGGGATCACCGCCAAGGACTTCCATCCGGACGCGCTCAAGGTCGTGCGGCGCCTCCACAGCCAGGGCCACGAGGCCTACCTGGTCGGCGGCTGTGTGCGTGACGTCCTCCTCGGCCGCACACCGAAGGACAACGACCTCGCCACATCCGCCACGCCCCGCCAGGTGCGGCGCGTGTTCCGCAACTCGCGGGTCATCGGCCGGCGCTTCAAGCTGGCCCATGTCTTCTTCGGCGACCACATCATCGAGACCGCCACCTTCCGCTGCGGCCCCTACGAGGAAGCGGACGGCACAGAGGACGGCCTCCTGATCACCGACGACAACGCCTACGGCACCGCAGAGCAGGACGCCCTGCGCCGCGACTTCACCGTCAACGCGATGTTCTACGACGCACAGTCGAACGAGGTCATCGACTACGCCGGCGGGCTGGAGGATCTGGAGTCGGGCCTTCTGCGCACCATCGGTGAGCCCGGTGTGCGGCTGCGAGAGGACCCGGTCCGCATCCTGCGCGCGGTCAAGTTCGCGACCCGCCTGGACTTCCAGATCGCCCCCCCCTTGATGGAGGCGATGCGGGCGAACGCCGACGAACTGGAGAAGGCGGCGCCGGCGCGCCTGATGCTGGAGGTGCAGCGGCTGGCCACCTCCGGAGTGTCCCTGGGCGCCTACCGGATGCTGGACGACATCGGCGCCCTGCGCTGGACCATGCCCGAGCTGGCCGACGTGGTGGATGCCGAGGGTCCGGACGGTCCCGGCGCGCGGTTCCTCTGGAGCATGCTCGAGGCACTGGACGCCTCGGTGCACGCCGGGCGCAAACTGGAGGAAGGCGCCGTCCTGGCTGCCCTGCTCTACCCGCTGTTCGAGAGGGAGACCGATCCGGAGCGTCGCCGCGATCGCGGCGCGCCCCCCGACCCGCGTGCGGTGGCGGCCGCGCTAGTGGCGCCCTTGTCGGCCCGGGCACGGATCCCGCGGCGCGAAGCCACCCGGGCCCGCGCCTCCATGCGGCTCCAGCCGCGCCTGGTCAGCGTGCTGCGTGCCAAGGGCCGGCGGCGGCTGCCGCGGCTGCGCTGGTGCCTGCAGGAGTTCTTTGGCGACGCGCTGGAGCTGCTGAGGCTGCGGTGCACCGCGGAGGGACGTGGCTGGGACGTCTACGAGATGTGGGAGGAGCGCCGGCGCCGCGCCCTGGGCGGCGGCCCGTCCGCGACCCCGTCGCCCGCAGCTGCCGATGGGCAGGACCACCCGCCGCGCAAGCGCCGACGCAGGCGCAGGCGCAGCAGGGGCCCCGGCAACCCGCAGGACGGCGGTCGCGGCCAGACTCCGGAGCCCAAGCACGATTCGCGCAAGGGCCCGCGCCCCGACCAGTCGTTCGGTGCCGGCCTCTAGCCCCAAGCGTTCCCGCGCCGTTGCGCGTATGGTGGGCAGGCGCGCCGGCGGTCCGGTGTCGGATGCCGGGCGCTCCTGAAACCGAGGAGATGACCGATGTTCCAGACCCTGCTGCTCACCGTACTGCCGATCCTGGTGCCTGGTGAGGAGCCGGCCTCCCTGCAGGCGCTCGCGCCCAGCAACACCGTGGTGTTTGCGCGGATCTCCTCGATCAACGACGCTGCCTCCCTGCCCGCACATCTGCTGCCCAAGGCACTGTGGGGCGATGAGGACCTGTCTCCCGCGGCCCTCGCCCACACGCTCATTCCCGAATTCCTGCCCCAGGGGTTCGGTTTGGCCCTCGACTTCGACCGGCCTCTGGCCTTCGCGGCCACCGAGGACGAACTGCAAGTCTGGATCCTGCCTCTGCGCGACACGCATTCGTTCGATCGGTCGGCGGCCCTCCTGCTGGCGCACGGCGAAGGCAAGTGGAGCGCCCGCCGCTCCGGATCCCACGGGATCCTGCAGACCGGGGCCGCTGCCCACAGCCGCACCACGGGCATGCGCGCCGTCGACCTGCCCGATGCACTGATCGCCGTCCATGTCGACCTGAACGGCGTCCTCGAACGCCACCGCGAGGACATTGCTCCGCTGATGGCGATGCTCCCGATGCTGATCGCACAGGGTGCCGCCGAGGCGCAGGCAGAACTCGACCAGCCGCTTCCCATCGACGAGGCCATGGATGCTGTCGCATGGCTTTCGGAGCGACTCTTCGACCTCGATGCCATCCAGGCCTCCTTTGACGTGGACGAGGCTGGGCTGGTGTCCTGCTCGCTGTCGCTGTCCGCAATGCCGGGCACGACCCTGGCGGGCGACATCGCCGGCATACACCAGGGACCGCCCCGGCTGGGCCTCGCCCTGGATCCGGACGTGGTCGCAGGAGCAGTCGAGTGGACCGCCACCGTGCAGAGGGGCGATCCGTCCGACGAGGACATCGAGGGCCTCCGCCTCCTGTTCGGTGACGACTTCCCGGTGGAGGAACTCACCAGGCAGGGCCAGATCCTGCAGGACCTGATGCGTGGTGACGGGGTCGTCGGATTCAGCCTGGGCGCGGGAGGCCTCGGCTGGGTGCAGATGCTCGGCATCAAGGACGACGTAGCATTCGCCGCGGCGTGGGACCGGGCCGTGGAACTGTGCCTGCCTGTCCTTCGCACCCAGGGCATTTTTGTCAACCGCGACAGCCGGCCCGAAGCGAACGATCCCGCAACCATGCGGAGCACCCGCTGGACCGTCACCGGGTTCCCCGACAGCCTCTATGCCTTCGGTGACGCACTCGCCGCCAGGGCCTCCGCCGCTGCCGGCACTGACTACGAGTCTTTCCTTGAACAGGAGGACTGGATCGAAGCGCGGCGCTTCGTCAATCCCCTCATCGGCGAGCTGGGGCACGGCGGCTGGGGTCTGCAGGCCGGGACGATGGCAGCCGTCGGCGGCGCCACACATGGCCAGGTCCGCTCGCTGCTTGCGGCCTCCCGCGGCACCCTCGGCCCCTGGCAGGGAAGGCCTGAAATCCTCAACAGGCCCTTCCTGGCCGGAGCCTGGCTCGACCTGTCCGCCGTGGTGGAGGGAGCGTTCAGTTTTGCCGACCAGTTCCCCGAGGCCCAGGAGAGCGAGGAGTTCCAGTTCGCCTACGACGCCCTGGTGCCCCTTCAGGACAGCCACATCGCTGCATGGGCCGTCCGTGCAACGGATCGGAGTGTCTCCCTGGAGACCTCCTTCCCGCTCGGAGGCATCCTGCGGGAGATTCCGCCCCTCGTGGAGGTGTTCGAGCCGCGCTAGACTCTGCGGCCCGCTGCAAGGAAGATGCAGCACACTCACTCCCCGATAGCTCAATTGGCAGAGCGACCGGCTGTTAACCGGTAGGTTGTAGGTTCAAGTCCTACTCGGGGAGCCATTTCTCGCGCATGTCACTGCGCGCTCCTGATCGGATACAATTTCCCTATGCCGATCCATATTGCCGCGCTGCTGCTTGCGGTCCCGCTCTCCGCGCAGGGCCCCGTCTTCAAGAACGTCACCTCCACCAATGCCCCCGGGGGAAGCGCCAACAACTCGCGCACCGAGAACGTCGACCCCGGAGACGTGGACGGCGATGGGGACTTGGACCTCGTGTTCGCGGACGGTGGCGACGCCGGCAACGACCAGAATCGCATCTGGATCAACCAGGGCGGTGCCCAGGGCGGCACGGTAGGTACTTTCACTGACCGTACGACCGTCCAGTTTCCGGCTATATCCGACACGTCGCGTGACATCGAGTTCGTCGACTTCGACGGCGACGGCGATCTAGATCTCTACATCTCGAATGCCTCCACCCAGCAGAACCAGACCAACCGCTGGTGGACGAACCAGGGTGGTCAGCAGGGCGGGTCTATGGGCACCTACGTGGACGAGACCCAGGCCCGCTGGATCGGGCTCGGCGGCCCCGGCTCATCGGTGGCTCCCAACCAGGTCCTCGCAAGCGGCGGCTTCATCGACTGGTCATGCGACTGCGACTTCGGAGACATTGACAACGACGGCGACCTTGACCTGCTTCACACCTCCTACGGATCAGGATTCAACGGCAATGTCCCCACGCGTCTGTTTCTGAACGACGGCGAAGGGTTTTTCAGTGAATGGAATCCGTCCGGTTACCAGTTGACCGGTTCCAACATCAGCGAGGGAGTGCCCGCCTTGTGGGCCGAGGGCATCCAAAACACCAACACCACTAAGACCAACGGCTCGGAAGCGGATATCGCGCTGAGTGGCCTGGACGCAGATTTTGGCGACATGGATGGAGACTTCGACCTCGACATCCTCCATGGAAGCCGCGAGACCGACCCCCGCTTTTTCTTCAACAGGCTCGAAGAAACCGGAACGCCCGTGTTCCGCGATGTCACCGCCTATGTGTTCGGTGGCAAGGACGCCACAGGCACAGGGCACTACGAGCAAGAGATGGCCGACATGGACAATGACGGCGATCTCGATGTTTACATGATGAACTACGTCAGCGCCTTCCAAGACTGGTACGGCTACAACGACGGAACGGGCCGTATCACGGGGTGGCAACAGGCTTCGGGCTCAAACGCGGATGACAATGAGGCGGACTTCATCGACTACGACTCTGATGGAGATATGGATGTCTACGTCGCAAACTTCTCTGGAACAGACCGTCTCTACAGAAACAACTGGATTCCCAACGGCAGCCGAACGCTAACCCTGGTCAGCAACTCAGAATCACAAGCGCCTGGCGGCACGACCCTCGACGGGGACGCCGCAGATTTCGACAATGATGGCGATTACGACATGATCGTCGCACTCGACAACGGGGCAGATAACCTGCTCCTTGACAACGTCTTTGGAGACACGGTCAGCCTTACTTGGGTCCAGTCGCCGATCAACGGCCACTATTACGCCGCTACCCCCGCGATGGGATGGAACGCATGCGAAGCGATGGCTGTAGCTGAAGGCGGTCATCTGGCGACCGTACGCAGCGCGAATGAGGACACCTGGCTCTGGAACACGTTCGGAGGAGGTGGGGGCGATGTCTGGATCGGATTCACCGACGCGGCCGTCGAAGACACCTGGGTGTGGACCAGCGGCGAACCGGTCACCTATACGAACTGGAACTCAGCCCAGCCCAACAACCTGAACAACGCCCAGCACTACGGCCAGTTGTATGACGACTACGACGGCGAGTGGAACGACCACTACGAGGACGAGACCAACATTGGGATTATTGAGCGCGACACGGCTCCCCCGCCCCCGCCCCCCGGCAGCTCCGGTCCTGTGGACCAGTGGGCTGCGTCCATCCCGAACGTTGAGGTTCCCTCCGGCGTCAGTGCGCAATCAGCACCGACCGTGATCCGGGCCCATGTCTATGACAACTCCCCCTGGTACATCGCCTCGTTCAACGAAACGCGCATGGCAGTAACGGTTGACGGGTTCGCAATGCCGGACACACCCATGGGATGGGCCGGCGGCCAATTGTTCCGCGGCGAGATCCCCGGCGCGTATGTGGGCACCGTCGGCTACACGGTCCTCAGTTCCGACGAGCACGGCAACACTGGCGCCTCGGCTCCCCAGGCCTACGTGGCCGGAGGCTCCAAGGGCATCGCATCGGTTGGGACTGCCACCCCCTGGTCGGGTGGCACCATGTTCTTGACCACCAATGGGCCTCTTGCCCAGGCCAACTCGCACTTCGCGCTCATGGTCGGAGGTGGCCCCCCCACCAGCCTCGCCGTGGTTGCGATGGCCGGTGCAGCAATGGTTCCGCCGCTTCCCATCTCCGGCATCCTGCTGAACTTGGATCCAGCCACCATCATTACGGTCATGCTGTCGACGGTTCTGGACGAGGATGGCCAAGGTGTATTCAACATCCCGGTACCGGACGCGACACTGATCGGGGACTTCTACCTGCAGGGCTTCGGCTTGGACGGCGCGGTTCCCCACGCCACCGAGGCCATCCGGCTGACGCCGACGGGCCCGCTGCCCTAGGCAGCCCCTTCGACAAACCAGCGCGACCCGCGCAGGACCACCGTGTGGCCCTCGTCCTCCAGCATCTCGCGCTGGCGGTCAGGGCCGCCCGGATACTTGAAGTTCAGTTCGCCGCCAGTCTTGAGCGTGCGCCACCACGGCGTGACGTTCCTGGCTCCCTGTTCCCAGGCCTCCTCGGCCGCATGGGCGGCCATCCACGCGAAGATGCCCGTCGTCATCGGACAGGCCGTGGCCGCGCCGGCCTCGGCCGCCAGCTGTTCGCGCAGCCTCCCGATGCTGGTCACCCGGCCCTTCCGGACTTGGCGCATGAGCGCCTCCACCTGGCGCGGCGACGGCACCGCCATGGTCTTCCCGTCCTTCGGCACCACCTTGGGCAGGTCGCCCTTGGCGTCCATCTTCTCGGCCCAGCTCTTGGCCATGGTCCCAGTCTACTCGTCCTCGGCGATCTCCTCGGTCACGGCGATCAGGACCTCGAGAGTTCCCTCCTGGGTCGTGGAGATCCGCATGGCGCCGCCACGGCCCTCGCGTTCCACCAGGCGTTCCGTCGTGACCGACCCTTCCAGTTCCAGCAGGACCGGCCGACCCTCCTCCAGGGACCAGGCCAGGCGGCCTTCCAGTTCGATCTCGTAGGTCGTGCCAACCAGGACGGACGGCAGCGGCGCTCCGAGACTGAATCCGCCGCGGCGACCGGTGCGCTCCTGTTCCTCGAGCTCCCCCGATGCTTCGATTTCCAACTCGATCACGACGCACGATTGGCCCTCCACCTCCTCGTCATCCGAGATGACCACGGCTGTCCCCTCCCACTCGGCCTCCAGCAGCAGCCGGTTGCCGCCCGCGCCCCTCCCCCCCCATCTGCCGCGGCGTCCGCCGCCCCGGCCTTCCTCTTCCCCTTCCTCGGGTTCCGGCCGCGGGAAGAGGGCGCCCTCGAGGTCCAGCCCGATGGCCCGGAGGATGGCATCGCGCTCCAGGTCCCATGAGTCGCCCTCGGACACATCGTCCTCCGGCAGCAGTGCGTCCAGGGCCAGCGCCGGCCTATGTCCCTCGAGTGCCGCTTCCTGATCCGGTTCATCGCCTTCCACGACCTCGATCTCGATGTCCCCGTCCTCGTTGACATCGATTTCCAGAGTCACCTCTGCCAGAGGCCCTTCCGTCTCGATCTCGCGATCCTCCTCGCCGAAAGCCAACACGGTTTCCATTGCCACCAACTCGAAGGCGCGACGTACGCGCGTCGGGCGACCCTCATCGTGGGCCAGCACCCGGTCGATCGTCACGACACGCTTCAACGTTTCGCTGCCGCCCCCCCCGCCCCACGTCCGGTCCATCGGTTCGCCGTTCACCTCCATCGAGAAGTCGGTGGTCTCCATCGAATAGGTGGAGGTTGATTCGATTCGCAGGGCACGGTCCCTCGTGTAGTCCGTTTCCAGATCCGCCGCGGCCGCCACCAGCAGTGCGCCGGCCAGAACAGCCGTCCATTTGGTCCACATCATCTCACACCTCCGATGTCCGGGAAATCGGGCGCGCGCTCGCGCCCACTGCCCTTCCCAACACGCGCCCGACGCCTGGGTTTCGCGGGACGGATAGAATGCCCTCATGTTGATCAGCGTCCTCGCCGCAGGCGCCCTGGCAGGCGCATCCCTTTCCTCGCCCGCAATCCAGGATCCGCCCGTCGGCGACATGGGCGCCTGGATGGCCACGATCAATCCGGGCCCTCAGCACGAGATCATGGCTGCGTGGGAGGGCAAGTGGGACACCGAGATGAGGATGTGGATGATGGGCCCGAAGATGCCCCCCATGGTCTCGCGCGGCAGCGCCGTGAGCACCCTGGTCTTCGGCGGTCGTTTCCTCAGGACCGAACAGACGGGGTCCATGATGGGCATGGACGCCGACACGGTGACCTACATGGGGTACGACAACTTCAAGAAGAAGTGGAATTCCGTGGTCCTGGGTTCCACCGGCACCCAGATGCTCCACTACGAGGGCACGATGGACCAGACGGGCACCGTCCTGACGCTCTTTGGCGCGATGGACGAACCGATGTTCGACCGCCACGACCAGGCGGTGAAGGTGGTCCGCCGGACCGTGGACGAGGACACGCATGTCGTCGAGATCCACGACCTCACCATCATTCCCGGCGAGACGCGGGTGGTGGAATTCACCTATCGGCGTCAGCTGCCCGTGGCCGCCCAGCCGGTGCCGCGCGACCACGATTGGTGGCGCGAGCGGCACGACTCCCTGAAGGCCCGCGTGGACAATGGGCCGGTGGAATTGCTGTTCCTGGGCGACTCCATCACCCAGGCCTGGGAGACGAACGGGAAGCGCACCTGGGAGCGCGCATTCGGGGCGCGGGCCGCCAATTTCGCGATCAGCGGCGACCGCACCCAGCACCAGATCTGGCGGCTGCAGGACACCGACTTTTCCGGGATACGGCCCCTGGGCGCCGTGATCATGATCGGCACGAACAACGCCGCCCACGACGAGCCGGCGGATGTGGCGCGCGGCGTGAAGGGGGTGGTGCGCGAGGTGCAGCGCCGCCTGCCCGAAACGGGCATCCTTCTCCTGGCGGTGTTCCCGCGCGGCGCCGGCCCCGACGACCCCCTGCGGATGAAGAACGAAGAGGTCAACCGCCTGATCGCTCCGCTGGCCGATGGCGACCGGGTGCGGTTCCTGGACATCGCGGACGCATTCCTGGAAGAGGACGGGACACTGTCGAAGGAGGTCATGCCCGACCTCCTGCACCTGTCGAAGGACGGCTACCGGCGATGGGCGTCGGCCATCGCGCCCGAGGTGGACCGCCTGCTGGGCGACCCCAACGCCTCGGGCGGTGACCTGCGGGACGACCAGGCGTGCTTCGATGTCCTGCACATCGACCTTGACCTGGCCATCGATCCCGATCGCGAGTGGCTGGGCGGAACGATGACGATGGGAGCCCAGATGACCAAATCAGCGAGGCGGATCTCCCTGGATCTGGACAACCGACTTGCCGTGTCCAGGGTCGAGGTGGACGGCGAGGAGGCGGAATTCACGCACAGCGAGGGCCGCATCGTGATCGAGTTCGGCGAGCGCATCCGTCGCGGCAGCCCGCTGTCCGTGGCCGTGGACTACGCAGGCCATCCCCGCGCCGCCATCCGGGCGCCCTGGGACGGCGGCCTGACCTGGTCCCGGACCAAAGGCGGCGAGCCGTGGATCGCCACCACCTGCCAGGGCGAGGGCGCGGACCTGTGGTGGCCCGTAAAGGACCACCCCTCCGACAAGCCCGACACCATGAACATCAACGTGACCGTGCCCTCCGGCCTGGTGGTCGCCACCAACGGCTTGCACGTGGACGACACGGACAACGACGACGGCACCATCACCAGCCGCTGGAGGGTCGTGAACCCGGTCAGCGCCTACAACGTGGCGCTCAACATCGGTCCCTACGACCTGATCGAGAGCACCTACCAGAGCGTCACCGGCGAGGCGGTCCCCGCTTCGTTCTGGGTGCTGCCCGAGGACCGCACCAAGGCGGAGGCGGCCCAGGCTGGATTCCACGACGTGATGCGGCATCTCGAAGAGACGCTCGGCCCGTATCCGTTCCGCTCCGAGAAGTACGGCGTGGTCCAGACTCCCCACCTCGGAATGGAGCACCAGACCATCAACGCCTACGGCAACGGGTTTCGCACCGACAGCCGCGGATACGACTGGCTGCACGCCCACGAGCTCAGCCACGAATGGTGGGGCAACCTGGTCACGGTGAGCGACTGGCAGGACATGTGGATCCACGAGGGGATCGGCACCTACATGCAGGGCCTCTACAAGGAGGACCGGTTCGGGCGCGACGCCTACCTGGCCGAGGCAAGCGGCTGGGCGCGCGGCCTCAACAACCGGCGCGCGGTGGCGCCGCGCGAGAGCCATGACTCGAAGCAGATCTATTTCCTGGCCGACGGCGGCCACGACAACGACATCTATTCCAAGGGTGCGCTGGTCTGCCACTCGCTGCGTTGGCTGCTGGGAGACGACGTGTTCTTCACGGTGCTGCGGCGCTGGGCCTACCCGGATCCGGCCACCGAAAGCGTCACCGACGGCAGCCAGGTCCGCTTTGAAACCACCGACGGCCTGCTGGCCATTGCCGAGCAGCACTCCGGTCTGGATCTCGACTGGTTCTGGGAGGTCTACCTGCGCCAGCCCGACCTGCCGGTCCTGGAAGTCACAACCCTCACCACCGACCCCAGCAAGCCCACCCTCAGCCTGAATTGGCAGGCGCCGGGTGACCTGCCCTTCCCGATGCCGGTCCCGGTCACCCTGGACGGGGAGCAGGTTCGCGTCGAGATGCCCAACGGCCGCGGCTCGCTGCCCCTGTCCCCGGATGCCGAGTGGTCCATGGACCTGGCTCCCTTCCTCCTGGCGGGACCCACACGCCGCATCAAATGGTAGGGATCCACGCCCGCTGGGCCCTCGCCCTGGCCGTCCTTGCCGGCCCCGCCTGCACGGTCCTGGAGCCGCTCGGGTACGCGCTCCTCAATTCCCTGCCGGCAACGGAGCTGGCCGCCGACGGCGACCGGCTCTACCTGATGGGAGACCTGAACAGCCGCAGCCTGGGCCAGGTCCGGAAGGCCCTGGCCGCCCACCCCGAAGTCACGACCCTGGTCCTCACGGCCTGCCCCGGATCGATCGACGACGAGACGCTCGTGAAGATCGGACGGCTGGTGAGGTCCCGTGGCCTGGACACGCACCTGCTGGAAAGCAGCGTCATCGCCTCGGGCGCGGTCGATCTCTTCCTGGCCGGGGTGTCCCGCACGATGGAGAAGGGCGCCGTCCTGGGCGTTCATTCATGGGCGGACACGGCCTACACGGCCACGGACATCCCCCGGGATCATCCGGACCACGCCCTCTACGTGGACTACGTGAACGAGATGCTCGGCGGCGACGCGTTCTACTGGTTCACGATTGACGCTGCGCCCGCCGACGGAATCCACTGGATGACCGCCGAAGAGGTTTCCCGGTACGGCCTCCTGACCGCACCAGTTCTGCCGCCCAGCCACGCCACCACTCCGTTCGGGGGCGCATTCGTCCGGGCGCGTGCCGACGTGCTCTCCGACTGATCAGAACGAGTCGGCGGCGCGGTAGGCGTCGATGACGGCGCGCTCGCCCTCGCGGCCGCCCTTCGAGTTGCCGTGCTCCATGCCGAGGATCCCGGTGAAGCCCTTGGCATGGATGTGCTTGAACACGTTGCGGTAGTTGATCTCGCCGGTGCCGGGCTCGTTGCGGCCCGGGTTGTCGCCCATCTGGAAGTAGGCGATCTCGGTCCAGGCCTTGTCGATGTTGGGGATCAGGTTCCCTTCGGCGATCTGCTGGTGGTAGAGGTCGTCCAGGATCTTCACCGCCGGTGAGTCGACCGCGCGGCAGATCTCGTAGGCCTGGGGGATGCGGCTGAGGAACATGCCCGAGTGGTTCGTCCACGGATTCAGGGGCTCTATGACCATGACCATGCCGTGGGGCTCGAAGATCTCGGCGCCGCGGCGCAGCATCTCGATGGCCGACGCGGTCTGGTATTCCATCTCGATGCCGGGGTGGAAGTCGCCGAGCACCACCGTCATCCACTTGGCGTTCACGCGCTGGGCCACGACGACGGCCTTCTTCAGGTCGCCCAGGAACGAGTCCAGGTGCTTCTTCTCGCTGGTGACGAAGGACCGCTTGCCGAAGGCGGTGCCGAAGTTGGCCACGAAGACTCCCATCCGCATGTCCAGCCGCTCCATGGCCGCAGCGATGCGCTTCTGGTCGTCCACAGGGCGGTTGCCCATCGTGTTGTCCTCGAGCGAGCGGAATCCCTCCGCCGCCATGAACTCCAGCTGCCCGACGAGATCGCTGCCGGCGTGGTTCCTGAACATGTCGAAGTGAGGGGCGTAGTCGAGCTGGAAGGTCGATCCGGACGCGGCCGCATCCTGTGACCGCGCGGCCACCGGCCGACCGAGTCCGGCGGCACCGGCGGCGGTGGCCCCCAGGGCCGTCTTCAGGAACGTACGTCGCTTCATGGGAATCCTCATATCAGGGGTGTGGTGCCGGGCACCGGGACCGGCCTCGTCTCCAGATCACCAAAGACGTATTGCGGGGGAGACAGGTCGAGCACGGAGGCGTTGCGGACGAAGTCCCAGGTGACCTCCCTGCCCGTGTAGGCGCTCATGCGCGCCATCACGGCGGTCAGCGTCGATTCAGCCACACGTTTCGCCTCGTTCAGCCGCGGGATCTCGCCGCGGATGCTGGCGATCAGGTCGATGTGTTCCTGCACGAAGGGGCTGGTCGCATCGGGGCCGCTCTCCCAGTCGCCGGCCCTGCCTTCGATGCGGCAGCCGCCGTGGGAGAGGACGGCGCGGCCAGCCGGCCCCAGGAATTCCTCCTTCACGCGACTGGGAGTCCCGTCGATCTGACGGCACATCGAGGTCACCTGGCGCCCTCCGGAATAGGTCAGAAGGGTGGTGAAGTGGTCGTAGATGTTGCCGTAGCGGGGATCAGTCCGAACCTCGCGGCCTCCGGAGCCCAGCGCGCGCTCGGGCGGCCCCCCCATCACCCAGTTGGCCACGTCGAGGTTGTGGATGTGCTGCTCGCAGATGTGATCGCCGGAGGTCCAGGCGAAATAGAGCCAATTGCGGAGCTGCCACTCCATGTCCGTCTCGCCCTGGACCCGGTCGTGCGCCCACAGCCCGCCCTGGTTCCAGAAGACACAGCCCGACACGACCTCACCGATGGCGCCTTCCTTGATTCGCGTCATGGCATCCAGATAGGACTCCTGGTGGCGTCGCTGCGTGCCGGCCACAATCGTAAGGCCCTTCTCATCGGCCATTTTGCCCGCCGCAATCACCCGACGCGCCCCCACCGGATCGACCGCCACCGGTTTCTCCATGAAGACATGCTTGCCCGCGGCCACCGCGGCCTCCAGATGGATGGGGCGGAAGTGCGGCGGAGTGGCCAGGATCACGAGGTCAACGTCAGCCTCGTCCAGGAGACGCTGGAAGGCGTCGAACCCGGTGAAACATGTCTCGTCGGTGACCCGCGCCCGGCCCCCGAGGGTCTCGTGGGCTGACAGGCTGTTGCGTGACCCGGTCAGCCGGTCGGGAAACAGGTCGGCCATGCCTGTGATGACGGTCCCAGGATCCGCCTGCAGTGAATTGATGGCCGCGCCGCTGCCGCGGCCCCCGCAACCGATCACGCCCACGCGGATCTCGCCGATGCCGCGGTCGCTGGCCCACAAGGGATTCGCCCTGGTCCAGGGCGCGACCGCCGCGGCTCCCGCCGCACCGAGGAACACCCGACGGCTGACGACGCCTGTCACGCGACCACTCCGCGCTTGGCCATCACCATGGCCACCAGGCGCTCGACGCACTCCTCTACGAAGGCCGAGTCCTCGGCGGCCCGGTCGCGCTCTACCCACTCCACCGTGTCAGGCAGGGCAGCGCGGAGCGCTGCGAAGAAGGCCGCGTCCCCGGCCTCATCGCGGAGCGGCCCGCCCTCGATGCCGTAGCGGCTGGTGCCGCGCAGGGGCGCCATAAAGACGGCGTCGCCCCTGGTCGTCGCCGACAGCCGCGCGCCGACCTCGGCGGCCACCCGCTCGAGCTCAATTGCCTTCAGCCGCGGCGCCAGGATCATCGGGTTGTGCCAGACCAGCAGGTGGTCGGCCCACTCGTCCGGCGCAACGTTGGGCTCGTCCACCAGCAGTCCCACATGCTCGGCGCCGCCGGGGCAGATCACCTGCGGCAGGCCAAGTCGGCCGGCGGTGGTCAGCCGATCGGGGCCGCCGGCACGCAATGCGCCGAAGACCTCGTCGCTGATCTCGCCCAGCGCGTAGTCGAAGACCCCCTCGATCACGCCTTCCTCCATCAGTGTCTCCATGGCCCGCCCGCCCGAGCCCACCGCGTGAAAGACAATGGCCTCGCAGCCCGCCTTCTCGAGCAGCTCCACTGCGTGCATGCAGCCGTCGGTCAGCACGCCCAGGTTGCTGACGCCGATCACCGGGCGGGCGTCGCCACCCGTCTCGACCGGGCCGCCGGTGCCGGCCATGCCGACCACGGCCCCGGCCGCGTTGTCGAGGATGCGGCGGGTGAGCGGGTTCAGGCCCAGCAGATCCGACACCGAGAACATCATCGTGATGTCGCGGACGCCTACGAAGGGCGCCGTGTCGCCCGAGGCGCAGGTGGAGAGCATTACTTTGGGGCAGCCGTAGGGCAGCGCCTGCATGACGCGCGTGGCGTTCGACGTGCCCTGGGTGCCGCCCAGGCCGATCAGGGCGTCGACCGAGCCGTCGGCGACCTTGCTGGTGAGCAGCGCCGAGGCGCCGGCCACCATCACCTCGCTGGCCTCCTGCCGCGTGGGGTTCATGCGCAGGGCACCGAGGTCGCCGCCGCCGGCCGCCGCCACATCGGAGGCCGAGATGTCCGCCTGCGTCGTCGGCTCCCCCACCACGCCGAAGTCGATCAGCAGGGGCTCGGCGCCCAGGGCCTCGACCCGGTCCGCCAGGTAGCGCACCTCAGCGCCCTTGGTGTCGAGCGTGGCCAGAATGGCGATCGTCGATCGCTCTGCCATGCCTAGTCGGTGAACTCCAGGGCGGCGAACTCGGCGGCAGCGGCGCTGACAGCGCGCTCGATCGGAAGGCGCTCGGTCGACGACCCCGTCCAGATGCCGTGGCCCGACGTATGGTCGAGCATGAATTGCGCGTCGGACGGCGTCTCCATGGCGGCGCCGTGGCCGATCAGGATCGCGTCGGGGTGGATCTTGGCCACCGCCTGGTAGACCTCCTCCGAGCGCCGCGCCGTCTCCTCGATCGTCTCACCCGAATCGAAGCCCTTGCGGCCGCCCTTGGTGGTTCCGGCGTGGAAGCTGAGGATGTCCGGCTTGGCGTGCTCGGCCATCATCAGGCAGTCGTCGATGTCGAAGGCCATGGCGACGCCGACCATGCCCATCTCGCGGGCCAGGGCCAGCATCTCGACCTCGTTCTCGAAGGTGACGCCGCTGGAGCGCAGCACCTTGTACAGGTTCGAGTCCTTGTCCACGTACGAGACGGACGGGCCGATGTTGGACACCGACTCGACCCCCATCGCCCGGCAACGTTCGAGCACGGCGCGCATGTCCTTCAGGGGATCGTTCGCGTTCAGGCAGGCACACACGAAGGCGTCGCCGCTCATCGCCGGCAGGATGTCCTCCTCCGTGTAGCGCAGCGTCTGCTCGTTCGAGTCCAGGATCGGCCACATCATCGACATGGTGCCCATGCCGTTGGCGCGCAGGCGCGCGCCGCTGAAGGTGTTCACGCAGTCGGCGCCGGCCTCCTCCAGCAGCCTCGCAACCAGCCCGCTGCCCGCACTGGAGATCAGGATGGGCTTCCGCGCCTCCACCTTGGCACGCAGCTTCCCCAGAATCTCGTTGCGGGTGGTGCGGGGCGCGATCATGCCGTCTTCTACCACAGCGCCCCCATCGCGGTAGCCTCACGCCGCATGCGCGTCCTTTTCTGCGTCGCCCTTGGGCTGCTGCCGCTTCAGGCCTCCGACGACCCGCGCTGGGTGGTCTACGAGCCGGGCGAAGTCGACGAGGCGGGCGGCGGCGGCCGCCACATCGTGCTGGTGTCGGGCGACGAGGAATACCGCAGCGAGGAGGCATTGCCGATGCTGGGCCAGATCCTGGCCCGCCGCCACGGCTTCCGCTGCACCGTCCTGTTCGCCCAGAACCCCGAGACGGGCGTCATCGACCCCGACAACCAGGCGCACATCCCGGGCCTGGCGGTCCTGGGTGACGCCGACATGCTGGTCCTGTTCACGCGCTTCCGGCGCCTGCCGGACGCGGACATGAAGCACATCGTCGACTTCGTCGAGTCGGGCAAGCCGGTTCTCGGCCTGCGCACCGCCACCCACGCCTTCAACTACGAGGCTGACTCGAAGAGCCCCTACGCCCACTGGTCGTTCCGGTCCAAGTCTTGGCCGGGAGGCTTTGGCCGCCAGATCCTGGGCGAGACCTGGATTCGGCATCACGGCCACCACGGCCGGGAGAGCACGCGCGGCCTGGTGCCCGAGAAATCGCGCGCACATCCGGTGGTGCGCGGCGTGGAGGACGTCTGGGGCCCAACCGACGTGTACGGCGTCACCGAACTCCCCGAGGGCGCCACCGTGCTGCTGAACGGCTCGGTGCGCGCCGGCATGACCCACGATGCGCCCGCCGTCGACGGCCCCCGGAACGCCCCCATGCACCCCGTCGCCTGGGCCCGTGAACTGCCCCGCGAAGCCGGCTCTCCGCAGCGCATCGTCTGCTCCACGATCGCCGCTGCCATCGACCTCGCCTCCGAGGATCTGCGCCGCCTGATGGTGAACGCCTGCTACTGGGGCCTGCGCCTCCCCGTCCCAGAGGGCGCCGACGTGCGCCCTCTCACCCCCTACAAACCGACCATGTACGGATTCGGTGGCTACGTCCGCGACATGCGCCCCGTCGACCACGCCCTCTCCCCCGAAGACCCCCGCTGACACGGCCCGGTTGGAGTCAGTGCCACTCGAGGCCAGGAACAGCCCAGAGATTGACGCTGACCGCACCCTGGAACCCTCAAATGGCACTGACTCAGGATTCGGGAAGGGAGGAGAGGTAGGCGAGGAGGTCGAGGATTTCGGGGCGGGTGAAGGTGTTGAGAAGTGCCGAGGGCATGGCGGAGTGGGCAGCGGGCTGGCGCTCGTCGATGTCGGCTGTGGGCAGGAGGATGGTGCTCGTCGGGTCGTAGGGATCGTCCTGGATGCGCAGCTCGCCGTTGAGTTCGCCCACGACGCGACCCTGCACGATGCGCTCGTCGGTCCTGAAGAAGACCTCGGTGGCGTAGCCGTCGGCGATGACGGCGGAGGGCTCGAGGATCTGGCGCAGCAGACCCGAGCGGTCGTACCTTGCCACTGAGGTGGCCAGCGGCGGGCCGGTCGCGGGGCCCGTGTCGGTCGCTGAGGTCCTGTGGCAGGAGAGGCACGAGGCGGCCTCCAGGACGGCGAGGCCGGGCCCTGGATCGCGGCTGGAGACCCCTGACAGGTCGCCAGCCAGGTCGCCGACCGTCCAGTCGCGGACGAAGCGACGGGTGGCAGATGAGGGGGCGGCCGCGGCGACGGGCGGGAGATCGGACGCGCCTTCGGCCACCACGCTCATCACGCCGTTCATGCGGATCCAGTGACCCGGGAAGGTGCACACGTAGGGGTAGTCGCCGGGCTCGGACGGCGCGGTGAAGGTCAGCGTCTGGCTCTCGCCCGGCTGCAGGAGGCCTGTGGCGACGATCACCTCGGGCAGATCCGGCACCCAGGCAGCCTGGCCGCCGTCCGCCCCCATCGCCTCGGCCGCCAGGCCCACCTTGGCCAAAGAGCCGATCGCCGCCAGCAGCCAGTTGTGCGGCATCAGGTCGCTGTTCTCGAAGACGAGCTCCACCGTGCGGCCGGCGCGGACAGTGAAGGCCTTGCGGTCGTACTCGAGACGGTCGGGAACCGGGCGGATCACGACGGTCAGCGGCCCCAGCCCGCGCCGCGCCCGCGCAAGCGATCGGCCCATGGACCCCAAATGGGGCACCAAGCGGTCGGCCAGGGCCAGGACGTCCTTGCCCTGGGGTTCCAGGAAGAAGGAGGCGTCCCGGGAGGTCATCCAGCGGGTCAGAAGACCCGACACGCGCACACGCACCGACCTTTTCCACAGGGTCGGGTCGAGACCGACCAGGGCGTGAAGGGCGACCTCTCCCAGCAGCGGTTCTTCAAGGACCCCGACGAGCAGCCCGGCTGTCCGGTCGGGCCGCACATCGCCCAGCGCCGCCAATGCACCCACCGCGGCACGGCGAATCGACAGTCGCCGGTCCACAACCAGCGTCACGACGTCCTTCGGCGCCGCCACCGGCCCCACCAGGCAGGTCTCGCGGCCCGCGTCGTCCAGGATCCGCAGCAGGAAGCCCTCCAGCCGCGCGGCATACACCCCGCCCGCCTCGGTGCGCGTCCAGACGCGGACTTCATCGATGGTCTGCTCACTCCCCAGGTCCACCTGCCACCACGGATCGGCCAGGTCCTCGCGGGTGTGGGTCTGGCTGCCGCTGCCATACGCCCCGCTGGTGTTGCCGTCGATGGCGCGCCCTGGGTGCCCCCCCGAGGCGGTGCTGGCCTGGCTGGCCATCCCTCCTCGCGCGATGTTCTGGCCGCGCGAAAAGACCTGCACCTCGGCCAGGGTCAGGGTGCGCGGGTCTCCGGGCAGCTCGATCCGCACCGTCCGGCCACGGACGCCCGACGGGCCGTCATCCGGCACGCCCTTCTCGACCAGATCCGCGACGCGCGCGAATGCAGCCTGTCGGAGGTCGCGCCCGCGAACCAGCGGCGCCGCTTCCAGCAGCGCCACCAGCGAACCGCTGGCAACCGCCTCGTTCCACACCTTGTCCCAGGAGTCCTCGCGCCGCACCCGCGCCGCTAGCGCATGGCTGCGCGTGGACGGCCGACGGGCGGTCGTTGCCAGATCCACAAAGACCGAACCCATCCGCCGCTGGACAGCCCGAGGCAGACCCGAAACGGCCTCGAACAGGCCCGACAGGATGTGATCGGCGTGGGAATGCGATCCCTGGTCGGCCTCGAGCACGGCCTCGCGCCAGGCCCGGAGCGTTCCGATGTCCCTTCCCTCTCCCAGGACCTCAAGGGCGACCAGGAGCCGCTTGGCCTCCACCCCGGGCCGGCGAAGGAGCACGCGGCAGACTTCCGGATTCAGCGGCAGGGCCAGCACGTCATTCGTGGACAGCCCCTCCAGCACCCGCGCCAAGCCTGTGGGATTGTCTGCGCAGAAGGGCTCACCCGACAGCAGTCGTTCGCGGACCGCCGGGCCTATCGTCTTCAGGGTCTGCGTCAGGGCGTGATCAAGGAACCGGTCCATGGGGCTGTTGACCACCGCCAGGGCAGACTCGGCGGCTTCCGCCCCATCGAAGAAGGAGAGGCCCACGACCGCCGCCAGTCGCACGCCCGGATCGCCGTCGGTGGCCGCGCGCGACAGGAGGAAAAGCGCTTCGGGCAGGTGATGACGCATCCGCCGCACTACGCCCACCGCCGCCGCACGAGCGCGCGCGTCCGGCGAGTCGAGCATCCACAGAAGCAGCTCGCGGTCCAGCACGTCGTGCTGCTGCTGCAGCCACAGCACTTCCAGCAGATGCTGGGCGTCCGCCGGGTCGGAGGGATTCAGTTGCATGGCCCAGGCCCGCGCCGCAGACACCACGGCGCGCGTGTCCCTCGCGCTCAGGACGGCGCGCACGCGCGAGCGCACGCGCGCCTCGGGCGAGGCCAGCAGATGGACCAGATCCGGCGTCGACTGCTCCTCCAGCGACGGGCCCGGCTTGTGGGCCGCCCCCTCGGCGATGATCCGGTAGACGCGGCCGTGGGAGCCGTCGCGGTTCGGGTCGCGCAGGTGGTGCTGCATGTGCCCGATCAACGGGTTGTGCCAGTCCAGGAAGTAGACCGCGCCGTCGGGGCCTACCTCGATGTCCACCGGCCGGAAGCGCGGATCGGTGCTGGTGACCAGCGGCTGCTTCTCCGTGGCGGTGAAGCCCGAGCCGTCGCCAGTGATTTCATAGCGGTGGATCCCCTGGAACCCGATCACGTTGGCGATCAGGTAGTCGCCCCTGAACTCCGGCGGGAAGGCGGTGGAGGACAGGATCTCGGTGGCCGCCGCCGGGCGGCTGCGCTGCTTGAAGAAGGGAAAGAAGCCGGGCTGGCGGCCGGGCTGCTCCACGTGGCCGGTGGCCGGCAGGGCGTAGTAGTTGGTGTTGGACGTCCCGTCGGTCACGAAGTGCCGCCCCCAATCGTCCACCACGTGGCCATGCGGATTGGCGAAGCCGTAGGGCATGAACCGCTCGACCCGCCAGGTGCGCGGCTCGAAACGCCAGACCGCAGCATCCTTGTTGCGCAGCGGTCCGCGCACGGTCTCGATCGAGGTGCGGTGGAAGACGCCCTCCTGGAAATAGAGCGCGCCGTCGGGCCCGAACACGAAGGAGTTCGCCGTGTGGTGCGTGTCGGCGCTGGACAGCCCGTGCAGCACACGCCGCCGCTCGTCCGCCACGTCGTCGCCGTCCGTATCGGCCAGGACCACCAGGTCCGGCGCCTGGGCCACATAGACGCCGCCGTCCCAGAACTCGAAACCCGTCGGGTTGTGGAGGTCGCCGGCGAACACGGTGCGCTTGTCGGCACGCCCGTCCGAGTCCGTGTCCTCGAGGATCAGCAGTTTGTCGTTCATCGGCGTGCCGGGCGTCCAGTGCGGATACGTGGGCCACACCGCCACCCACAGCCGGCCGCGACCGTCGAACGCCATCTGCACCGGGTTCACCATCTCGGGGAAAACCGACTCGTCGGCGAACAGGGTCACCCGGGTGCCATCGGCCGGCGTCATCTTCTGGATTGCCTCCTCGCCGCCGAGGAAGTCGTACGTCCCGTCCGGGAGTGGGCCGGGCCGGTTGGTGCGGACTTCGATCGGCTCGGGAAGCGCCACCTCCGACGGGTCGTGGGCCGTGCCCGAGGCCGCGGTCCAGATGTACCGGTCGGCGCGTGCGCACTGCGCGTCCAGGATGTGCAGTTCGCGCTGCAGCACGTCGAAGTTCGAGATGCCGCCCATGTACTCGAGGCTGGATCGACCCCCGTAGACGTTGTAGCCGTCGGTGGTGCGGTACCGGTTCCACCACAGCAGGTTCTTGGCCACCACCTGCTCGCGGGTCGCCATCAATCGGTCCGGGTCGGCCGGCTCGGCGTCCGGTGTCAACGCCGCACCAATGACGGCGGCGAGAGCGCGATTGCCGTCCGGCGTGAGGTGCACCCCGTTCATCGTCAGCGGCTCGGATCGATTGGACGCGGCCGTGGCATAGGCCTCCCCCATCGGACTGCGCAGATCCACGAACGCCAGTCCGCGCTTGGCGGCGACCCTGGCGATCGCCGCGTCATACCGAGCCAGCCGCTCGTTTGATTCCACCGGGTCGGGCAGAGCCGGATCGCGCAGATCCTCGACCGGCGGAATGCCGAACAGGATCACGCGCGGAGCGGGGTCCTCGGCCGTCCCTGTGCGTCCAACCATGTCCAGGTAGGCGTCCAGGTCTCGCTGGAAGACAGCGATGCCCTCAGGCCCACGGAACGACTCGTTGAAGCCGAAAAAGGCCAGCACCACGTCCGCCTCGACCCGCTTCAGCCACTCGGCGCGCGAACCAAAACCCGACACGCGGGGCGCCTTCCCCACCTCGTCGGCCGAGAAGCCCAGATTCCGAAACGACAACTTGTGGCCGGGCACGGCGGTTTGCAGTTCAGCCTCGAGCCATCCGTCGTGCTGCTGCCGTTCCGCCAGCACATTGCCCACCAGCACCACGGTCTCCCCCGGCCGCAGGAGGCTGACCGTCTCGACCTCGTCCACCGGGCGGGCCCGGTCTGTCAGGCGGACGGGCCAACCGGGGAATTGGGCGCTGGGATCGGAGGGATCGGCGCCGCGGGGCCAAGCCTCGAGGATCACGGACTTCTCCGTGTGGTCGAAGCGCACGATGCCGTAGCCAGCGGAGCGGTCGTGCAGGGCGGCCGGGACGCCGGTGCCAGCCCGGGGATTGGCGGCCGCCAGAACGGTGACACGGTTGTTGAAGCCGTCGCGGAAATCGCCCGTGTAGCGCGGCGCACCGGGCGCCGGTTTGAGGCCGCGTTCGGATGGCATCCAGCGGCGCGGCCACGAATTGCCGATGGCGGGACTGGTGAAGCCCACCGTGCCGTCGCGGAATGCGTCCGCCCCGTACCACGCCACGGTGCCCAGATGCTGGTCACCGCCCAGGTGCAGGGCGCCGGCCGCGGCCAGCAGCCGCACCGCACGGTCGCGGCCAGTGGTCGGCCAGCCGTTGGTGTCGGCGTCCGCCACCGGCAGGTCGTCGGACGGATACTCGCCGGGACCGTGAATGGTGAGGCCGGAGATGACCGCGTCGCTCCTGGAGCCCTTGGGCAGGGTGTGCAGGCCGCCCAGCGGGCTCTGGGCCAGGACCACGCGCGTCCATGTGTCCTCGCGGCGCTCCGATCCGCCGCCCCACTTTTCGATGAAGGACTCCTGCTCCTCGCCCCACAGCGAGGCATCCGGGGCGTGGAGCTCCTTGAGCGAGAAGCCCGAGGCCTGCGGCCAGCCATTCACCCAGTCGCCCTCGGGCGCTGCGTTGCGGGGCGCGTCCTTCCACATGCGGTCGTCGATCACCGCGAAGTCCACGCCGCCCCACGCCAGGCTGGTGGTGTAGGTGGTGATCCCCTGGCCGATCACCGGGGTGACCCGGGTGGGCGGCAGGTGCGAGGTCTGGGTGGCATGCACCACGTTCACGAATTCGGCGGGCATCTTGTAGCCGCCTGCGTCCTGGGCCCGGACCCCCTTGGACTTGCGCGCCCGGATCCCTCCCGAGCCCCACAGGTTGCCGTGGAAGACGTCGTGGTCGTCGGGGATCGTGACGGTCGGCATCCGGGCCGTGAGTTCCCCGAACGCCCACAGAAAGCGCTGCCACTTGCTGTGGTAGTCGCTGATCGCGATGTCCAGCGGCGCCAGGTCTGGCGGCGTGATGTCGCCCTCGTAGATCTGGTCGCCGGCGAAGAACAGCATGTCGGGGTCCTGTGCGGCCAGGCGCTCCACCAGGTCCTCGTGCGGAAACCACAGCCCGTGGTGGTCCCAGCGCACCGGCCCACCGCGGTTCTTCATGCACGACAGCGAGCCCAGCACGAAGGGCCGGTCGCCCGACGGCGCCGCGCGGACGACGCCCTCCGCGCTGCCGGTGGCCACGCCGCCCAGCCTTGTGCGCAGGTCCACCTCGACGCGATAGGCGCGGTCCGCCGCTACGGCAAGGCCCGGGACGGTCCATGTGAGGGTCCAGGCGCCCTCGGGGCCCGTGGTGCCTGGAATCGGCGCGCGTCCGTCGATCAGCAGGCGTGAGGCAACCACATCGCCCGCCGCCAGGACCGGCAGCTGCGCGGTCAGGCGCATGTCGGCCACGCCCACACCCGACTGGTCAAGCGTGTAGAGCAGCCCCAGCACCGGGCCCCAGGCGCGGCCAGGATGGGCCACGCCGCCCGTGAGCGAGAAGTCCGAGAACGCAAAGCCGTGGGTCCCACCCTGGGCGCCCCGCGCTGAGAAGAGCGAAACGCCTCCAGTGACGTCGGCGGCCAGGTACCGCGTCGAACACGACCCTCCCCCGCCGCCATGGGGCTGTTCCGCCACGGCACTCAGGAATTGGCCGTCCCAGGAAACCGTCAGTCGTACCGGACCATCGCCGGGCAGGACGGCACCGATGGAGCGGGCACGTGGTGGAAGCGCTGTCGGATCGACCCCCCCGCCGATGCTCCAGGTGTGGCCTTCGGCTCTCTGGCCGCCGAAGGAGCCGATGTTCAGGCGACCCTCACCGTCCAGCCAGACCAGCAGCCCGCCCGCAGGTCCCGGTGCCTGCTGGACCATGGCAGCCGCGCGATGGTCCCGGCCCGGCTCGCCGATCCCCAGCAGGATGCCGGACGCGCTTTTCGGGTCTGGCGGACCGGCGTCGGCCGCCTGGATCGTGACGGCAATCTCGAACGCCCTGGAGCCATCAAGCGACCTGGTGAGCAGGTGCGCCGTCCGGCCCGCGCGTCGAGCGGCCCCCGTCACGCATTCGAGCCGCCCGTCCTTCACGCGCCAGTCCTGGACGCGGTTGGCGTACCAATCGGGCCCGGCCCAGGGCCGGTCAGGAATAGCCTCCCAGTCGTCGTGGTAGGCCGCAGGGGCCCCCTGCTCCGATGACGCAGCGCCGACGCAGGTCGAGCCGCAGCCAAGCAGGAGCAGAGCCGCCGTGATGCGCATCTATGGCTCCAGGACCAGGCGGAACCCCACGAAGTCGCAGTCGGACAGCCACCATTTCGACTTGGGGAACTGAGGGTCGGACACCTGCCAGTCCGGATCGTAGGCCCGGCGCAGGTTCGCACTCCTGGGTCCGCCCTCGTCTTTCCACGACGGTCCACAGGCCACGACAGATCCGTCCTCGTCCACCGCCCACTCGGCCACATTGCCGAGCAGATCGAAGAGGCCGTCAAGGGACTCCGGCCCCTGGCCCACCGACCGTGTGCCCGTCCGGCCTTCCGCGACGGTCCACTGGTTTTCGCCGGTGCCCGCGCGCAGCGCCGCTGCCCGCCACTCGCCCACCGTCGGCAGGCGGATGGTGCGGCCGGTGGCTTCCGACAGCCATGCGCAGAACGCCTGCGCGCCGTGGCCCGACATCGAGATTGCCGGGAATCCTTCGTGGCCGAATTCGCGGTCCGGCGGGATGTAGGTGCGGCTGGGCCGCGCCACGGTGTCCACACCGGCTCCCTGCGCATCCGGTTCGTCCAGGCCCAGCGCGTAGACGTCGTAGGCCTCCCACGGCACCTCGGTGGTGCTCATCAGGAAGCCCGCCGCCGGCGTGAACTCCAGGACGCCGAATCCACCCGGCACCGGGACCGAAACGGTCTCGGGGCTCCAGGTGCCGGGTGGGCGCACACCCGTGCCCACCACTCCCGTCAGCCGATCGCCCAGATCCGCCCGCATGGCGTCGGCCATCGCGCTGAGCCGCTCCACGACATCCGGGTGGTCGGCGGCCACGTCTGTGGTCTCCGCCCGATCCGCCACCAGGTCGTAGAGCGCCAGGGGGGTGTAGGCCCCGTAGTCGTACCTGCCCGGGACGCCGCCCGATCCCGCCGGCCCCGACAGGGTGCGGAACTTGTGCGGGAAGTGCATCTTCCAGCGTCCGCTGCGCATGGCCTCGAGATCACCGCGGTGGTAGTAGAAGAAGTAGGCGTCCTGGGGCGACACGGCGCCCTCCTCCCCCAGGAGCAGGGGAGCGAACGAGCGGCCGTCGATCGCGCGCTCGGGCAGCAATGCTCCGGTCAGCTCGGCAAGGGTCGGCAGCACGTCGATCGTCATGAGCGGCTCGGTCACCACCCGGTCCGCAGGAATCCGGCCCGGCCAGGCCATCACGCAGGGCACCCGGATGCCGCCTTCCCAGGTCGTGCCCTTGCCTTCGCGCAGGCCGCCTGTCCGGCCGGCGTGGTCCCCGTAGGACAGCCACGGCCCGTTGTCCGACGTGAAGATCACGAGGGTGTCCTCGGTCAGTTCCAGTTCGGCCAGCGTTTCCCGGATCCTGCCCACACCAGCGTCGATCTCGGCGATCACGTCGGCGTAAAGGCCCAGCCCGGTCGCGCCCCTCCCCTCCGGCGACACGAACAGCGGCACGTGGGGCATCGGATGCGCCAGATACACGAAGAACGGCCGGTCCGCGCTCCGGCGAATGAAGGTCACCGCGCGGTCGGTGAAGCCGGTCGAGAAGGTGCCCTGGTCGGGGTTGGTGGCCACGGTCCTGGATCCCTCGATCATCGGCAGGGGCGGGTAGGTGCCCTTGGGAGCTTCTGGGTGCATGGGCCACATGTCGTTGGAATAGGGGATGCCCGAGAACTCCTCGAAGCCGGAGCGCGTCGGCAGGAAGGGCGGCCGGTGGCCCATGTGCCACTTGCCGAAGGCGGCGGTCGCGTAGCCGCGCTCCGACAGCATCTCGGCCAGGGTTTTCTCGTCGGGATCGATGCCATGTGTGGCGTGCGGATTCAGCGCGCCGTGGATCCCGAGGCGGTTGGGATAGCAGCCTGTCATCAGGGCCGTGCGGCTGGCGGAACAGACCGGCTGTGCGTCGTAGAAGTCCGTGAACACCGTGCCATCGACGGCCATCGCGTCCAGATGGGGCGTCTTCACGTGGGTGCCGCCGTTGAAGCCGGTGTCGCCCCACCCCTGGTCGTCGGTGAAGACGATCACGACATTGGGCGGACGGGCGTCCGGGTCATCCGGAGCCGCCTGCTCCTCGCGGCTGCCCGCCAGCCAGGCGACCAGATCGCGGACGTCCTCCAGGCCGAGCAGTTCGCCGAAGTTGCCCGGCATCGAGGAGCCCGCGTGTCTGCGCTCCTCGATCACGGTGGGGTCCACACGGGTCTCCGTACCGTCGTCCTCCTCGACGACCACCACTCCATCGCCCTCGGACAGGATGCGGCCGGTGACCGAGGTCTCATCGTCCAGCCACAGCGTGGTCCGCGCCCAGCCCCGCGCAATGACCTCCCCTGGATCCAGGATCGACTGCAGCAGGTATTCCGATGTCCGGCGGCTGCCGATGCCCGCCAGGTCCGGGCCTGCCTCCGAGCCCCCCACCTCGCCCACCCGGTGGCACTTGAGACATTCGGCTCGGCTGTCCGTCATGAACAGCTGCTCGCCCCGGACGGGGTCGCCGCCCTCCAGCGCCACGCGGCGTGCGCCCAGCGGATCGGCCGCGGTGAAGGACGATCGCCAGCCCTCAAGGGCAGCGACCGCCTCGTCCGAGGTGCGGCTTTCCGCCGCCCGCAGGATCTCGAGCCGGGCCCTGCCGGGAGCGCTTCCGTCCGAAAGGGAGGCAAGGCCGGCGGCAATGCGCCGGTCCACTGCACCCCCCTTCATGCGCGCCAGCGCGCGCCAGGCGCCCTGGACCTGGGCCGACTCCCTCGAGGCCAGCGAGGCATCGACCAACGGCAGTGCTTCTGCCGGGTCCATTGCATCCAGCAGCCCGGCGGCCACCGCCGCGACGGCAGGATCCGCCATTGCCTCGCGCAATCGCTCTCCCACCAGCGGGTGGTCCGTCGCCACCAGCAGCTCCAGGGCGTGACCGCGCAGCGCGAGGTCCGCAGTAGGGGCCGCGAGGAACGGCAGGACGCCGGCGGCCCAGTCGGGCGCGTAGGCGACGAAGAGATCCATGCATGCCCGTCCCACCGCGGGCGCCAGTTGGGAAAGCGCATGGTCCTCATGGCGATCGATCAGCGAGAACGCGGCGGCGCGGGCGGCCGCCGGATCGCGCTCTGCCAGCAACCGCCAGTTCCCAACCACCGGGTCGCGGTCGGGGGGATTGCCCCAAGCCAGGAGGATTTCGAGCGCGATCCGTTGGGCGGACGCAGGAAGGTCGTCGTCGCCGACCCAGGACGCCAGGGCAGCAGCATCCTGCCCACGGCCCATGGCCTGGGCCGCGGCCCGCACCCGGCGCCACAGGGCATCGGGGCCCGCAGCCAGCCGGCCGCGGCCCTCGGTCGAGCCCGCCATGTCGGCCAGGGCGGGCCACGCGGCCTCCACCGGTTGGTCCCAGATCCCGCGCGCAGCCTCGACCACCAGCAGGGGGTCCGGGTCGGCCAGGAACTGCGCGATGCGCGGATCATCCAGCCGCCGCATCGCCAGCAGCGCGCCCATGCGCACGGCGGACGACGCCGACATCGCTGGCCGGTCCAGCAGGGCACGTTCCCTTCGTCCCAGACCCGTCAGCGCCATCACCGCTCCGTGGCGCAGCCAGGGATCGGTGTCGCCAGTCTGCTCAAGAAGCCCCATGACATCCTCGAGAGCCCAGCGGCGGCCCACGCGGCCCACTGCCAGCGCCACCTCCAGCTGCACGGGGGCCGACGGGTCCTTCAGCAGGTCCACCAGGAGGGCCGTGCACTCGATGCCCGGCACCTCCGACAGGCATTTCACGGCCGCTGCCCGGATCTCCGGCGCACCGTCCCGGGCCAGATCCAGCAGAATCCGTCCATGGTCGCGATCTGACACGCGCGCCAGCTGGCCCAGCCCCCAGACACCGTGCAGACGGGCGAGCAACGCCCCGTCGGAGAGCGCTGCGCGCCGGAGCACATCGCCCGCACCCCGGTCCGCCAGCTCCCATTGGGCCCCCAGGCGCACTCGCCGGTCCGCGTGGTCCAGCAACCCCTCAAGATCGCGCGCGGAGCGCTTCTGGAATCCCGACTGCAGCACTGTCGCCGTGGCGGCCGCGGCATCCGCACCCGCCTGGTCCGTGAACCGCCACACGCGCCCCTGCCCCACCCCGTCCCAGCCGTGGACCCAGTCGGTGGCGTACATGGCCCCGTCGGTCCCGAACCCGAAGTCGGTAGCCAGCAGGTTCCAGATGAAATCCTCGCGGTCCACCAGCCGGAAGCCGGCCCCTTCGTGTTCCAGGCGGAACGAATGGATGCCGCTCGAGTCCGCGGTGCCGAGGAAGTCGACCATGAACAGGCGCCCGTCGAAGTGGTCGGACAGCCCGGTCCCCGGATAGGCGGCCACGCCTGAAGGTCCGCTGCCGATGTTCGCGACCGGCGGGTTCAAGTGCGCCGACTGGCCTGCGAACGGCGGCTTGTACCAGCCCTCTGCCACCCACGGCCCGCGGGCCACCGGCCTGGTCATGAGCTGGAAGGGATAGCGCCAGCCGCTGTCGCCGCCCTCGATCACGTGCACCCAGCGCGCCTTGTCGGCGCCGTCGCCGTTGTTGTCGCCGGTGAACAGGTTGCCGAAATCGTCGAAACACAATTCCTGCGGGTTCCGCAGCCCGGTGGCCACCACCTCCAGGCCGGAGCCGTCCATCTCGCAGCGGAGGACCGCCCCGCGCTTCGGATCGGACAGGACCCTCCCGTCGTCGGTCTGGACGTGGAAGCCACGGTCCCCGATCGAGAAGTAGAGGCGTCCGTCGGGGCCGCGAATCAGCCCGTGAAGATCGTGGCCGAAGAAGCCCATGTTGACCCCGTAGCCCTCGCTGAGCGACCGCCGCACGTCCGCGCGACCGTCCCCGTCGGTGTCCACCAGCCGCCAGAGGTGCGGGACGCACGCGAAGGTGACCTCGTCCCCGTGTGTCAGCACACCGGCCGCGATGCCGTCGGGAATGTCGCCGAATCCGGCCGCGAAGTCCCAGGCTGTGTCCGCACGCCCGTCACCGTCCTGGTCCTCCAGACCGCGGAGCCGCTCATCGAACTGCGCGTACTTGCCCACCGGATCCACCTCCCCGCGGAGGAGCATGGCCACCCGGTCCGCCACCGTGCGCGCCGCCAGGTCCTCGTCCTCCAACTCAGGATGTTCCCTGATGTCCGTAGTGCCGGTGCCGTGCCGATAGGTCTCGACCACGTAGATTCGGCCAGCGGCGTCCTGGGTGAACGCCACCGGGTGCTTGAACTGGGGCGAGACTGCCCAAGGCGCGACGCTCATCCCGGCGGGCAGGCGGATCTGCGGCGCGAACTTCTCAGCATCCCGGAACCCCTGCTCCAACACGGCCTGCGCCATCGCCTCGCCTGCCACCGGCCCGCGATGCTGCGGCTGACGGCAGCCGATCCCGATCGGCGCCAGGATCAGCGAGAGGGCTGTGGCGAGTGCGGCGGCCAGGCGCTTGACCTGGCGGCGGCTGTGGGCGGCGGACAGAGAGATGCGCAGGCGCGAGGTCCCCTCGGGCACGGTCGGCGGGCGGATGGCGGGCACGTGCAGGCCCTGTTCCTCCAGCGCGGCGGCGGCGGCCAGGGCCGAGGCGTCGCAGCCGGTCACGACCGGCACGATGGGCGTCGCAATTTCACGGCCGAGCGCGTCACCGAGCACGGCGCGGTGGTCGGCCAGCCGCTCCGCGTGTTCCGGCTCTTCGGCTGCAACCGCCAAGGCCTCGCGCGCGGCTGCGGCAACGGGCAGCGGCAGGGCTGTCGAATAGGTGAGCGAACGTGCGCTGTTGACCAGCCTTGCCCGCCACTCGGCGCTGGTCGCCACGAAGCCACCCAGCGCGCCGACCGCCTTGCTGAGCGTGCCCACCCGCAGATCCACGGCACAGGCAGGCAGGTCCACCACAAGGGTCGCGTGGGCCTCGTCGGTCACCAGAAGGGCGTCGTAGCGATCCGCCAGATCGGCCAGGGCCGCCAGATCTGCAATCTCGCCGTCCATCCCGAACACCGCATCCGTGACGATGCATGCGCGCCGGTCGCCCGGCAGCGCCTCCAGGACTTCTTCCAGGTGGGCCAGGTCGCCGTGGCCCCAGACCTCCACCTGGGCACCGTCGCGGCTGCGGGCCAGGCGGCAGCCGTCGATCACCGACGCGTGGTTCCAGGCGTCGGAGAAGAAGGTAGTGGGCCGCTCGGCCGCAATCGTGGTCAGCGCGCCGAGGTTGGCCTGGTAGCCGGTCGGGAACAGCAGCGCCGCCTCGGTGTCCTTGGTCGCCGCCAGATCCGCCTCGAGGGCCTCGTGCTCCGCGGTCCAACCACAGATCAGTGCCGATCCGCGTGGACCCATGCCGTGCTGCTCCAGCGCCCGCACAGCAGCGGCCGTCACCCGGGGGTGGCCGGACATGCCCAGGTAGTCGTTGGTGGAGAACAGCACCAGCCGCTGCCCACCGCGCACCGCCTCGACCGGGCCCACGGGCCGCAGGGCGACCAGCTGCCGCTCGCGGCGTTCTCTCCGTGTGGCCGCGTCGCTCAAGCGAGTTCCTCCACCATCAGATCGAAGAACAGGTCGCCCTCCGCGGGCACAAGCAGCCGCGGCAGGACGGACACGGGTGGCATCCTCTCGCCCATCCGCTCGAGCACCCCTCCATTGGTCAGGCTGGACGGATCGGGAACGGACGGATCGGACAGGACGACCGCCGCCACAGGGACCTCCTGGGCGGCCAGGACCTCCAGCGACAGGCGCGTGTGGTTGAGGGTGCCCAGCGCGTTGGCGCCGACCAGCACCACGCGGGCCTCCAGCGCCTGGGCCAGGCCCAGCGTGTCGAAATCCCAGGCGAGCGGCGCCCGCAGGCCGCCGGCGCCCTCGACGATGCCCACTTCGCAGTCCCCGAGGGCGTCCCGGGTGGCGGCCAGCAGCATCGGACCGTCCAGTTCGACGCCCTCCTGTTCGGCCGCGAGCGCGGGGGTCACCGGCTCCCGGAACCGGAACAGCCCGCAGGTCGGCCCGGCCTGGCCCGTGGCGCTCGCCAGCAGCGCCCCGTCTTCGCCATCATCGGCCACTTCCCCGGCGCAGCCGCTCTCGACCGGCTTCACCGCCACCACCGATCGGCCCCCCCGCGTGAAGGCCGACGCCAGGCCGCAGGCCACCACCGTCTTGCCGACCCCGGTGTCCGTGCCGGCGACCAAGATCACGTCACACCCCATCCGCGCATACCTCCCGGACCCCGGCCGCCACCGCATCGACCAGGCGCCCGATGTCCTCCTCGCTGATGGTGAGCGGCGGGCACAGGACGATCACGTCGCCCAGCGGCCGCAGGAACACCCCGTGTTCGCGGGCGACCGAGCAGACCGCCATGCCGCGGCGCTCTTCGGGGGGATAGGGCTCGCGGGTGTCGCGGTCCGCCACCAGTTCCACTCCCGCCATCAGGCCGTGCCGGCGCACGTCGCCGACGCCCGGCAGCCCGATCAGTTCCTCGAGACGGCCTGCCAGCCATCCGGCCCGCTCCGCGACGCCTTCCAGCACGCCGCCGTCCTCCAGGACGTCCAGCACCGCCAGCGCGACCGCCGACCCCAGGGCATTGCCCGTGAACGTATGGCCGTGAAAGAAGGTCCGGCCCTCCTCGGGCGGCCCCAGGAAGGCCTCGAATACTCGCTCGGTGGCCAGCGTCGCCGCCAGCGGCAGCATGCCCCCGGTCAGGCCCTTCGCCAGGCACAGGAGGTCCGGCTCCACGCCCTCGGCCTCACAGGCGAACAGCTGTCCGGTCCGGCCCATGCCCGACGCGACCTCGTCAAGGATCACCAGCGCGCCGGCCTCTTGCGCCGCAAGAGTCACGGCGGCGAGATAGCCCTCGGGCAGCGGCACGATGCCGCCCGCGCCCTGGAAACCGCTCTCCAGCACGACGGCCGCCAGACGCGGTCCGTGTGCCGCCAGCGCGGCGCGGAAGCCGTCCACGCACTCCATCGAGCAGGTCGCCGGGTCCTTCTCCCACGGGCAGCGGTAGCAGGCCGGCGGTGCCACCTCGGCGGTCTCGAAGACGACCGCTCGGTAGCGCTCATGGAACAGCGGGATCCCGCCCAGCGAGACCGCCCCCACCGTGTCGCCGTGGTAGGCGTTGCCCAGAGTAAGGAAGGTGTCACGCTCGGGCGCCCCGGTCTGCTGCTGGAACTGGACAGCGATCTTGAGTGCAGCCTCGACCGCGGTGGATCCATCGTCGGAATAGAAGACGCGGGTCAGGTCGCCGGGCGCGGCCTCCGCCAGCCGCTTGGCCAACACCACCCCCGGCTCGGACGCGCTGCCCAGGAAGGTCGCATGGGCCACACGCCCTGCCTGCTCCGCCAGCGCGGCGTCCAGTTCCGGGCGCCGGTGTCCCAGGTTGGCGCACCAGATGGACGAGACGCCGTCCAGATAACGCTTCCCGTCGGCGTCGATCAGTTCACAGCCCTCCGCCGCCACCACCATCAGCGGGTCCTCGTCGGCGTAGACCGAGTGCGGCGTGAAGGGGTGCCAGACGTGGGCCCGGTCCCAGGCCTCGAGCGGCGCACTCTCCTCACCCCGGGGACCCGGCGTCACTGCTCGATTCCGCCGTCCAGCCACTCAAAGCCCGCCTGCTCGATCATCTCCCGGTCCATCGCCGCGCCCTGCCCCGGCGTCGTCAGGTAGCCCTCGGTGAACAGCGAATTGGCCGGATAGAGCGCCAACGCCTGGAGCGGCCCCAGGGTCTTCTCGCGCCCGCCCGCCACGCGCAGGTCCACCTGCGGGTGGACCATCCGGAACATGGCCAGGCCTCTCAGGGCGTCGGTCGGCAGGATGCCCTTTCCCCCGGCCATCCCCGTCCCCTGCCTGGCGTCCAGCAAATTGACCGGCAGCGAATCGACCTCCAGTTCGCGCAGTTCGAATGCCAGGTCCAGGCGCTCCTCGACGTCCTCGCCGAGGCCCAGGATCCCGCCGCAGCAGGCCTCCATGCCGGCCGCCTTTGCGGCGCGGACGGTGGCCGCTCGGTCCTCCCAGGTGTGAGTGGTGCAGACCTCTCCAAAGCGCGAACGGGCGGTCTCCAGGTTGTGGTTGAAGCGGTCCACGCCGGCCGCCGCCAGGCGCTCGGCCTGCTGCGGCTCCAGGAGCCCCAGCGATGTGCATACCCGGATCGGCAGCTCCGCCTTGATGCGCCGCGTGGCCTCGCAGATCTCGTCCAGGTGCTGGGAAGAGGGTCCGCGCGTGGCGGTCACCATGCAGTAGACCGACGCACCGTCCGCGTGCGCACGCTCTGCCGCTTCCACCAGCGCGTCTGCGCTCTGGACCGGGTAGACCGTCGTGCCGCTGCCGTCCGCCACCGCGCGGGTCGACTGGCTGCAGAAGGAGCAGTCCTCAGGGCAGCCGCCCGACTGGGCGTTCTCGAGACGGTGAACGGTGACCGTACGGCCCCACCGTCGCCGCCGCAGCCGGAACGCCTCCATCAGGATGCGGGGCAGCTCAGCGTCCGGTGCCTCCAGGATGGCGCGGGCCCCATCGCGGTCCATGCCCTCGACGGCATGCTCCGGCTTCCCTGTCAGGGTCTGCATGGCACCCAGGATAGGGGCCTTCCCCCACCCCCGCGACAGGGCAACATCTCGCCCGTCTAGTCGGGGACGCCGAGTTCACGCCGCAGGCGAACGAGTTCCGCCTCCAGCTCGGCGCGTACCTGCGCGTAGGCGGGGTCGTCGTGGACGCTTTGGACTTCCTGCGGGTCGGTCGCCCGATCGAACAGTTCCCACTCGTCGGTCAGCGGGTAGCGGATCAGCTTGTGGGTATCGGTCACCACCCCGTAGTGCTCGGGCACGTTGTGGGTCGCCAGTGACTCGTAGTAGTGGTAGTAGGCGCTGGTCCGCCAGTCGGCCGGCGTGCGGCCAGCCAGGAGCGGCACGACGCTCGCCCCCTGCATGGACGCCGGCGCGACGGCACCGGCCATTTCCAGGAACGTGGGCGCCATGTCGATGTTCGAGACCAAGCGGTCTGTCGCGGACCCGGGATTGGTCACCCCCGGCCAGCGAACCAGGAGTGGGGTGCGCAATGACTCCTCGTACATCCAGCGCTTGTCGAACCAACCATGCTCGCCCAGGAAGAAGCCCTGGTCGGACGCGTAGCAGACCACCGTGTTCTCCGCGAGGCCGCTCTCCTCGAGCCAGTCCAGGACCCGGCCCACGCTCTTGTCGATGCCGGCGATGCACGACAGGTAGAGGCGCATGTAGCGCTGGTACTTCCAGCGGACCAGGTCGTCCCCCTCGGGCGAGTCGACAAGGTAGTCCACGTTCCCGTCCGCCAAGGAATCCCGCCAGGCCTTGCGGTGTTCGGGAGCCATCCGGCCGTGGGTCTGGCTGCTGCGATTTCTGTCCCAAGCCTCGACCTCGCTCGCGTCCAGAGGTTCGAGCCCCAAGTCTCCCAGCATTGTCATGTGCCGACCGATTTCCATCTCCTGCAGCTCCGCCCCTGACGCGCGACCTGCGTAGTCGTCGAACAGGGTGGGCGGCTCGGGAAACACGACGCCATCGAACGCCTCCAGTTCGTCCATCCCAGGAATCCAGTTCCGGTGCGGCGCCTTGTGCTGGAGCATGAGCAGGAACGGCCGCTCCGGATCGCGGTCCTCCTCCAGCCAGCTCAATGCCATGTCGGTCAGGACCTCGGTCGCATACCCCTCGCGCCGATGTGTGCCGCCGGGGATCCGGAAGTCGGGATTGTCGTAGTGCCCCTGCCCCGGCAGCACCTCCCAGTGGTCGAAGCCAGTCGGCTCGCTCTTCAGGTGCCACTTGCCGACGATCGCCGTCTGGTAACCGGCCTCGCGAAGCAGTTTCGGCAACGTCACCTGGCTGCCGTCGAAGGTCTCGGCATTGGTCTTCACCCCGTGCACATGGCTATACGCCCCGGTCAGCACAGCCGCCTTGGCTGGAGCACAGATCGAGTTTTCTACAATGGACCGGTCAAAGCGCATGCCTTGTTCCGCAATGCGGTCGATGTTGGGTGTCTTGTTGAGTACCGACCCGTAGGCGCTGATCGCCTGGTAGGCGTGGTCATCGGAGTAGATCCAGAGAATGTTCGGCCGCTTGGGCAGCGGATCGGCGGCTCCGCACGCTGCCGCCGAGAAACAAACCAGCATCAGTGCGAAGCGCATCGCGGGAGAGTAGCGGGCTACAGCGTCCTGTATACTGCAAGGGATGGGTGCACTTTCCGCTGTCGTTCTTGCGGCGTTTGCCACCTCCGTTCCTCAGGCGCCAGGCGAAGCCGGGCCCTATGCGGTGGGATGGCGGGACGTGTCGTTTTCGTCGTCCGAGGCTTGGTCGTGGACCGTCAACGGCATCGTTTACTACCCCGCCACTGCGAATGGGAAGAACAAGCCCGCGGACACGACCGCCGGGCCCTTTCCCCTGACCAACTTCGTTCACGGCTATTTTGCCGACGCGCACTGGCATGCTGAGATCTGCAAGCACATCGCAAGTTGGGGATTCACCGTCGCGGCCATGGACACCTTCACTGGGCTCTTTCCCTTCATTTACCAGGGTGCCGCAGATGACGCCCTGGCCCTGGCTCACTGGGTCGAAAACAAGTCGAACACCCCGGGCCACTGGGCCGAGGGACTGGTCTCAGACGCAGACTGGTCGGGCTTCTCCCATTCGATGGGGGCGTGCGCACTGACATTGATGGCTGACGCCGAACCGCGGATAAAGGCACTGGCGGCCTGCGAACCATGGTGGGCGTCCAGCACCGTCAAGGGCTACGACCAGTCTGTCCTGGTGATTGCTGCCTCCGATGACTACGTAGCGCCACCGAGTCTGAACGCTGAGCCCTTCTACGCCAACTTGAAGAACACTACACGTCGCGCCTGGGCTCTCATCCAGGGTGCCGGGCACCAGGGGACGATGGACTTCCCATCCATATCACAGGGCAGTCTAGATTTTTCGGAGCAACAACGCCTTCACCGACACCTTGTGGGTGCCTACCTGCGGGCCGAGATCAAGGGCGAGGAGAACCTCTGGCGGGACATCCTCGGCGAGGGCATGAATGGCGAGCCCGTCGAGCGCGAGTCGGACGGACACGACCCCGTCCTTTGGGCCGCCACCAGTACCACACAACCCGGCACTGCGGTCCTTGGCCTAGCCACCATGCCCGATGACCTGACCTTCCTACTGGTTTCCGCTGCACCAACCTCTATGCCCACCCCCTGGGGCACGCTTGGCGCCGACCCCACCCTCGGGGTCATTCTGGGCCCCTCCACGCTGGGCAGCCCCGGCTATCTGGAGGCCTTCGTGCCGTTGCCGTCGGGTCTCGCGGGTCTGCCGCTGTGGATTCAGGGATTCGTCCTAGGCATGGACCAGGCGGAGCTCACCCGCACCGCCAACTACATCCTTCCCTGACCACCCCAGCCTGCTCTTCAGGAGCACGCTATTCTGCGCAAATGCGGCGTTTGTCTGTTATGGCCCTGCTTGCGGCCGCCGCATGCAACGGGGAACGCCAGCCCAACATCCTGCTGATCCTGGCGGACGACTTAGGCTACGGGGAGCTGGGCTGCTACGGGCAGGAGCACATCCGCACACCTCGCATCGACGCCCTGGCCTCGCGCGGCATGCGCTTCACGCAGCATTACGCCGGCTCGCCGGTCTGCGCGCCCAGCAGATGCACGCTGCTGACGGGCCGACACACCGGCCACGCCTCGATCCGCGACAACGACGAGATGGGAGAGCGAGGGGACGTCTGGAACGACCCCGCCTTGGAGGGCCAGAGACCCATGCCTGCTGGCGAGGTCACCCTGGCCGAGTCGCTTCGCGAGGTCGGTTACGCCACCGGATTCATCGGAAAGTGGGGCCTGGGCTGGACCGGCAGCGAAGGGGACCCCAACGCCCAGGGTTTCGACCGATTCTTCGGTTTCATCTGCCAGCGCATCGCCCACAACTACTACCCCGACCACCTGCACGCGGACGGTAAGAGGGTGGAACTCCGCAACACGCGCTTCGAGGCGCACCAGAAATTGCCAGAGTCCGCCGACCCGACAGACCCATCCTTGTGGCCTTCGTACGACGGCCCGGACTACGCGCCGGATCTTTTGGTCGAGGAGGCCGATCAGTTCATCCGGGCCCATTCGCAGGACCCCTTCCTTCTGGTCTTCGCCACCCCGGTTCCGCACCTGGCGCTCCAGGTGCCCGCCGACTCGCTCGAGGACTACAGCGACGCCTTCACCGAAACCCCCTACCCTGGCAACCGCGGCTATCTGCCGCACCCGACGCCACGCGCAGCCTACGCAGCGATGATCACGCGCATGGACCGGGATGTCGGGCGGCTCCTGGACACTCTCGACGATCTTGGAATCGCCGACGAAACCCTTGTCGTATTCACTTCCGACAACGGGCCCTCGTGGGTCGGCGGCTGCGACCTGGACTTTTTCAATGGAAGCGGGGGCCTGCGTGGCCGAAAGGGTCAGTTGTTCGAAGGCGGCATTCGGGTGCCCCTAATTGCACGGTGGCCCGGAAGGGTGCCGCCCGGGTCGGTCTCCGACCACGTCTCGGCCTTCTGGGACTTGCTGCCAACCTGCCTGGACGCTGCCCGGGCGGAGACACCTCAGGGGCTAGACGGTCTCTCGATGATGCCCACCCTCACCGGCAACCCGGCTTCCCAGCCTATCCACGAGGTCCTCTACTGGGAGCATGCGCAGACATGGCAGGCGGTGCGCTTCGGAAACGTGAAGGCCCTCCGTCGATCCCAAGGAGCCCCGTTGCAGATCTACGACCTCGCCGTCGACTCCGCCGAGACGAATGACCTATCCGCCTCGCGACCCGATCTGGTAGAGGAGGCCGAGGCACGGATGGCAACTTCGCGAACGCCCTCCGTCCTCTTCCCCCTCCGGCAGCCGAAACCGAAGGGCCCCCGCTGACGAAGGCGGACGCCCACAGAATCCGAGGCCTGCCGATGGGCACCGAACGGATCTAAGCAGGCTGGCGGCAGGGTCCGAAATGGCTCATCGCCACCAACGACCTACCGCGAGTTGGCAACCTAGATCCATCCTTAGCGGCCCGATGCCGGACCGAGAAGGAGGGCCTTGCGGAACTTCACGGCTGATGTGCATGAAAGGACCAGCGGGTGTGTCTCCGAGGGCGCAATCGGCCGCTCGTAGACGCGTTCGCCGTCCCGAAGCACGACGATCCGTCCACCTGCATGGATCAACTCCAAGTTGCGCCATGCCCCATCCTCGGGTGCCGGATCATGGAAATCACTGCCGTCAGGCAGTCGCAAGGTCAGTCCGCCTCTCACATCCATTGTTGCGCAGAACTCACCGGTACCGGTCCGGGCCAGGGATCCAGTATCCACGCAGGACAACACGCCGTCGCTGCCCATACGCCAGTCTTGGTGCTTGCTCGTCGTCCAACCAATCAGGCCCTCCGGGAACAAGGGCTGCCATCGGCGAACGCCGCGGTCCACCACGGTCAATCCGCGCCAGCGCACACGGGTATTCCTGCCGCTATGGACCTGCAGGCCGATCAACCCGTCCATGAAATGGGTGTCCAGGAAGTCCGCTGTCGGCACCCCGTTGACCCAGCAGCGAAGCCTCGGCCCGTCGGCCTCTATGCGGTAGCGGTTCCACTCACCGTCTCTCCAGGCAGAACGAGCCACCGGATCATCGGAAAGGTCCTGCAGCCAGCCCCGGCCCGTAAATTCGTCATAAAGACCGCCCGAGTAGCGCCGCGGCGAGGGGTCGACCTCCGCCTGGTAGCCGGCCAGCCGCCCCTGCTTCTCCGAACTGCGGAACTGGATGCCGGAGTTGCCCTGATCTTCGGCCTTGACCTCCAAATCGAGGCGGAAATCGCCAAAGGAGCGCACGGTGGCAAGGAAACTCTGGCTTCCGCCGCCGACCCGCCCCAAAAGAGTGCCCTCCTCCACCGTCCAGATCGCATCGCCCATTGGGGTCCAACCCGCAAGGTCCACCCCGTTGAAGAGGTCACTCCTGTGCCCCACCGGCAGTTCTCGGACACGGATGTTCCTGAAACGGACCGGAGACTCGTGAGCCTGCAACCAGATGGGGCCCCTTTCCGGAACCGGACTGGCACGATCCCAGTAGTTCTCCAGCACCACGCTGTCGGTGACCAGGACGCCGTTCAGGTGCACCGTCGCCGCATCGCCCACCATCCGGATCCTGAACTCGTTCCACGCCCCCACCGCGCGGTCCGCCACCGCCAGGGGCTTCGAGGGACCGATCTGGTTGTTCCAGAGGCCACCGGAGCCCTCCGGATTGTCCCAGATCTGGACCTGCGGACAGCCACGCAGATAGATGCCGCTGTCGCCGTCCTTCTCGACCCGCCACTCGAGACGCAGTTCGAAGTCTCCGAAATCCTCCTCGGTCACCAACGACTCGGAACCGGATCCGTCGAATCTGATCTCGCCATCCGCAGTGCTCCAGCCCTGTGCCGGCTTCCACCCGGCCAGTGTCGCACCGTCGAACAGGGGTTTGAACGGTCCCTGGACGACGGTCAGGGTGGCCAACAGCAGAGCGGTCGTCACCGCACGAATTCCAGGGACACCTCCGAGAATCCCGCACCACCCCCGGAGCCCACCTTGTCCCATTCCAGGATGCGCAGCTCGATCCGGCGCACCTTCTTGGTCGCTCCCAGGTCGAAGACCGTAGGCCGCATGTGGCCCGGCTCCATTTCAATCACCGTGCCGACCTTCTTGGCGCCATTCCACCGGACCTCCACCTTGCGGATCCGGTCCCAGATTCCGCTGTCCTGGCCACGGCCCCCCGGCGACCCCAGGACGAGCCGGTTGCATCGGACCGTCCTGTCCAGGGTCAGCGTCAGGACCGGCGCCTGGTCGTCCTTGGCCCAGGCCCAGCGCGTCCATTCGAGCCCGTCGACGGCCTTGGCCGCAGGGGAGTCATCACCCCTCTGGGAGGTGGCGGTGGCCGTTACCGAGCGACCCCGCAGCAGGTTGCGCGACAGTCGCGTTGCGGCGTCCTCCATCCAGTCCTCTAGGACCGTATCCACCAGGACCGTGATGGGCTGGGAGAAGTACTCGCTGTCCTCGGCCGATACCTCCCGGATCAGCACGCGGGCCTCGATCTCGTAGGGGCCGTTCTCGCTGACCGGGATCCGCGCCGTGAACCGATCACCCGGGGACCACGCGCGATGCGGATCCCCCGTCACTGAGGCGGCCACCGCGTCGTCCACCACCCACTCGACCTTCACCACCCGCACGTCGTCCCCGTATTCATCCAGGAAGTCCGCGTCAAAGCCCTCCAGCCACACCACCATCGGATCGCCGCCACGCGCACGGATGTGCACCTCGCCGGAGTTATCGTCCGTGGCCACCACCGACGCAGCACCCAACGCCAACCCGGAGCCGACACCCTTCCCGGTCTTGGCGGCCGTGGCCCGCTTGTAGAACAGGAGCGACAGGCAGGTGTCCGACTGGTCCTCATTGAAATACCAGTAGCCCTTGTCCTTTTGTGCGGAGAGCAGATGTTTGGCCCCGTCCAGAAACCAGGGGTGCTCGCCGATCCGCTCCGTGTCCAGCAGCGACCCCACCCGCTCGAGCCCGAACAGGTAGTGGAATCGCCAGTTGTTGGCGCTGTGGCCCGGATTGCCGGTTATGTCGTAGTGCGTGCCCAGCCAGCGCATGCCCTTGTCCATGGCCGCTTGGATGTCGCGGTCCATGCGCGGCCCGATCGACTCGCCGAGACCCGTGCGGCATATGTCCAGCACGGCGACGCCGGCGGTCGTCATCGATCCGGTGGCGGTACCGCCACGCTTGTACCCGAACCCCGCCGCGATGGGCCGATCGGTCCGGTCACCCGTCGGCGCGTCGAGAAGCTCCTCGGGTCCCTGCCAGGCCAGGACCGCCCGGACCAGCGATTCATAGGCACGACGCGGCACATCGACGCCAGCCCGCTGGGCCGCCAGGAATCCGAGCGCCGCGTAGAGCGTGTTCGACATGTCCTTCCACGTCTTGTCGCCGGGACTCGCATGGGTGCCGGGATAGCCCCAGGTGCCGTCCTGGTGGGCGACCAGGAGTCCCACCAGTTCGCGCATCCGGTCCTTCTGGCCTGGATTCTGCAGGGCGCCCCGCGCCATCAGCTCGACACCGAGTTCATACGTGTGCTCGGGCCACCGCTGGTCCAGATAGAGGAAGGCACGGCGGACGGCCGGATGATCGGCCGCCAACCCCACCTTGAGCAGTGTGTAGGCCGTGAAGGCGGTCTGGCCGCTGGGAAACTGGCTGATCCTGTGGTCCCACGTGCCGTCCCGCCACTGGTTGCCCAACAGGAAGTCCACGCCGCGCCGGATGGAATCGTCGATCCTGGGCTGCAGGGCCTCCACCTCCACAGACGTGGGGTCCAGAACCCTTCCCAGGGAGGCTGTCAGCACCATCCGATGGACCTTCAGCACGCTGCGGCCGCAGGAGAATCCCAACTGACCGACCGGCTCGTCGCCGATCCGGCGAGCGAAGACGACCGTCCCGTCGATCCGGACCACGAGGAGGCCGGCCGAGCGGGTGGCCTCGAAATCCGTTCGTTCCGCCGGCGCCCAAAGGCCCTTCGCCCTGCCGAGCGGGAACGGCCCTCCCCCGAACAACGGCCCCTCGACCGCCATCCGCGCATCCCGCCCGTCCAGGAGCAGCCGCGAATCGCCGATCAGGAACGCCGTCATGGTGGAGCGCGGCGCCCCCAGTTCCAGGACCGCAGAAACCTTGAAATCCCCCTCGCCCACGGATCCGCGACTGAGCACCGCTGCACTCTTTCCCCGGCACACCACCCCGAATTCCAACGAACGGGTGTCCCCGATCAGGTCGATCGCCCCAAGTGTGCCGCCGTCCAACAGCACCATCTCCCGCGGCCCCTGACCGGCCAGGACGGACAGGGCGAGGGAGACGAGGACGGCGCTCATGCCGCGGTCAGGCTCCGACGATTCCCAGGGCCGGCCAGGTCCGCCAGCGGCCCCGGGTGAAGTCGGGAAAATCCTGGACTTCGCCCTTCGCGGCCACGGATGCCTCGGAGATCGGGCCCACCGCACTCCATGCGGCCGCGTCGTAGACGTCCTGCTCTGTAGGCAGCCCGCTTCTCAGGCATTGGACCAGTCGGCTCACCTCCAGCCAGTCCATTCCGCCGTGCCCCCCCTCGACGCTCTGGGTCTCATCCTGACGCCAGAGGGGATGTTCATACTCCTCGCGGTAGGGCTCGAAATCCTCCCACGCGTGGCCGGGGCTGCGTCCCTCGATGTGAATGCGGTCCGGAAAGCCCTCGACCAGGCCTCTGGTGCCCTGGACCAGATTCACGCGCGAGTAGGGCCGCGGCAGATTGGTGTCGTGGATCACCGTGATCGTCCGGCCCTTGGCGGTCTGGATGATCGAGGTGTTCACGTCGCCCAGCCTGAACTCCTCGTCGCGCAGCGGATCGCCGGTCTTCCGGGTGCGGTCCCGGTACTCCTGCAGGCCGCGGCTGGGGCTGGACATCGACACGAGCCTCGTGAACCGGTCGCCCCGGTTGATGTTCATGCACTGGGCAACCGGTCCCAGGCCGTGCGTGGGATACAGGTTGCCGTCGCGACGGACCGAATGCTCGCGCCGCCACACTCCCTCGCCGTTCATGTCGTACTTCACCCCGCGCAGGTCGTGCAGGTAGCCGCACTGGGCATTCAGCAGCTCGCCCAGGAGCCCCTTGCGCACCATGTTCAGGACCATCATCTCGCTGCGTCCGTAGCAGACATTCTCCATCATCTGGCAGTGTCGGCGGTGGGCCTCCGCGGTCTCGACCAGCTCCCAGCACTCGTCCAGGGTCACCGCCGCAGGCACTTCGGTGGCCGCGTGCTTGCCCGCCTTCATGGCCGCCACGCAGATGGGGACGTGCAGGTTCCAGGGCGTGGCGGTGAAGACCAGGTCCAGGTCCTCCTCGCCGCACAGGCGCTCGTAGTCGGTGGGCCCTCGGGCATAACCGGACGGCCGGGGGAAGCCCGCCGCCTCCGCCATGTCCTGGACCCGGGCAACCCTCTCCGGCACCACGTCGCAGACAGCGGCCAGCCTGCACCCGGCCAACTTCAGATAGTTGGCGGCGTGCCAGGATCCCATGCCCCCCACGCCGACGATCCCGACCTGCACCTCGTCGATCGGATCGTCCCGGTACGGCTCGCGGGGTCCCGCCCCCAGATAGGTCTCCCTGGAACAGGCACCGATCGCCGCCGCACCCAGTCCAGCCGCGGCGCTCCACTTCAGGAATTCCCGGCGGTCCGTTCCGTCCATCACTTGCTCTTCTCCAGGTCCGCGATCCGCTCGTCGACTTCGTCCAGCGTCAGGCGAATTCCCAGGATCCACGGCGATGCGCCCTTCGTCCAGTGCCCGTAGGTCGCCGCGAAGATGGTCCCGTCGGGAAGGATCTCTACACCCGGATAGGCGCAATCGGCACCCTTCGTGTTGTCCTCCAGCCGGATCCTGGCCTGGCCAGCCCGCCCCTCAGCGATGTCATCCCAGGTCCCCATCCAGGCCACCCAGTCGCCGTGCGTGGGACTGTCCTTCGCCATGTCGCGAAACGAGATGAACAGCCGGCCGTCGGGGGCGTAGACGGCCGTATGCCGGTCGCCGGTGAGCGCGGCAGGCAATTCGACAGGCTCGCTCCAGGATCGCCCCTCATCCTTGGACATGACCATCATGGACCGGTACCGACGCGAGTTCTCTCGCAGCAGCAGTGCCCATGTCTCTCCGTCCGGCGACACGACAAGGCCCGGTTCGCAGAGGTGCGCCTTCTCGTGGCTCGCCGCCACCTCCGGGTCGCCCCAGGAGAGCCCCCCGTCCGTGGAGACCGACTGAAACACCCAGAAGGGGCGTCCGTCGTCCGGCTTCATGCGATTTCCGATGAACCGTCCGTCGTCGTGGAAGAAGGTCACAAGGGTGCCGTCCGCCCGGACCGCCATGCTGGCCATGGCGACAATGCCCCCCCAGTCGCCGACAGGCTCCAATTCCGACCAGGTTTTCCCTTCGTCTTCCGAGACCGCGCGCCTTACGGGGTTGAGTCCCGAGAACAGGAGGAGGCGCTTGCCGTTCGACCGGACGGGGAAGATGGTGGGGACCTCCCGCGAGGTGGCCCACGACTCGGGCAGCGACAGCCGTTCGCTCCATGAGCGCCCCCCGTCCGGGCTCCGCTTCATCACGATGGGTCCCCGTCCATGGCCCTTCGGGTAGGTCGCAAGGAGGGTCCTGCCGTCCCGCAGGAGGACCGTGGTCACATGCCCGAGGTACTGGCCATCCTCGCGGTCCAGCACCACCTGGCGGTGGGTTTCCCCCGCCAGGTCGACGAAGGGGAGTCCCCACGGTGCTTCAGACTGCGCGGCCGTCGCCAGCAGGACACAGCAGAGAAAGGCCATGCACGGCAGAGTAGTCTCTGCCGCCCATGGACCGAACCCTCGTCGTCCTCGCAGCAGGTCTGGGCCGTCGGTTCGGGGGCGCCAAGCAGCATGCGCCCGTTGGACCCGGCGGCGCCGCCATCCTTGAATACACCGCGTACGACGCGCTGCAGGCGGGCATCGAGCGGGTCGTCCTGGTGCTGCGCCCCGGGGCCGAGGAATTCGTCCCCCCCGCCATGGCCGATCGGCTGACGGTGGAGACAGCGGTGCAGGAGCAGGCGAACGGCACCGCCGACGCCGTCCTGGCCGCTGCGCCCCTGCTGGACGGACCGTTCCTGGTCGCCAACGCGGACGACCTCTACGGGCGCGAGGCCGTCCTGGATCTGGTCCGCCACGCGGAGTCCACGAACGAAGCCGCCCTGGTGGGTTATCCGCTGGGAACCGTGCTGAGCAGCGAGGGACCGGTCTCGCGCGCCGTCTGCCGGACGGATGACGCCTACCTTCTGACCGGGCTCGAGGAATTCCCGTCCGTCACCGACCCGACTGATCCCACGCTCCCCGTCTCCATGAACCTGTGGGCCTTCGGGCACGAACACCTGGCCGCTCTCGAGGCCGTGCGAGCTGCCCTGAGCCATCAGCCGGAATTCGGACTGCCTCAGGCCGTCGACCGCATCGTGCGAGGAGAGAGCGGCGCCATCCGGGTGCTGCCGGCCCGCAGCAAGTGGCACGGCATGACCCACGCCCACGACCGCGAGCGGGTCGAGAGCCACCTCGCCACTGCGGTCGCTGCGGGCGACTACCCTCCGGACCTCTGGGCATGACGGCCCCGATGCCGGCGGAGCGGTAGAATCAGGGCCATGCGCTGCGTGCTGGCCTCGGTCCTCGTTCTTGTCCTGCCATCCTCCCACCCGAGCCCGCCGTCCCTCCCCGCCATCCGCATTCCCGCCGAACGGGCACCGCAAGAGGCCGTGTGGATGCAGTGGCCGAAGAACATCGAGTCCTCCTGCCGCGAGAATTGCGCCGGCATCATCGATGTCCTGCATGAGCACGAGGAGATCCGGATCCTGGTCGAAGGGCCGGGCGCGATCACCAGCAAAGGCGTCAAGATGGCCGCCAACTACCTGAATTGGCTGGTGGTCAACGATGCTGCCATTCTCTGCGGCTTCGGGAATCCCACCTGGGACGCGGCGGCAGCGGCCACCGTGGCCGTGTCTTTCCCCGGACGGACCATCGAACTCGCCGAAACGCTGGAGCTCTGGTACTGGGGCGGTGGCGTCAACTGCGTGACCAACGACCAGCCTGCGGCGCCGGGATCCTGAGCACCCCGGATCAAGCAGCCGAGGCGGCCGCCGCCTTCGGTTTCGGGACGACGGCCACGCCCGCGCGAGTACCTGGAGGACACATCCATGAATCCTGGCGCGTGGGTGGTGTTCTGGTCCAACGCCTCAACACCAGCGTGTTCGCCGACCCCGTCGCCCTGGTGGACAACGCGGTCCGGATCGCGGAGCACCTGGAGAGCACTCCGGCAGGACGGCCGGGTGCACCGCCCGCCCCTCTGGCAACGACCGGAGGCGGCCTGCTTTGGGAGGACGCCAACGGCTTTCCATGGAGGGCCCTGCCGTGGATCGACGGTGCCGCCGCCCCCACCACCGTCGCCGACGCCGACGAGGCCCGACCCTGCGGCCTCGCCTTCGGGGCCTACCTGGCCGCCCTCTCCGACCTCGATCCGACGCCAACCACCGTTCTGCCGGGATTCCACGACACGGGATCCCGATTCGACGCCCTCGAATCCGCCGCGGCCGCCAACGCGATGGGCCGCATCGACCAGTGCGCCGCCGACGCCGATTCGTGCATGGCCCTGAGGGACGCGGCGCTGCTCCTCGACCGTCGTGCGGCATCGGGCGAGATCCCCTGCCGCGTCGTGCACAATGACGCCAAGCCGTCCAATGTATTGCGCGATCGCGCCAGCGGTCGGCCCCAGTGCGTCATCGATCTGGACACGACGCAGTACGGTCTGGCGGCCCACGACTTCGGCGACCTGGTCCGGTCCGCCACATCTCGATCGGCGGAGGACGAAACGGACATCTCTCGTGTCACGATGGAGGGCGATCTGCTCGCCGCTGTGGCGGAGGGCTGGCTGGAGGGAACGGGAGGCATCCTGACGACCGCCGAAAAGGGTTCCCTGTGGGACGGCTGCGTTGCCATCCTGGCCGAGCAGGCCGCCCGCTTCCTGGCCGACCACCTTTCCGGAGACACCTACTACCCGGTGGATCGGGCGAACCAGAACCTGGACCGGGCGAGGGTTCAGATGGCTCTGCTGGAGGATCTGGCGCGCCACCGCGACGCATTGGTTAGGATAGTGGAATGAGGAGTATCGCCAGGGGGATCGCCACGTTCACGGCCGCCGTGCTGGCGGTCGGCCCCGCCCTGGCCACCTGGTCCATCGTGGTGGTGGACCTGGACACCGGCGAGGTGTGCGTCGCGACCGCAACCTGCCTGACCGGGACCGACATCCAGAAGGTTGTCCCCATCATCGTGGTCGGCCGTGGGGCCGGCGCAGCGCAGTCCATTATCGACTCGGGCGCGGTCGCCCGGAATGTGATGTGGACCGGATTCGAGGCGGGCGACAGTCCCGACCAGATACTCACCGACGTCCTGGCGGCCGTGAACTTCGACAACAACCGCCAGTACGGGATTGTCGCTCTCCAGGCCGATCCGCCGGCCACCTACACCGGCAGCAACTGCGCGGCCGCCGCGGGCGGGCTGTCCGGCAGCGCCGGATCCATGCTCTATTCCATCCAGGGCAACATCCTGACCGGGTCGGTTGTCTGGAAAGCCGCCAAGAATGCCCTCCTCACGACCCCCGGCGATCTGGGACAGCGCGTGATGGCCGCCATGGAAGCGGCCCGCTCGATGGGCGGCGACGGCCGCTGCTCGTGCAGCGTGACCGCCCCCACCTCGTGCGGGGCTCCTCCGGCCAGCTTCACCAAGTCCGCCCACACGGCCTGCATCGTCCTGGCCCGGGTCGGCGACGCGGACGGCAACTGCAACGGTTCGGCCGGATGCGCAAACGGCCCCTACTACCTCTCCATGACGGTCAAGGGCAACTGGAACGACCCCGATCCGGTGATCGAACTGCAGGGCCTGTACGACACATGGCGGCAGGGATTGCTGGGCCGCCCGGACCACATCCTTTCGGTGGCGGAAACGACTGCCATGTCGCTGCCCGCCGATGGGCTGGCCACCACCGAGGCGCGCCTCTGGCTGTTCGACGTGGACGGCGTGCCGCTGACAACGGGCGGCGCGACATTGTCCTTTGCACATCCCGACGGCCTTCCCGGCTCGCTGACGCCCGGTGCCGTCACCGACCACGGAGACGGCAGCTACTCGTTCGACGTCACTGCGGGGACTCAAGAGGGAGTGGCGAAGCTGGCGATCACGGCCGACGACGGCACTGTCCAGGCCTTGCTCTATCCGTATCTCGAGCTTCGGCTTGATGCTCCGGCGCCCCTGCATGCGGGACAGGACGCCGTGTCCGCGGCCGACGGAGCCAGCGTCCCCTTCACGATCGATCTTGGCGCCTCCTCGGCCATGTCCAGCTATCTGCTGGTCGGCAGCGCGTCAGGCACCAGCCCCGGCCTTCCCTGGTCCGGCCTGACCGTCCCTCTCAACTGGGACGACGTCATGTGGACGACCCTGACCTATCCGGGTCCGCCCCTTCTGCCCGGGTCATTCGGAGTCCTTGATGCCGTCGGAAGAGCCACTGCGTCGCTGGAAGCCACGCCGGGCCTCCTTGACCCGCTGATCGGTCTGCACCTGGACTGGGCGTTGATCGCCCTGGGCACCGCGCCGGTGGTCACCAACGCAGTCGGTTTCGACATCCTGCCCTAGTGCCTCGTCACTTGTGGATCCTGATTGCGGGCGCCGTCGGGGGCACGCTCTGCGACCGGATCCACGTCGCCTGCGGTGTGCTGGACTATCCCGCAGGCGCCCTCCGGGGCCAGCCGCTGTGGGTGCCGCCCCTGTTTGCATCGGCCTGCTGGCTGCTGGTCACCGGGATGCGGACCAGCCGGCGCCTGTGGTGGCCCGACGCGCCTCTCCCGGTTGCCGGGGACCTGGTGCGCGGCGCGGCCTGGTTCCTCGCCGCCTACGCCGCCTCCGGGCTCGTCGGCCACCGGCCCCTGGCGGCAGCAGTCCTCCTGTACGGAACCTGGATCATGCGCCTGGTCCCGAGCCGGCTTCCTCGCACCCCCGTCGCGGCCGTCTGCCTGGTCGCCGCCCTTCTCGGCACCGCCTGGGAGATGGGCCTGTCAGCGACCGGAGCGTTCAGCTACCTGGGTCCCGACATGGCCAACGTCCCCTCCTGGCTCCCCGCCCTCTACCTGCACGGTGCCCTCACGGCCAGCGCCATCCCCGAATCGCGCTGACGCACCGTCCAGCAGGAACGTTACGTCCGGGTGGTTGCGCAGAAGCGAGGCTGGGCAACTCGGGTCCACCGGGCCATGCAGGGCATCGTGGACCGCCTGCGCCTTCTCCGCTCCCGTCGCCAGGAGGACGATGCGGCGGGCTGCCCGCAGGGTGGCAATCCCCATGGTGACGGCCTTCCTGGGAACATCGCCTTCGCGTTCGCGCGTGTCCGCGGCGAGTTCGACGCACCGGGTGCGGCTGTCGACCGTCGACCCGGGTTCGTTGAACGCGACGTGGCCATTGGTGCCGATGCCGAGCAGGGCCAGATCGAGACCACCGCTGGCGGCGATCCGGGCCTCAAAGGCGACGCATGCCTCCGCCATGGCGCCGTCAGAAGCACCGGACGGCGGCACCTGGACACGGTCGGCATCTGCGTCGGTCTGCTCCACCAGATGGCGAAGAAGGAAGCCGTGAAATGACCGTGGATGATCAGGCGCCAGGCCCATGAATTCGTCCAACAGGAACAGGTCGCACTCGGCGAAAGAGAGTCCGGCCTCGACATGCCGCCGGACCATCTCCGCGTAGACCGGCACCATCGTGCGGCCGGTCGGGAGCCCCAGTGCCTGATCCGGCGGCGCCAGTGCCTCGGCGACCAGGTCCGCCGCGGCCAGCGCCGCTGCGGTCCCATCGGCGAAGACCCGAATGCCGGACAACCCTACCAACCCCGGTGGAAGTAGCTCACGCCTTCCTCCCCGATGCCGGGTCCCGTCCAGGAGACTGCCAGGTCCACGGCACCGCCCGCCTGGAAGAACTCGACCCGGATCGGGTGCAGGCCCTGTTCGAGGAGGACGTCGCCTGTGCGCGTACGCGGCGCGTGGAGTCCGTCGTTGTCCACTACCAGATCGTCACCGATCCAGAGACGGGAGCCGTCATCCGAATGCAGGGAGGCGGTGTAGGCGCCCGATTCGGGCACGCGCATGTATCCGTAGAAGACCAGGCCGAAGTTGTCGCCCTTCGGGGAGACTGCCGTGGAAATCGTCTCAGCCGAACCCGAGGCCACGATCGAGAGGGAGCGGAAGTCGGGCAGTGTCTCCCAGTAGGTGTCGCCCGAGTCGTACAGCATCCACCAGATGCCCGGTAGGTAGAGCAGATCCTCTCTCACCGAAGCATGCAGCGCCTGACGCCGGAAGGTGTACTCCACCACGTCGCGGTCGCTGCCGACCACCGATCGCGCCCGGGCCGGCCCGGCGATGCCCTCGGCGCGGACCGGCAGGTTGCTGCGACCGCCGGGGGCGAAGAGCCGCGCCTTGACAGTGGTCGATTCCGTCAACGTGAACGGTCCCTCGTATATCAGCGATTCACTGTTCGGCTCCGATCCGTCCAACGTGTAGCGGATGACGCCTCGGCCCAAGGGATTGTCGAGGACGACGCTCATCTCGTCGGTGAAGACGCGTCCCTTCGTCACGCATCGCGGCGTGGGCACGAAGTAGCGAACCCCCAGGGCGTCCAGACGGCCGTAGTGCGTCTTCATTCGCCCCAGGAAGTCCGTCTCGTCGCGCGCGTCCTTGCGCGACCATCCGATCTCCGCCACCGCGCAGAGCCGCGGCCAGGTCTGCTGCTCCACGCGGTCCGTCGGCGTCCACTCGCCCCAGACGTTCCCCTCCAGGCCCAGCACATGGGCCCCCTCCTCCCGGGTCAGTTCCGGAGGCACCGGATCGAACGAGTAGGTCTTCGCAAGCGGGATCGCGACGTGGTCGTAGTCCAGGTAGCAGTGGCTGGTGGGCGAGGAGACAACGTCGTGGCCGGCCCGGGCAGCGATCAAGGCACCATTCATCCCCCGCCAGGACTGGACCGTCGCCCCCTTGGCAAGGCCACCCTCCAGGATCTCGTCCCATCCCACCAGGCGTCGGCCGCGTTCGGTCAGCCAGGCATCAATACGCTTGATGAACCAGGACTGAAGCTCGTTCTCGTCCTTGAGACCCTCCGACTTGATTCGCGCCTGGCACTTGGGGCACGCCTTCCACCGGTCCTTGGGGCATTCGTCGCCGCCTATGTGGATGAACTCGGAGGGAAACATCGCAAGCGTCTCCTCCAGGACCCCGGTCAGGAACTCGAAGACCTCCTCGCTGCCGGCGCAGTAGACATCACGGACCACGCCCCAGCGGTTTCCCACTGCACCCACGGCGCCGGTGCAGGACAGTTCCGGATAGGAGGCCAGCGCCGCCTGGCAGTGGCCCGGCATCTCGATCTCGGGCACCACCGTGACATGACGCTCTGCCGCATAGGCAACGACTTCGCGGATCTCCTCCTGGGTGTAGAAGCCTCCGTGTCTCCCCGGCCAGGGCGCATTTGCGCCGGCCTCGCGCCAGGCGCCGACCTCCGTGAGGCGCGGGTAGCGCTTCACCTCCATCCGCCACCCCTGATCCTCGACCAGGTGCCAGTGGAGGACGTTCATCTTGTGGTAGGCCAGCAGATCGATGGTCTTCTTCACCTGATCGACCGACAGGAAATGGCGGCCCACGTCCAGCAGCTGTCCGCGCCAGGGAAATCGTGGCTCGTCCTCGATCACGCAGCCCGGAATGGTGTCCCCGCGGCGCAGCTGGCGCAGGGTCTGCAGGCCCCAGAAGAGGCCCGCCGTGTCCGGCGCCTGCAGTCGCACGGCCACCGGCCCGACCTCCAGCCGATAGGACCCCTCCGGGCCCTTCGCAGATGCCTCGAGGAACACCATCCCCTTCCAGGCGCTGATCGGCCAATGCCGTGCCGATTCCGCGTCGGACCCCAGTCTCCCCCACCCGGGGTCCACGTCCATCGAGCCCGTACGCAGTGCCTTTCCGTCCACTGGGGCCAGCCACACTGCGGCCTGCGCCGCCATGCGACCCAGATCCCCCTCCGGGTCCCCGCCGACCACGAAGACGCCGATGAGAGGGTTCAACCGGAAGCTGTATTCGTTGGCCTTGATCGACACCGGGCGGGGCACCAGGTCGAAATCGGATCCTTGGGTCAAGGATCCCTGGGTGAAGGCCAGCAGCAGAGGAAGGAGGATCATGAGGTTGATTCCTTGGCGTTCAGGAGTCGCAAGAGGGCGATGCCGCTGGCCATGGCCAGCCCGGCGCATAGGAAGCCCGGGGCACTGCGGCCCGCCAGCAGGTGGCCGGTGCCCAGAAGCGCGGAGTAGACGAAGGTGCATCCCAGAGCCCAGCCGAGAAGGCCCTGGCCGAGGGAATCAGGCGAGGCGCCGACCCCCGCCTCTTCCCTGATCGCCGCCCAGGAGCGGCCCGCGGGACGGATGCGGCGGACGAATTCGACCAGGGTGGCCCGGTCCACCGCAGGCGTCGCGACTGTGACCGCGACCCACACCCCTGTCGTGATCCCCACCGTCGCCAGCAGCGAGATATGGGACGCGATGTCGGCACCGCCCTTGCGGGCCATGAAGAAGCCCACCGATACCGCAAGGGACGCCGCCATGGCGCTGACCTCGGACCACGCGTTGATGCGCGACCAGAACCAGCGCAGCAAGTAGAGCAGGCCCGTCCCGGCGCCGATCGAGAGCAGCAAGTCGAATGCCTCCTTCGCGGTGGAAAGCACGAAGACCAGAGAGCCGGACGCAACCATCAGCAGGACGGTCACGACCCGGGACAACCGGACCAGATGCCGCTCGGAGGACTCCGCGTTGCCGAAGCGCCGGTAGAGGTCGTGGACCAGGTAGGACGCGCCCCAGTTCAGGTGGGTCGACATGGTCGACACGTAGGCGCACAGGAGCGAGGCCGCCAGGAGCCCCAGCAGCCCGTGCGGCAGCAGCGTCAGCATGGCCGGATAGGCGATGTCGTCGCCCAGCAGCGCCGGGTCCAGGCCGGGGAAGGCCGCGCCGATGTCGTCCAGGGTCGGATAGACCAGGGTCGAGGCCAGCGCCACCAGGATCCAGGGCCAGGGCCGGAGCGCGTAGTGCGCCACCGTGAACCACAGTGTCGCCAGCACCGCGTGACGCTCGTCCTTGGCCGCCAGCATCCGCTGAGCCACATAGGACCCACCGCCCGGCTCAGCGCCCGGATACCACACGGCCCACCACTGGACCGCGAGCGGGATCAGCAGCAAGGGCACCCAGGCCTCCGGGTCGGACAGGTCGGGCAGCAGGTCGAAGGCCCCTGGCTCGACCTTCGCCACCAGTCCGGACAGCCCCCCCACCGCCTCGTGGTCAAGCGCGAACCAGGCGGCCGCGAACACGCCGACCATGGCGATGGCGAACTGCACCAGGTCGGTGGCCATCACGCCCCACAGTCCCGAGATGGCCGAAAACACCACGCACAGCACGCCGCAGAAGAGCACCGTGGTCAGCCGGTCCCATCCCAGGAAGACGTTGGCGATCTTGACCGCCGCCAGGGTGACCGTCGCCATGATCACGCAGTTGAAGAACAGACCCAGGTAGACCGCCCGGAAGCCGCGCAGGAAGGCGGCCGGGCGCCCCGCGTAGCGAAGTTCGTAGAACTCGAGGTCCGTCAGCACGCCCGAGCGCCGCCACAGGCGCGCATAGAAGAACACGGTGGCCATGCCGGTCAGGCAGAAGGCCCACCACACCCAATTGCCCGACACGCCGTCCTTGCGGACCAGGTCGGTCACCAGGTTGGGAGTGTCGGTGGAAAAGGTCGTAGCCACCATCGAGGTGCCCACCAGCCACCACGGTGCCGCACCGCCCGACCCGAAGAACTCCCCGGTGCTCTTTCCTGCTCGACGCGCGAAGAACAGGGCCGGCGCGAAGGCGGCCACCAGGCAGCCCGCCACCACCCACTTGTCCAGGCTGTCGAGGATCAGCGGTCCTGATCCTGCGGCCACCAGATCGGCAGATCGGCGGCGGAGTGGGCCTCCATGGTGAGCGGCCACCCCCAGAGCTCATGGAACGGCGCCAGGTTGCGGCCGGCTCCGCGGCTCAGGAGTTCGACCCAGCGGTCGCGCTTCTGCTGGTCGTCCTTCGGCTTGCGGTCCTCGGGCAGATCGCCATACGCGCGCATGGCCTTCCGGAAAGGCTCCCAGCCGAACTCCTTCTGGATCTCCGCGTAGGTCATCAGCGCCAGACCCGGATTCCCCTGCCACTTGTCGAACGGCGCCCCTGCCGCCAGATGTGGATCGCGGAGCTTCTTCTGGACCTGCAGCCAGGGATTGTCCCAGGGGTCGATCCCGCACACCTGGTGGCCGACATAGAGGCTGAACAGGTTGCAGGTGACCTCCCCGGTGCCGCCAAACGTCCACTCGCCCCGCTGGTAGTTGTGCCCGAGCTCGTGGAAATAGCCCCAGTCGCCGGACTTGGACAGTTGGGCCAGGTTCATGGACGGTGCCGCAGCGCGCTCCTGGGCACCGTGGGTCATGATCGGATAGCCCGCATGCATCCAGCCAGCCGAGATCTGGATGTCCTCTACCAGCCTTTCCGGCCGCTGTGGCGACGGTGCCCCGCGCAGTTCCTCGTAGCAGTCGTGGACCCGCGTCCACCACTCCATCAGTGCGGTCGGATCGTCCAGACCGCGCACCGACTCGGAGGGCACCGTGATGACCAGGCCGTCGCAGGCCATTTCCGCCCAGGGCGCGGGCGCTTTCCTCCGCCGCGGCCAGTCCGCCACGGACTTCGGATCCTGCAGGTCGAACCAGGGCGCCTCGACCGCGCCCGTGACCTGGAACCGCACCGCCGATCTGGTTCCGCCTCCCGGCACCACCAGGTAGATCAGTCCGCCCCAGGCGGAGGCAATCATTGTCTTGCTGCCGGTGAGCGCCCGATCGATCGAGATGTTGGGCCAGCGCGCCCAGGAGTCCTTGCCCATCAGGTTGTCCGTGTGCGCGCCGATCCGGACCCGCCATCCATTCCCTCCGCCCGCCCTGGAAACGGTTACCACCTCGCCGGCCGGCGCATAGAGGCCCGTCGAGATCCACTGACCGGCCGACGGCGGCACCGTCACCGTCCGCTCGATGCGTTCGGCGTCGGCTGCCACGGCACCCGGGAACCACTCGTGACCCGGCGCCGCCGGCACGTCCTTCGGGTCGGCCTCGGCCCACGCCAGGCTTGCCAACAGGATCGGCAGGCGGACCGACGCGGACTTGCCGCTGGCCGGACGTCCCTCTGCAGGCACCTTTTCCGCCATGCCCGACATCGACCCCAGTCGGCCCAGCGGCAGCAAGTCGCGGCGCGCCTTAGGCAGCGCCTGGACCAGGCCGGACACCAGCGCCGCATCGCCGCTGCGCGCCGTGGCCTCCCCGTCCAACTGGGCCATTACACGCGCCAGGGCGTCTCCTGCGTGGCAGGCCCCTGCATCCGACGCCGCCACCGAGAATCCTATCTTCGAGGTCGCACTGGAATACGCCGTTCCGAACACCAGCCCTCCCTCCATCAGCACACGGTTGAGACCCGAATCCTCGGCGAAGGTCCAGCCACTTGCCGACCGCAGCTGCTGGACCCCCCAGGGGCAGGTCCCACACAGGAAGCCGCCGCCCTTCCGGATCCAGTCCACCAGCCACGAGCCCTGTGCAGGGTCTTTCCCGATCCCGTCGGATCCATGCTGGACGACCAGGTCGTAGCCGCCCAGCGAATCGCCCACCGCCACGATCACCGCATCGAATCCCAGCTTCTCGAGCCAGCCGGTCCCGCCCCCCGTCACAGCGATCTTCGGGTTCTTCCTGCCGCCCGCCCACCGGATCGCGTTCTGTGCGAAGCGCGCAGAGTCGGCGGTCGTGGCGCCGAAAAAGGACCCGTGCCCGAAGGCCACCATGCGTCCGCGACCGAGCCGGCTGCCGGCCACGGTGGCCTGGTGGCGGTTGCCGCCCTCCGGATAGGTCAACACGCCGAAGGCCCGGTCCCCGAACACGATCACGTTGCCGGGGATGCCGCCACGCGCCACCTCTTTCACGCCCTTCAGGATCTCCGCACGGTCCGATGCGCGATCCTGGGCGGGCACGACAACCATCAGGGCAAGCAGCAGTCCGCTCATTCGACGACCCTCTCTCCTGTCGCGGCGACCTCTGCCGCATACGCGTCCGACAGCCGGCCGGTCAGCGGACCCGGTAATCCGGCGCCGATGGTGCGCCCGTCGATGCAGGTCACGGACGCCAGTTCGCCCATGGTGCCGGTGCAGAAGACCTCGTCTGCGCGGTAGAGCTGGGTGAGCGACAGGTCGCGTTCCGTGGCCTCGACGCCCTGGCGACCGCAGATCGCCAGGATCGTGGCGCGCGTGATCCCCTCGGGGCACGCATGGCAGAACGGTGTCGACACAGCACCCCCCTCGACGGTGAACAGGTGCGTGGCATTCGTCTCGGCGACGAAGCCGCGGTCGTCCAGGACGATGGCGTCGTCGGCACCGGCCGCATTGGCCTCGATCTTGGCCAGGATGGACGGGATCAGGTTGGCATGGTGGATCTTGGGGTCCATGACGTCGGGTCGCGGCCGACGCACGCTGCTGGTCATCAGCGTCAGGCCGGATTTCGCATAGACAGGCACCTTGTGCTCGGCCAGCACGATCAGGACCGGCCCCGACTGGTTGAGTCGGGGATCCATCCCGCTGGTGACCTTCTCGCCTCTCGTCAGGGTCAGCCGGATGTGCACGCCGTCCCGCATCCCGTTGGCCTCAAGGGTCCGGGCGATTTCCGCGCCCAGCGCCTCCCTGGACGGGATTTCCTCGAAGCCCAGGGCCTTGGCCGATGCCACCAACCGGTCCAAGTGGGCGCCGAGCCGAAAGATGCAGCCGTCGTAGAGTCGCAGGCCCTCCCACACGGCGTCCCCGCCCTGCACGGACGAGTCGAACGGGCTGATCCGCGCCTTGTCCCGGTGGACGAGATCTCCGCCCACGCTGACGAGCAGGTCCCGGTTCTTCTCGTTGAATTCCTGAAGCATGGTCGCGGTGACAGGCGTTCTATCGCCCGATGTCCTCCTCCGTGTATCCCAGGGCTCGCAGGAGTTTCCGCTGTTCCTCGTCCATGGCTCCCTGGCCCCCTGCGGTCGGGTGGCCTTCGATCCACTTCTCCAGGACCTGCCCCAGGCGCTGGACATCGAAGGGGCGCTCATCCGCCAGATTCGACCTCTCGTGCTCGTCGGTCGGCAGATGGAAGAGCTGGTCCGCGCCGCGGCTCCCGTCGGGCCGCTCGAAGGGTCGGATCAGTTTCAGTCCGCTGGCGGTCTCGCGGACCATGGCCTGGTCGTGGTGCAGGCTGAACACCCACTGCTTGCCGGCCCCGCCCGGGGCGCGCAGGTTTCGGCCGTGCCAGGAGCCTCGGCCCTCGATCCCCGCCAGGGCTGCCAGGGTCGGTGCGATGTCCACATTCTCGACCGCCCCGCCCACCACCACGCCGGCTGGCACCCCCCTCCCCCACAGGATGAGCGGCGTCCGAAGTGCCTCTTCGTAGAGATGGGCCCCGTGGCGCGGATAGAAGAAGCCGTCGGGCTCGCTCCGTGCCAGGGCCTTGGGTGCGCGCAGCGCCACATGCTCCCAGAGGCCCTCCCCGTGGTCGGACGCCAGCGCCACCACTGCATTGCTGAGCAGACCGCGCTCGCCCAAGCCATCCAGCACACGCCCCAGCCACTGGTCCGTGTGGCGGACCTCCTGGTCGTAGCGTCCTCGCTCAAGGTCCGTGGCTGCCAGGGCCCTTCTCCAGCCGGGGTCGTCGACCGGCGCCGCTGGGCCGATGCGCGCCATCTCCGCCTCTCTCCACCCCAGCGGCGCTACCGGCATCGCGTTTCCTGCCGGCAACTCCTCGTCGAGGTCCGGATGACCGTAGTAGGGGTCGTGGGGGTCGTAGGGGTGGAGGAAAAGGAAAATGTGCCCCGCATCACCCGACTCCAGCAGGGGATCAAGGGTCCGCCAGAGGGCCGGCACAAGGTCGTCGATGGTCCTCGGCCGGTCGTCCACATCGCCGGGCCAGGGGTCCGCCTTTGCCAGGTCGAAGGCGTCGAAACCCCGGGCGAAGCCCGCCCGGTGGTTCATGGAGAGATTGGCCACCACGCCCACCGTCGTGTAGTCGGCGGCTTGGAAAACCTCGGGCAGGGACGGCTGGCCATCCGGCACCGCATCGCGGTAGGCGGTCAGGTAGCGCCCCGTGAACATCGAGACCATGGACGGAAGGGTCCAGCCGGCCTGGGCCGTGACGTCTGTGAAGAGCGTCCCCTCGGCCGCCAGTGCGTCGATCACGGGCGAGGTCGGCCGAGGGTATCCGTACGCGCCCAGCCGGTCCGCCCGCAGCGTGTCCACCACGATCAGGATGACGTTCGGAGGGCCGGACTCCGTCAGTCCGCACGCCCCGGTGAGCAGCAGGAGGACACCGGGGAATCCCCTCATCATGCGTCCCCGACCGTCGCCTCGGCCTCCGCCTCCACGAGCCAGCCGGGCCCGGCAGAGGCCGATCCGCTCCTCGTAGGGCGACGCGGACCCCGTCCGCCGGATTTCGTCACTGCCTGCTCTGGACACGCGTCCACCCTACTCGCGGGCTGGGCCGCCCACGCACGGGTAGGCTGGAAGCCGTGAAGACCGCGCTGAAGATGCTAGCGGTCCTGTTCATCCTGTTCCTGCTGGTGGGCTCGGGCCTGCCCGCGCGCTGGGAGGTGAGCCGCTCGACCGTGATCGGGGCCCCGGCCGGCGAGATCCACCCGTACCTGGAGGATTTCCGCGCCTGGCAGCAGTGGATGCCCTGGGGCGTGGAAAGGGACCCGAGCGTCCGGACGACCTACAGCGGGGCCGAACGCGGTCCGGGCGCCGTTACCTCGTGGACCAGTGACAAGGACGGCCCGGGCACGATGGAGATCACCGCGAGCGATCCGGCCAAGGGCGTCTGGTACGACGTCAACCTCGAATTCGGCCTCATGAAGGGCGCATTCACCTACGAGGCCAGGGCAGCCGGCACCACCGTCACCTGGTGGAGCGCAGGCGACAACGGCTGGAACCTGGCCGGCCGTTGGATGGGGCTCCTCATGGACGGCATGCTCGGGGCCGACATGGAGCAGGGCCTCGCGGCACTTCAGGGACTTTTCGATTCAGACTGACTGTCTGCCGACCTGGGACACCCGCGTCGGGGGTAGAAGGGACGAGGAGCGCGCGTGCCCGCAGCACTGGTCCTGGCCACGAACGGGTCAGTCACTCCTGAGGCGGACGGTGGCGGTCTCGACGCGTCCCCGGGTCCCGTTCCAGGCGAACACCAGGCCGTCCCGGATCGGCGCAAGACGCGCGTAGCCGGACGCGCGGTTGTCCGGGACGGCGGCCAGGGTGAACGCCGGCTGGCCGCGCGGTCCTTCCAGCATGCGCACACGCCACGCCGCCTCTCCGCCGGTCGTCCTCTCCAGCCAAAGCGCTGCCAGGCTGCCGTCTGCCAGGTAGGCCAACTGGATACGCCCCATCGGACTGCCCTCGTCGATGCGGCCGGTCGTGCGGCCCCAATGGGCACCGCCGTCCTTCGACTCGACCCACTCGACACGCGGATCGCCTCCCGCATCGGTGAACCAGGCCAAAGCCGTGCGCTCTCCCTGCACGGCCAGCGCCGGGCCGTTGACCGGACACTGAAAGGTCTCCCAGCCGCCGCCGAATTCGCTCTGGCCCTTTGTCCAGGCGCCCCTGCGCAGGACCGCAGTGGCCGTGTCCCGGACTTCACCGCTCGACCGGTCGCGCCAGGCCGCCACCGGACCCGTCGGCCCCACCGCCAGGGCGGTCGGGCAGCAGTCGCACGCCCGGTCGTCCACCATGAATTCGTCGCCCATCTCACCGTCCGCGCTGACGGTCCTGGAATAGACCGCCATCGCGCCGCGCCCGTCCTCCGCGCGCGCCCCGGTATGGCGGCCGTCCAGCCACAGCGCCAAAAAGCGGCTCCCATCCAGAGCGCACAGGGACGCGAAGCCGTGTTCGCCAGGGCCGTCGTCCTCATGCAGCCGGAGGGGCTCGGTCCACGTCGCGCCGGCGTCGGACGAGAGCGCCATCTGGACGTGATAGTCGTAGGAGCCCTCCCCTGCCTTGGCCAGCCAGTAGGCCGCCAGGGCGTCACCCTCGCCCACCGCCAGACCCGGCGTGTCCGCCCAGTTCACGAACCACCCCTTGCCCCGCGCGGCCTCGCGGACCGGCCCCCAGGACTGCTGCTCCAGGCGGCTGGCACGCAGAGCATGGCCCCCCTCGGCACGCACGGTCCACGACAGCCACACCGACCCGTTTGCACCCACCGACATGCCCGGCGTCCTGCTGCCGGCCCCCGCCGGACAGTCCAGCGGCTGGACCCCCGGCTGGACACCGGCCTGGAGAAGGAAGGCAAGCAGGATCGCGTTCATTGGCCCCCATCATCCCCGGTCCAGGCGAACCATGCATGGACCAGCCATAGCGCCGGCCACTGCTCCGCTCCGTCGGCTACCGCGCCCCATCCGGCATCGGGCGTGCCGCGGAGCATCGCGGTCAACTCAGCCGTGAAGGCGCCCGGCAGGGCCGCCAATTCGACCAACCTCGCTTCCCGTTCGACAGGCCGCCCCCTATCAGCCGCGGCTCCGTGGCGACGGGCAAGGGCCAGGGCCGCCTTCCAGCCCATGGCCGCGTCGCTGCGTCGGAAGCGGGTGAGGTTGCGCCGTTCGCGGCCGGGCACCACCTGTCCGGCCATCTCCATCCAGTCCAGCAGCGTGCCCAGCGCCGGGTCGCGGCCCTGCGCGGCGAAGTCCGCGGCCACTTCGGGCAGGTTGGCGAAGGCACTCTCCAGGGCGTCGAGTCTTGCGGCGGCCTCGAGAACAGACGACTCCAGGCTGCCCTCCAGTGCCGCCGCCTCGCGGAGCAGCGGCAGAACCGACTTCATGTCTGCCACGTTCAGGGCATCCACCCCCTCCTGCATCCACCGGTTGCGCCAGGCACCTGATTCGCGGATGCGCCGCTTGTCCAGCAGCTCCTCCAGCGAGGCATCCAGGTAGGAGCCCTGGCCCCTGGACCACAGCTCGCCCGCGGTGAAGCCGGGATCGCCCTCCCACGCGACACGGTGGTCGACGTCCAGCAGCACCAGACGCGGCAGGTTGAAGGTCGCGATCGCGTAGTCGCCGAAGGTATCTCCGATGCCACGCGCGTCGCGCACGCGGCTGTCCACCGCCACCGCCCCGGGCATGGGATGATCCTCGAGATAGGCGTCCACGGAGTTGTTGTCGAGAGCGGAGGCCACGCTCACCACCCGCAGACCGGTGTCGCGGTTCCTGCGCGCCAGTTCCACCAGCCACTCGTCGATCCGCACGATGTCGTTCTGGGCGATGCTCCAGAGCACAAGCAGGGTGGGCACCGTCCCCTTGTCGTCCCAGGCCTGTCGGGATCCCTGGGCCCATCGCGCCGTGCTCGGAAACGGCGGCACCAGGCCCACCCAGGAATCACCGATGCGGCCCTCGATCGTCTTCAGCGCCTCGAGCCGGATCTGGCGCTCGATGGCGGCCCCCGGGTCGTCGGGCGGCAGCGCCAGGAAGCGGACGTTGCGAAACGAGGCCTCGCCCGGGCCCGACAGCAGGCCAAACTCGCCGCGCAGGACGGCCGGCGAGGGAAAGTCGTGGGTCGCGACGAGTTTCCCGTCGAACCAGACATCGACGGACGCCCCGGTCACGTCCAGGCGCAGGGCGTGCCAGACTTGGCTGCGGGTGGCCCCGACGGGCTCCGCACCGCCTGCAGATGCATGCCGCCAGGTCTGGAATGAGTCCGCCCCCTGGAACGTGGTCAGGTCCAGGAACCCGGTCTTCACCGTGCCCCTTTCGCCGGCTCCGGCGCGCGGCGGGAAGTAGATGAGCGAGTGGAAGTTGCTGGCATCCTTGCGGCCGAAGACGAGGCCCGCGAAGTTGACCTTGCCGGTCTCCGCCAGCACATCGGCCTCGAGGGAGAAGTCGCCCGACGTGACCCGGTCCAGCGTCAGGAACCGGTAGTCGAACACGTCCTCGGAGAAGGCGCCCGTCACCGCCTCGAGCCGCGACCCGTTCGGCCTCCAGACCGTCTTGTCGGCGGTGTTCCACCCGCGCAGGTCGGTCTCGTTGTAGGCCAGCTCCCACAGCCGGATGCTCTTGCCGCTTTGCCGAAGGGCGACCTCGTAGACGTCCAGCAGCTCCGGCGCGTCGAGCTCCACGCCCAGGCCCCAGGCCAACTCCATGGCCATCAGGTGCTGGGCCCGCTCCAGGTAGCGCCCCGCCAGCACCGTGGTGGTCTCGACGGCCTGGATGCGGACCGTCTCGAGGGTCCGCTCGCGGGGGTCGTACTTCTTCAGCAGTCGCTCGGCGGCGGTCACCGCAGAGGCGTCCACCGTCTCCGTCGACTCCAGGGCGCGCAGCGCCCGCCGGACCAGCTTCGATGCCCGGTCGCTGTCGTCCCGTTCGCGATGAAGGAAGTCCGCGAAGGCGAGCAGCAGGTCCACATCGCTGCCGCGCTCCAGCAGACCCTTCTCGAAGTGCTCGAAGGCCACGTCCGGTTCGCCACGCTTCAGTGCGTACCCGGCCCAGGCGAGCCACGGCCGCTCGAACGCTTCGCCGCGCCCGGACTGCTCGTCGCGAAGCGCCAGGATCCAGTCCTTCCAGAAGCCGTCCAGCTCCGCCACGGTGGTCGGCAGGGCCGCGTCATCAGGAAAGTCCACGCCCTTGGTCGGCTTCGAGGGCTGCGCCAACACAACGCTTTCGAAGTTGGTCACCGCGCCCTCACCGCTGCGGCCGCCCGACGCATTCACGAACTCGCCGAACGCCTCGCGGTAGAGGAAGCGCCCGTCGGTCTGGTCCTGCACGTTGTAGAGGAAATAGACGGCCCCCCAGGTCGGCGCGTACCAGGGCGGTCCCCACGAATAGCGGTTTTCCAGGATGATCCGCCAGGTGGGCGCCGTCTGCGGCGGGACGGTCCCGTCTCCCGACTCCAGGCCGTCCGTCGGGGAATCCATCCAGCCGCGCTCCATCCGGACGGCCAGGGGCAACAGGCGGTGGTTGGCGGGCAGGTTCATGATGACCGTCCCGTTGGCCAGGATCCGCGTGCCCTCGAAGAAGGACGCCAGGCCCTCGTTCAGCCAGCCCGCAGCCCGGGTCGCCAGGCTCACGAACTGGTGCGCGGCCTCGTGGAACAGTGTCGACACGGTCTCCTGGAAGCCGCCCGGCCCGATGTAGGTTTCGACGGCGCCGCCGGTGAAGTGGCCCCCCGACCACTCGACAGGGGGCCCGATGCCCAGGGCCAGGTACTCGTCGCGGGTGGCGAAGATGTTCAGGTTGATCCGCGGCACGGCGCGGCCGTCCTCCTCGGTGCCGTACTGGAAGAACTGGCGATAGAAGCCGTTCATCTGCTCCATCGCCTCGGCAGCGCGCACCAGAACTTCGTAGCCGGCGTCCGTGTAGGTGACGTAGTTACGGCCGACGTCCTTCGCGCGGTTGTCCCAGGTGTCGTGGGCAGCGTCGAATTCGGCGATCCACTCCGCCGAGATGTCGGCCAGGAGGTCCTTCGGCTGGGCGTCCGCCGCCAGGCTGGGGTCGGGCGCCGAGGCGATCCGCTGGATGGCCTCCTCGCTTTCCACGCGGCCCGGATCCAGCGCCAGGATCTGGCGGTGGACCCGGATCGCGGAGTGCGGACGCCCGTCCTTCTCGTAGCGGTCCGCCAGCGGCTCCAGGCGCCCCGTGAACTTGTCCTTCAGCCTGAACAGTTCGGCGGCCAGCGGGTCGACGCTCCGGATCCGGACCTCGAGCCCGGCGAGCATCTTGGCGGACGTGCCCTGGGACCTCCGCAGACCCAGTTCCCTGTGAAGCGACCAGACCTGTTCGTCCGTGTCCCCGGCCGCCTTCGCCCACCTTGCCCTCAGCGCCCAGGCATCCGGCGCGTTGGCATCGCGCTCCAGCGCTGACTGGATGTGGCGCAGGGCCTCGTCCAGACGGCCCGCCGACAGGGCGCGCTCGGCGTTCTCGACCGCCCACAGGAAGGGGCTCGTCTGGGCCGCAGCCGACGGGGCGAGCATGACGACTGCTGCGAGTAGGCTGGCCGCCATGACGCAGCCCGGAGACTGGGAACATCGATCGCGCAAGCGCTGGGCGGACGCTCGCGGCTCCCGGTGGGTGTTCATCGCTTCCTGCATGCTCGTGGTGGCCCTCAGTCTACGGGCGCTGTTCGCCGAGGACGGAACTCTCGGCGACGTCGGCTGGTCGCTTCTCGCGGCCCTGGCCTCCTTCTGCAACTGGCAGTACCGCTCCACCCGTGCCTCCGCACGGAACGAATCGCGCTTCGGCTAAACCTCGCCCCTATGGCTGGATCGTCACGGAGAGGCCCCCTGAGAAAACCCATCCGAGCGCATTGACTCCCGGATCACTCGCCATCCACTGCGTGTAGACCGTTGCACCAATCAGGTGCGGATCTGCAGGAATGGGAATGCCCAGCGTCACATTCCCGAAGAAGTCCGTGAATGCGGGGATCAGGATCTGCAGACCCGTCAACAATTCGCATCCGGGCGCCCCGAACGGCGCGAGGTCCAGAGGAAGCGGTGCTCCGCCCCAGAGGGAATCGCTGCCCCCAATGGTCAGGAGGGCGGGCGCCAACGCAGGACCACCGCCCAGATCCACCACAAATGTCGACCCCGCCTGCGGAGTGCCCATCCAGCCAACTGTGCCGGCACCGCATCCTGACCCGTAGGGCAGAACTGCCGGAGGCCCCGACTGCCCCTGTGTGCAGGCCCGGATCACCCAGTTGCCGGAATAGAAGAACGGACACAGGGGAAAACCTCCAACTGTCGCCTTGCTGGCATCCGCCCAGCCCTGCCCCTGGATGTCGATCAGGTTCGTCTTCGGGAGCGTGATCTGCGGATCGCATGCGAAGCCAAAGGTGTCGTTGTCGGTAAAGAAATTTGCCGTGTACCCCGAGGCGCAGTTGCCGTTCAGGTTGAGGTTCATTCTAAAAGCGACGACGAAGGCGGTCGTGCCGTTCCCGACCGTGATGCCATACGGGGAGGCGTCGAACACATTCAGACCCGTGCTCGTCACCTGCAGATCCACGCCCACATCCGCATTCAGATCGAACACCTTGGCACCCAGGACAGGCTGGTCCCCCAACCATGTAATACCGTCGTAGATCTCCACGTTGACGGCCGCCACGAATCCCGGAGCTCCGCCTGGAGCGGCAAAGGGCGCGGCCACCTGGGTCAACTGCATCGGACCAGAGCCCGAAGGAATCGTGAACACCGATCCCGCAGCCTCGCCCTCGCACAGCCCGGGGATGATGCTGATGCCCACGGGCGCTCCGCCGGGAATGTCGGGCAACTTGTCGTTCTTCCAGAAGTTGTCCGATGCGGCCGGGCATTGCTGCGCCGAACGCGCGTCGCCGGCAGCCACCGCCACCACGGCGACGGCAAGAAGCAACATCAGGTGAAGGGCTTTGTTCAACATCGCGAGACCTCCTTTGTCAGGACCCCCCGCCACAATACCGGCCCAGCCAGTCGAAGAAGACCCGGTGCCACAGCACCCCGTTCTGCGGGCGCATAATCCAGTGGCCCTCGTTGGGGTAGTAGAGGAGCCGCGACGGGACGCCCTGCACCTGGGCTGCGGTGAAAGCCTGCAGTCCCTGTTCGAACGGCACCCGGTAGTCGCGCTGGCCATGGATGACCAGCAGCGGGGTGTCCCACTTCTCCACGTGCCGGTGCGGGCTGAAGGCCGCCAGTTTCTCGCGTTCGGACGCGTTCATGCGCCAATAGGGGCCGCCGGCGTCCCAGTTGGGGAACCAGAGCTCCTCCGTGGACAGGTACATGGACTCCAGGTTGAAGACGCCGCAGTGGCTGACCATCGCCTTGAAGCGATCCTCCTCGTCGTGCCCCATGAGCCAGAAGGTCGTGTAGCCGCCGAACGATGCGCCGATCGCCGCGGTGCGGTCGCGGTCCACGTAGGGCTCGGTGAACAGGTCGTCGGTGACGCTGAGCAGGTCCTGCATGGCCTGGCCGCCCCAGTCGCCCGAAATCTGGTCGTTCCAGGCGCGCCCAAATCCCGGCAGGCCGCGGCGGTTGATCGCCGCCACGATGTAGCCCTGCGCCGCCATCAGGTGGAAGTTCCAGCGGTACGAGAACCACTGGCCGACCTGGCCCTGCGGCCCGCCCTGGCAATAGGTCAGCATCGGGTACTTCTTGGAGGGATCGAAATCCGGCGGATAGACGATCCACGAATGGATGGACTGGCCGTCGGTGGCCTTGGTCCACCGCTCCAGTACCGTCGGCAGGGCAAGAGAGGCGTAGATGTCGCCGTTCTCGTCGCTCAGGGCCGTGCCCTCGGACGCTTCGCCGCCCAGCGCCACACGCACGATCTCGTTGGGGCGCTCGGTCTGCATCCGGGTCGCGTAGAGCGCGTCTCCGCCGGGGCCCACGTTGAGACCCCCGAAGTGCCAGCGGCCGCTGGTGGCCGCCTTCGGTCGGCTGCCCCCGTCGGCAGCGACGCCGTAGATCTGGGTCGTCCCGTGCCGATCGGTCGTGAACCAGATGGTCTGCGAGTCCGGGCTCCAGGCCGGTCCCGATGCATTCTGGTCGAAGCCCACCGTGATTTCCGTGGCCGTGCCGGCCACCCGGTCGCGCACGAAGATGCGGTTGCGGTCGGACTCGAAACCGGGACGTTCCATCGACAGCCAAGCCATGCGGGTCCCATCGGGCGAATAGACGGGATCGATATCGAAGCCGCCCATACCGTCCGTCAGGTTGGTGGTCTCGCCCGACGTCAGGTCCACCTCGAAGATGTCCGAGTCGGTCGACACCTCCGGGTCGTCCACCTTCTTGGCGGTGTAGGCGATCCTCGAGCCGTCCGGCGCCCAGCCGATCTGCTCGCCGCCGCCGAACGGCACCAGCGGGGTGTCCCAGGGCTGTCCCTCCATCAGGTCGCGCTCTCCCTCGCCGTCGATGCCCACCACGAACAGGTGGCTGAAGGTGCCCTCCTTCCAGTGGTCCCAGTGGCGGATCAGCAGGTCGTCGTAGACCCGCGCCTCGGCCTTGGGCAGATCCTCGAACAGCGCCTTCGGGTCGTCCGCCTCGCGGACCTGCGAGGTGAACGAGAAGTGCTTTCCGTCAGGCGACCACTGCAGATTGGCGCAGCCGCCCTCGCGGTCGGTGACCGGCTGTGCCTCGCCGCCTCCCAGATCCATGAGGTAGATCTGCGGAGCGCCGTCGCGGCTGGAGAGGAAGGCGATGCGCTCGCCGTCGGGCGACCAGACCACGCCCCAGTTGCTGCCCTGTCCTGTCAGCTGCCGCCGCTCGCCCGAATCCAGGTCCATCAGGAAGAGGTGAGTGGCGCCCCGGTCCTCCTCCAGGTCGTAGGTGCGGACGTGATAGACGAGCCGCGATCCGTCGGGACTGACCGACGGGCCGCTGACACGCCGCAGATCCCAGAGCAGTTCCGGGTCCAGCCGACGGCCCGCCGGCTCGTCCTGGACACCGTGAACGGGAGCCGCTGCGCAGACCGCGGCGGCGAGAAGAACGACCGTGGAGGCAAGTCTCGACATGCCGCCGAGACTAGCCGCTCCGCTGCAGGTCAGGGGAGGATGGTCGCCTCGAGACAGCGGCTGAAGGCCAGGCCCTGGGGCCCGCCGGCGTCGATCACGACCCACTGGGCGTCCACCGCCTGTCCGATCAGCGCGTCGTGGCGCTCGGCGTGGACCGGCATGGCATCTCCTCAATTCATGAATGAAAAAGCAGCGGACTCTGTCTACGACGCGAGCCCGTCTGCCACGATTGTGGCGCTGGGTGCGCCGTGGGGGTTCCCCCCGGATGGGGATTCCCTACCAGCGGTGGTAGGCCGGGTGGCCGGGCTGGACCGCCACGAAGGTGCCGCGGCAGGTGGCGCAGACCTGGCCTTCCGAGGTCAGTTCCGCCTCGACCACCGCGCGGTCGTCGGAGGACTCCACGACGCGCGCTTCCAGGTGGACGGGCTGGTCCGACGCGGTGGGCCGCCGCAGTTTCACCGAGTAGCTCGCCGTCACCGTGCAGGGCGGCTCGTCGGCCCCGGACGCCGCCATCAGGAAGTGAGCAGCTGTCCAGTTGCTGTGGCAGTCGAGCAGCGCCCCGACGATGCCGCCGTTCAGCATCCCCGGAAACGCCTGGTGGTGGTCGGACGGGGTCCAGTCGCAAACCACCGTGTCCCCGTCCACGAAGCTGCGGATCCGCAGTCCACGCTCGTTGGCCGGCCCGCAGCCGAAGCAGATGTTGGCCGGCGCGTAGGTCTCCTGCAGGCTCTTGTCCATGGGCGCATCCTAGACGTCTTGCGCTTGCCTCCCCCAGTGCTAGGGTCGGGGGCATGAGCAACCTTGGACGACTCGGCCCTCTTGCCGGCGCCGCCCTGCTCTGGGCCCTTCCCGCCTGCGGAAACGAAAACGGGATGGAGGAATCGGCCCCGGCAGGAAGCAGCGGACCCGCGGCGGCAGCCTCCACAGCGCAGGACACCTACCAGTGCGGATGCGGCAATTCGAAGACGGTCGAACACGGCGCCCCGGCGCCCTCGTGCTGAGGCAAGATGACCCTCCAGCAGCCGTAGGCTGCTGATCCCATCTAGCCCGGCCCGGAGACGCGGTGGATGAACTCCGCCGCCGCGTCGAGCCAGGTGTCCGCGCCCTCCATCGGTTCGCGGCGGTTCACGGCCAGCGAGTGATTGGCACCCTCGACCAGGCAGGTCTCGACGCGGTCTCCCAGCGGCGCCAGGGCTGCTTCCAGCAGGTCCAGGTCGCAGAGCCGGTCCTTGGTGCCCGAGATGAACAGCTGCGGTACGCCCACGTCGCCCAGATGCTCGGCGCGGATCCTCTCCGGGCGGCCCGGCGGATGCAGCGGGTAGCCCAGATAGATCGCGCCCACCGCCGACGGCGCCCGGCCTTCCGCCAGCAGCATCGACGCCATCCGGCCGCCCATCGACTTGCCGGCCAGCACCAGCGCTCCGCCCGCCGTATCCGTCCGATCCAGCACGCCCTCCCAGGCGTCCAGAAGGACCGGTGAGCGGTCGGGCGGCAGCCGACGCTCCTCGCGCACCATCCGCTCCATGTAGGGGAAGTGGAAGCGCACCACGCACATGTCCCGGTCCAGGAGCCCCGCGCAGGTCCCCTCCATGAACGGGTGGGTCATCGGGGCGCCGGCGCCGTGCGCCAGGACCACCACCGGTCGCCCATCCGCCTCGCCGTCGATGGTCCAGGTGGCCGTCCGCTCCCCTTCCATCTGGAACTCGCCGCCGCGCTGCGCCATGGTCTGGCCGATGCTAGCGGGGCGGGCGATAGGATCCGCTCCGTGTTCACCGCCGACCGCGTCACGAAACGCTACGCCGACGTCACCGCACTGGACGGCGTGGCCCTCTCGGCAGAGAAGGGCGAGATCCTGGGCCTGGTGGGACCCAACGGGGCGGGCAAGACGACGCTGCTGAAGAGCGCGGTCGGGCTGGTCCGGCCGGACGCCGGCGACATCACAGCGGCCGGCATCGATGTGCGCCGCGACCCTGTGGCCGCCCGCGGCCGGATCGGCTACATGCCCGGAGACTGTGGGCTCTATGACCGCTGGTCCGGCCGGGCGCTGCTGGACTTCTGCCTCGGCGCCTACCCCCGGGCCGACGTGGACTCCGCCCTGGCCGACTCTCTGGTGGCGCGCTTCGAACTGCCGCTGGCCAAGCGCGTGCGCGGCTACTCGACCGGCATGCGCCGCAAGCTGCTCCTCATCCAGGCGCTGGCGGTCCGCGTGCCGCTCCTGGTCCTCGACGAGCCCACCGAGGGGCTCGACCCCACCACCCGGGCCTTCCTGGCCGACCATCTGCGCAGGCGCGCCGAAGCAGGGACCACGGTCCTGTTCTCCAGCCACCAGCTGGACGAGGTCGAGGAGATCAGCCACCGCATCGCCTTCCTCCACCACGGCAGGCTGCTGGACATCGACACGGTCGCGGCTATCCGGGCCCGGGCGTCGCACTACCTGCGTGTCACGCTGCCGGAAGACGCCGACCCGGCGCTGCTCGAGGGCCCGACCGTCGCGTCGGTCACCGCAGCCGACGGCGAGTGGCTGGTCGAGGCGGCCGGCGACCCCGCCGCCACCCTGCGCGCCTTGGCCGGCCTCCCGGTCACCTCCCTGGAGTTCAACCGGGCACGCGTGTCAGAGCTCTACCGCGACCTCTACGGCGTCGACGGGACGGGAGACGCCAGGTGATCTGGGCCAAGGCCTGGCGCGACGCCTGGGGCAAGGTGGCGGGGCTGGCCCTGCTGCTGGAGCTCAACCTGGTCGTCTCGATCCTCTTCTATCCCGACTTCATCGCGAGCTTCGGCGCCATCGCCAAGCTGGGCATCGTCCAGATCCCGGTGTTAAAGAACCTGGTCGAGTTGACCGGCACCACCGGCTTCGACGGCTACTTCCTGATGCAGCACTGTTTCAAGGCGATCAACGTGATGGGATCGGTCGGCGCGGTGCTGCTCGGCATGGGCGTGGTCGCGGGCGAGGTCGAGAACCGCACGATCGAGCTGGCCCTCAGCCGCCCGGTCTCGCGCTCCGCCGTTCTGCTGAGCCGATTCGCGGTCTCTGCCGTCCTTCTCGTCCTGGGTGTCCTGCTGGTGTCCTGGTCCGCGCTGCCCCTCTCGGAGCATCTCATCGGTGACACCCTCGCGGAGCGCGGCGAGTCCCTGCCGATGGCCACCGCGATGCTCAGCGGCCTCCACGGCTCTCTTTTCCTGGTGATGCTCTTCGCGGCCACCGTGTGCGTGTCGGTGTTCGCGGACACCCAGGCCAAGGTCGCCTTCACCGCCGCCGGTCTCTTCGTCTCGATGTTCCTGGTCTACTTCGTCCAGGACATCCACGACTGGTCGATCTACAAGTGGAATGACCTCATCGTCGTCCTGGAGATCCGCGACACCGGCAGCCTTCCCTGGACCACGGTTGGCTGGATCGTCGCCGTCACCTCCTCCCTCCTGCTCATTTCGCTGCGCCGCTTCCACACCCGCGACTTCTAGGCGGGCCTGACGGCGGCGGCCTCGCGCTCGATGACAGCCAGGCCCTCGTCGATGCGGTCCCGGTGGGTGCGGAACGAGAGGACGCAGAGGCGGATGACCCGCTGTCCCTGGAAGGTGGTCGCCGTGACCATGATCCGCTGGTGTCCGTTGATGCGCTCCAGCAACGCGTCGGTGGCGGGGTCGCCCGCGGTGCTGCGGAAGGCGGTGATGGACAGGTCGGGCTCGCCGGTCGTCGCCAGGCCGGGGATTCGCTCCAGGCGCTCCCAGCAGTGCCGCGCCAGGTCCAGCTTCTCGTCCAGCGCCTCGCGGAAGGCCGCCAAGCCGAAGGTCTTCAGGCTGAACCAGACAGGCAGGCCCCGGTAGGGCCGCGACAGCTCCGGGGTGTCGAGCGTGAAGTCCTGCAGGCGCGGATCGGTCGCGGCGGTCGGCAGGTAGGCGCCGTGCTCATGGTGGGCGTCGCGCAGGACGCGGCCGTCGGCCACCAGCAGGCAGCCGGTGCCGTAGGGCAGAAAGAGCCCCTTGTGCGGATCCAGGGTGAGCGAGTCGGCCGACTCCATGCCCGCCAGCGCCGTGCGACCTCGGTCGGTAAGGCCAAAGAAGCCCCCGTAGGCGCCGTCCACGTGCAGCCACAGGCCGTGGTCGTCGGCGACGGAGCGCAGTCCAGCCAGGTCGTCCACAGCGCCTGTTCCCACCGTGCCCGCCGACGCCACCACCAGCGCGGGCCGCAGACCCGCAGCCGCATCCTCGGCCACCGCGGCCCGCAGGGTCTCCGGAGCCAGGCGGCCGGCGGAGTCCGACGGCAGCATCCGCACCCGAGCCCCGGCGAAGCCCGCGATGCGCGCGCTCTTGGTCACCGACTGGTGGGCCTGGTCGCCGGTGTAGATCACGCCGTCTGTGAAATCCTCGCCCAGCACGGCGTGGCGGGCGCACACGATGGCGCCCAGGTTTGCCATGGAGCCGCCCGAGGTGAACACGCCACGCGTCCCCTCCGGCATCCCGAGTGCTTCGGCCAGCCAGCGCAGCGCGTTCACCTCGAGCGCGACCAGCCGCGGCGCGGGCGCTGCCATACCGGTGAAGCGGTTGGTCATGGCGGCCACGAACTCGGCGATGGCCGCGGTCGGCAGTCCCCCGCCGGGGATGTAGGCCAGGTAGCCGGGCCCGGCCGTGTTGAGGGAGCGCGGCACATGGTCGGCCACCACCTCGCGAAGGAGTGCCACGGCGTCTCCCGGTCCCTCCGGGCAGTCCTCGCCCAGCCCGAGCGCCTCCTCCACTGCGCCCGCCACGTCCTGGGCCGGCTGGTCGGCCAAGGTCGCCACGTGGCGGCACACCAGATCCACGGCCTCGGCGCACCAGGTGCGCAGCGTCGCGTCGTCGGGCTCGAGCGGCCAGGTCTTCTCGGCATCCGGCATGGGCCGCGGATGCTAGCCTCCCGGCATGATTCCGATCTCGGTTGCTCTCATCCTGATCACTGCCCCGGCCCAGGAAGGCGGCCGCGTCATCTTTGATGGCGCCTTCCACCTGGCCAACGACCCCTGCCCCGAATGGCCGGAGGCCAGCGTGGAACCCGACCACGCCCGGGAATTCACCTTCGACTTCACTTCAGCCACACGCGGAGAGGCGACCCTGGCCTTTACCCAGAGGCATGTGAACAACCAGTGGGTCCTGTCGGTCAACGAAGAGCGAATCGCGGACCTGGAGAAGGGCGACGGGCGCAGGGCGGTCCACTACGTGATCCCCGCCGGTGTTCTGCGCAAGGGAAAGAACACGCTGGCGGTCCGGGCGCCGAGCGTGGGCGACGACATCACCGTCGGCCCTGTGACGCTCTGGGAAGCGCCGTTCCGCGTGGTCATGGGCCTCGGCGCGCTGTCGGTGCGCGTCACGGACAAGGACACGGGGAAGGGCGTGCCAGCGCGGATCACCCTCTTTGCAGGCAGCGACGACGCTCCGGAGCTGCCGCCGATCTACTTCCCGCAGCCGGCCCTCAGCACCGCAGCGCGTCCGGGTGTCGTCTACACGGCCCACGGCACCGCCGCGTTCGAACTCCCCGTCGGCACCTATACGCTGCGCGCCACGCGCGGCATGGAATGGGGCATGGACGAGGGCCGCGTCACCGTGCGTGCCGAGGGCGTCACGCAAGCGGACCTGTCAATCCGCCGAGAGGTGGACACGACGGGCTACGTGGCGGCGGACACCCACATCCACACGGTGACCTTCAGCGGCCACGGCGACTCGACCATCGAGGAGCGCCAGGTCACGCTGGCCGGCGAAGGCGTGGAGCTGGCCATCGCCACCGACCACAACCACAACATCGACTACACGCCCTGGCAGGAGGCGGCGGGGCTGGAGGACGCATACACGCCGGTGGTCGGTGACGAGCTGAACAACCAGCTCGGCCATTTCAACGCGTTCCCCCTGGGCAAGGATGACGAGATTCCCGACCGAGAGATCCTGGACTGGGTCAAATGGATCGAGGAGATCCGCAGCCACGGCGCCCGCGTGGTGATCCTCAACCACCCGCGCTGGCCCAACATCAGCGACAGCCCGTTCCATCACCAGGGGCTCGATCGGGGGACCGGCGAGCGCGCCACCGGCGCCGCCTTCACCTTCGACTGCGTCGAACTGGTCAACTCGACCTGGATCCTGGACGACCCCCTGTTCCAGTGCCGCGACTGGTTCGCGCTGCTGAACCGCGGCGAGGACATCCTGGCGGTGGGCTCATCGGACTCCCACTCGGTCGCTGTCCAGGTCGGCCAGGGCAGGACCTACGTGGCCAGCCGCACGGACGTGCCGTCACGGATCGACGTCGACGAGGCCTGCGACGCCTTCCTTGAGGGCCGAACGTCCATCTCGTTCGGGATCTTCACAGACATCCACGTCGGCCGGCGATTCGGCATGGGCGACACGGTGCGGGTCCGGGACCGACGCGTCCCGGTGCGGGTGCGGGTCGCCGCCCCGGGCTGGATCACGCCTCGCCGTGTGCTGCTGTTCCTGAACGGCGCCCAGGTCGCCGAGGCCCCGGTCCCCGGCACTCCCGGACGTCCCACGGACGCCTGGCTGGAGTTCCAGGTCACCACGCCCCCCCACGACGCCTGGCTGGTGGCGGTGGTGCTGGGCGACGGGGTTCAGGGTCCCCACTGGAAGACCATGAAGGACCACACCAAGGCCATCACCAACCCGGTATGGCTGGATGTGGACGGGCGGCGCGGCTACGAGAGCCCGAGGGCGATCGCCGAGCGGCTGATGAAGTTCCCCTCGGACGGCCGTGAGGGCCTCGACGCCGCGGTCACCGCGCAGCTCGAATCGCTCGACAAGAAGTGATTCCGAGTTGCGGTTTTGTCACATAGCCGCAGGAACGGACCGAAACTGTCCGTTCTGGGACGTAGAACGGCACTTATTGCGGCTATGTGACAAAACCGCAACTCGGCGAGACTAGATCATCGATTGGAGGAGGGTGGTCCAGGCAGCGGCCTCGCGTGCGGGATCGACCAGATGGCGGCGCCGGTTGCAGGCCGCCGCGAGCAGTGAGGTGTCTGATTCGCACCGCTCCAGCAAAACCGCAAGCGCAGGAGCGTCGCCGACCGCGAAGAGTCCCGGATAGTCCTCCCCCAGGAGGCCCTTTGAACCGGCCACGTCGGTTGCCAGGACCGGCACGCCGCAGGCCAGGGCCTCGCTCACCACATTGGCGCCTCCCTCAAGGAGCGACGGAACGACCAGCAGCCGTGAGCGCGCCAGCAGGCGCTGCGCCCTCCACCGGGGCAGCTCCCCCACCCATGACCAGCGAGGATTGTCCGCCGTTTCGCGCCGCGCGAGTCTCTCAAGAGCAGCGTCGAGCGCGGCGCCGGCATGGATCACCTTGATGCGTGACGCGTCGGGCAGCAGGCGCACCGCCTGGGCCGGCAGCAGCGGATCCTTCACGCCTCGCAGATGGGAGAGTACGCAGACCTCGAAGCATCCATCGCGCGGCCGCGCCCGCCGCGCGGGCGGCAGGGCCGACTGGTGGATGACGGCTGTCTTTGCAGCCCAGGAGTCTCGCAACAGCGAGGGCGCCCCCTCGTGCAGCGCCACCAGTGCGTCGGCCGCATCGCAGGCGGCGCGGGCCTGCGCGGATCGGTCGAGATCGCGGTGCAGATCGGTGCCGGTCAGCGCCACGACAAGTGGCCGGTCGGGGTGCTCCGACCTCCATGCCAGGGCCGACCGCGCCGACTTGGCCGCGTGAAGGGCCACCATCATCCCGGCGCCCCCACCTAGCCAAGGCCCGCCGACAACAGCCCGGTGCCCCAGGCCCCGCAGGATCCCCGCCCACCGCTCCGCGGTCACGCGGTTGCCGCCCGTGGCGCCCGCTGCCGCAGGCAGGACGATCCGGATCTTCACTGTGGGTGGGCGCTCAGGCCCGGCTGTCCCAGGTGACGTCCTCGACGCCGGCGTGGGCGTTCTCGACCCGGGCAAGGACATACAGCAGATCCGAGAGGCGGTTCAGGTAGCGCACGGAGTGCTCACCCACCGATTCCGCCGCCGCCAGTTCCACGACCCTGCGTTCGGCGCGGCGGCACACGCAGCGCGCCGCGTGCAGTCGGGCTGCTGCTTCGCACCCGCCCGGAAGAATGAAGTTCTCCAGGGGCGCAAGACCGCTGCCCAGCGCGTCCATGTCCGTCTCCAGGGCATCCACGTGCCGCTCCTCGATGCGCGGGATTTCGACTTTGGACGCAGCCTCCGGCGGGAAGCAGAGCTCGGAGCCCAGGTGGAACAAATCGTTCTGCACCCGGATCAGGACCGCTGCCACCGGGCCCGATACATCCGCGCAGACGGCGAGACCGACTGACGCGTTCAGTTCATCAACCTCGCCGTACGCCTCGATGCGCCCCGCGTGCTTGGGCACCCGCGACCCGTCGCCCAGACCGGTTGTCCCGTCGTCGCCGGTCTTGGTGGTGATCCTGGTGATGCGAACCATGCGTCCAGACTACCCTCCTTGCCGACAACGGCTGGACACCCCAGAATGGACCCTGCGGGGGTCGGCTTGCGTCTTCCTTTCGAGGACCAGTTCGGACCTCTTCCCCAGCCCATGATCCTGACCGCGCTTCTACTGGCCGCTGCCTGCCCCGCCCAGCAAGCCGCCGTGCTCCCGTTCCCCCTTCAGGAGAAGAACGGGCACCTGGTGGCCGATCTGCCGGCCATGGCCGAACTGGCCCTGCACGACCAGGTCGTACTGACCGGATGCAACCTGCCGGGGGATCCGGGAACCGAGCTGCTGCTGCGGCGCGTCCTGCTTGCAAGCTCCGAGGGCCCGATTCTCCACGTCAACGGACAGCCCTCCTCCCAGCGGGTCGACGAGGACCTGACGATGTGGACCGGCACCCTGGGTGGTGACCAATCCACCAGCGTCTATCTGGCTATTTCGCCTTGGGGATCGCGCGGCTGGGTCAGGCGGCCCTCAGGACTGGTCCACCTGTTGGCCGGCCCCCACCCCGTCCTCGGCTGGAGGGCGCCGGTCGGCGAATGGATGACGGAAGACGCAATCCTGGCAGCGGGAGGCGACCCCCGCTGGGCCTGCGGCGATCTGCCCATGCCTCCCGGCCCTGCCCCATCGCTGCCTCGGATCCCGACGCCGCGTTCGCCGATCTTCGGCGCCCATGTCGACCCCATGCTGGAGTGCCGTGTCGCAGTCGAGACGGACGACCAGCTGTTCAACCTGTTCGGCAGTCTGGACGCCACGCGGACCTACACGGTGTCGCTCTTCGGGGCGGTAAGCAATCGCTACCGGGAGCAGATCCGAACGATCCTGACGATGCCCTACCTGGGCCTCTACACCGGGTCCGGCGACCCGTGGTCCAGCCAGGAATCCGGTGCAGGCGCTGGCGGCCTGCTCACCGAATTCGTGTCTGCATGGGGGGGCGCGATCCCCGGCAACGCGCATCTGGCTGCCTTCATCAGCGGAGCAAACCTCGGCGGCGGCGTTGCCTACCTCAATGTCCTGTGCAACACCGACTTCGGCTTCTCGGTGTCGGGCAACATCGACGGAAGCGTCCCATTCCCGGTGTCGCAGGGACCCCTCAATTGGGACTTCATGGTCACCGCCCACGAACTGGGCCACAACTTCGGCACACCCCACACCCACGACTACTGCCCGCCGCTGGATGAGTGCGCGCCGTCGGGCTACTTCGGCGGTTGCCAGGGCAGCCAGGTCTGCACCAGCCAGGGCACGATCATGTCCTACTGCCACCTCTGCGGAGGCGGACTGAACAACATCACCACGTACTTCCACGATGTCGTGGTTGATGCGATGCGCAGCGACGCGGAGGCCTCGTGCCTGCCCATGTTCGACGGAATCCTTGTTGCCGACCTGGGCCAGGGCCTGGCCGGATCCGGAGGGACTCCTGTCCTGCAGGCAGGCTTCAACGGCACGAACAACGAACTGGTCTTTCAGATTGATCAGGCCCCTTTCCCCGAGGTAGGGCTCCTGGTCGGCGGCGCCTGGGACATCAACATGCCGCTTTTCGGCGGCCTGCTGATCCCTGCAATGCACGTCAAGGTCGCGTTCTCGTCTGCCAGTCCCACCTATGCACTTCCGCCCATCGACCTGTCCGGATTCTCCTTTCCCGACGGAACCACCACCTGGTGGCAGGCCTGGTTCACGGATTTCCAAGGCGGCGGAGGCTTCGCATCGACCAATGGGCTCGAGATCGAGCTGATCACCCCCGAGCTGCCATCCGTCACCTGGATCCAGCACCCTGTGAACGGGCTGGAATACGGAATCCTGGACACATTCCTGACCTGGCCGGAGGCGAAGACTCTGGCGGCAGACATCGGCGCAGACCTGGCCACCATCACGGATGCGAACCTCGAGGGCTGGATCAAGTCGACCTTCGTCCAGTCCGGTCTGGTCTCCGCACCGTTCTGGATGGGTCTCAATGACATTGCCAGCGAGGGCACCTTCGTGTGGTCGTCCGGGACCCCGGTTTCCTTCACGCACTGGATGAGCGGCCAGCCCAACGACTATTCGGGCCAGGACTGGGGTGAGGTCTACAATTCCGAGATGGAGTGGAACGACACGGACAGCAAGACCAATCCTGGCCTGTTGGAGCGCCCACACCCGTAGCTTTACGCGCTACCAAGGGGGAACCATGGCCGAGAAGGGGCATTCTGAGCAGGTCGCGCCGCCCCCAGCCCTGGGCTGGAAGTACGGCGCGGTTCTGGGCAACTTCCGCCTCCTGAAGCCCCAGGGATCAGGCGGCATGGTGTCGTCTGGGAGGCCGAGGCAGGCGCGCGACGGTCTACCGGTGGCTCGGACACCGCGCCGAGGCGGAAACGCTCATGACATGGGCGCTCGCCGCGACTCCCCAGGACTCCCCTGACTTCGACAAGCGTTCCCGGCGGCTGGTCGAGATCCGGGAGGCGCTGGCCGGCGGCTAACCGCCGGGCCGGCCCCAGGCGGCGTCAAGGGCCGTGGCAAAGCGCTCCGCGAGCGCGTCGCTGGGATGCAGGGAATCCCCCGGCGATTCCTGCAGGTCCGCCAGCGGAAGGCCCTCCGCCAGGGCCCCGCGAAGGACCGGCGCCAAATCGACCGTCGGCACACCCATGCTTCCCAGCAGCGCCATCACGTCCCGCCTCGAATCGTGGCGCACGGGAGCCCAGCGTTCCTCCGGCAGGATCATGGGCAGCACCGCCACGACCAGTTCCCCACCATCCTCCTCCACTAGGTCCTTCCAGCGCTCCAGGGCGGCGTGGACTCCATCGGTGTCCGTTCGCGGGGCGAAACCGCCCTGGATCCGAAGCATCAGGGTCCATCGGTAAAGCACCGAGTGCCGGAACAGCCCGGTTCTCATTGTGAGAGCTTCGGCCCCTGGCGCCAGCAGCATGAGGCGCCCAGCCTCGTCGAAGGACGGAATAGGGGTCAGTTCGAAGTCGTTGGGATGGAACAGGAGCACCACACGGTCCGGAGCCAGAAGGCGGTTGTGGCGTTCGTACCAGACGGCTTCCTGGACGGTGTTGAAGGCCTCCACCCCCGCGTTCAGCCACTCCACCTCGTCGCCCCAACGGGGTGCAAGAGCCGCCTGGATCCGGCCCCGGTGGGCAACGGAGTCCCCGGCCACCAGCACGCGGACCGTCCCCGGCCGCCGATCCCGCACATGGTCGCCGGGGCGCACCCCAAAGGCGTCGTACTTCCAGGTCTCCCTTCTGGGCACCCAGCCCACCTGCTCATCCGGCATCACCAGCATGGCCAGTGACTTCGCATCCGCCAGTACCTGGTCGACGCGGCCCGCAACCAGGAAGTGGGCGGGCGCCAACAGCCGCGCACCGCCTTCGGCCATCAGAAGCGAGACCACGAGAACCGAGATCAGCAACGCCGATCGAACGAGGATCCTGCGCACGGCGCGATGCTACTGTACGCCGCTGGCCGCCACCCGCCTCGTCCCCGTCCTGGCCTGCCTGGCCGCCTGCGCCCCTTCCGGCCGCGAGGGGCTTCGGGTGTTCGCCGCCGCCAGTACGGCCTCCGCCATCGAGGCGGCCGCGGCCGAGTGGACGATGAAGGGCAACGGTCCGGTCACGGTCCACGCCGCAGCCACCAGCACACTGGCGCGCCAGATCGAGTTTGGAGCGCACGCCGACGTGTTTGTCAGCGCCCATCCCGCCTGGACGGACCGACTGGCCATGTCCGGCCATGTTGCCGCCGAAACGATCGTGACCCTGGCCAGCAACGCCCTGGTTGTCGCCGTTCGCGAGGATGACGCCGCCGCCCGCCCCTACCCGGCGTGTCTGGACGGCCGTGTCGCAATGGGCGATCCCGACCACGTGCCGATCGGCCAATACGCCAGGCAGGCCCTGGAGACCGCGGGGCTGTGGACCCGCGTCGCTGACCGCCAGATCGCGGCCTTCGACGCTGCAGCGGCAGCCGCACTCGTGCGCCGGGGAGAGTGCGAAGCCGGCGTCCTCTATGCAACCCAGATCGGTCCCGGCCTGCGCGTCGCCCACCGGTTCCCCCCTGGAGTCCATGAGTCCATCGAAATCAGGGCGGCCGCCACAGGGCCCTCTCCTTCGCTCCGGGCACTGGACCTGCTCGACTGGCTCGCCGGCGAATCCGGCCAACGACACCTGCAGCAGGCGGGCTTCCTGCCTGGCGAAGTCCGCTGACCATGGGTACGGCCGAGTGGGAAGCCCTGCGGCTCTCCTTCCAGGTAGCGCTCGCAGCGACTGCGGCTGCCCTGCCCGTCGGCGTCGCCGCGGCATGGGTCCTGGCCCGCAAACGGTTCAGGGGACGCGGCATCGTCGAGGTCCTGCTGAACTTGCCATTGGTGATGCCTCCTGTGGTTACGGGGTGGCTCCTTCTTCTGCTGTTCGGACACCAGGGCCCCGTCGGATCCTGGCTCGAGGAGACTTTCGGCCTGGTGATCGCCTTCACCTGGAGGGGCGCGGCACTGGCCGCGGCGGTGGTGTCGTTTCCACTGCTGGTTCGTGCCGTTCGTCTGTCGTTCGAGGCAGTTGACCCGGCCCTCGAGCAGGCCGCCCGCACCTTGGGCGCCCGGCCACTGCGCGTGTTCTTCACCGTCACCCTGCCGCTCGGCAAGCCGGGCATCGCGGTCGGCGCCCTGCTGGCCTTTGCAAGAAGCCTGGGAGAGTTCGGGGCGACCGTGATGCTCGCCGGCAACATTCCCGGCGAAACGCGGACCGTTCCCCTGGCCCTCTACTCGCTCGCTCAGACGCCCGGGGCCGAATCCCGCATGACCGGACTGCTGATCGTCTCCGTCACCCTGTCCGCCGCAGCGCTGGCCGCCGGGGAGTGGCTTGCCCGCAGGTCCGCCCGGCAATGAGCCTGTCCATCGACGTCCGACTGTCGATCGACGATTTCCAGATGGAAGTCGATGCGGTCCTGGACAACAGGGTGACAGGAATCCTGGGACCGTCGGGCGCGGGCAAGACGACCCTTCTGGAGGTCATGTCTGGGCTGCGTCGCCCCGATGCAGGCCGCATTTCGCTCGGCGAGCGCGTCCTGTTCGATGCCGAGGCCGGCATCGACCTGCCGCCCGAGGCCCGCCGAATCGGCGTCGTCTTCCAGGAGCCACGCCTGTTTCCTCATCTGACTGTCCGCCGCAACCTCCTCTACGGCTCGCGAGGCAGGATCCCGATCGACCATGTGGCCCGCACCCTCGACATTTCGACGCTCCTGGAGAGGCGGCCCGCCGGCCTGTCCGGAGGGGAGCAGCAGCGTGTGGCCCTGGGCCGGGCTCTGCTGAGCGCCCCCGATGTCCTGCTCCTGGACGAGCCGGTGGCAGCACTGGACCAGGGGCTCAAGAACCGGATCCTGCCCTTCCTTGCCAAGGTGCAAACGCAGTGGGGCATTCCGACCCTCTTTGTCAGCCATGCGCTGCCCGAGATCCTCCAGCTGACCGACAGGATCATGGTCCTCGACGAGGGTCGTCTCCTGGCCCACGGCGAGGTCTACTCCTGCCTGGGGAGCAGGCGGGTCCTGGAGATGGCCCACATGCTGGGCATCGAGAACCTCCTCACGGTCCAGATCGAGTCCGCCGATCCGGAGGCCGGGGTGATGCGCGCCCGCCTCGGTGACCAACGAGTGACCCTGCCGTTTCGAGAGGCACTCCCGGGCGCCGTCGGCCGGGTGGGCATCCGCCCGGAGGATGTGATCCTCTCCAGGCATCCGGTCGACGGCCTCAGCGCCCGCAACGCGCTTCACGGCACAGTGGTCGACGTCCAGGACGCCGGGGGGGGCCTCCTGGCCCACGTCGACCTCGGCTGCCCCATGCGAGTTGAGATCACACGCGAAGCCGTGGCAGACCTGGACATTCGGCCGGGCCAGGAGGTCTGGTGCCACATGAAGACCTCCGCCTTCCGCTGGCGGACTCCGCCAAATGCACTGGACCGGGACGATGACTAGAATCTCCGCCATGCTCTCCCGACTTGCGGTCCTGGCTGGCCTGGTGCTCCCGGGTGTCATGGCCTGCAGCGAGACCGAGCGGCCCGTGGTCGAAAAGCCAGGAGCGGCTGCCGCCCGTCCCCGGCCACAACCCCCGACAGCGCGGAGCAAACAGGAATCTGTGAAGCGACCCCCCAGCAGGTCGAAGGGGCAGCGAAGGGCGGGCATGGGGTCGGGATCCCGGTTTGATCCCGTCCATCCCAGCGTCATGAATCAAATCCGAGTGAGAGAGGGCGCCCCCCTCAGTGAAACCGCATCCCTGTTGAAACTCGACATCCAGGAGAAGGGCGCTGCTGCGGAAGCACGCCTCGCTGCAGGCAGGGAGAGGCTCTCACAATTGGATCCGTCGAATCTGCACGAGGCGTTCCAGCCTGCCGCGTCCGATCACGACCGACACGGGCGGCCACGACAGGCACTGGCCGTCTACGAGGAATGGGCCCGTGCGCTCAAGGACAAGCTCCCCGATGACCACTACCGCCGGGTCATCCTGCTGGGCAAGCAGGCCATGGCCTGGATGCGCATCGCCACGTACGAGAACGAGATCGAGACCAACCACGCCGGTGCGAGCACGGTTCCCCTCCGGGAGGATGGACGGCACCGCAACCCGGAAGCCGCGGCGCGGGCCGTGGATTTGTGGACCGCCTATCTCCGCCTGCGCCCCACAGACGCCATTGCCCGCTGGCTCCTGAACCTGTCAGCCATGCTTGCTGGGACCTGGCCGGATGCGGTGCAGGAGGCATGGAGACTCCCCCAGGACGTCTTTGACGGCGAAGTGGAGTGTCCGCCCTTCGAGGACGTGGCGCCGTCCCTGGGAATGGACGTCCTCAGCTGCGCCGGCGGCGTCGTGGCGGAGGACTTCGACGGGGACGGCTTTACCGACATCCTGTTTTCCGGCTGGACCCCCACGGAACCGATGCGCCTGTTCATGAACAAGGGGAACGGCGCCTTCGAGGACTTCACGCATGAGTCCGGCCTCGTGGGTCAGTTCGGCGGGCTCAACATGAACAGCGCGGACATCGACAACGACGGTGACGTGGACGTCTATGTACTGCGAGGCGCATGGGGAGGGCCGCAGCGCAATTCGCTGCTCCGAAACAACGGGGACGCCACATTCGAGGACGTGACTGACGCCGCCGGCCTTGCCTGGCCGGCGCGTTCGGGACAAGCCGGAGACTGGGCGGACTACGACCTCGACGGCGACCTGGACCTCTATCTGGGCGTCGAGACCCGGGACACGCCGCAGCCAGAACTCGGCAATGCGCTGTACCGGAACAACGGGGACGGCACATTCACCAACGTCGCACCGGAAGCGGGTGTCGCGGTCACGGCGTTCTGCAAGGGAGTCGCATGGAGCGACATCAACAACGACGGGTACCCCGACCTCTTCCTCTCCATCCTTCGTGACCGCAACCGCCTCTTCCTCAATGCGGGCGACGGCACCTTTCGCGATGTCACGACCGCCTGGGGCCTGGAAGGCGCCATCCGTTCCTTCCCCTGCTGGTCGATGGATGCCGACCAGGACGGCGATCAGGACCTGTTCGTCGCGACCTATGACGCGTCCATGGACACAATCTGGCAGAATGCCCTGGGAAAGGACCACACTTCCCCGCGTCTCACCTACTACCGCAACGAGAACGGCAAGCGGTTCACGGACGCCACACGCGAGGCCAACCTCTACCGCTCTCACCTGGTCATGGGCTGCAACGTCGGCGACCTGACCAACAACGGCTACCCTGACATGTACCTGGGCACGGGCGCCCCCTCCTACTCGGCCCTGGTGCCCAACGTGCTGCTGCTGAACGACGGCACCGGGCGCTACGAGGACGCCACTGGCGCAGCGCGCATGGGCCACCTCCAGAAGGGCCACGGCATCGCGTTCGCGGACCTCGACAACGACGGGGACCTGGACGTCGTGTTCGAGGCCGGCGGCGCGAAGCCCGGAGACGCCTACCCCAATGCGATCTACAAGAACCCCGGGTTCGGTGGCCACTGGCTGGCCATCGATCTGAGGGGAACCGAATCCAACAGCCTGGGCGTGGGCTGCAGGATCCTGGTCGTGGCCGAAAAGGCCGACGGCACGCCGGTCATTCGCCATCTCGAGGCGGGGACCGGCGGCTCATTCGGCACCAACCCCCACCGCCAGCACATCGGCCTGGGCGATTCCCATCGCATCGTTTCGCTGGAAGTCACCTGGCCGGCCTCCGGGCGGCAGCAGACGCTCACCGAGGTGCCCATCGACGCGGTCATCCGGGTGCGCGAGGACGCGACGGCCGTCGAGGTCGTTCCGGCCCCCCGCTTCGATCTCTAGTCGATCAGGTAGCCAAGCGCACGCAGCTGCCGGGCCACGTCGGACGGCAGCGCCTCCACGGACCCCGCCTGACCCCAGGCCGCGCCGAGACGGTCCAGGGCGTCCCTTCGAGCCAGGTGATTCGCACGCTGGTCCTGTGACCCCGGTCCTGGCGTGCTCTCCCGGGGATCCAACCCCAGGTCGAACGCCTCCCATTCGACGTCGTTCCCGAACACGGCATCCGCGTCCAGCGGGGAGTGGATCGTCTTCAGGTTTCCGTACCGCACCGCCGTCTTTACGGCCAGGTGATCGACCTCCGCCCACAACTCGCGTGGGGGGCCGTCCGAGTACAGATCGTGGCCCTGCATGGGCGCTGGCGGATCCAGTCCCAGCAGACCCAGCACCGTCGGCGCCACATCGATCAGGCTGACAGGATCGTCACGGCGCCCCGGCGCACGCCCGGGGACCCGCACCACGAGCGGCACCGCCAGCAGTTCCTCGTACAAGGTCAGCCCGTGCTGGACCCGGCCATGTTCACCGATTTCCTTGCCGTGGTCGGAGGTCACGACCACGATCGTCTTGTCGACCAGGCCCGCGTCCGCGAGGCTGTCCAGGACCGCGCCCACCAAATCGTCCGCCTGCCTCACCGCTCCCGCGTAGAGGTCGTCCAGCCTTTGCCTGTCCTTGTTCGGCAATTCCGCCGGCGGGGGTCCACTCAGGCCCAGGTGAGCCTGGCTGACACGATCATCGGACAGCCCCGGCCCATCTGCCCCCACCGCGGTCAGGTGGGTCGATGTCGGATCAAACTCATGGACCGCGTATGTGTGCACGAACAGCAGGAATGACTCGTCGGCGTGATCCTCGATCCAGCGGGCAATCCGGGTGGGGCGATTTTCACGCGCCAGCGTCTCGCTCAGCCCCGGCGTGTCGGCCAGGACCTGCCGGATCCTCGCCGACTCCAGGTTGGTGGCCGGATCGATGGACCCGTATCGGTCGAAGCCGGCATCGAAACCGAACACCGAGTGCAAGTATCCCCCTCCCGTGAATGCTCCCGTGGTCCACCCGCGCCCCGCCAGGATTTCCGCCAGCAGCCGTGTGCGACTGGAATCCGGCCGGCGCATGGGCCCCTGGACGCCGTGGACGCTGGCAGACTGGCCTGAGAACAGGCTCATGTGTGACGGAAGTGTGTAGGGACTGGGGGCCCACGCCTGAGTGAAGACCGTCGCACCCTTCGCCCATCGGTCCAGCCGAGGGGACACGTCGCGGGCCTCGCCGTAGAGCCCCACTCGATCGCGCCGCAGCGTGTCGACCGAGATGATGACGACGTTCCATCCCGGCCGCTGGGACCGGTCCGGCACCAGCCGCGGCGCCGCCACCACCGGGACGGCCGGCGCCTCACCTGTCGAACGCAGCCGCCACCGGCGCTCGGTCCCGCTCACCTGGTCGGGAATGCGGCCGCCCAGGTGCCACCAGCGGGCCTCAGCGGATTGATCCGACTCCAGATCAACCCTCCCCACTTCGATCCACCCGGTCGCTGACTCCACCTCGCACGTCACCGTGGCGGACCCCTGCACCGCCGAGGGATCTGGATTCGCCGACAGACAGGCAACCCTCGCCTCGAAGCGGCCGGGACCTCGTGGCACATGGACCGGCATCGTCACCGCGGCTCCGGGCAGCAGGACCATTCCCGGCCGCGTGGTCATGGCCACCGACACGCGGCCGAGCGGCATCGGGTCGGAGGGGTCGGCGATTGCCGGGATGCCGGTCACCGCCGCCGCCCTGTCCCTGTCGTCCGGCACCGCCAGCGCAATACCCCGGAAGGAGACGCCGCCGGAAAGAACCGGCAGGTCCAGCGCCATGGCGCAGATCAGGCCGACCGCCCGGGTCTCGGGCCGGGTGGTCATCAGGAAGGACTCGCGGACCGGCTTGCCGTCTCCCTCATGGGCGGATCCCCACGTGGGCGGCTTCACCATCAGGGCGAGATCGGCCTGCACATCCGTCCCCGACGGAACGGCCCGAAACTCCACGACTCCAAGACGGGCGCCTTGCCCTGGCACGGACGGGACCAGGCCAGCCGTCTCGATGACAGCCTCGGCCACCAGGTCCACCCCAGGCCCCACCTCCACCACATGCATGAAGGCCCCGCGCTGACCGCCCAGCTCCAGCACTCCGTTGGACCGGACCATGGACGCGGACAAGAAGGCCTGTTGCTCACCGTCCGTCGCCTGTCGGTCGAGCCGGATCAGCGGCCACCAGTCGGAGACCTGCAAGTCCGGCCCGGACACCAGTTCGCGACGGCTGCGCGTGCCCGGCGGAGGGTCAAACGCCGCTTCGGACGCCCGGTCCAGCAGCCGCACGATGGCCTCGGCCGGCGGCCCGTTGACCGCCTCGGGACCGGAGCATCCCCAGGCGATGACGCCAAGGGCTGCGAGACGCCTAGCCAAGCCCCCGTCCCTCCCACTGTTCGAGCACCTCTCCCATCGGGCCGAATTCGAATTCGTCCAGCAGCGCAGCCAGCCTCGATTCGGTCCTCTCCAGCCGCACTGTGTGTCGGAATCGGCCCAGGCCACGGAAGGCCGCGGGCAGAGGCTGCTCGGGATCCACCTCCCACGGGTGGACGTAGAGGCAGCCCGGCGCGCCTTCCCGCTCCCGGGCCCGGAACGCGGCCCGATTGATCGCCATCGGCAGAAGCCTCAGGTAGCCGCCGCCGCCGGCACCCACAGTCCGGCCCAGGACCCTCATGGTGAGCGGAGGAAATTCGGCGATTTCGGCCCCGCCGGGGGTGGTTCTTCGGTGAGGCAGCCGGGGTGCACCTGGGATCCCGTAGTCAGGGTGGCGCACCGGAAAGATGCTGGAGTCGTAGCGGTAGCCCTCCTCGAGGAGCACATCGAGTGCCCACAGCGTGTCCCGGGTGATGGTCCATGTGGACGCCCGGAAGCCCTGCACTTCCACTCCGGCCGTGTCCTCCAGGACCTCCTTGGTGTGCGCCACATCGGAGCGGAACCCATCGGGACCCAGATCCCCGACCAGGCCATGTTCCCAACCGTGGCTCGCAATCTCGTGGCCCGCATCAACGATGCGGCGCACCAGCGCAGGTTCCTTCTCCGCCACCCATCCCAGGGTGAAGAAGGTGCCTCTCACCCCCCGGTCGGCCAGCAGCGCCAGCAGCCGGTCGGTGTTTGCGGCTACACGCCGGTCCATCGTGTCCCAGTCGGAACGGTCGATCAGATGCATCAGGTTGGCCACCTGGAACCAATCCTCCACATCCACGGTGAAGGCATGGGTCACGCTCATGTCGGGCCCTCCAGCGACGCCAGCACCCGCCGGGCGTTTCCCTCCCAGGTCAGGTCCCGTTCCACCACCGCAGCGCGAGCCGCCGCACCCAGACGCCCCCTCAGGTCCGGGTCAGACGCCAACGCGTCCAGGCCTGCGGCCAGCGACGCCACATCACCCTTTTGAAACAGCCAGGCGTTGTCCTCATGGGCCAGGTGCTCCGTCATGTTGGGCTGGTCGGGAGCCAGCACCGCCCGCCCCGCCGCCATGTATTCGAACAGCTTGAGCGGGGACGCATAGGGAGTGGCTGCGGCCACGATGCACACATCGCAGGCGGCCAGGAATCCGGGCACCGCAGCATGCTCGAGGACGCCGGGGAACGAAGAGGAAACGCCCGCCCTCGCAGCAGCCGCCTCCGCGTCCGCGCGCGCGGGCCCTTCGCCCGCGATCGCGAGGTGGAACCGGTGGGCGCCTGCAGCGGCACACGCCTCGACCAGGAGATCCAGTCGGTGCCAAGACCGAATGAACCCGGTCAGGCCGATCACGAGCTGCCCCTCGATCTCCCATCCGGACCGCAGCCCTTCGCCCCGGTCCTCGACGGTGTAGCGGTCCAGGTCCACACCGTTGGGGGTCAGGATGATCCGGCTGCGGTCGGCACCCAGTTCGACGAGCCGGTCCGCCAGGACAGTGCTGACCGCGCACACCCGGTCCGCCCCTTCCAGCAAACGCCTCTCCCTGCGCCGAAAGGAGCCCTTCAGCATCAGGCCGCGCGTCTCGGACACTTCGTCCACCAGCGGCGCGTTGACTTCTATGAACACGGGCACATCGAGGCGCCGTCCAGCGTCCAGGGCCACCGTGGATCCCAGGGCGTGGCGGTCATAGACCAGATCCGGCCGGAAGTCGGCGCCGGCCCGCGCAATCCGGCCCCGGGACGCCCGGTCGTAGCCGAGTTCCAGGACCTCCCGGACCAGGCCGGGAAGGGGGATGCTTCGGCCGCGGGTTGTCTCCTTGCCGGCCGTCGGCCCCACCTCGAGGACCTCGTGGCCCAGCGTCCGGAAGGCGGCCTGCAGCGAGCGGATGTGCACCGCCGAACCGTCCTCGGCCCGCGTCCGGTGGTGGTAGAGGATTCTCATGCCGCCAGAGCCTCCTGGAAGACCTGGTCCAGCCGCAAGACAGTCGCGTCCCAGCTGAACACGGCCGCGCGCGCGTCGAAGGCGGCGGGATCCCATTCGCGGGCCAGGGCATCCAGGATTGCCTGGGACAGCGGACCCGGTGATGTGTCCTCGAGAACGATGCCCGTGCGTTCGTCCAGGGTCTCGGGCACCGCACCCGCCGGCGCCGCCACCGACGGCAACCCGCAGGCGATGGCCTCGCACAGGACGTTGGGATGGCCCTCCCAGCGGCTCGGCAGCAGGTGCAGGTCAGCCGCCCGATACCAGTCGCACAGTGTGTCGTGCGGACGGTTGCCGACGAACTCCACCATGTCGGCCACACCCTCCTCCCTGGCCAGCGCCTGGAGGGCGGAACGCTCGTCCCCTTCACCGATCACGGTCCACCGCAGCTGCGGGTGCGCCCCGCGCAGCAGGGCAAGCGCACGCAGCACGCGGTCGTGGCCCTTCTGCCTGTGCAGTCGGCCCACCGACACCAGCAGCGGCCCGTCCTCCGCCAACCCCAGCCCTGAGCGGGCTGACGCCCGGTCCCCGGGCGAGAACTCGGACCGGTCCACACCGTTCGGCACCACGCGGATCTTGCTCCGGTCCGCGCCCAGTTCGACCAGCTTCTCCTCCAACTCTGCGCTCACAGCAACCAGGCGCGCGGCGGCGTCCAGGGCCCTTGGCAGCGCCGACCGCACGGTGCGGGATTCAGGCAGCACCAGTGCGTCGGAGCCTCGGGCGCTCAGCACGAAGGGGATCCCCAGACGCTCGGCGACCAGGGCTCCCGCCACCCCGTCGTGGAACAGGTAGTGGCCGTCGATCAGATCGAAGGGCTGCTCCGCATGCAGGCGTTCGACCACCCGCATCGACCCGGCAGCCATCAGCGCGGGATAGGTGGCCGTCCCCACCTTCGGAATGTGCAGGTAGCGGGGGTGATGCACACGGATTCCGTCAAGGTCCTCCCGGCGGGCAACGCGTCCCATCGCGCTCCACGTGCCGAAACCTCCGACCGACGGAAACCAGGGCACAGGGGCGACGACCTCAAGCGACCCGCCGGTGTGGGCTGCCCACCGAACCATGCGCTCCCGAATGAACGTGCCCAGTATGGGCTGCGCCTCATTCGGAAACAGGTGCGTGTAGGTCAGGACCCTCACAGCGAGTGCTTCTCGCGCCAGGCGTCAAACATCAGGAACGCCCAGAAATACTCGGGCGTCCGCTGGGAGCCCTCCAGGAACAGCCGCCAGCGGCTCTCCAGGTGCTCGACATTGAACAGGGCCGGATCAGCCCGTCGCACCGCAGCCTCCAGGGGCTCGGCCAGGGGACCGCGCAGCCAGGCATCGAGCGGGACATCGAACCCATGCTTGGGCCGATCGAAGAAGCCTCGGGGCACATCCGGCTCGGCTATGCGCCGCAGCGCCCATTTCGATTGGCCGCTGCGGATTTTGAGGTCCGGGTGAAGGCGCATGGCCCACTCCACCAGGACGTGGTCCAGGAGCGGGACCCTCACCTCGAGCGACGCCGCCATCGAAGCGCGGTCCACCTTGGTCAGGATGTCGTCCACCAGGTACTGCTGGATGTCGAAGGCCTCGAGCTGGCACAGCAGCGGCATCCGCTCCCAGCCCCGCACCAGGTCGCGCGCCCGATCGAGGGGGTCGTAGCCGCCCAGCTGCTGCCACAGATCGGACGAGAAGGTCCGCCAGGCATCGGCGGGATCCTCCATGGCGACTGTCCGGGCATAGGCGCGCAGGGGATCGCCCTGCGCCAGGTTCCAGAGGGTGAAGCGCGCACGCAGCGGCCGCGGCAGGCGGCTGCCGTGCGGCCAGCGGGCCGCCAAACGGCTGAGCACGCCCCTTCTCAGGCCCGCGGGCACACGGGACCGGAAGGACTCCTCGGACAGGGCCGCCTTGTAGCGGGTGTAGCCGGCAAACAGCTCGTCGCCGCCGTCTCCGGACAGCGCGACGGTGACCTGTTCCCGCGCGAACGAACTCACCAGGGAGGTGGGCATCGCGGAGGCGTCGGCGAAGGGCTCGTCGTAGTGCCACGGCAGGAAGTCCAGGACCGTCTCGGGGTCAGGCCTCAAGACGGTCTCGCGGTGATCCGTACCGAGCACCCCGGACACCACCGACGCGAATTCGCGCTCGTCATGCGCCCGCTCGTCGAAGCCCACGCAGCAGGTCTGCGGTCTGCCGCCGCTCCTGGTCATGGAAGAGACCACCACCGTCGAATCGATGCCGCCGGAAAGGAAGGCGCCCAGAGGCACGTCACTCATCAGGCGCATGTCCACGCACTCGTCCACCAGTTCACGCAGCGCCGCAACCGCACGGTCGGGGTCGCGTTCAAGATCCCCCTCGCCCACGGGCTCCAGGGCCCAGTAGCGGCGAATCACAGGCTCCTTGCCCGGCTCGCACAGCATCCAGTGGCCCGGCAGCAGCTTGCCGACGCTCTCCAGTGCGGAGTCCTCGCCGACCGTGCAGCGCCAGGTGAAGTAGTCCACGGCCGCCTTCTGCGACAGCGTCCGGTCCAGGTCCGGTACTGCCAGCAGCGCCTTCATTTCGGATCCGAACAACACCCGATCAGCCTCGCGCGACACGTAGAGCGGCTTGATCCCGATCCGGTCGCGGAGCAGAAAGAGAGAGTTGGTCCTGGCGTCATGAATGGCGACCGCGTACATCCCTCGCAGGCGCTCCGCCAGGGCGGGTCCTTCCTCCTCCCACAAGTGGACGACGACCTCGGCGTCAGACCCCGTCTTGAATGTGTGGCCCTTGGCCTGCAGATCGTCCCTGATTTCCCGGTAGTTGTAGATCTCGCCGTTGACGACGCACGAGACCTCTCCGGTCTCGTTGAAGATCGGCTGGTCGCCGGTGTCCAGGTCCATGATGGCCAGGCGCCGCATGGCGATCCCGGCTGATCCGGCCACATGCTGGCCGGCCCCGTCAGGCCCCCGGTGGACCATGGTCTCGCGCATCCGCTTGAGCAGATTCGCGTCCACGGTCCTCCCTCCATCCTTCAGGTAGATCCCGCAGATGCCGCAGATGGAGCCGGTCCCCCGCCGCCTAGGCCGGCCGGAATCCGGGCAGCGGCTTGCGCTCGAAGTCCCGCTTGACCAGCACACGCACTCCGCGCACCCCGCGTTCCGGATGCAGCACAGGGCTCCGCATCTCGGCTCGCGCGATGCGCGCGAAAACCACGCTCATCCCCATGATGTGATAGACGAGGTCGAAGTGCCCCCGGTTGAGGAACATGCCGCCGACCATGAAGCCGATCAGGCTTGCCTCGAACATGCTTGCGTAGTTTGAAATCCATGAGGTGAAGTAGCGGGAGGCCGCCTCCCGCCGCACACGCGCCAGCAGGAAGAGGGTGCTCCCGAAGAGTGCCAGATAGACGGCGAACGCGATGGTCCCGGATTCGGACCAGATCTGCAGGAACGAGTTGTGCGCCACCCAAGTCTTGCCGTACTTGTACTCCTTGACGGTGCGGGGGTCGAACTTGATGTAGTTCGGCTGGAACTGGTTGAAGCCGACGCCGAAGGCCGGAAAGGCCCGGATCATCTGCATGGCGATTCCCCAGGACTTGATGCGCGCCTGGGCCGACGAGTCCGCCTCCGCGCCCTTCTTCAGCGTCCCCATCCTCTCCTTGTAGGTGTCCGGCATGATCAGGAGGAAGACCAGGCCGCCGACCGCCAGCCCCGCGAAAGCCAGCACCCGGACACGGGACCGCCAGGCGATCACCATGACCGTGACACCCATGGCCAGTGCACCTCCGCGGCTGTGCGTCAGGATGACGGTCCAGATGGTCAGAAGGAACGCCGCCTTCAATGCCGTCTTCACCCGCCGATTGGTCGCCTCGATTCCCAGGTAGTGAATGAACGGCAGGCCCATGACCAGCGCCAGGGCGAAGTCGTTGTTGTCGCCAAGCAGCCCCCCCGGACCACGGATAATGGGGTTTCCCCGGATGAAGCCGAACAGTCCGTTCTTCACCCCGTAGAACGCGAACGAGATGCAAATGACCCAGCACAGCGTGTCGAGACGTTTTCGCGAATCGACCAGCGACGTGGTGAACAGGGCAATGAGGATCATCTTGCAGAAGTCCACATAGCGGCGCGTCACATACTCATTCACGTAGTCTCCCAGCGGCATCGAGATGCCGACCAGGACGATCAGGGCCACCATCAGGTAGTTGCGAAGGTCCGCGATCATCAGTGCCCGACGGTCGAAGACGAGCCATCCCATGAACATGAGCAGTGCCACATACATGGAAAACCGCATGTAGCGCACGCTGCCCCAGGTCAGGTCCTGGACCCGCATATAGGCCAGAAGGGAGAAAACAAGCAGGCCGACGAACGGGCGCCTGAAGCACCACGGGAAGGTCCCGACAATCAGCGCCAGGAAGCAGAGGTCGCGAATGCCCATGGCGCGGTCCTCCCTGCTAGGAGAGTCTCCCCGTCCACTGGTCGAGGAAGGCAACCAGCCCGACGGGCAGCAGGTCGGGGCTGGTCATGTACATCACCCCCACCGTCCCCAGCACCGCCACCGGAAGGGCGGTGGTCATGAAGGTGACGACCTTGCGCCGCAGAATGCGCCGCCGATCGATCTCCGTGATGAGGTAATTGACCACGCCCAGGACCGGCACCGGCAACCCGCGGCTCGCGTCATTCACGCCCCGGAAGCACAGTCGGCTGAATTCCAGCAGGAAGACGATTCCGAAGCCCACAGCGATCGAGAAGCCGATTCCCACACCCCCGACGATGAAGACGTTCGGCTCGACCGGATCGACCGGACGCTTGGCCGCCTCGACCACCAGGAAGGGGTCCCCGCCCCTGCCGACCAGGGCCGACAGCAGGTCGTCGTAGTAGATCAGCTCGGTGCGGGCGAGGTTGTACTTGGCCTCGGCCTCCTGCATGTCGTTCACGAGCGAGTTGTAGGTCCGATAGATCTCAGGACGAAGCTGCGCCTCCTCGGCCAGGTCCTCGATCTCCACTTCGAGCGACTGGATCTTTCCCTCCAGACCCCTGACTTCACGGTCCAGCGACTGGATCTCACCTGTCAGGACCGCGTACTGGGGGTTCTCGATCTGCTCCCGGAAACGGTCCGGCATCTGGACCTCCGGCGCCTGCGATGCCTTTGCGACAGCGGCCTCGGCATCCGTCACGACCTTGGCGAGCTTATCACGCTGGACGAGCCTCTTGCGATAACTTGAATGGGTGGGCTGCACCTTTGCCAGCAGATCCTCGGCCTCTGTCAGGTCCGTCCTGTTGCCGGCCAACTGGGCCTTGAGCAGGTCCAGCTTCTCGGCCTCCGCGGACGGCTTGACAACCTCTTCGGGCAGTTCGATGAACGGCGGCACCGAGTCGCGCTGCTCCTGGGCGCGAACCAGCTGCTCCGCAATTCGGCGCTTCTCCACCTCGGCCCTGGAGCGCTCCGTGCGCGCCTCCTCGAGGGCCAGGACGATCGGGTCCTCCTGGCGCTCGGAGCGTCCGCCGCCCGGCTGTGTGGGCGAGATCCCGTAGAAGTCCTGGTGCTGCTGGACCTCCTGCTGGGCCACCTCGTAACTCTTCATGCGCTGGGCCGCGCGGGTCCGGGCCACATTGCCTGCCAGCTCCGCCTTGTCCCGGATTTCGTCCCGGGTCTGCTCCATCCACAGGTTGTAGAGCTCGTAGAGAAAGTCCCGGCACCGGTCCCGGTCCTCGTCCTTGTAGGTGAGCGTCACCATGGTGCCGCTGCCGCTGGTGGTCTTGCCCGCCCCCGTGATCAATTCGACCGTCACGTTCTCCTGGATCTCGTCCAGGAATTCCTGCTGTTCCAGGATGGTGAGGGTCGCATACTCCTCCCAGCGGACCCGCTCGATCACCACTTCCTTGATGTTCTTTCGGGCAGGGATGATCTGAGGAAGGTTGAGCACGTCGATGTCGATCGCGCTGGACCCGGCCACCGCCCGCCGGTCCTGGGTGACCACGCTCATCACCTGCTGGATACGGATCTTGGCCGTGGTCTCGTACTTCCTCGGCAGCAGCATGGTCACCAGGATCGCCACGATCGACAGCAGCGTCGTAGGGATGATCAGCTGCCACTTTCGGCGCCGCAGGACGCGGAACACCTCATGGATCGGAATGCCCTGCGGAATGTCGGATCCCGTGGGCTCAGGCATCAGAAGAAGGCCCCCGACCCACCTCCGCCGCCGATCCCGAACAGGAGCGGCATCATGATGTTGCCGATGCTGTTGGTGAGCTTGGTCACGGGGGAGGTAACCCGAGCAAGCCAGTTGCCAAGCGCCGCCATGGCGGTGGGCGGCACATAAACGATGTCATTCTCCTTCACGATCACGTTGTAGGTCGTGTCTCCGTCAAGAAGGATCGCATTCACGTCCACCTCGATGACAAAGGGGTCCACCGGGTCGCCGCGAATGATGCGGACCGCGCCCAGGTTGGCGCTTGTCTCGTCGGGCTGGCTCATGAGCACCGCCTCGGCCAGCGTCATGTCCGCGATGAAGGGCTGGATCCCCTTGACGCCGATTTCGCCCAGCACGATGTAGCTCTTGGGTTCGGCGGCCATCCGGACCTCGACGCTTTCGGCGAATTCCTCGTTGAAGACCAGCGCATAGCGGTCCCTGATCAACCGCTGCGACTCTTCCCTGGTCAGGCCCGCCACCCGCAAGGTCCCGATCTCGGGCAGCACGACCGTGCCGTCCACGTCGATCACCTCCATGGGCACCGTCAACTCCTCCGGTTCGGTCACGCTGAGCACGGTGATGGCGTCGCCGACGCGCAGGTAGTTGGCCACCTGGGCGTCGCCGTCGTAGCGCTTGCCGAAGGAACTGCGGTTCATGACCTCGAACACACGCGGGTCCTCCAGCGTCTTGCAGGAGCCGCCGGCCAGCGTGGCAATTCCTAGAATTACGAGGACTAGTCTCTTCATGGTCACTCCCCCTCCCAGGGCAGGGGTTGTCTTCCTATGTATCGGCAGGAAAACGCCCCGAGTGGAGCCTCTATCGGGTGCCGTACTGACGTTCGTAATAGTCCCGGTATTCCCCCGACCGGACCCTCTCCCACCACTCCCGGTTGGACACGTACCACTCCACCGTCGCAGGAAGCGCCTCCTCGAAGGTAAAGCCCGGTTCCCAGCCGAGTTCCTCCCTGATTCTCGATGCATCGATCGCGTACCGGCGGTCATGTCCAAGCCGGTCTTCGACGAACTCGATCAGGTCGTCGGAGGCCCCCACAGCGTCCAGGATGGCCCTGACGATGGCGAGGTTCTCCTGTTCGCAGTTGCCGCCGATGTTGTAGACGCGCCCGGCCGCGCCGTTTTCCAGCACGCACAGGAGGGCGTCGGCGTGGTCCACCACGTACAGCCAGTCGCGGATGTTCTTCCCGTCCCCGTAGATCGGCAGGGCGGCGCCCTCCAGGGCGTTGGCGATCATCAACGGGATCAGCTTCTCCGGGAACTGGTAGGGCCCGTAGTTGTTGGAGCACCGCGTCGTGACCACGTCCATGCCATGGGTGTGGTGGGCGGCCCGGACCAGCATGTCGCTGGCCGCCTTGCTGGCCGAGTAGGGGGAATTCGGCGCCAGCGGCGTGTCCTCCAGGAACAGACCGCCCGCCTCTCCCAGGTCGCCGTACACCTCGTCCGTGGAGCAGTGAAGGAACCGCTCGATGCCGGCCGAACGACACGCGTCGAGCAGGACCTGGGTTCCCATCACGTTGGTCCGGACGAATGCCTCAGCCCCCAGGATCGAACGGTCCACGTGGCTCTCGGCGGCCAGGTGCATGACGTGGGTCACGCCGTTCGAGTCCAGGAGCGAGTCCACCGCCTCGCGATCGCAGATGTCCCCCTTCACGAACACGTGGCGGTCGTTCTCTTCCAGATCCGCCAGGTTCTCGGCGTTGCCCGCGTAGGTCAGGGCGTCCAGATTCACGACGGTCGCATCGTCCCGCGTCTCCAGAATCCTCCTGACCAGGTTGCTGCCGATGAAGCCCATGCCCCCGGTCACCAGGATGACGCGGGTCAAGCCAGACCCTCCGCATCGACAAAGCCCATGAACGCATCATGCCAGGGCCGCATGGGATCCCCCAGGGTGCGCCGCAGCCGGGCGTTGTCGAGCACCGAATAGGCGGGCCTGGGTGCAGGCCTCGGAAACGCGTCGCTGGTCACGGGCTCCACGTCCACGGCCAGGTCCGCCGCCGCCACGATGGCGCGAGCGAACTCGAACCAGGAGCAGGCGCCACCGCTGCTGCAGTGATAGATCCCACCCTCGCCCTCCAGCGCGATGCGCCACAGCGCCGGTGCCAGGTCCATCGAGGAAGTCGGGCATCCCACCTGGTCGTCTACCACGCGCAGCGCGCCGTCGCGGCGGGCCGCAGCCGTGATGGCGCCGACGAAATGCCGGCCACGCGGGCCGTAGAGCCACTGGGTGCGCACAATCGCAGCGCCGGGATTTGCCGCCTGCACCCGACGCTCCCCCTCGAGCTTCGTCCGTCCATACGCCCCGACCGGCGCGACCGGGTCCTCCTCGACGTAGGGCTCCGTGCCGGTCCCGTCGAATACGAAATCGGTCGAGATGCATACCAGCCGGGCTCCGATCTCCGCACAGGCTGCCGCAATGTTGCCAGCGCCGCCCGCGTTCACCGCCAGTGCCTCGTCCTCGGCTGCCTCCGCACCGTCCACATCCGTCCACGCGGCGCAATGGAGCACGACGTCAGGGTTGGCCTCGGCCACGCCCGACCGCGTTGATTCGAGGTCCGTGATGTCGAAATCGCCCAGATCCACGCCCTGCACATCCCAGCCTTCGGGCGCGGCAGCGACGCACTCGCTGCCCAGCATCCCCGCCGCCCCGGTCACCAGTGCCCGGTCGGTCACCCGCCGGGGTGGGCCAGGTTGGCCCCTCCCTCCGCCACCAGGTTCGCCGCCCGGTGCAGCGACGGGAATGTCCCGGCGTCCGTCCACCATCCCTCCACCACCCCGTATTCGAGCTCGTTGCGGTCGATGTAGCGATTGTTGACGTCGGTGATCTCGAGCTCGTCCCGCTCTGAGGGCGACAGCCCCTTGATGATGTCGAACACCCGAGCGTCGTACATGTAGACCCCCACCACCGCCATCGAGGTCTTGGGCTCGACCGGCTTCTCCGCGATCCCCACCACCTTGTCCCCGTCCAGTTCGGCCACGCCGAATCGTTCGGGATCGGGCACCTCCTTGAGCAGGATGCGGGCGCCGGACTCCTGACTGAGGTAGTCCTCGACGACCGGCCGGATCGAATATTGGAAAATGTTGTCGCCGAGGACCACGCAGATGCGGCCCCCATCGGCGAAGTCCTCGGCCAGCGACAGGGCATCCGCGATCCCGCCCTCGCCCTCCTGGTAGGTGTACTCAAGGTGGCGAAGCCCCGCTTCGCGCCCGTTGCCGAGCAGCCGCAGGAAGTCGCCGGCGGAATTGCCGCCGGTCACCAGCAGCACGTCATCGATGCCTGAGGAAACCAGTGCCTCGATCGGGTAGGCCACCATCGGCCGGTCGAACACGGGCAGCAGGTGCTTGTTGGTGATCTTGGTCAGCGGGAGCAGCCGCGAACCCAGACCTCCTGCGAGAATGACGCCTTTCATGGGGAGAGGTTATCCGCGTACCAGGCATAGGTGCTTTCGAGCCCAGCCGAGAAATCCAGGACCGGCTCGAAGCCGAGCACGTCGACCGCCAGGGCAATGTCGGCCTGGGAGTGCTTCACATCGCCGGCCCGCTCTGCCCCGTGGCCGGCCTCCACTTCACTCCCGCTGATCCGCTGCAGACCGGCCCACAACTCGTTGACGCTGACCCGGACGCCCAGAGCCAGGTTGAGCACGCTGCCAGGCTCGTAGTCGGCTTCGAGTGCCAGCAGGTTGCCGTGGACCACGTTCTCCACCGGGGTGAAGTCGCGACTCTGCTCGCCGTCACCGTCGATGACCACACCCTCGCCCAGGACGGCGGCCCGGCAGAACTTGGCGATGACGCCCGAGTAGGGCGAGTCGTCCATCTGGCGCGGACCGAAGACGTTGAAGTAGCGGAGCGTCAGCGTGCGCATCCCGTAGACCAGGCCGAAGGACCGGATGTAGGCCTCGGCAGCCAGCTTGGAGACGCCATAGGGAGAGATGGGCGAGGTGGGATGGTCTTCGCGCTTCGGAAGCTCCTCCAGGTCCCCGTAGATGGACGAGGAGCCGGCGAACACGAACCGGTCCACACCGGACGCGCGGGCCGCCTCCAGCAGCAGCAGGGTGCCGGTGACATTGGCCTCGTGGCTGTCCAGGGGCGCCTCGACCGAGCGCACCACGCTGGCCAGCGCGGCCTCGTGGTAGACGACGTCCACCCCCGCGACCGCGGCCCGGCACACGTCAGCGTCGGCCACGCTGCCCTCGATCAGATCGATCCCGCTATCGGGCAGATTCTCGCGACGGCCGGTCGAGAAATCGTCCAGGACCCGGACCGACCAGCCAAGGGCCAGCAGGCCGTCGACCAGGTGGCTGCCGATGAAGCCGGCGCCGCCTGTCACCAGGGCGGTGCCGCTCACCGGTCCTGGCCCCGGATCCACTCGGCGAACTGGACAATCCCCTCGTGGATCGGCGTCCGGGGCTCCCAGTCCAGGGCTGCCCGCGACCGCGTCACGTCCGCGTAGGTGATGGGCACGTCGCCCGGCTGCCACGGCAGCTGATCGACCACAGGCTCGACCCCGAGCGCCTCGCCCAGGGCATCGATCATGTCGGCCAGGCTGATGGTCTGGCCACCGCCCAGATTGAGGATGTCGTAGCCCTCGCAGCGGTCCAGGGCTGCCATCACGCCGTCCACGATGTCGCCGACCCAGGTGTAGTCGCGCTGGCTGGTGCCGTCGCCGAACATCGGCACCGGCTGTCCGTCCAGCATGAGGCGCGCGAACTTGTGGATCGCCATCTCGGGACGCTGTCTCGGCCCGTAGACGGTGAAGAAGCGCAGACAGGTCGTCGGGATCTCGTAGAGGTGGTGGTAGGTCCAGCAGATCAGTTCGCCCATCCGCTTGGTGGCTGCATAGGGGGACACCGGGCGGCCCAGCTCCTTGTCCTCGCTGAACGGGACGTCCTTGCTGCCGCCGTAGACAGAAGAGGACGAGCCGAACAGGAACGGGACTGCCCCGCCCTCGCGGATTGCATCCAGGACGTGCATCGTGCCCTTGACGTTGACCTCCTCGTAGTCGAGCGGGCGCTCGATCGAAGGACGCACGCCGGCCAGTGCGGCCAGGTGGATGACGGCGCGGGCCCCGTGCACCGCGGCACGGACCGTATCGCGGTCGCGCAGATCTCCCTCGACCAGGTCCACCGGCCCGGACGCCTCCAGCAGCTCGATGTTCGCCCGCTTGAGCGCCGGGTCGTAGAAGTCATCAAAATTGTCGAGGATGCGGTAGTCGTCGCCGCGCGCGGCGAGGGCCGTGCACAGGTGGCTGCCGATGAAGCCGGCACCCCCGGTGACCAGGACGGGTCCGGTCACAGCCGTCTCACCACCGCTTCGCCGCCGCAGCCGCGCGTCACGCCCCGCGTGTCGTAGACCCTTGGGCAGTGCTCCAGCACCAGGTCCAGGTCGAGTTCCTCGTGGGGAGTCACGATGACCGCCAGGTCGGCCGCAGCCAGCACGTCCGGATCCAGCGTCTCGAACCTCTCCAATTCCTCGCCGTCCAGCTGGATCGGCCCCGCATGGGGATCCCAGCAGCTGACGACGGCGCCGTCGTCGAGCATCAGCCGCGCCAGGTCGAGGGCGGAGGACTCGCGCGTGTCCCCTACACCCGGTTTGTAGGCCAGGCCCAGGAGCAGGACCTTCGAGCCGCGCAGGGTCTTGCCGACCTCGTCCAGCATCCGCCAGCAGCCCTCCACCACGTGCGGGGGCATCCCCCGGTTGACCTCCTCCGCCAGGTCGATGAACCGCACCGGCCGGTCCAGCGCGCGCATCTTCCACGACAGGTACTGGGGGTCGATCGGGATGCAGTGGCCGCCGATGCCGGGCCCGGGCTGGAACGGCATGAAACCGAACGGCTTGGTCGCGGCCGCCTCGACGATCTCCCACACATCCAGCCCCAGACGCGAGCAGACCTGCGCATACTCGTTCACCAGGCCGATGTTCACGGCCCGGAATGTGTTTTCCAGCAGCTTCACCATCTCGGCCGCCTCGGGACTGGAGACCGTGTGGACGGTCTCGCAAATCGTCTGGTAGAGGGCCTCGGCGGCCTCCGTGCACGCCTCTGTGATCCCGCCCACCACCTTCGGTGTGTTTGCGATGCCCCAGTCGGCGTTGCCCGGGTCGACCCGCTCGGGAGAGAACGCCAGGAAGAAGTCGTAGCCCACCTTCAGGCCTGTTTCCTCGAGCCGCTCGAGGAGCAGTTCGCGGGTCGTGCCTGGATAGGTGGTCGACTCCAGGACCACCAGCTGGCCTTCGCGAAGACGCAGGCCCACCTCCTCGGCGACCGCATGAACATAGGAGACATCCGGCTCACGGGTCTTTCGAAGCGGTGTAGGGACGCAGACCACGATCGCGTCCGCGTCGGCCAGGACGCCGAAGTCGGTTGTGGCAGACAGGCGCCCGGCCTCGACCAGGGCGGCGACGTCGGCGTCGGGCACGTCCTCGATGTAGGACTCGCCGCGCCCCACGCCGGCGACCTTGGCCGTGTCGGGGTCCACTCCCACCACCGTCATGCCGCCCCGCCCGAACGAGACTGCCAGGGGCAGGCCGACGTAGCCGAGCCCGACCACGGCCACGATGGCCTCGCCGGCTGTGAACTTGTCCGCCAGGACGCTCATTCGACCGTCACGCTCTTGGCCAGGTTGCGGGGCTGGTCGATTTCGCGACCCAGGGCATGGGCCACGTAGTAGCTGAACAGCTGCAGGGGCACCACGTTGAGGATGGGGCTCAGGCGTTCCCCCACCACCGGGACCTCGATCCGGTCGTCACCGACCAGGTCTGCCAGTTCCATGTCGTCAGGCGCGCACAGGGCGATGGCGCGCCCCTCGCGGGCCAGCACCTCCTGGAAGTTGCTGCGCACCTTGTCGTAGCAATCGCCTGGCGTCGCAACGACCAGGACCGGCATCTGTGGGTGGATCAGCGCGATCGGCCCGTGCTTCATCTCACCGGCGGGATAGCCCTCGGCGTGGATGTAGGAGATCTCCTTGAGCTTCAGGGCGCCCTCGAGGGCAATGGGAAAGTTGATCCCCCGGCCCAGGAACAGGAAGCCCTTCGCGTCGACGCACGAGTCCGCCAGCGAGCGGATTCGCTCGCGCGATGCCTCGTCCAGGACCGCTTCCAGCCCGGGCCGCACCAGACGCAGGTCCTGCAGCAGTTCCGCGCCACGATCCCGGTCGAGGATGCCCCGTTCGCGGCCCAGACGCACCGCCAGCAGGTAGAGCGCCACCAGCTGCGCCACGAAGGCCTTGGTCGAAGCCACCCCGATTTCGGGGCCGGCATGGGTGCGGATCACGGCGTCGCTTTCCCGCATCAGCGTGGAGCCGCGCACGTTGCAGATGGTCAGCGTCTTGGCTCCCAGCGACTGGGCTCGCCGGACCGCTCCAATGGTGTCCGCCGTCTCCCCCGACTGGCTGATCGAGACTACCAGAGTGCCCTCGTCCACCAGCAGGGGCCGACCGCGCGACTCGCTCGCGTAGTCGACCTCGACGCGGATCTGCGCCAGTTCCTCCAGCCAGAACTTGGCCACGTGGCCGGCGTGGAAGGAGGTGCCGCAGGCCACCACCAGTACGCGGTCCACCGACGACAGCAGCTCCGCAGACGGACCGCCTTCCTCGAAGACCGCGTCGCCGGACGCTTCGTCCATGCGCGGAAATGCGGTTCGGGCCATGACGTCGGCCTGCTCCTCGATCTCCTTCAGCATGAAGTGTTCGTAGCCGCCCTTCTCCGCCGCCTCGGCGTCCCATTCGATGCGGTGCGTTTCCCTTTCGACCGCCTCGCCGTCCAGGGTCATCAGCGACCAGCCGTCCGCCGCCAGGCGGGCCACCTCCTCGTTTTCCAGCACCAGGAAGTCGCGCGTGTGGGCCAGCAAGGCGGGCGCGTCGGATGCGGCCGCCACGCCATTCTCCAGGACGCCCAGCACCAGAGGGCTATCGAGTCGGCCGGCCACCAGCACGCCGGGCTGATCCCGGTCGATGACCACCACGGCGTAGGCGCCTTGCACCTGCCGAAGGGCCGCAGCCACCGCTTCTTCCAGTTCGGGGTGCTCGTCCAGCGCCGCTTCCACCAGGTGGGCCAGCACCTCGGTGTCCGTGTCGGAAGCGAACACATGCCCGGCTTCCTCGAGCGCCGCGCGCAGCGCCGTATGGTTCTCGATGATCCCGTTGTGAATCACCGCGATGCGGCCAGCGCAGTCGGCATGGGGATGCGCGTTGCGCTCGTTCGGAGGCCCGTGGGTGGCCCACCGTGTGTGTGCGATGCCCGCGCGGCATCCCTCGGGCACCGGGTTATCCGTCAGATGGCTGTCGAGTGCCTCCAGCTTGCCCTGGCGGCGCCGCACGTGGAGGTCGCTGCCGTTCAGGACTGCCACACCTGCCGAGTCGTAGCCCCTGTACTCCAGCCTGCGCAGCCCGTCCATGAGAAGGGGCATCACGTCCCCCTCCCGGAGGACGGCCGCCACGATGCCGCACACGGGCCTAGGTCCCGTTCCCCAACCCCAGACGGACACGGAAATCCGCCAGGGTCTTGGCCAGACCAGCCTCGAGGGAAATCTGAGGTTCCCATCCGAGGATCTCGCGCGCCCGCGTGATGTCAGGCTGGCGCACCTTGGGATCGTCCTGGGGCAGGTCACGGTACTCGACGGCCGCATCGGATCCGGTGATCTCGAGGACCGCCCGCGCGAATTCCCCGATCGTCATTTCGTGGGGGTTTCCGATGTTGACGGGATAGGTCTCCTCGGACCGCAACAGGGCCAGGATGCCCCGGATGAGGTCGTCCACGTAGCAGAACGAACGTGTCTGGCTGCCGTCGCCGAACACGGTCAGCGGCTCGCCGCGCAGCGCCTGGCACATGAACGTCGGCAGCGCGCGCCCGTCGTTCAGCCGCATGCGGGGCCCGTATGTGTTGAAGATCCGCACGATGCGCGTCTTGACCCCGTGGTGGGTGTGGTACGCCATGGTCATCGCCTCGGAGAAGCGCTTGGCCTCGTCGTAGACGCCGCGCGGCCCCACCGGATTGACGTTGCCCCAGTAGGACTCCTGCTGCGGATGGACCAGCGGATCGCCGTAGACCTCCGAGGTCGAGGCGATCAGGAAGCGGGCGTCCTTTGCCTTCGCCAGTCCCAAGGCGTTGTGCGTACCGAGGCTGCCCACCTTGAGGGTCTGGATCGGCAGTTCCAGGTAGTCGATCGGGCTGGCCGGCGAGGCGAAGTGCATGACAGCATCGACCGGACCGGTCACATGGATGAACTCGCTGACGTCCTTCTCTACGTAGTGGAACCGGGACTCGCTCCCCAGATGCTCGATGTTGTCGAGGGATCCGGTGATCAGATTGTCGATGCAGATCACCTCGAGCCCGTCGTCCAGCAGGACCTCGCACAGGTGCGAGCCCAGGAAGCCGGCGCCGCCGGTGACCACTGCCACTTGTCCCTTGCCGATCACTGCCATTTGACCCACGACTCGATGACCCATGGCCGGCCCGGAGCGAGACCCAGGGCAGTGCCGGACACGTGCGCCACCGTCGGCGCATCAAGGGAGGAGGTGAGCCGGCCGCGCGTGCCCAGAAGCTCCAGGGCTGTGTCCGGCGACGATATGAGGGCCAGGGCCCCGATCCAGCGGCGCTCGGGCTGCATGAGCAGCCCGGAGGTCGCCGCCACCGGCACCAGGATGGTCTCGCCTGAGGCCACCGTGATCATGTCTTCAGCCCGTGAACCGGTCAGGAAGACCACCGGGCTCTCGCCCAGGTTGACCATCGACATTCGTGCACCATTCCGGTTGGCCACCAGATCGGTGCCTCCAGGTGCCGTCCTGAGAAGGATGCGGTCGCCCAGCCGCACGTGAAAGGAATCCGAGCCGCGACCTGCGTTCAGCCTGATCCGCTGCGCGTGGGCCACCGACAGGATGCCCTCGAGAGGAAGCTCTGGATCCCCGCCGATCCTCAGGCGCGCCGGTCCCTCGATCGACACCACGATCGCGGACCCGCTGGCGACTGGAGCGGCACCCATCCCTGCCAGGAGTGCCATGAATCCGTCAGCGGCATCGGGCAACTCGCCTACCGCGCCGATTCCGGGACGCGATGACGGAAAGGTCAGCTGGACCCGGGACCCGACCGGAATGGTGATTGCGGCCCGGACCGGCACCCCCTTCATCGGTTCGGAGCCGCTGTCGAGACGCGTCCACCGGTCTGCCAGACGCACGCTCGCCTCACCGGTCTGGACCGTCAGAGTGGCCCAGCCCTCGCCGGTGGCCACCGGTTTGTCTGCGGCTTCGGGCACGCCGTCGCGCACCGCCGGCCGAACCGCGCCCTGGTGGGATGTGCAGCCTGCGAGGGCCCCCAGAAGGGCCAGGAACGCCGGAATGCGCGTCATTCCTGCTCACCGAAGTAGTGTTCCACGAAGGAAGTATCCACACTCCCAGCGGCCACGTCGGAATGCTGGAGAATTCTCGAAAGCAGACGTGCGGTGGTCGGGGGGCCCACCACCTGCAGTTCGCGCAAGGCCGCGATCATGGCCGCCAGCGTCTCTTCCCGCGTCGACCGGTGGACGATGATCTTGGCGATGAGGGAGTCGTAGTAGGGCGGCACCGTGTAGCCGCTGGTGACATGGGTGTCCACCCGGACTCCGTACCCGCCCGGAGGCACGAAGCGCTCGATCATTCCCGCACAGGGACGGAAGTCGTTGTCCGGATCCTCGGCGTTGATCCGGCACTCCATGGCGTGGCCGGTCATGGTCACGTCCTCCTGGGCAAAGGGGAGCGGTTCCCCGGCTGCCGACCGGATCTGGGTCTGGACCAGGTCCACCCCGGTGACCATTTCCGTGACCGGATGCTCGACCTGGATGCGTGCGTTCACCTCGAGAAAGTAGAAGTTCCCGTCGGGGTCGAGAAGGAACTCGACGGTGGCGGCATTGGTCAGGCCGCCTTCGCGGGCCACCGCTATCGCCTGTTCCCCCATCGTCTGGCGCAGCGCATCGCCCACCGAGGGAGAGGGGCTCTCCTCGATGAGCTTCTGGTGGCGGCGCTGGATGGAGCAGTCG
>CAZZHK010000007.1:28205-116780 GCA_964653725.1 uncultured Planctomycetales bacterium | reverse complement strand
GGCTTCGCCCAGATCATCCTGGCCGTGCCCAGCGACGCCCAGCTTGTGGGCGGCACGCTCTACTCGCAGTGGGCGGTCCTGAACCCCGCCGCGAATCCCCTTGGCATCCAGACCGCCGCCTCCCTGGCGGTCACGATCCAGCCCTAGACCCTGGATCGAGCTGCGGTTTTGTCACATAGCCGCAGGAAGTGGGTCCCGGAGACCCCAAACGCGTCCCATAACGTCCCGAGTTGCGGCTATGTGACAAAACCGCAAGTAGGATCCGGTCTATGAGCCTCCAGGACTGGGTGAGTTGGATCGGTCGTTTCCACCTCGTGGTGGTCCATTTTCCGATCGCCCTCCTCCTTGCGGCCCTCGTCCTCCACCTGCGCCGCGGCCCCGGGGCCGCCGGCACGGGCAGTGCCCGCACCTGCGCCGCTTGGGGTGCTGCCTCGGCGGTCCTGGCCGCGCTGCTGGGCTGGGCCTACGCATCACCAGGCGGTGGGGGCGAGGAGCCCCTCTCCAACATCTGGATCCACCGCTGGGCCGGGGTCGCGGCTGCAGGCTGCGCGGTCCTCGCCCTGATGCGGCCGCGCGCCCTCGTCGCGGCGGCGCTCCTGGTCTGCGTGGCCGGCCACTACGGGGCGCGCATGGTCCACGGCAACGGCTACCTCTCGCTGCCCGTGCCCCCCGGCCCCGACTTCACCGCCGACGTGCTGCCGATCCTCGAGGGCCGCTGCGTCATGTGCCACGGCGCTCGCCGCGCCAAGGCCGACCTGCGCCTCGACTCCCACGCCTCTGTCATGGCCGGCAGCGAGGGCGGCCCGGTCGTCGTGCCCGGCGATGCGCTCTCCAGCAACCTCTACCGCATGGTCACCACCGACGACCCGAAGCACCGCATGCCCTTCAAGAAGCCGGCCCTCGCGCCCGCCCAGATCGAGACCCTGCGCGCCTGGATCGAGGCCGGCGCCCCCGGCTCAACGTAGATCGGGCCTCCCGGGGTGGTGCCCCAATAGGGAAATCGAAGGGGCGATTCCTTCTGCTGCCCCTCAAGGAACAGGGGCCTGGGGGCGGGAAGCCTGGGCCCGTCCGAGGACCAAGGAAATTGCAAGAGTCTTCCTAGGAATCGGGCAATCACCTCCTTAGCCAAGATCAGAAGGAGGGCGACGCTCCTCACACCGACCTTCTAGTCCGCGTGGGGGAGTTGGCGGATGTAGACATCCTGCTGGGGCACCGGAATCGTGATGCCTGCGTCGGCGAAGCCCTTGTAGACGGCGACGTTCAGGGCGTCGGTGACGCGGCCCCGCAGCACCGGCTCGTCGATCCAGCAGAGCAGCTGGAAGCGCAGGCCGTGGTCCATGAACTCGCGGAAGCGGACGCGCGGCTCGGGCTCGTCCATGACCGACTCGTTGCCGGCGGCAACGGAGAGCAGGACGTCGCGGACGCGGTCGATGTCGGAGCCGTAGGCTGCCTGGACCGTGATGCGGATGCGCTCCTTCTTCCAGCGGCCGCCCGTCTCGTTCACCACGCGCGAGTTGGCGATCACCGAGTTGGGCACCGTGGCCTCGATGTCGTCACGGGTGAGCAGGCGCGTGGAGCGGATGCCGATGTGGGTGACCTGGCCGCGCAGCCCGTCATCCATCAGTACGAAGTCGCCGACCTGGTAGGGGGCGTCCGCGATCAGCGCCACGCCGGCGAAGATGTTGGCGACCGTGTCCTTTGCCGCGAAGCCCAGCGCCACGCCCAGCACACCGCCGGCCGCCACCCAGCCCGACGTGTCCACGTTCCAGATGAGCAGCACCACATAGACAGCGCCGCCGAAGACCGCGACCGTCGCCGCGTTGCGAAACAGAGGCAGGGTGCGCGGCTCGACCACCCGCCAGCGGTCGCGCGGCTTGCCCAGCTCCTCGAGCAGGGCACGGCAGAATGACAGGGCGAAGCCCAGCCACACGAACACGGCAGCGGTGCCGAGAAGGCGCGAGCCGACCAGGCGCAGGGCCGGCGGGTCGGCATCAAAGCGGCCCGGCGCCAGGATGTCGAAGGCGGTCGCGAGACCCAGCAGCACGAAGGTGACGAAGACCGGCCGGTGCAGCATGGCCAGTACCCGGTCGTCCAGGTCCGACTTGGTGCGCTTCGCCAGCCGCGCCAGCACGCCGGTCAGGAGCAGGCTGGCGATCTTGGCGATCAGGAAGGCACCGGCAACCGCAAGCGCCGCCTGGGCGTAGGGCCGGTCGCCGACAAAGGAGAGCGTCTCGCGAAGGGTGTCCATGTGTGGCTCGTCGCAGGATAGTGGATGAGCGGCGCTAGACTGGCCTCATGAAACTCCGAAGGAACCCCTCATGACATTCCGCGAAGACAGCCTCGAGACCATCTGCCAGTCGCTGGCCGAACGCAGCGCCACCCCCGGCGGCGGCACCGCTGCGGCGGCGGTCGGCGCACAGGGCGCCTCGCTGGCCGCGATGGTGTGCCGTTTCTCGACCAGGGGAGAGAAATACGAGGCGGTCGCGGCGGACATGGAGGCCGCGGCGGACACGTTTTCCGGCATGGCCGACCGCCTGCTGGACCTGGCCCAGGAGGACAGCGATGCCTACGACGCGGTGTCGGCGGCCTTCCGGATGCCGAAGGAGACCGACGAGGAGAAGACGGCGCGCAAGGACGCCATCACTGCGGCCACCGTGGGCGCCATGGACGTCCCGCAGCGCACACTGCAGCTCTGTGCCACGGCGCTGGACCTGCTGGCCCAGCGCGCGGACGGCGCCAACAAGAACCTGGCCTCCGACCTGGCCGTGGCCGCGCGCTGCCTGGCGACCGGCGCCGAGGGCGGGTTCGGCAACGTGGCCATCAACGCGGAGGGCATGGAGGGAGACCCGCGCGCAGCGGAGGCGATGGCCGCCGCCCACAGCAGCCTCGACGCCGCACGCGCGGCGGCGGCAGGAATCACCGGCTGAGGACTGATCCAGTGGCGGCTGAGGACGGCACCGCGGCCCGGGGCGCACCGGCTTTGCTCGTGGTCCTGGACGGTTGGGGCCAGCGCGACGACCCCGAGCACAACGGCATCCTGCAGGCGCCGGCCGACACCTTCCTGCGCCTGCAGGCCGAATACCCGTCCTGCCTGCTTTCCTGCTCGGGCGTCGAAGTCGGGCTGCCGCTGGGGCTGATGGGCAACAGCGAGGTCGGCCACACCAACATGGGCGCCGGGCGCGTCGTCTACCAGGACATCACGCGGATCGACGAGTCGATCCAGAGCGGCGAGTTCGCGGCGAACGGCGCGTTCACCGCGCTGATGGGGCGGCTGGCGGAGAGCGGCGCCCGGCTGCACCTTCTCGGCCTGCTCTCGGACGGCGGGGTGCACTCGAGCGACCGCCACCTGCACGCGCTGCTCGACATGGCAGCGGCCCTCGGCCTGGGCGGCGACCGCACGGTGATCCACGCGATCACCGACGGCCGCGACACCCAGCCCAACATCGCGGAGCGCTTCGTCGCCGAGACGGAGGCCGCCTGCGCGGAGCGCGGGACGGGGGTGATTGCCACCGTCTGCGGCCGCTACACCGCCATGGACCGCGACCAGCGCTGGGACCGCACGCAGCGGGCCTGGGACTGCCTGACCGCGGGGGTGGGCGAGAAGACCGCGACGGCCGCCGAAGCGGTGGCGGCGGCGACGGCGCGCGGCGAGACCGACGAGTTCATCGCGCCCACGGTCGTGGGGGAGCGCAGTGCGCATCGCATCGAGGAGGGCGACGGCGTGATCTGCTTCAACTTCCGCGCCGACCGCATGCGGCAGATGGTCGAAGCGCTGACCTCGGACGAGTTCTCCGGCTTCAAGCGCGCCCGCCGCCCGCCCGTCGAGGTCGCGACCATGACCCGCTACCGCGCCGACTTCCCCTGCGCGGTCGCCTACCCGCCGAACAGGATCCACGGCACCCTGGGCGAGACCGCCTCGAACGCCGGCCTGCGTCAGGCCCGCGTCGCCGAGACCGAGAAGTACGCCCACGTCACCTACTTCTTCAACGGCGGCGAGGAGGAGCCCTACCCCGGCGAGGAGCGCTGCCTGATCCCCAGTCCCCAGGTCGCCACCTACGACCTGCAGCCCGAGATGAGCGCGCCTCAGGTCCGCGACGCGGTGCTCGAGCGACTGGCCGCGGGCGAAACCGACCTGTTCGTCATCAACTTCGCCAACGCCGACATGGTGGGCCACACCGGCAAGCCCGACGCCGTCATGGCCGCGGTCCGAACCATCGACGGATGCCTGCGCGACATCAGCGAGTCGGTCCTCGGCCTGGGGGGCGCCATGGCGATCACCGCCGACCACGGCAACTCCGAGCAGATGTGGGACACGGACAGCGACGGGCCCCACACCGCCCACACCACCAACCCGGTGCCGTTCGTTCTGGTGGGCGAGGCGTGGCAGGGTGCGGATCTGCGCCCCATGGGCGTGCTGGCCGACGTGGCGCCGACCATGCTGGCCGTGATGGGCCTGCAAGCGCCCGCGGAGATGGACGCGAGGTCCCTGCTCTAGCATGCCGCGAGGCGCCCTGGCCGGATGGCTGCTGGCCCTGGCGGGCTTCGCGGCCGTCTCGACCATCTACTTCCCCTTCGTCCTCGACGACGCCTTCATCACGTTCCGCTATGCGCAGAATCTGGCGGACGGCCACGGCCTGGTCTGGAATCCAGGCGAGGGCAAGGTCGAGGGCTACACGAGCCTGCTCTGGGTGCTCGTGAACGCGGCCGGAATCTCGGCGGGGCTCGACCCCGTCGTCTTGTCGCGCGTGCTGTCGGCGGCGGCGGCGGTCGCCCTGCTGTGGCTGATCATGGCGGAGGGCGGCCGCGCCCACCCGCTCCTCGGCTTCTTCTTCGCGGCCGGCCTGGCGGTCAGCCCTTCGCTCTCGCGCCTGACCTGGCAGGGGATGGAGACGATGGTCACGACGGTGCTGCTGACCGGGGTTGCATGCAGCGGTGTCCACGCGCTGGACGGCGCGCCCGAGCGGGCGTCGCGGCGCATGGCCGCCTGCTGGACGTTCGCATTCCTGGCGCTCCTGTGCCGCCCGGACACCGTCCCCTTCCTCGGCGCCTTCATGGGCACTCTGGCCGTCCTCCAAGGTCGGCGTCGGACGCTACGGCCGACCATCAAGTGGGGCCTGGCCGCCGTCGGCGCGGTCGGCCTCTACGCGGTGTGGCGGGTCGTGGTCCTCGGCCAGCTGCTGCCCAACACCTTCTTCGTGAAGATGGACACCCTGGGGGGCGGGCTCGGCTTCAAGGGGTGGTACTACGTCTGGAGCCATGTGACCGGGATGTCCTGGCCCTACCTTCTCGCCACGGCAGGACTCCTGTGCGTGCGCCGAGGAGAAGGCCGCCTCGCCGCCGTCGCCCCGGTGCTGATCGGTTTCCTGGTGCATCTGGGGTACGTCATGTGCATCCGGCCCATGCAGGGAAACCTGTGGCGATTCATCGTTCCGGCCTACGGTCCGTTCCTGTGGGCCTCCGTACGCCTCTGCAGGGACTGGCGCCCGTCGCGTCCGCCCTGGGTGGTCGCCACTGCGGCAGCGACCGTGATCGCCGCCACCGCCTGGTCTGCGCGCCACGTGCAGGATTACTCTGTCGACATCGAGGACTACCGGATCACCGACAGGGTGCTCGCTGGCAAGGCACTGGCCGAGTTCGACGGCACTCTGTTCACCAGCGAGTCCGGTGCGCTGCCCTTCTATTCGGGGTGGCGGTCGGTGGACCTGCTCGGCCTGAACTCGGCCGCCATTGCACACGGCTCGCTGTCGCTCCGGTTTCTCGACGAACTGAATCCGGACGTGGTCATGGTCCGGAGGCTCGGCAACCGCTACAAGGCCCGCACAGGGAAGGAACGGGTGACGGACCGGTTCCTGGCAGCGCGGGGCTACGTCGCGGCGGCAGCCATCTCAAAGAGGCTGCGGTGGGCCCAGACAAGCTTCATGGCCGACCGGAGAGGGAACCCACGGCAGTGGCACTATTACTTCGTGCGCGCCGACACTCCCCATTTCGAGGAGATCGTTCGACGCCTGCAGACGCTGCCCCATGTCAGATATGGGCACCTCCTGTACCTACTGCCGCCGGGACAGTTCGCCGTCCACGAGCGGGGCGGCTAGGCCGGCCCATGTGCGGTCGGTTCGTTCGCCAGGCGGCCATCAAGGTCCTGGCAGAGGCGTTCGATGCCGTGGTGCGCGAGCCTGGCGTATCGGCCATGACACCCTCCTTCAACGTGGCGCCGAGCCAGCCGGTGGCGTGCGTGGCGGCAGGCGACGGAGGACGCGAAGTTGCGGCGCTGACCTGGGGCCTGATACCGCCCTGGGCGCGATCCAAGCCGGACCCGCCTTCCTTCATCAACGCGCGTGCGGAGACGGCGGCGGAGAAGCCGTCCTTTCGGGACGCATTCCGGAACGGCAGGTGCCTGGTCCTGGCAGACGGCTTCTATGAGTGGACGGGCGACTCCGGAGCCCGCCGCCCCATGCTGGTCCGGCTGCCCGACGCCCGGCCCTTCGCTTTCGCGGGCCTGGACTCGGGAGGGACGTGCGCGATCCTCACCTGCGCGCCCAACGACGCCATGCGGCCCATCCACGACCGCATGCCGGTGATCCTGGAGACCGGGGACATTGACGCCTGGCTCGATCCGGACAATGCCGATCTGTCCCCCGTGCTTCGCCCATGGGCACGCGATCTGGACATCTGCGAGGTGACGACGCGCGTCAACAATCCCTCCTACGACGCCGAGGATTGCCTGGAACCGGTCGACTGACCGCTACTTGCGGACGATGTGCTGGCCGTCGGTGTCGTTTGACAGCCATTTGAGCAGGGGCAGGTCCTGGCCCACCGACACCGTGTGGATGACGATCTTGCGCACCTGGTTCCAGCGTCGCACCGCCTCGCGGATCTCGGTGGGAGCCTGCACCGCGCCGCCCGACGGCGATCCGTCGGACAGGAAGTAGACCGTGTCAACGTCGGGATCCTCGAACGCCAGCTTCAGCGCCCCGTAGATGTTGGTGCCGCCGGCGGGGGTCATCCTTTCCACGTACAGGCGCGCCTCCTCCAAGTTCTCCGAGTTGGCGGGCATCATGGAACGCGACCAGGGGCCCAGACCGGTGCTGAATCCGATGATGTTCAGCCGGGCGGTGGTGGACATCGAGGCCAGTACGCCGAGGAGTTCGCGCTTGGCCATCTCCAGGCGGGTCATGGTCGACGTGCCCACCTGCAAATTGGCAGCCATGCTTCCCGACGTGTCGATGACGAAGATGGCGCGGTCGCTGATCATGGGGATTCCGTAGAAGCCGGCCCTGGTCACCCCCCCCTGGGCTTCCAGTGCGACGCGGGCCGCCTCCAATCGCTCGCGCTCGTCGCGGATCGTCTCCCAGGGAGGCGGGGTCCATCCCGGACCCTGGTCCTTCCACCAGCGCTGCCAGTCGGCCGGCACATCCCCGAACCGCATGCCGGTGAGGTCTCGCAGCCCGCGCGCCATCGCGTCGCCGACGCGGCCGCCTTCATGGTCCAGGCGAGCGATCAAGGCAGGGACGGCTTGCGGGGCCCGCAGGGCGACAAGGGCCTTCGTGGCCGACACGCGGAGCTGCCACGGATCCCGATCCAGGCAGTCCAGCAGGGTCTGACGGGCGGCCGCCCACCGCATCGCCCCCAATGCATCGGCGGCAGCGGCGGCCATCACCCAGTCCCGGCTGCCAGCCATGCGCAGCAGTGCCTCGGCCCACTCGGGGTCATTGCCCCTGATTTGTGCCAACGCCGCGACACAAGCGGCTCGCATCGCCTCGGGCGAGCGCTTGGAGCGGGCCTTGCGGTCCAGGTCAGTGACAGCGTCCTCCGCCTTGCGGTGACCCAGGGCGCGGACGGCCGCCACCTGGACCGCCTCGGTCTTGGCAGACAGCAGGCCGCGCAGCACCTTGGTGACCGCTTCGGAGTCGCGGTCCCGCAGGACCTCGATCAGGAAAAGCGCCTCGGTGGCCCGCGTGTCCCTGGCCGCGGCCTTGACCTCCTTGACCAGCAGGGACTCGGTCTTGGGAAAGGGGTCGTTTCGCAGGGCCTCGACTGCCTTGGTCCGACCCGCGCCGGTCAGGGTCGGTCCCCACTCGATCAGGATCTTGGCCGAGTCCGACCCGGGCAGCCCTGCAAACACGTCAACCATCGCCCCGCGGATGGCGGCGGCCCGCTCCTGGCCGGCCGCCTTCAGCGCCAGCCTCTTCAGGTCCTTGTGTCCGCGCTTGGCGAGAGCCCTCCAGGCGGTGGCCCTGATGCGGACCTCCTCGTCCTCGAGGGCCTGGACCAGCGCCGCGCCGGCTGCCTCCGAGTCCTTCGCGCGGCCTAGTGCAGTCACCGCGGCCGAACGCACATCGACGCTCTTGTCTTCCACCGCCGCCGCGGCCAGCAGGAGGATTTCGCGCGGGGGGTTGAAGGCCCCCAGACCCACGACGCAGCCGAGCCGCACGCTTGGCCTCTTCCTGCCCACACCGTCCAGGTGCTTTTTCAGGATCCTGTGGGCTGGATCCCCGAAATAGGCCAGCGCCCGGCCCGCGGTCTTCCAGTCCTTGGATGCGTCACCGGCCAGCAGGGCCTCAAGACGAGCGACGGCACGCGAGGCCAGGTCGCCCTTGCCGGAAAAGTGCTTGTACTCGGCGACCAGGACCCTTCTCTGGGCGGGCCAGACAACGATGCGGTCGAGTTCGACGATTGCGTCCCAAGCCGCCCGGTCCCCCTTGGCGACGGCGTCGTGGTAGAGGCTGGTGGGGGCCTTGGCACCCTCCTTTTTCACGCGCGCGACCACGTCAGCGGGGGAAAGCGCAGGCTTCCCTGCTCCCTGGACAGGGGCGGCCATTGCCAGGGCTGCGAGCCAGAGGGCCATCATGGCAATGCTAGCCCCGTCGCGGCGCCGCGTTGCGAGTCAAACCGCCCTGAAGCTATTGACCCTGGGTCGGGAATCCGGCCGCGTCCACCAGCCCGTGCTTCTTGGCCTCCTCCAGCCACACGATCCACCAGTGCCAGTCCTTGTCGGCCACCGTGAAGTCACCCTTCTCGATGGTCTGGTTCAGGAGCGCGACCCCGGGGTCCAGGTATTTCGGATCCCCGGTGATCTGCGTGGCGGCGGCCAGTCCCGAGACGGTCCAGCGGCTCAGGGCGACGACCGTGCCCCACGCGGTGCCCGACGTCGGATCGGTCTGGTTGTTGAGGGTCAAGTGGTAGAGCGATGGATCGGAAGCGTAGGTCCCCTTCGTGGTTACGTGGACTGCCTTCGGGAACATGCCCGAATACGCGGAGGCCGGGTTCTGGAGGCTGTCCTGCCAGGCGGCGTCCGCCAGATATTCGGCGCCGGCCTGCATGATCGAGTCGACCTGGATGGTGGAGGCGCCGATGCTGGCCAGCACGCTGCGATAGGAGGCCAGTCCCATCAGTCCCGGACCCATCTGCCACGGCGACTCGTAGTCGAGTTTCGTCTCCTGGATCCCGTCCCCGTCCAGGTCGAACTGCTGCTTGTTGGTTGCCTGCTGGTCCACCAGCCAGCCGTCGGCGGCCAGGCCGGTCACGGCGTAGGGTCCCCGGTTGTTGTCCAGGTTGTCGACCAGTGCCCCCATGCCAACGAGAAGATCCTCGTCGCTGGTGGTGCGCCAGACGCGCGCCATCGAGCGCAGGGTCCATCCGACGCCGCGCACGCCGACCAGGTCGTACTGTGTGGCGCCCTGCTCATATGAAAACGGATTCGAGGCCCAGGCGGCCGATGCGGCTCCCGTGACGTTCTTGACCTTCTTGTAGGAGAGGATCGCCTGGCCCATGTGCTCGAGCGCCTCCAGGGACAGCGGGTCTCCTCGCAGCAGCCAATATTCAAAGATGTCGTCGGCAGTGTGGTGCTGGTAGTCGAAGCCGTTCATGTTGCCGTGCGACTTGGGGAACCCGGTCCAATTGAGGGGGATCCCCGCCCGGTAGGCATCGTCCACATTGACCAGTGTGGCGGCGCGGCCGATGTCGTCGCCGGCCGACGACAGGTTTCCCTGCGGCAGGTTGTAGGGCGGCCCCTCGTAGAGGTAGGCGTTGGGACGGTCGGCGGCGAAGAAGCCCTCTGCGTGGTAGGGCCTCACGTCCTGCGAATGGAGCGCGAACTCCTCGGCGGTGTCCCAGAACTCGCGCTGGCCTGTCTGGAGCCAGGTGTCGAAGTGGCTCAGCTTGTTGCGCGGCGAGCCGGTGGTGTGGGTGTTCAGGGACCCCCAGGTCTCGCCGAATACGGTCCAGCCCCAGCTGTCCAGGTTGTCGCGGTCCTTCAGGACCGAGGCGCGGACGCTGGCCGCAGTGGCGGCCAGGGTCGAGGGGTCGTCAGGAGGCATTGGCAGGTCACCGGTGTCTCCCCAGGACCGCGTCGCACTGATGTAGGCGGGATCCAGCACGGGGACCAGCGGGGCCTCGTGGCCCTGCCAGGCAGCCTGGCCATTCGTGCCGAACACCGGCTGGAGCCCGTAGGACAGCAGCAGATAGGTGGTGCGCCGGGCCAGGTCATCCATCCAGTGCACGCCGCCCCACTGGTGCGGGAAGATGCTGACCTCGATGCTGCCGTCGGCGTGCACCGTCATGCCCTGCGGGAACTTCTGCCAGAAGTGGCGCATTGCGACGATCAGGGAGGCGTTGGGCAGCGAGACGGCGGCGACGCCCTGGACCTGGAGCCCGGTGTCGATGACCGTCTGGCTGCCGCCCGGAGTCAGACGGGATCGCTGGAAGCCCTGGAAGGCGACGCCGAGATGCTTGGTGGGGTCGGATGACTGTTTGGACCAGTTGGGCCCTCCGCTCGAGTCCTGATAGATCGACAGGCCGGTGCCGGGCGCGGTCAGGATCTCGACGTGCGCGCTGGGCAGGACCGCGGCCTGGCTTTCTCCGCCCACCAGGGCTCCGACCAGGGCGGTCGGGTCCACTCCGGCGCTCAACGTATAGTCGCCCAGCGCGACCGCGCCGAGCGGATCGTCCAGGTAGTCGTTGCGGATGGTGTGCGCCACGCGCACGTCGCTCGACCCGTGGACAAAGGTCAGCCGGGTCGTGGTCCGCAGGTAGTCACGTCCGATGCCGCCCGATGCCGAGCGGTGTTCGCTATGGATGGCCAATCGGGTGAAGCCAGGAGAATGGACCTCGATGTCCATGGCCGCGGCCGCATGCCGCGTGGCGTACTCCACTCCGAGCGGATCGGTCAGGCGGACCGCAGGAGAGGGGGAGCCGGAAAACACCCGCTCGCCTCCGTCATAAGTACCGCTGCCATCCCGATCCAGATAGACCGCGTCGAATAGGTCAAAGGCCGCCAGGTCGATCTCGAAGCGCGCGGTCCCCGTATCGACGACCACATCGGTCCCGATCTGGGTCAGCGCCACGCGCTCGTCCAGCAGGCCGCCGTCCTCGATCGCCGTCATCTGGCGCCGCAGGGCCAGGAAGGACGTCTCATCGGGGGTGAGGCTCAGGTGGGTCTGCACGTGCAGCCACTGGACGGGCGCGCTGGTGTCGCTGAGGCGTCCCCAGCGCGTGGTGGGCTGGAACGACGCGGGCAGCGGCGTGCCCATGGCGTCCACCAGTTCCAGGGTCGACAGGTCGGTCAGGCCCTCGGCGGCCGCTATGGGCACCCCGAACGTGACCGGCTCGCCTTTCCGGAACGTGCCTGCACCCTCGTTGAAGGTGAGCGGAATGCCGGACGACAGATCGCCTCCGAAACCGGGGACGGAGAAGGCCAGCGAAGGAGGCGGGGTCCAATTGACCGTGACGATGTTGCTGACCACGCCGCCGGCCGCAATCGAGGAGTCCTGGACGATGGCGCGCATGTACAGGGGCGGGAAGGCCTCCCATTTAGGGCCGGTGAACAGCGTCCACGCGGCCTGCGTCATGGGGATCACGAACAGCCCCGGCGCGACGAGGCCGGCCACCGAGTCCAGCGGGAAGTTGCCGGGGATGCTCAGGAAGCCGGGGTCGACCGCGACCGCGAGCCAGCGCTTGTCGGGCGCAACAGGACCGCCGCGCACAGAGATAGTTGTCGGGAGCCCCGTGATCGTGGGATTCACCGAGATTTCGACCGCCGGGGGGATGAAGGGCACGGCGGCCTTCACCCTCTTCATCATGTGCCGGATGAACATCCCCGCGAACACGACCAGGAAGAAGAGGACCATCCAGTCCCTGGATGTCATTTGGTGCCTGGCAACGCTCTCCTGTGCCCTGGGGTTCACACTCCAAGTATCCCCCAGATCGGCCGTCTACGGGGCATCCGGATAGGGATCCAGTCCAGCTTCCACGGCCACCGGCAGGAAGGTGCTCCACCAGTGCCAGGAGGAGTGCGTGATCGTGAAGTGGTTGGACGGGAGCGCCTGCGCGGCGGCCAGCACCTCCATCCCTACGGTGAGGTATTCCTGGCGGGGATGGACCCGGTAGGCAGCGGCCAGGGCCGAGGGAATCCACCGGGGCAGGCCGTTCTGGTCGGGGTCCACCTGCCAGACGTTCGGGTCGGCGACGTCCAGCGCCTTGGCGAACGACAGCTGGGGGCCCTTCCATGCGTGGTCGACCAGGTAGTCGGCGCCGGCCTGCAGGATCGGATCGACCAGTGCCGGGTCCCCGCCGATGGTGCGGTAGGAAGCCAGTCCCATGAGCGCGGGGCCCATCATCCAGGGCGACTCGTACCAGGACTGTCCGCCCAGGATGTTCGACTTGGGCTTGTGGTCGACATACCAGCCGTCGCGGGACTCGCCGGTGACCGCGTAGGGGCCCCGGTTGGCGTCAAGGTTCTCGACCAGCTGGCGCATGCCGTCCCAAATGTCGGTTTCGCCGGTGACGTTGTAGATGCGGACCATCGAGCGGAGCGTCCAGCCGAAGCCGCGCGCTGCCGCCAGGTCGTCGTCGGAGGCGCTGGTGCCTCCGATCGGACCCTTCACCGAGTGGTAGGTGAGCAGGGCCTGGCCCATGTGCTCGAGGGCCGAAAGGGCCAGGGGCTCGCCTGTCAGCAGGTAGTACTCGTACAGGTCGTCAGCCATGTGGTGCTGGTAGTCGAACCCGTTGATGTTGTCGTTGGTGGCCGGCAGTCCGGACCAGGTCAGCGGAATGTCCTGGCGGTAGGCCGCGTAGGGGTGCGACGCCTGCAGGACGGCTGCCCGTCCCAGGTCGTGGAACTGGGTCTTCAGGTTGTTGGGCAGGTTGTAGGGGACGCCCTCGAACAGGTAGGCGCCGGGGTACTCGTAGGCCTTGAAGCCCTCGACGTGGTAGGGGCGCAGATCCATCGAGTGGAGGGCGAACTCCTCGGAAGTCTCGAAGAAAGCGCGCTCGCCGGTCTGGACCCAGCGGTCGAAGTAGGTCAGCCGGTTGCGGGGGGAACCGGTGGTGTGCGTGTTCATCATCGACCAGGACTCGCCATGGACGGTCCAGCCCCAGTCGTCCGTCACGTCCCGCATGTTGAGGATCGTCTGGCGGTAGGAATCGGCCAGTCCGGGGTACTGGACGGGCAGGTCGGGAGTCTCGGCCAGATCGCCGGTGTCGCCCCACGCACGGGCGTCGCGGACCTGGTCCGGATCCAGCACCGGCATGATCGGCATCTCGAAGGCCATCCACTTGCTGCGCGCGGCATTGCTGGACACGGCTCCCGTGGCGTAGGACGCAAGGAACCGGGTCGTCTTCCGCGAGAAGTCGTCCATCCAGTAGTTGTGGTCGTGTCCGCCGGGCCAGACACCGAGCGTGACGCTGCCGACGTCGTCCAGGGTCAGGGCCTTCGGGAAGGACTGCCAGAAGTGGCGGACCGCGACGGTCAGGGAGCCGTTCGCCGTCGAGACGGTTCCAAAGCCCTCGGCGCGGTCACCGGTGTCCGCGACGGTGGGGGTGCCCTCCCCGATCACGTCCAAGTGCTGGTAGCCCTTGAAATCGACGTCCGGGTGGACGGGCGCGTCCCACGAGGGGCCGCCGCTGGAGTCCTGGAACAGGACCACCTTCCGCATGTGCGGCAGGACGCTGGAGTTGGCGCTGCCCTGGCCGCCCAGGTGGCCTGTCACGGTGGAGGCCTCGTCCAGGCCGAGGGCGAGGGTGTAGTCGTCGAACGACACGGGGCCCAGCGGATTGGCCAGGTAGTCGTTGCGGACCGTGTGCGCGATGCGGACGTCGGCGGATCCGTAGACGAAGGTCATGCGGGTCGTGGTCCGCAGGAAGTCGCGGCCGATGCCGCCGGTGCCCGCAGCGGCGCGGTGCTCGCTGCGGAACGCCAAACGCGTGAAGGCGGGGCTGTGCTCCTCGATCTCGACCGTCGTCTGGCCGTGGCGGGTGCCGTAGGCGACCCCGAAGTCGTCCGTGATCCATGCGCCGCGGTCGGCGTGCGGCGCGACCAGTCGCTCATCCGGCTCGAACGCCCCGTTCATGTTGCGGTCGACGTGGACTTCGCGGAACAGGTCGAAGGCGGCCAGGTCCACCTCGAATCGGGCCAGGCCGGTGTCCACGACCAAGCGGTCGACCAGCTGCGTGAGCGAAGCCTGGGGAATGATGATGTCGAGAGGTGCGCCGGGACGCCTGCGTACTGACAGCTCGCGGCTCGCGCCGGCGGCCAGGTCCACATTGGTCTTCACGTGCAGCCACTGCACGGCGGCGGTCGTGTCGCCCACGTTGCCCCACCGGGTGGCCACCGAAAAGGCGGCCGGGAAGGGGAGCCCGCTCGCGTCCACCAGCTCCAGCGAGTCCAGGTCCTTGAGTGCCTCGAACTCGGGAATCGGGATCCCGAACGTCAGGGGCTCGCGGGACCGGGCGACGGCCGCTTGGTCGGCCAGCTCGACGGTGATGCCGTCGGTCAGGTTCTGGCCTGGGCCGGTCGGAGTGAACGTGAGGTTGGGGAACGGGGCGAATGTGATCGTCTCGATGGGGCTGGCGACCGCGCCGCCCGGCAAGTCTGCGTCCTGCACGACGACACGGACGTAGAGCGTGCTGCCCAGCCACTTGTTGGGGACCCAGACATCGAGAGCCTGCTCGACGGGCACGACGAGAAGGCTCTGGGAGGCCTGCGCCTGGAGCTGGTCCAGAGGAAACCAGTCCGGGATCTGCAGGGGGGCGGGGGTCAGCGCGACCGCCAGGAGCCGTTGCGCAGGCGCCACCGGGCCGCCGTGGGTCCGGAGCGTAGTAGTGGAACCGGCGATGCCGGGCTGGACCGTGATGCTCACGGGGGCCAGCTCATCCGTCGAAACAGGGGCCAGGGCGGGCAGTGCATACAGCGTGAGCGCAATGGTCAACATGACACGCTTCCATCGGCTTGCTACCGGCTCGCTCTTGAAGGGAATTAGGGAAGAAATACCGAATCCCTGGACGCTTCGTGCGTCGTTCCTGTAGCGGCAGAATAGGCGCCGCAGGGAGCAGACACATGACGCTGGCAAGACACATCCATTGGGGCGAGAGCAAAACGGACGGGGGTGCAGTCGCCGCTGCTGCGGGACCGAAGGGGCAGGTGCACCGGATCTGGCTGCCCGGCGAAGGGGGCGCCCAGCAGGAGGTGCTGCGCCGCTGGGGGCAGGCGCCAGGCGCCGTCGAAGTGCACAAGGGCGACCGCTCGCGCCGTCCGGCGGCGCTGGCGGTGCGCAGGGCCCTCACGGCATTGACAGCCTTTCTCGAGGGTCGTGGGCGGGATCTCGAATTCTCGATCACGGCCCTCGAGGGCACCGCCTTCCAGAGGGCCGTCTGGGATGTGGTGGCGGACATTCCGTGGGGAGAGGTCCGCACCTACGGGGAGGTCGCAGCGTCCATCGGTCAGCCGACCGCAGTGCGTGCGGTGGGGGCCGCCAACGGGGCGAATCCGCTGCCTCTGATCGTCCCCTGCCACCGGGTGATCGGGGCCGGCGGCCGGCTGACGGGATTCGGCGGAGGCGTGGCCCTCAAGGCCCGCCTGCTCCGTGCGGAGGGCTTCGAGGTGACCGCCGACGAGCCGGGGGGAAGAGTCCGGTGCGCGCTGGCAGCCGTTTAGAGGTCCTCGGCGTCGTCGTGCTGGGCCTCATGGTGGGGGGCGCTGCGAATGCGCAGGAAATCGCTCTGTGGGCCTCTGACAGGGAGGCAGGCGCGGTGATTGCGCTGGATGACCGTGGCCTGGAGGTGGCCCGGATCAGTGGGCTGCCGAGTCCGACCCACATGTGTCCGACACGCCTGGCGGTCGAGCAGCACCGCAAGGATGGAGCCGTGTGGGTCGTGGTGGACGAACCGGTGGCAGGGAAGGGGGCGGTCCTGATCGTGCCGTCGGGGCGCCGCCGTCTGCACATCGGCGCCTGGATCGGGGCTTTCCGCGAGATATCCGACCTCGCCGTCTCCCGGGACGGCGTCCTCCTCTGGATCGTCGATCCTGCCTCGGAAGAGGTGTCCATGGGCTTCCCCCCCGAGGTGCAGTACATCTCGTACCCCGTCCCGGGGGCTCTCAGTCTGGCGCCGGCCGGCGGCACGGACATGTGGGTGGGGACGGCGTCCGGGGAGATCTGGCGACTGCCGGACCATGCCGGGCCGGTGCGAGTGGGCCGTCCCGGCGGCGTCCTGACCGACCTCGAGCCTGCGGCGGTCGGGGGTTTCTGGGCACTGGACGCGGCCGGCCAGGGGCGGGTGCTGCTGCTGGGTCACGATGCGTCGGTCCTCTGGGAGGGGCCCGGGCTCGCAGGCGCCGAACACCTGGCGCCCGCCGAGGGCTCGCCTGCCGTGTGGATGGCCTCAACGGTGGAGCCGTTCCTGAGGCTCCAGGGAAGCAGGTCCGGTCAGGCCAGGTCGTGGGCGTCGATCCCGGGAGGTCCCCATGACCGGGTGGAGTCGGACGGTTGCGGCGGCGCCTGGGTGGCGGCCGGTGACCGGCTGCTTCGAGTGGATTCGGGTGGGGGCGTGCACCAGGCAGCATCCGGATTCCGCCGTCTGACCGGCCTGGCTCGACCTCTGACGGACGACTGAGGCCCCTAGGATGGGGTCTTGGCACAACCGCAATGGACTCTGCAGCGGACGGACGACGGATCAGTGACCTTGGCCCATCCCCTGCACGGGGAGACTTGCCATTCGCGGTCCGGCGCCTGGACCGAGGCTCGGGAGCGCTACGCCGGGCCCTGTCGACTGGCGGACCGCATTCAACCCGGCGCCGTGCATCTGCTGGATGTGGGCACCGGGCTGGGCTTCAACCTGGCGGCGGCGCTGGAGGCGCTCGAGGGGACCGGCCGTCCGCTGAACGCCGTATCCCTGGAGATCGACCCTGGCGTCATTGAACGGACGATCGGGCTCCTTGGCGATCCGGCCGGAACTGCAGTGACCGAGACGGCGCCGGACGGCTTCCTGAAATGGCACCGGCCCGTGTGCATCGCCCTGGAGCGTGCGTTGGCGGACCAGCAGCTGGCGCGCGGAGCCGGGGTGCTCTTCCCGGGACGTCTGGGCCGCCTGCGGGTGCTCATCGGCGACGCCCGCGAGACGCTGGCGGCGGAGCCCTGCAAGAAGGCCTACGACGCGGTGTTTCTCGACCCCTTCTCGCCGGGGGTCGACGGATCTCTTTGGACGGACGCGTTCCTGCAGGGCATCGCGGTGCGGATGGCGCCGGGCTCCTGGCTGTCTACCTACACGGCGTCGGCGGCGGTCCGCGTCTCGCTGATGGATGCAGGGCTCAGGGTCGGTCCGGGGCCGCGGGTGGGCGCCAAGGCATCGGGAACACTGGCGTCGCCGGACTTGGACCCGGGGCCCTTTGATGCCAAGACGGTCCGGCGGCTGGAGCGCCGGGCGCGGCCCCACTAGTCTGCGCCCCGCCCTCACCGTGAAGATCGTCATCACGAGCCCCATCTTTCCGCCCGACCTGGGCGGACCGGCCACCTACGTGCCCAGCATCGCGACCTATCTGGTCGAACAGGGCCACGAGGTCAAGGTGGTGGCGTTCTGTTCCGATCCCGATCCGCAGGGGTGGCCGTTCGAGGTAGTGAGCGTCCCGCGGGCTTGGATGCCGGTCCGCTACCTGAAGTCGTTCATGGCGGTCCTCAGGCACGCCCGTGACTGCGACCTGCTCTACATCAACGAGCATCTGGCGTACCTGGTGGCCCTGGCTGGCCGGCTGCGCGGCCGGCGGATGGTGATCCGGGTTTGCGTGGACGGCACGTGGGAGATCAGCCACCGGATGGGGCTGCACGACGACGCGATTGGTGATTATGTGCACCGGGACTACGGGTGGAGGGTGGCCTGGGCCAGGCGTCTGCAGCGCAAGTGGTGGGACTGGATGGGCGCAATTATCGCGCCCAGCCAGTTCCTGAAGGACATCGTCGAGCACTACGGGGTCGAGCCGGAAAAGGTCCGGCTGATCCACAACGCCTACCACGGTCCGCTGAAGGTCGATCTGGACCGGGCGGCGGCGCGCCGGCGGCTTGATCTGCCGGGCGACCGGGTCGTGCTCCTGTGCATCGCGCGACTGATGGTCTGGAAGGGGGTGGACGGCCTGATCCGGGCGCTGGACGATTTCGGCGCGGACCACCACCTGTATGTGGCCGGAGACGGGACCGAGGAGCAGGCCTGGACCCAACTGGCGGAGGGCATGGGGCTGGGCGATCGCGTCCATTTCCTCGGCAACGTTCCCTACGCGGACATCCCCGCCTGGATCCGTGCCAGCGACCTGTTTCTCTTGAACAGCCGCTACGAGGGGCTCAGCCATACGCTGCTCGAGGTGATGTGGCTCGGCACGCCGGCGGCGGTCAGCGGCGTGTGCGGCAACCCGGAACTGATCGAGGACGGGGTGACCGGCCGCACCTACGACTTCCAGGACGTGCCCGCGATCGTGGACGCGATCCGAGATCTGACCGGGAACAGGGAGCACGCGCAGGAGTTGGCGGAGGCATCACGCCAAAAGGTCCAGGGCTTCGCGCGCTCCACGATCTTCGCGCGCACCGAGGACCTGTTCAGGGAGATCGCCGGCGTCTCCTGATCCGCCTTGCCTGCGGCTACTCGAAGACGAAGCGGCTCTTGACGCGGAAGCGCTCCAGGAATCGCCGCGTCCAATCCTGGAAGGAGAGCGGCAGCCGGAGCGTGGTGCAGTGGCCGACCATCAGCAGGAACTGCCGGATCGCCACCGTGGGATGGTGCCGCCAGTTCGAGCGGACCATGAACATGTAGTTGGTGGGCAGGGTCAGCTCGCGGTCGAACTTGGCCTCGAGCTTTCGGAAGTCGCGCGGCGTCATGGCGGCGAAGGTGAAATCGGCCCGAGTGTAGGCGTCCTGGATCCGGTCCCAGGGGATGTCGGGATCGATGCGGCCTTCAGCGAAAAGCTCCGTGTAGAACTGGGTCCCTGGGATGGGATAGAGCTTGCCGCGGTTGATGCGGCTGGGCCTGCACTCCTTCAGCATCGCCATGGTGGCGAGGATGTCCTCCTCGGTGTCATCGGGAAGACCGAGGATGATGCCCGTCTCGCAGCCGATGCCGGCCGCTTCGCATTTCTTGATCGTCTCGACGTTCTTGGCCGCGCTGGCCTGGCCGCCCTTGTTCAGCCGGCGCAGGCTGATGTCGGAGCCGGACTCGATGCCGAACAGCATCTTCACGCAGCCCGCGCGCTTCATGAGGTCCAGCAGATCCTGGTCCACCAGGTCCACCCGGACGTTGCAGCACCAGACGATCTTCTCGCTGATGCCCGACTCGATGAAGGCGTTGCAGACCTCCTCGACCCGCGAGCGGTGCACAGTGAAGACGTCGTCGCTGAAGTAGATGCCCTCGACCTGGTATTCGTCGATCAGGTGGTTGACCTCGGCCACCACGTCGGCTGCGTCGCGGCTGCGCACGAACTTGCCCTCGTTGGAGTCGGCGATCTGGGGGGCCTGGCAGAAGGCGCAGCGGAAGGGGCATCCGCGCGACGTGAACATCGTCGTGCCGCGCAGGTAGAACCCGCGGAACAGCTGGCTCGACCGCTCAAAGTAGAAGTCCCTGTCCACCAGATGGAGCGCCGGCCAGGGGACGGCCGTGACATCGTCAACGGTCGGCCGGATCCCGGTGAACGTGACCCCGCCGGGGCCGCCGTTTCGCAGGTAGAGCCCCTGGATCTCCTCGCGCGGGGTCTCTCCGTCGCAGAACTGCAGCATCAGCTCCTCGCCCTCCCCCTTGGCCACGACGTCGATCGCGGGGCATTCATCCAGGGTGCGCTCGGGCATGGCGGTCGGATGGGACCCGCCGATGATGATCTCGCAGTCCGGCAGGTCACGCTTGATGCGTTCGCAGGCCCGGTAGGCGTCCATGATATGGAAGGTCATGGAGGTGACGGCGATCACGTCCGGCCGGAAGGCGAGGATCTCCTTCATCATCACCTCGTCCACCTCCGCCAGGTTCTCCTCGGTGCGCGGGCGGTCGTGGATGATGCGGCGCCGCTCGATCAGATTGCACTGGTGGCCCTGGGCCTCCAGGGATGACGCAATGTAGAGCAGTCCCAGCGGCGGCCACTTGGTGTTGATGTCGTCCTCCCAGGCACTCTTCTGGAGGAGGGGCGTCAGCAGTTGCACCTTCACGAAGGAAACCTTAGGACGAAAAGGGCTCCCTGTGGGGCTACTCTGCCGATATGCGTGTCCTGGTCACCGGTGCTACGGGCTTCCTCGGCAGTCGCGTGGCCCTGGAAGCGGCTTCGAAGGGCCATGAAGTTCGTTGCCTGGTAAGGGACGGGCGGGCGGAGGCACTACCCGAAGAACTCCGCTCCGGGGCCGTCACAGGCGATTTGGAGAAGAAGGGCGATCTGGCCACGGCGATGGAGGGCGTGGCATGCGTGTTCCATGCGGCTGGCTCCACCGACGAAAACAACCCCGATTTGCTGCAGGAAGTGAACGTGGGCGGGACCACGCGGCTGCTCACCGCAGCGGAGCACTCGGGCTCTCCCCGCTTCGTTTTCGTGTCCTCGGGAGCGGTCGGCGACATCGGCACGCGGGGCTTCTATCGCAACAGCAAGGCGGAGGCGGAGGCGATCGTCCGCAATTCGCGGCTCGACTGGGTGGTGCTGAGGCCGGACTTCATTTACGGGACCGGGGACCACAAGAACACGGGCCGGCTCCTGCTCCAGGCGGCCAGCGGGCGCGCCTGGAAGACCTGGGGCGCCGCCGACTTCCAGGTGCAGCCCGTCGCGCTGGACGATCTGGCGCCGTGCGCCGTCCGTGCCCTGACCGAACCAGGAGCAGTGGGCAAGACCGTCTATTTCGGCGGGCCGCCGGTCAGCTACCGGGCGTTTGCCGAGGCGGCCTTCCACGCGGTCGGCGCCGAGCCCAGGTTCTTCCGCGTGCCGCTGCTGCCGATCCGGATCTGGGCGAAGATCCAGGCGCGGACCGGCATCGGCCCACGGCACCGCAACTACCTGTGGCACCGCGTGCTCTGGTGGAGGCGCGACCATCTGCAGCGCACCGCCATGGCCGAGCAGCACCTCGGATTCGATCCCCGTCCCTACGCGGACGGGCTGGCCGCAGCTGCGCAGGGCGATTGGTGGCAAGACGGGGCGGACGCCTAGAAGGAGGGCGGCAGGGGGGGGAGGAACTGCGTTTCCTGGTCCGTGGCAAGACGTGCGCTGATCAACCACTGGCCCTGTTGAACCTGACCGGCAAAGGAGACTGTGCACCGCCACACGACGCCCTCGTCGTCCAGAACCACCAGGGCGGAGTAGGGATCGGTCGGGGGGAAGCCCGTCTCGAGAGTGCGCAGGCCCCGCGCCAGACCACGTGTGACAGAGGCGGCGCGACGGTCGCGCTGGACGAAGAAGCCGTCCGCGCGCAGTGCGGCCATGGTGGCCTCGTAGGCGACGGCGAAGAAGGCCAGCAGCAGGGCGCCGAGCATGGCCCCCAGGACCAGCACGGAGCCGCGCTCCTTGTCCGCGGTCACGGCTGGCCTCCTGGTCCGATCGGCTGCCAGCGCAGCGTCACCGTGCGCTCACCGTTCCCGATGCCGGCAGCCAGGACGATCATGCCGTCGCCGCCCCTTACCGACGTGTCGAAGCGAGTCAGCCCGGTCGCCACCAGGTCGCGCGAGCCCAGGGCCAGGTCGCGGCGCACCAGCGTGCCGAGGTCCCATGAGTAGAGGATGCCTGGATCAGCGTTGTTGATCCCGGCGAGGGCGGCGGCGGCCGGCTCACGCACGATGCGCATCGCGTCGGGAGGGATGACCTCGACCCCTGCAGCTGCGGCTGTGTCGTTGCGCAGAAACTCGACGGCCAGCCGCAATTCCGTCAGGGCGCGGGCGCGATGGGCCAGGTCCGCGGATGATCCATGGGCCGCCTTCCATCCGCCTGCGGCGGTCGTGCCGACGACCGCGAATACGGCTGCTGCGACGGCATGCTCCAGGAGGGTGTGGCCGTTGGCGTTCATGGCGCCTCCACTCGCACGGTGGCGCTGGCGGTGGGCGGGTCCAGGCCCAGGACCACCTCCAGGATCGTGACTGTCTGCACAGGATCCGCGGAGGGCGGCAGCGGGACGGGCGGGACTGCGGACAACCGGGCCGGTCGGCCCAGGGTCCTTTCGTGTCCGTCCGTCACCGGGGCCAGGTAGTAGTCGGGCTCTCCCTGCGCCCATGCCTCCGCGTCGACCAGCACGGCCTGGTGGGCCAGGACGAGACGCAGTACGCCCAGCACCGAGCCGACCAGGATCAGCAGGGCCACCAGGCACTCCAGAAGGGAGAAGCCGCCCGGCTCAGGACGCCGGCGGTCCAACGACAAGACCCTGTCCATGGCTGACCCAGCCCGTGACCGTGCCGGTCTGGTCGATCACGAACATGCCCGTCCAGGCCTCGCCGGCGCGCCGGCGGGCCTCGACGACGAAGGTGTCGTCATCCGCGATGACGACCGAGAAGAGGAAATCCCCGTCGCGTTCCTGGACCGAAGGCGGGGCCAGGCGCGTCGTGACCAGGGCGCCGAGTGAATCCGCGAACGAACCGTTCTCCATGGAGTACATCCGCTGGGCCAGCCACAGGGACCGAAGCGACGAGGCGGTGCGATCCACCCGCCCGGCTTCCACCGCGACCATGTACTGGGGTACCGCGACCAGGGCCAGGCTTGCGCTGATGGCGAGACCGACGACCAGTTCGATCAGGGTGAATCCGGATCGGCGGTCGGTCATCGGTCCAGGCCTCCCAGCGGGCCCAGGTTGGCCAGTACGCGCTCGCGGGCAAGAGAGGCCACCGGGTCGTCGGGGTTCTTGAAGGCGGCCCGTCCATAGGCGGCCGAGGCGTCCCAAAGGCGGCCGGTGGTCTCCAGGATCCGGCCGTGCAGCAATTCCACCTCGGCGCTCTCCGGCAGCAGGACGCAGGCCTGGTCGACGGCCCTCTCGGCCGCCGCCATCCTGCCTTCCTCGAGAGCGATGCCGGCCAAGACCAGATGGATGCGGCCGTCCTGGACCCCGCGCCGGAGGGCCTCGTCCAGGATCAGGCGGGCTGCATCCAGGTCCCCCTCCTGCAGCGCCGGAGCTGCCTGTGCCAGGACGATCTCCGCTCGAGGATCGGACGGCGCGCTGATCGGCTCCGCAGCGGGCCTCCGTCGCGGGTTCGTCAGGCATCCGGACGCCAGGAGGACCGCGACCAGCAGAAGCGCGCGGGTCACGATCCCTCCTCCCCGGTCATCCGCGTCTCCAGGTCGGAGCGGTTCCGAGACCTGAGCCAGTCGACGGCCGTTGGGGTGCGCCCCCCGTCCCCGACCGGGATCCGAAGCCCTTTGGATCCCTTGTCGCCGAGGACATGGGGGGTGAGAAGAATGATGATTTCCTCGCGCACGACTTTGCGTCGCGAGCTGCCGAACAGCAGGCCGAGCCCCGGCAAGTCGCCCAGCCGAGGGACCTTCTGGCGACGCAGGTCCGCCTTTTCTCGGAACAGGCCGCCGATAACGACGGTCTCGCCGCTCATCAGCAGGATGTTGGTGGTGACCTCCGTGGTCTCCTTGAACGGCAGGCCCTGGTCGTTGAGGCCGCCATCCGAGTCCTCCGGGTGGATTTCGAGCCGTACGTGGCCGTCCGACGAGATGAAGGGCCGGAAGATCAGCCGGGTGCCTGTCTCCAGGAACTCCACCGACTGGATCGACGCCGTCTGGGTGACGGTGGTGGTGAGGTAGCCGTCGCGGCGGCCCAGCAGCACCTCGCCGCGCTGCTTGTTCAGGGTGAGGATCCGCGGGCTGGCCAGGATCGTCACGTTGGTCTTGTCGTCCAGGGCCCGGACGAACCCGGCCACGTGGTTCTTGATGACGCCGAACTGGAGCCCTCCGCTGGAGAAGCCGTCCAGCAAGGCGGTCGAGGCGGCGCCGGTCCCGTCCAGCTGAGTCTCGTCCAGGCCGCCGGGGATCAGCGAGAGGCCGTCGGTGCTGGTCGCTCCGGTGCCGCCGAACGACTGTCCGACCAGGCTGGTGAGGTCGACCCCGAACTGCATCTCGTCCGTGATCTCGGCGGTGAGGATCGTGCAGTCGACGATCACCTGGCGGGGTGCTCTATCGACGGCCGCGACGACATTCGCTATCTGTGCAAGGCGCGTGGGCAGGTCCCGGACGATCAGGGCGTCCGTATCTGCGAAATCGTCCCCGCCGGCCGCTTCCTGGTCCGATGCGATGCCCTGCCGTGGCGCGGTCGTTGCTGTGGCTTGACCCTGCGGACTCAGCAGCGGCGTCACCAGATTCAGGACGTCAAAGGCCCGCGCGTAGTCGAGGCGCCAGACCCGCACCTGCGGCTCGACCGGCTCGAGAAAGAGGAAGGCGCCGTCGTCGCGGGCGGTCAGCCCGGTGCTGGCGCAGATGAGGTCCACCGCCTGGGCGAAGTCCAGGTTGTAGAGGTCGCCGGTGAAGGTGGCCTGGACGCCGGGGGCGACCACCACGTTGCGCTGCGCGATCTGGCGCAGTTGTCCGATGGCCTCGTGGACGTCCAGGGCGACGGCGTGGAACTCGACGATGGCGGGGCCCTCCCCCGCGGCTTCCTGGGCGGTTGCCCGGGAAGCGTGGGGGAGGAGGAAGGCGAGGAGAAGGAGCCGCGCTCGGCGACTCCTTTCCCTCATGTGGACACCCTGCCGGTTCATCAGAGCCGGTCCGCCTAGGGCACCAGGTCGGACTTGATGGTGCTGGTGGCAGCATCGAAGCCCTCGTGGTTGTAGACCACTGTGTAGTCACCGTAGCCCGCGGAAGCGCCGGAGCGCGTCAGGGCCAGTTGCCACCCGGTCTCGAGACTCCGCTCCCCTGCCGGCACCTTGATCGAGCCGACGGTGAAGTTCTTCGGAGTAGGCATCTTGATGTCCAGATCTCCCATCTGGTTCGCATAGATGCTGTTGCGAGCTTGGTGGCGCGCCTGGGCCGAGGCGACCGAGGAGAGGTAATTGAAGGACTCGCTGGCCTTCGACCTCTCGACGGACTCCAGGAACTGCGGCACTGCGAAGGCTGCCAGCACGCCGATGATGACGACCACCACGGCGAGCTCGACAAGGGTGAACCCTCGCTCTGTTTTCTGCGTATTCTTGGGTTTCATGGTTCCCTCCCAAAAGGGGGGTTGATCCCGGCGGGTCCCCCACGCAGGGGATCCGGGACGGGACCGGGCTTTCTGGTTTTCATCCACCTCCACCCGGCCCTATCGACTGGCCCGTGGGACGCCTTGAGATAAAAAGCAGAAACCTAGCAAGGCTAGGTAAGAAAAGGGATCGGACATCTAAAGTGGGGCAGTCTTCGCTGCCGAAGAGAGGTCCACAACCGGTCATGGGTCTCTTCGCACGCATCGCCTGGCGGGGTTCCGCTGGGCTCAGCATTTCCAGGGATTCGGTGTGCGCCGTGGCGCACGCCGGAGCGGCACCGGCCTGCAGAGAAGTGGACCAGACCCTGGCCGCCGCCATCCGGTCCGCTGCTGCCGTCTTTCCGCCCGGCAGCTCACCCATGGTGGCCCTGGATCACGATCTGACGATCACGCTCGCCACGGTCCGCACCGACAGGGATGCGGGCAAGGAGGCGGCTGATCTTCTTGCGGAGAGGCTGTCCGGTGACCATGCCGAGACCACCGCCACCCTGGAGACAGTGCGTGCGGGCGGGTCGACACTTCTGCTCCTGACCGCTTGCCCCCTGGATGTGGCAGAAGCGGTCCGCGACGGCCTCGGGGACGAGCGGGCGCGCAGATCGCGGCTCGTGCCGCTGGCGCCCGTTCTCTGGAGGCGCGCCGGAGGCGGGAAACGGGGTTCCCTTGTCCTGGATGTGCTCGTGGACGGAGACCGAGGACTGGCGGTCCTGGGATGGGGCCGCACCGCACTGGCCTGGAGGTCCTTCGCGGCCGACTGCGGGAACGGTCCCTCGATGGAAGGCGCTGCCGCGGTGCGGGGTCTGGCCGAGCACGCAGCCCAGGACCTGGGCCTGGGCAGTCCTGCCGAGGTCGTTGTGCGATCGACCGACGCCGATGCCGATCCGGCGCCTTGGCAGGCGAGACTCGACCTGCCCGTTCGCACTGCGCGCGGCATTCCACTGGGGCCGGAGGCCTGTGCACGCGCCCTGGCAAAGGGAATCCGCTCGGGTCCGGACCTGCTGGACCAGGTGCGCCGGCCCCCGAAATGGGCCGAAAACGTTCCCTGGGCCGCTGCTGCGGCTGTGGCCGCAGTCTTGGCTGTGGGCGCCGTGTCCCTGGCCCGGGAACGGTCCCGTCTGGCCGGGGAGATTGCCGCGATGGACGCGCTGACCGGACAGCATCTCGCCTCGACAGGCCTGGACGCTGTGGGTCTGCCTGAGGCCCGCGAGCGGTGGGCAGGAGACCTGTCGATCGCCGCGGACTTCGTCGCGGGCCGCGCACAGTGGGCCCCCGTGCTGCGGGAGGTGCCCGGTGTGGTGCCGCCTGGCATGGATCTTGTCGCGATCGGTGGCGACGATCCGGGACCCGCCAGCCTGGCTGGCACCCGGGAGTTGGTTCTGTCGGCCGAGGCCGTCGGAGCGGTGGGGGACCTGGTGGTGGCCATGACGGACGCGCTGGGCCGGTCGGCGGAGGTGGGCAGAGTGGTGCCGCGCATAGGGGGAGCCACGGTCCAGACCATGGCGGAACGAGACGATGGGGCCTCCCGGATCATCGTGCGCTGCACCCCGGAGGACTTCTGATGGCTCCCTTCGAGACCGGGATCGACGAAGAGCTGCTCGCCTCCTGGCGGAAGGCCGCGTCCCGGTGGATCGGCGACGAAAAGAGGGTCCGCTTCGGAGTGGCTCTCGCCTTCGGGCTGCTGGGCCAATTGGCTGTCCTGCGTCCGCTGGCGACTGCGCTTACGCATGCGCGCGACGACCACCGCCAGGCGCGTGCGCTCCTCGAGGCAGCGGAAGATGCCCGCTTCCTGTCCGGCCAGCTGGCTGCCTTGCGTGCGGGCACCGCGTCCGGCACGGACGCCGTCGGGTGGCAGAGTTATGTGCTCACCTCGATCGAGGCGTCCGGGACCCGACTGGTCGGCATGGAGCCCCACGCCACCATCCTGGAGGGCCCCTATCGGATCGTGGAACTGCTCGTCGAGGCCGAGGGGGCGTTCGAGAACCTGGTCGACCTTGTCGACCGTCTCGAACGGGGACCGCGGCTCGTGCGTCTCCGTGACCTGGCCCTGCGACCCGGGGACGAGACGGTCCGGATGGAAGCCACTCTTCACGGACTGGTGGATCCGATGGCCGGAGGGGACGGCGATGCCTGATCTGCTGCAGCGCCACGCCATGACGGTGGCCGGGCTGTGGCTCGCCTGGTCTGCGTGGGGGCATCTGGACGGCGGCCCCGGTGGCCCGCCGGGCTTCCGGCCGGTCACAGCGCGGATCGCTCCGGATCTGCTGGTGCCGCGTGAACAGGGCGAGGCTCCGGCGGTTGTGGCGGACCCATTCGACACCCCGCCGCCGATGCTGCTGGCGGCCGATGCACCCCCGGTGGTGACAGGCCCTCCGCCGGAGGCCCCGTTCCTGGTGCTGGAGGCAGTGCTGCTCACCCGGACCGGGGGCAGCGCCCGGCTGGCTGGACGGAACGTGGGCCTCGGCGAACGGATTCCGGATATCGACCCGGACGATCCGCCGGTGTTGACCGGTCTCGAATCGACCCTGGCAACCGTCGCCTGGCGGGACCGGGTCTATGTCCTGGAACTGGGTGCGCGGCCACGCGAAGTGCCCGCAGAAGAGGTGGGACCGTGAGCGTCTCGCCCGTGCCGGATCCGGCCGAGACGGTGCTGCCGCCGCTTCTGCGTGCGCTGGACGAAGCAGGTGTCCTGCCGTCCGACGCCCTGGAGCGACTGGCCGACTCACCGGCCTCCGCCCTGGAGGATGCGGTGGTGGAGTCGGGCATCGCCGACGAGCACGCCGTGGCGCGTGCCCATGCCGGGCGCCTGGGCCTCGCCTGGTTCGGGCTGACGGGAAGCGAGGTCGTGCGGCACGACGAGTCGGGGCAGGCCAGCGATCTGGGTCCTCCCTCGTCGGTGGCCGGCAAGGTGCAGACGACAGCGACGCTGCTGGGGGAGCAGTTCTGCCGGGAGCGCCGGTGCGTGCCTGTCGCGGAGGACGAGCTGGCGTGCCTGGACCCCGGTTCATTCTCGACGGTCGAGGAGGCCCGGCTGCGGGTCGGGTCCTCGGTCCGGCCGGTCGCCGTTGAGGCGGGGCTGCTGCGCGCATTGCTGGACGAGTTGTTCGGCGAGCGCGACAAGGTGCGCGAGATCGCTGCCGAGGCGGTCCTGGCCGAACCCGTCAACGGCGGCCCGGTGGCCGACATCCTGGATCTGGATGACGGCGCGGGAGGGCACCGCGTGGTGCGGATCGTCAATGCCATCCTGGCGGAGGCGGTCGAACGCGGCGCCTCCGACATCCACCTGGAGCCCTACGAGGACGCGGTGCGGATTCGCTACCGGGTGGACGGGGTCCTCCTCGAGGCGAGTCCGCCGCCGCCCTCCCTTTTCGTGCCCGCGGTGTCGCGTCTCAAGATCCTGGCCCACATGGACATTGCCGAGCGACGCGTCCCGCAGGACGGCGCCATCGCCTTGCGGCTGGGCCGTCGCCGCGTGGACCTGCGGGTGGCGACGGTGCCGACCGTCCATGGCGAGAAGATGGTGATCCGCCTGCTCGAAAAGGCCGCCATTCCGGAGGTCCTGACCGACCTCGGCTTCAGCGGCCGCCAGGCGACGGACTTCATGGACGCGGCGGCGGCTCCCCACGGGCTGTGTTTCGTCACCGGGCCGACCGGCTCGGGCAAGTCGACCACGCTGTACTGCTGCCTCCAGCAGATCAACCGGGCCGAGCGGAACATCCTGACCGTCGAGGATCCGGTGGAATACCGGTTCGAGGGGCTCAATCAGGTCCAGGTGAAGAGCCGGGTGGGGCTCGACTTTGCGCGCAGCCTGCGCGCGTTCCTGCGGCTGGACCCGGACGTGATCATGGTGGGGGAGGTCCGGGATACGGAGACCGCCAAGATCTGCATGCGGGCGGCCTTGACCGGCCACCTGGTGCTGTCCACGCTGCACACGAACAACTCGTTCCAGGTCGTGCACCGGCTGGTCGATATGGGGGTCGAGCCGTTCCTCCTGGGGCCCGCACTGCGGCTGCTCCAGGCCCAGAGACTGGTGCGGCGCCTGTGCCTGGCATGCCGGTCCGAGACCGAACTGCCCGATGCGACCGCCGAGCGCCACTTGTTGGCGCCATCGACCCGGGTCTGGCGGCCGGGAGACGATGCCGAGTGTGCGGATTGCCTCGGGACGGGCTACCGCGGACGGGTGGGGCTCTACGAAGTGGTCCCGTTCGGGCGCGACCTCCAGGAACAGGTGGCGGGCGGCGCCGGCGAACCCGAGTTGCGCGCAGCGGCGGGGGAAATGGGCATCGAGACGCTGGCCGACAGTGCCAGGGACCGGCTCCTGGACGGGACCACCTCCCTGGAGGAGGTTTCCGACTACCTGCGGGAGGGAATGTGACCGATGAAGGGCGGACCCTCATGGGCCTGGCGGCTGCTCAAGCCGCGCCTTGCGGGCCGCCGCCACGGCCGCGTCCAGCCGGCTGATCGGCTCGCTTTCCTGCGGCAGCTGGCGACCCTGTTCCGCGCAGGGACGCCACTGGTGGACTCGCTGCGGGTCTCGGCCGACCAGTCCCAGAGCGACAGGATGGTTCGGGCGGCTCACGACGTGGCCGACCGCGTCTCGGCAGGCAGCCCGCTGCACTCCGCCCTGGGGGCCCACCCGCGCTACTTCCGGCCCGAGTGGGTCCAGGTCGTGCGCAGCGGCGAGGAATCGGGCGAGCTGGCCGAGGTGCTCGACCAGCTGGCGTCGCAATACGAGGCGGCCGACCGCCTGAAGCGCAAACTGATCTCCGCCATGGTCTATCCATCGATCGTCCTGGTCGTGGCGGTCGGGGCGGTGGCGGTCATGCTGGTCCACGTGGTCCCGACCTTCGCGGAAATGTTCGCGACGTTCGGCAAGGAACTGCCGCCCATCACCGTGGCAGTGATGGACGCCTCCGACTTCCTGCAGCGGCGGGGTCTGCTGCTGCTGGCCGGTGCGGTGCTCCTCGCCTGGCTGTTCCGGCTGGTCGTGCGCCGGCCCCACGGGCGGCTGCTGTGGGATCGGTTGCGCATGGCCCTGCCGGTGGCTGGGCCCATCACCGTCATGTCCGCCATGCACACCTACGCCGACAACATGGCGCTCTTGATGCGTGCCGGCGTGCCGCTGCTCCGATCCATGGAGATCCTGGAGGGTGTGTTCACCACCAATGCCGTCTACCGGGGCGCGATGGCCCAGGTGGGAATGGTGGTGGGGCGCGGCGGCCGGGTGGCCGATGCGGTCGAGCGCACCGGCGTGTTCACGAGCCTGGCGGTTTCGATGACTCGCGTCGGCGAGGAGTCCGGCGAGTTGGCCGAGGTGCTGACCGAGACTGCGGAGTACTACCGCACCAAGGTCGAGGCGGCTCTGCAGCGGTTGACCACGTTGCTGGAAGCGGTGGTGATCCTGGGGATGGGGCTGCTGGTGGCGGTGATCCTGACGGCGCTCTACCTGCCCATGTTCTCGCTCGCCTCGGGCGTGCGGTGAGGGCAGAGGCGCTCCGGTTGCCAGTCCAGGCGGGGTCGTCGAGAATGGCCCGGTGGCGTTTGCGGGTCAGAAGAATCGCGAGGGCGGAGCAGTCCGGCTTCGCCGTTGGCTGATCCGGCTGGGCCTCGTTCTGGGGTCCTCGGCCGCCAGCCTGTTCGCCGTGGACCGGGCCCTCATCGCCCTCAACCCGGGGGGCATCAGCCTCTTTGCGCGCTATGCGGAGTTCTGGGGATTCCGGTTCGGGGATGACAATTCCCTGCTCGGCTGGTCCGACGCTGCCGGGGTGTTCTACGCGCCCGTGCCTGGAGCGCGCGTGGTGGCGGACGCAACCTACACCATCAATGAGGCCGGCTACCGGGGCCCCATGGTGGGCCGGAAGAAGCCGCGCGGCGCCTTCCGGATCGTCTGCCTGGGCGATTCCGTGACCTTCGGCTCCGGCGTGGACGATGACGCCCCGTATCCGGTCGTCCTCGAGTCCATGCTGGAAGAGCAGGGGCGCGGCGACATCGAGGTCGTCAATCTCGGTGTGCCCGGCTTCAACACGAGCCAGGAGCTCTACTTCTATGAGGCCGTCGGAAGGGCGCTGCAGCCCGACCTCGTCACCATCCTGGCCGTGCGCAACGATTGGGGGGGCTGGACCATGCGGGACTACTACGAGCGCCGCATCGGCGGTTGGCCGAAGAAGGGGGTCCTCTATCTGCCTGGTCTATGGGGCCTTTGGCACATCAGCAGGGGCGCGGAAGGGACGGGGAGGTTATGGGACCACCGTGCATCCGAGAATGAACTGATCGCCCTGGGAGAGAGGTACCGCCTGGGCACACCCGAAGAGCGGCGAGCCATCCGAAAGCAGATGCTCGGTGACACGGGGTCCATGCACCGCGACAGGCACTCGGATCTCACGCCGGAGAGCGCCGTCGCCCTCCTCCACCGGGGCCGAGTTTCCAAGGACGGGCATCTTGCCGTTTTCGCCCAGACCGCGAAGGACGACACGTTCGAGGACCTGGAGAGCGAGTGCGGATCCTTGGGAGTGCCGTTCGGCTGGGTGCCGCAGGTGAGCGTGCGGGACAGCGGCTACCGCATCAGCAGGATCGATGCGCACCCCAACGCGGAGGGCCACCTGGTCATGGCGGCCTCCATGATCGAGCAGCTCGACGGCTGGGGCCTGCTGCCCCCTCAGCGTGACGAGTAGGTCGCCAGCACCCAGGCGCGCCACGCCTGCTCGAATTCCAGCACGTTCTCGTCGTAGACCTCGCGCAGGGCTTCTCGCGCCGGCCGCTTTTCCTTGAGGATGCCCACCACGCGGGCGAAGTCGTCCGCGCCCCGGCTGAGCAGGAATTCGACGATGGAGAACGCCTGGGCGTGCTCTGGCGCGGTCAGCGTGTTGGTGTTGCGGCCCATCACGGTGGCCAGCGGCACCCACTGGCGGGTCTTGCACATTGAACGGACCGCCTTCTTCCATCGCCCGCCTCGGAAGTCGATGCCGGAGTTCTGCTCCTGGTAGCAGAAGTTGGTGCACAGGCCGTCCAGCCGCTCCTCCATCACGTGTGCCAGCCCGGCGTCCATCCAGCCGCCGCGGACGTTGCCGACCCACCTCTGATTGCCGGCGTTGGACAGGAGCAGGTGCGTCACGTTGTGGCGCAGAGAGCGGTGCAGGTCCTCGTCTCGGCCCAGACGGCCCGGATCCCTGTAGAGGCTGAAGACCATCATCGATCCCATCCGCTTGGATCCGGTGCGCGACGTGTTTCCGGTCCAGGCCAGGGAAGCAAATGCCTGGTCGGTGACGTCGTCGAAGAGGTAGAGGTCGGCCTTGGTGTGGACGCCGGGCAGGCCGGTCAGCTCGCAGAACTCCTCGTAGAGCGCCTCCATGCGCCTCAGCGTCATGTGTGCGGAGGCGTGCACGTCGAGGGTCTTGCGGCCCACCTTGATGCGGCCCGCGTTCCAGAGCAGCCGGAAATGGGCGGACTCCATGTGGAGCAGCGGATCGTCGTCCTCGTCGCGTCCCAGTTTCTCCTCCAGTTTCCTGCGCTCTGCGGCCCACGCCGCCACCGCGTCGCCGGCCGCCCCGGCCGGGTCCGCATGCTCCTCGGGCCCGCGCGTGCAGGCCTTGCATTTCTTCATGAGCGTTCCGCGGCAGGTCCCGCACTGTGCGGCCAGCGTGCACCGGATTGCCGGCGACTCCTTTGACGGCTCCTCCTCGGGATCCCAGCGCTTCGGGTCGTGCTCCCGGCACACCTCCAGCCCCGTGTCGTCGCATCGGCCGCACTGCTGGGGCAGCACGGCGGCGCAGGCTACGAAGGCAAGCGAACTGATCACGGCGTCCGGCCCTTGTAGCACAGCCCCCTCATCTGGTGTACCAAGGGCGCGAGCGCCCGTAGCTCAGCTGGATAGAGCATCGGTTTCCTAAACCGGAGGTCGCAGGTTCGAGTCCTGCCGGGCGCACCAATCCTGCCGAGTATATTGAGGGCCTGATGATCCGAAACATCTTCGTCGTCATTCTCGGTCTTGCCGTCGGAATGGGCGTGAACATGGCGCTCGTCATGTTCAATGCCTACGTGCTCTTTCCAATGCCCACCGGGACGGACATGAACGATCCTGACCAGTTGAATGCATACATCGCCATCCTGCCGACCCTGGGCTTCTTTGTGGTGATGGCGGCGCACCTCGGTCAGTCCTTCGTAGGTGGCTGGGTGGCCGCCAGGCTCGGGTCGTCTAGTCCGATGATGCTTGCGATGACCGTAGGAATGGCATCCCTGGCGGGAGGGATCATGATGACGATGAATGTCGAAGCGCCGACTTGGACGATGATTGAACTTCCGCTCTACCTCGTGGTTGCCTGGCAGGCGGGTCGTATGGAGGTCAATCGCCGGGCTGCAACAGCCGGCTAAGGGGGCAAGAAACTCAGCCGGGGGTGCGGATGCGGTCGACGAGTTCGTGGATGTGGCCGTTGATGCTTGACGAGGGCACTGCGAGGTCCTACACGTTGCTGGCTTTCTTGGGCATGGCGAGAGGCAGGGAGAGCGGGGCTTGGGCCGTGCGCTACTGGAAGTTCTGCGGGCGTAGCTCGCTCAGCTCGCAGGCCACCGGGTCGACGGCTTGCAGCAGGAGCGGGATGCCGGCCACGCTGGCCGGCACGCCCAGCGGGAGCTCGATGCGCCCGTCGGCGTCCGCGAGCACCAAGGCAAGAAGGTAGGGTGCGAGCATGTCCAGCGCCACGCCCGCGCAGCCGGGCAGCGGCGTGCTCCCGGGCACGATGCCCACCGCGAGGAAGATCACCGCGCCGGGCTGGAAGCCCATTCCGAAGAGAGCGTTGTGGACGCCGGCGATCCCGGGCTGGAAGCCGGACAGGCGCGGCTGGCCCAGGATCGGCGTCAGGCGATAGGCGCGGCGGTGGCCGCCGATCCACCCGGTGCCCGCGATCTCGCCCAATTCGTTGATGCCGCGCGCGCCGGTGAGGTCCCAGCCGCTGCCTGCGGGGATGAGCGCGTTCAGGTCGTGCACCTGGCCGCCGGACCACAGGGTCGCGCGCTGGACGTCGCCCGCGTCCTTGGATGCGCCCACGATCTCGCCGTGTTCATTGATGGCGCGCGCCGTGCCGCTCGGGCCCCCCAGGGTGCCCAGGTCGAGCATGCCGCCCGGCAGCATCACGAAGGGCCGATAGGACGAGCTCGCGTCCATGCTGCCGCCGACCACGCGTTCCTGGTTGTCGATGTCGCGCGGGTCGGTGAGGGGGCCGCCGAAGGTGGGTAGCTCGAGCATGCCCGTGGCCTGGGAATAGTAGAAGCCGCGCGTCTGCTCGCTCGCGTTGCGCGCCGTGCCGACGACGCTCTGGTGGTCATTCACAGCCTCGGCGAAGCCCGAGCCACCGCCCAGGGTGCCCAGATCGATCCAGCCGCCGGCCGGAGCGCGCAGGTAGGGCCGGAACTGCGAGATGAAGTAGCCGGGCACGAAGTCCGAGTTCGTCCCCACCACCCAGCCCGCAGCGTTGACGTCGTTGGCGTGGCTGAACTCCAGGCCGCCGCTGTGGATGTCGCTCGTGACGCCACCCTCCCAGGACAGGGCGTGGATCTTCACGCCCCCCGCGCTCGAGTAGCCCACGCACTGGTCGGCGTCGTTGATGCCGCCGCCGAAGCTCAGCGCGGGCACGAGCGGGAGGATTTTGTGCAGCTGATGCCCATCCCAGAAGAAGCCGTTGGTCTTGCCGGCCCCTGCCGGAGCGGCCAGGTCGTTCTCGCCGTGCACGTGCCCGCGGTTGTTGATGCCGTGGGCGCGCACCTCGTGGTTCGGGTCGCTGCTCAGCGTGCCGACGTCCTCGATGCTGTAGAGCTGCGCCCCGCTGGAGAGGGAGCCCAGGCAGAGCAGCCCGGCGGAGAGATACAGGAGTCGCTTCATGCCCGGATCGAGTGTAGACGAAGCACGGGCAGATGGTCCGCGGGCGCGGCCGGAGTCCGAGCTGGCCCTCCCCGCACCCGCACGCAGAGGCTGGATCGCGAGGCAGGGGCCTTGATGGCTGGGTTCGTGCTCAGTCCCGCACCGGCGGGTGGCACAGCTCGCCCCAGTCGGCGCCCTCGCCGGCATCGATCACCAGCGCGATCAGCTGGGGTACGAGCAGGGCCAGGAGCCGGGCGGCGGGCTCGACGGTGTTGCGGTTGAGGCTGCCGCCGAGCGTGGCGCCGCCGTGGACGAGCTGGCAGCGCAGGAAGTAGACCGAGCTGAGGATGCGCTGCAGGGCGGCGGAGGGCCGGCCCTCGCGCACCTCCTCACGGAACTTGCCCATGCGGCCGCGCTGGGGGCGCACGTTCTCCCACTCGTCGGCGGCCCAAAAGCGCTCGATCAAGAAGCGGTTTGGACATCCTCGTCCACCCGCCCTTCCGGATAGAGCACCGGTTTCCTAAACCGGAGGTCGGAGGTTCGAATCCCGCCGGGCGCACCAAAACAGCCTAAGGAAGGCGCCCCACAGCAGGCTGTTCGCCAAAAGAAACAGCCACTCAAAGATGTCAGGGACGACGGGACCCAGGCGGTAGTGCGTCCAAATCCAAATTGCAGGAAAGCCGAGGAGGCTGGAGATTGTGTCGGCCGCCCGATGAACCATGGATGGGGACCAGCCCGGGTCGTCCAGATAGTAGAGAGAATCCATGGACACGAAGAGTGCGCCGAAAAATGCAAGGAGGTGCACCCCTGCGAAGACAAGGGTCCCCGCCAGGGGCTTTCTGAGCATCTACGGTCCTACCAGGCGTAGCCGTTGGATCCGCCCAGGTCGGCGGGGCCTGGATCAAACCATGCGTCGAGCATCTCGAACCAGTTCTCGACTACGCCGTTGGCGGGCTGAGCGCCGTCGGCACACCAGGCATAGCGACCGTACCCAGCGTCAGATACGACGCAGGGGCCAGGGGCGTACCAGTCCGCCAGTTCCCAGTAGTTACGTTCCTTGCGCACCTTGTTGCCGTCGGGGAGCGTCACGTAGATCCCGCCCCTTCCAGGCACGAACTCCTCGTAGTGGCTGAGTCCGAATGAGTTGATGACAAAGTCGTCAACTGCCAGGGCGGCCTCACCAGCATTTTTGCGGGCTTCATCCGAGAAGTCTGTGCTGGCTGCGATGCGGCGGCATAGGTCGTAGAGGTCCACATGGGGCATGCGGTATTCGGAGCCCCGCTCAGGCCAGACATAGACGATGGTTTCCGCATCCAGCCCCGAGCCTCGCAGGTTGAGAACGGCGTTCTTGGCATCGTCCTTCCACAACTGCACGGCCAGAGCATCGACGCAACTCTTCACACTTGCGGCGTGGGACAGGTCGAAGGCGCCCCAGGACTGCAGGTCTAGTTCCAGTCCCTCATCGCCTGAGCGACCTCCGACTATCTGGGTCTTGAGTTCTTCGATGATCAGGCTGCCGAATGCGCGTGCGTCCATGGTCTTTGGGTCCGCGGTAGCCACATGAGTCTCGCTGGGGCCTTCATCTTCTTGTCTCCGTCCACCCATGCGTTGCAGTATCTCGCGGTAGGGCCAAGCGCTGGACACCGGTGCGGCGGCGATGAGGACGTCCGCCTGCCACTTGTCCGCGGCTCTGTCGGCTGTTGGCTTGCGCCACTGGTAGGCGTTCTCGATCCCGGCCATCAGGCAGGCATCGATGCCGAATAGGTCGACGGACTCGGCGGAGGTCAGGACGTCGGTGATCTGTGCGGGGTACATCAAGCTGTCATTCCCGGTCTCGTCAGGGCAGAAGTTCATGCCTTCGCCATGGCTCACCACGAAGACCGCGGTGTGGCGGGCCGGGAAGTGCTTCTTGCCGAACTGAATGAAGCCCCGCAACGTCGCGGGGTCCGCGGAATTCAGTTCCGTCTCGGAGGTTCTCGTAATGCTTGGTAGTCCCGGGCGACCGTCCAACCGGTCGGCTCGGCCGCCGGTCAGCCGATAAAGGCGCGTATCCGAGAAATCCTCGCCCAGTGCACGCGTGTCGCTTGAGTAGCGCGGCGAACGATCGATTAGGAGGACGATCTCGACCCCTTTGATGCCCTCGCTGTATTGGCGCAGATGGCGCACGTCTCGCATGAACGGGCGCTCCCAGTCATTGTCAACGGCCCCGTAGACCAGGATGGTCCAGTCCGCGGACGCTCTGTCCTGTGTATTGGCGGCGGCTGGATACATGCACGTGGCCAGCACTGTGGCGCACGCCGACGGCAGGGAGAGTCGCATTCGGGCAGTGTACTCGCCCATGGCGGGGGGTTGTGGAGGTGGTAACATGACGAACGCCGTGTTCCGCCTCCGGTCCCGCGTCTCAACAGCTCTTCTGGGGTTGGTCCTTTTGGTTCCGGTTGCGCCGAGTCAGGAGGAGCTGGCGTTCTATGACGCGCCCGTCGTAGTCCTTTCGGGAACCCGTAAGTTCGATGAATTGCTGGACCTGGACGATGACGGATCCATGGATGCGATCGGGTGGTGGCACAGTTACTCGTGGGGGAAGGTCGATGTCGTCGGTTACCGGAACGATGGCGCCGGGACTTTGAACAGTGTGTGGGTGTTTCAACTCGGCTATTCAGGCCCGTACTACCAACTAGAGGTCAAAACAGAGGTGGGCGACTTCAACGGTGACGGTCGTGACGACTTCGTGATCGCGCTGAACGAGGATGTTCGGCTCTACAGCGCTTCCCAAGGGTGGTGGCTCCCACAGTTGCACGCGTCCATGACGATGGGTGCGACAGTGAAGAACTTGGCGGTAGCCGACTTCAACGAGGATGGCCTGGATGATCTCGCGGTGGTGGCAGGGGGCGTGCTCCACATCTACATCAACCAGGGACAAGGGCAGTCGCTTCTGCTGAGATCCACGGCCACGCTGGCCACGGGTGGTGACTGGGTTATCGGTGTGTCGGAGGTGGACGGGGATGGACGGCCGGACCTGTACGCAGCTACGGGGGACAACCTGGCTCTTTACCCCGTGCTAAATGGCGTGCTGGGAGTGCCTCAGGGCATCGTCCACAACATCGCCAGGCCCATGCCTGGTGCTGGAGACCTAGACGGCGATGGAGACGAAGACATCGTGGTCTTCGGAGAGGGAGAGTACGCCGTCCTGCGGCGCACCGGTCCCGGGGCCTTCACGGCGGAACCCGTCCAGCAGGGTGGGCAGTCTTGGTACGCGGGACCTCGCACGATGCACATGGACGATATCGACGGCGATGGCGACTTGGACGCCATGTGCTGTGGCGGTGGCGGTGGCGGACAAACGTTCATCAATGACGACCCTTCCCTATTCACCGTTTCCTGGAACGACGGGACCGGTGCGTTTACACCGGCTGCGGAGTTCGCGGGCATCGGTTCGAGCCATCTGGCGGGATCGGCTGACCTTGATGGTGACGGCGACGTTGACCTGGTGGGCGGACGGTGCATCTACTATGCCCCTGCTCCGCTCACTGCCCATCCCACGCCGGGTGTCGGTGCATTCAAGGCCGCAGAGCGGGGCATTGTGGATCTGGATGGGGACGGTGATCCGGACCTCGAGTGCGGAGCAGGCAGTTTCATCGCGAATGCTGGCGACGGATCGTTTGCGCCCTCGGCACCGGTGCTTCCCCTTCCGCCTTCCGGGGCCGCCTACCAGGGCAAGGGCTTTGCAGGCGACTTCGACGGTGATGGCGATACTGATCTGGTCGTGCGGCTACTGAGCGGCGGGACTTTCCAGGAGATGCGCCTGCTCGTGAACAACGGGGGCGCTGGCTTCTCTGATGCAGGCCCTGCTGCGACACCCGGCATCGACTTCAACCTTACGGCGCCGGGGGAGGTGGACTATCCCGATACCTCTACTGCTGCGGACGCCGACGCCGACGGAGACCTGGATCTCCTGGTGCGTTCTTATGACCTGCCGACGCAGACCCGCTTGTGGTGGAACAACGGCGGCGTCTTCAGCCAGGGGCCTCTCTTCGGCGAGTTCATCACCCATGTCGCCGATTTTAATGGCGACGGCATTCCCGACCTGCTTGGCCGGAAAGGTGTAGTCACAATCCATCCGGGGCTTGGCGGATCTGCCTTTGGTCCGGCCTTCACTGTTCCGCTGATCGTCTCTAACACGTTTGACAGGATTGCTGTCGCGGACCTGGACAAGGACGGTGACCTGGATATCGCTGGCGTAACCACTCACAATCCCCCTGCCGTGCTTCCAGCCATCGCATGGAACGATGGTCAAGGTGGGTTTAGCAGCGAACTGCTGGTGGGTTCCGTCACGTATGGCTCCACCCGCACGGTCCTGGCTGTGGACGTGAATGGTGACGGATGGGACGACCTTGTGGTGCCCCACTGTGTTTACGCGGACAATGCCTCCTGGATCTACCTCAAGAAGCCCGCTGCTCACGGATTTGAGAGCCCGTCTCAGCAGATGCTGCGGCCGATAGCTGTCCTTGACCTAGATGGTGATGGTGATCCGGACTTGGTCGGCTCCCAGGATGGTGTCAGCTCGATGCTCTACCGGAACCGCTATGTGCACGGCGCTGATGCGGGCGTGCGACGCCAGTACGGTTTCGGGACCCCCGGCTCAGGGCAAACCGCGCCGACCTTGGGTGTGACCGGGCCGTTTCGGGTTGGTGAGACAGTACGGTTCCTTTTGACGGGTGCGGCGCCCGAAACAGTCAGCGTGTTCGCGTTTGGGACAGCATCTACTGTGCTGGCAGACACGCCCCTGCAGGGCCTCACGACTTACGTGGTTCCTGTTGCATGGGGACTCTTACCTGTGGGAGGGACGGCTACGGAGCCTGGATCTGGCAACTGGACGCTGCCTGTTTGGATTCCCAATAGCTTGGAGGGCACTACGTTCTTCCATCAGGTGTTCTTGGTGGATCCTTCTGGTCCCTCAGGAGTGACGGCTACCAACGGTCTTGAAATCGGGTACGGCGCGAGTTTCTAAGGGGCAGCCACCCGGAGCACAGAGCCCCTTGGCCCACGATGTGAGCTACCGGGAGCGCGTCTCACAGGCCGATACCACAAGTTCACATGCTCGCTGGTCGCGATCGCGATACCCGGCGCGAACTCATTGCCAGGCTCACCGAGACGACTCGATGACCTGCCCCCATTTGCAGTGCCCATCTCCCTGTTAGTCCCCGACCCCCTGTAGGGGCAGGGGGGCTACGCCCCGCTGGCGCGCAGGATGCACGAGTTCGGGCGCCAGCGCTTCGACACCCACGGCCGGGTGTGGCTCTGCCTGCCGCCCCATGACCTGAGCATCCTCCTCTCCGCCGCGACCTAAACGGCCAGCAGGCGCAGGGCGGTCAGCCGGGGGTGCGGATGCGGTCGACGAGGTCGTGGATATGGGGCGGCGTGGGGGGCGAGAAGCGCGAGACCAGCAGCGCGACCGCGAAGTTGACCGCCATGCCGATGATTCCGATGCCCTCGGGCGAGATGCCCAGCAGCCAGTGCTCTGGCGTGTTCATTTCCGGCGCAATGAACTTGAAGGCGACGATGTAGCCGGCGGTGAAGGCCAGCCCGGCGAGCATCCCGCAGATGGCGCCCTCGCGGGTGGCGCGCTTGGTGAAGATCCCCAGCAGCAGTGCGGGGAACAGGGTCGAGGCGGCCAGGCCGAAGGCGAAGGCCACCACCTGGGCGACAAACCCGGGCGGATGGACGCCGAACCAGCCGGCGATGACGACGCCACCGGCCGCCGCGCAGCGCGCCGCCATCAGCTCGCGCCGTGGGCTCAGGGATTTCGCCAGCGTCCCCTTCAGCAGGTCGTGGCTGATCGAGGAAGAGATCACGAGCAGCAGGCCCGCAGCCGTCGATAGTGCGGCGGCCAGACCGCCTGCGGCCACCAGGCCCACGACCCAGTTGGGCAGCCGGGCGATCTCAGGGTTGGCCAGGACCATGATGTCTCGGTTGATGGTCAACTCGTTGGCGGCCTCGTCACCCACGTACTGGATGCGGCCATCGCCGTTCTTGTCCTGGAACTCGAGCAGCCCGGTCTCCTCCCAGCGCCCGAACCACTCGGGCATGTCCTCGTACGGCCGGTCGGCCACGGTCTCGAGCAGGTTGGTGCGTGCGAAGACCGCGACCGCCGGTGCGGTGGTGTAGAGCAGCGCGATGAACACCAGCGCCCATCCCACCGAGCGGCGCGCGTCGGCCACGCGCGGCACCGTGTAGAAGCGGACGATCACGTGGGGGAGCCCGGCGGTGCCGACCATCAGCGCCGCGGTGATCGCCAGAACGTCGATCGTGCCCTTGGTGCCGTCCGTGTAGGGCGCGAAGCCGAGATCCGAGTGCAGCCCGTCGAGCCGGTCCAGCAGGAAGACGCCGTCCGCGCCCGCGCCGCCGAAGCCCCACTGCGGGACCCAAGTCCCGGCCAGCATCAGCGACAGGAAGATCGCCGGCACCATGTACGCGAAGATCAGCACGCAGTATTGGGCGACCTGCGTGTAGGTGATGCCCTTCATGCCGCCCAACACGGCGTACAGGAACACGATCCCCATCCCGATCATCACGCCATGCGTGATATCGACCTCCAGGAAGCGGCTGAAGACGATCCCGACCCCGCGCATCTGGCCCGCCACATAGGTGAACGACACGAACAGCGCGCAGATGACCGCCACGATCCGCGCCGTCTGCGAGTGGTAACGCTCGCCGATGAACTCCGGGACCGTGAACTTGCCGAACTTGCGCAGGTAGGGGGCCAGCAGCAGCGCCAGCAACACGTAGCCGCCGGTCCAGCCCAGCAGGTAGACCGAGCCGTCGTAGCCCATGAACGAGATCAGGCCGGCCATCGAGATGAAGGACGCGGCGCTCATCCAGTCGGCGGCGGTCGCCATGCCGTTGGCCACCGGCGGCACATGGGCCCCGGCCACATAGAACTCGGACGTGGATCGCGCCCGCGACAGCAGCGCGATGCCGATGTAGAGCGCGAAGCTCAACCCGACGATCAGGAAGGTCCAGCCCTGGACCGTCAATCCGCGCCGCTGCCTTCCGTGTCCTGATCCGGTGCCTGGTCCTGTTCAGAGACCCCGAACTTGGCGTCGAGCGCGTTCATGCGGTGCGCGTAGACGAAGATCAGCGCCACGAAGACGTAGATCGACCCCTGCTGCGCGAACCAGAAGCCGAGCCGGAAGCCGGTCCCGGGGATGCGGATCAGGTCGAGGAGATCGCGCAGCAGGATGCTGCAGCCGAAGGAGACGAACGCCCAAACGCCCAACAGCCACCCCAGCAGGCGCAGGTGCGCCGCCCAATACGCCGAACGATTGTCCTGGTTGGTCACGGGAGTCAGTCCAGGACGGCGGCGAGGGCGGTATTGATGTCGGGGTGGCGGAACGGGAAGTCAGCAGCCTCGAGGGCGGTGGGGGAGACGCGGGTGCTGGCCAGCAGCAGCTCCTGGGCCATCTCGCCCATCACCAGCCGGGCCACGGGCCCTGGCAGGGGGAAGATCGTGGGCCGGCGGAGGGCCCGGCCCAGGGCCTTCGTGAACTCGGCGTTGGTGAGCGCCCCGGGCGCGACCGCGTTCACCGGGCCGGCCAGAGCGTCCGAGTCGAGAGCGTGCCGGATCACTTGGACCAGGTCATCCAGCGTGATCCAGCTCATGAACTGCCGGCCCGAGCCGATGCGCCCGCCGACGCCCAGCCGGAACGGGGTGAGCATCTTGGCCAGCGCACCTCCGCTGCCGTCCAGCACCACGCCCAGGCGCAGATGGACCACGCGCAGGCCGGCCGCGCGGACCGGGTCCGCGGCAGCCTCCCAGGCGCCGCACACCTCCGCCAGGAATCCCCCGCCCTGGGCAGAAGTCTCGTCCAGCACGTCGTCGCCCCGGTCGCCGTAGAAGCCGATCGCCGAGGCGCAGACCAGCGCGCCGGGCGGCGTGTCCATCCCCGCCAGCCCTTCGCACAGCAGCCTCGTGCCGTCCACGCGGCTGTCCCGGATGCGGGCCTTCTTGGCCGCCGTCCAGCGCCCCTCCGCAATGCTCTCGCCTGCCAGGTGCACGACGGCGTCGACCCGGATGTCCGTCGCGTCGAAGGTGCCTGCGGCGGGATCCCAGCGATGCTCGGCCGGCCCCGCCGGCTCGTGCCTGACCAGCCGGTGGACCTCAATGCCGTCCTGCTCCAGCGAGCGGCACAGGGCACCGCCCACAAGGCCGCCGGCACCGGTCACGAGCACACGCTTCGACATGCTGATGGCCCCAAGGTAGCGCCTGACGGTCGCCTAGGATCAGGGCATGGACGACGTGGAGCGCATGGTGGCGGGCTTCGATCCTGAGGTGCCCATCGAGCGCGCCTGGACGCCCCCTTCGTCCTGGTACACGTCCGACGCCATGCACGCCGCCGAACAGCATGCGGTGTGGGGACGGGCCTGGCAGCCGGTGGCGCGGCTGTCGGATCTGGCGAAGGTCGGGTCGTTCACGGCGGGCGTCCTGGGTGGCGAGCCCTGGGTGGTGGTGCGGCAGCCGGACGGCGGCCTGGCAGCGTTCCACAACACCTGCCGGCACAAGGGTCGAGAGGTGGCGGCGGGGTCAGGAAAGGTCGATGCAGGAGAACTGGTCTGCGGCTACCACGGCTGGACCTACGGCCTCGACGGACGGCTGAGGAGCGCGCCGGGGATGGGGGGTGTCGAGGATTTCGACCGGGATGCCATGTGCCTGAAGGCGCTCACTGTCGATCAGTGGGGCCCATGGGCCTTTCTGCACACCCGGGAAGGCGCGCCGCCGCTCGCTGACCACATGGCCGTGGTGGATGACGTGCTGGGAGGTGACCTGTGGAGCGACCTGTCGTTTCGAGGCGCGCGGAGCTGGACGCTGGCCTGCAACTGGAAGGTCGTCGTCGACAACTACCTGGACGGCGGCTATCACGTCGCCCACATGCACCCGGGACTGGCCGCCAGTCTGGACATGGAGACCTACGCGACGGAGATCCGCGGCGAGTCCTGCCTCCAGACGGTTTCGCCGGCGGGCGGTGGGAGCGCACGGATCGGCGGGTTGGCCCGCTATCTGTGGATCCACCCGAACCTGATGCTGAACCGCTACGGGCCGTTCCTGGACGCCAACCAGGTGGTGCCCCTGGGCCCGGGCCGGTGCGAGGTGCGCTACGAGTTCTTTGCGTCTCCCGAAGTCGACGACGCCGCCTTCGCCTCCAGCATGGATCAGAGCGCCCAGGTCCAGCGCGAGGACACCTCGATCTGCGAGTCTGTCCAGCGGGGGCTGGCCTCAAGCGGCTACGAGTGCGGACGCTACGCGCCGCGGCTCGAGATCGGCGAGCACCTGTTCCACCGGTTCCTGCACCGCGACCTGGTCGCAGTCGGATGACGGGTCAGGCGAGGATGCCGCGCTCAGCCATCCGGCGCGAGTAGAGGTACAGCGACAGGGCCACAACGAAGATGACGACTGTCCAAATGGCGCCGACGGCCCCGTCCATGTAATTCCACGTGCGATCGAAGTCGAAGCCGTAGTTGCGGATGGCCGTGATCACCATGGTCACGAGCGACACGAGGATGACAGGGGCCGCCTCTTTCTTCCGGGCCAGCAGCAGCACGGAGCCCAATTCGCCGTCGTCCCCGCAGGCCAGTTGGCCGCCGATCGAGAGCACGTCGGCGGGCAGACGGTCCGCCTACTGCGGGGCGACGAGGAGCGAGCCGGTGGCCGGATCCACCATTCCGAAGGACGCGGAAACCGTCAGGTAGGTGTTCCACCAGTGCCAGTTCTTGAAGTCGTTGATGGAGAACGTGCCCTTCTGCTGGGCGTGGGAAAGGATGGTCAGCCCGGGCTCCAGGTACTTCGAGTCGCCTGTGATCCGGGCGACGGCGGCCAGGCCGGAGACTGTCTGGTAGCCCAGCGGAATCGCGCTGTTCCAGTCCACCTCCTGTTTCGAATTGGTCCAAGGCAGGCTGAAGATGTCGGGCCGGGAATGGTAGATCTCCTCGGAATCGCAGCCGCTGTTGTCTCCTGAGGCCGCCAATTCGTCGCCCTTGGTGCTGACATGGACGGCGCCGGGGAAATAGCCCTTCGCATTCATATCCGGAGGGTCCTGCGTACTCGGCTGCCAGGCCGCGTCCACCAGGAAGTCACCGGCCGCCACCAGCATGTTGTCGATCTTGAGAATCTCGCCGTCGGGTGGGGCATCCACGAAGGCCAGCAGATTGCGATACGCGGCCAGGCCCATCAGCGCCGAGCCCATCTGCCAGGGCACCTCGTGGTCCATCTGGGCATCGAATATGCCGTCGCCGTCGATGTCGAACTTCTTGTTGCCGATGAACCGCTGGTCCACGAGCCAGCCGTCCTCGGCCAGTCCCGTGACCTCGTAGGGGCCCCGGTTCATTTCCATGCTTTCCACCAGCTGGGCCATGCCGTCCAGGAGAAGGAAGTCCCCGGTGACCTTGTAGCACTGGATCAGCCCCCGCAGCGTCCAGCCCATGCCCCGAGCGGCTGTCAGGTCGTAGTTGCCGTGCGGGATGCCCTGCTCATACGTGTAGGGCGATTCCTGCCAGGCGGGAGTGCCCGTGACGCCTGACGGCTCGTTCGTGTAGTGCCAGGTCATAAGTGCCTGGGCCACGTGTTCGAGCGCGTCAATGGCGATGGGGTCACCGGACAGAAGCCAATACTCGTACATGTCGTCCACGACGAAGTGCTGGTAGTCGAAGCCGCTCACGTATCCGTGAGTCTGAGGAATGATGTCCTTGGCGCCTGGTGACAGATCGCCGTGCTTGCTCTTGCCTCCGCCCGTCAACTTGACGGGGATGGCGGAGCGGTGCTCCTCGTAGGTGCCCAGATCGTAGAGGTCGTAACGGCCGAAGCTCTCGTTCTTCGAGTCCGCGTACAGCGTGTCCGGCAGGTTGAAAGGGGTGCCGTAGTACAGATAGGGCCCCCCCTGGTTGGGAAACGGCCAGTCGGTGGCATAGAAGCCTTCCAGGTGGAAGGGGCGTACGTCCATCGAATGGCGGGCAAAGTCCGCCGCGCGGTCCCAATAGGTCCGGTGCCCGGTCTGGAGCCACGTGTTGAAAAAGGAGAGTTTGTTGCGGTTGGTGCCGTGCCGCTGGGACCACATCGTGTACCAGGATTCGCCGAAGACCCACCAGCCCCAATCGTCCGTGAGGTCCCGTGCCTTGTAGAGGGCGGCTGCGTAGTCGGCTGCCGTGGCGTCGATGTTGGCGGTCTCGACCACGGGGGCCATGGGCAGATCGCCCAGGTCGGCCCAGGCACCGGTCGCGGCCACGTAGGGGCGGTCCAGGACGGCGAGCAGCGGGTGTTCGGCCACCAGCCATTTGGCCCGGTCCGCGCCGGGGGCCAGGGGGTTGCCCGAATAGGCCAGCAGGATGTCGGTGGTCTTCTGGGTCGCGTCGTCGATCCAGTGCACGCCGCCCCACTCGGCCGGCCAAATCTCGACCGTCGACGCTCCGTTGGCGTCCACTTCCAGGGCCTTGGGGTAGCTCTCCCAGAAGTCCCGCATGGCCACGACCAGGGAACCGGTCGCCGTGCCGGCCGCCACGAATCCTTCCGCATGCAGGCCCGAGTCGATCAGGCCGCCGACCGTTCCATCGGACGTGTGGTTGCGGCGATAGCCCTGGAAGGTGATCCATCCGGCCTGCATCTCCTTCCTCTTCTCGTCATGCCCCTGGTCATCGGGGTACTTGGTTCCGCCACTGGAGTCCTGGTAGATGCGGATGCCCTGGGAGGTGGCAAGGACCTCAGAGTGGACTGATCCGTCACCGCCCTCCGCCACGTTTTCGCCTCCGATCGAGGCGGTGACCGTATCCAGCCCCACCGGTCCCCACTCCAGACGGTAGGCGTCGAATGCGACCGGGCCCAGCGGGCTGGCCAGGTAGTCGTTTCGCACCGTGTGCCGCACACGCACGTCGCTGGATCCGTGCACGAAGGTCATCCTCGTGGTGGTGCGAAGGAAGTCGCGACCGATGCCGCCAAACTTCGCGTGGTGCTCGCCTTCGATGGCGATCCGTGTGAAACCCATGCCGTGCTGCTCGACCGTGAGTGTGCTGGGAAAATAGCGGGAACTGTATTCAACCCCCAGGGAGTCGGTGATCCAGGCGCCGCTGGAGGGAATCGACGAAGCGACCTTCTCGTCGGACGAGAATGAACCGCTGACATTGCGGTCGACATAGACATCCTCGAACCCGTCGAACTCGGCCAGGTCGATCTCGAACCGTGCAGCACCGGTTTCAACGACCAGCAGGTCCTCGATCTGGCTGAGGGACACCGGCGAGTAGAGGTGGTCCACCGGGTCAATGGCACCCGAACGGCGCCTGAGAACGGCATGGGTCGTGGCGTCGGGCCCGACGGTGACGCGCGTATGGGCATGCAGCCACTGCACCGGGGCGCTGGAATCGAACAGGTTGCCCCACCTGGTGGCCACAGTGAAGTCGACCGGCAGGGGCAGCCCAGCGTCGGTGACCAGTTCCAGATCCTCGAGGTCGGTCAGGCCGTCGGCCAGCGCAATGGGAACACCGAAGGTGACCGGTTCACCCCACCTGGTGACGCCCGCGTCCTCGGTGAAGGTGACCTGGATGCCTCCAGACAGCGAGTCGTCGACAAGAGGCGCGCTGACCTGGACGTCTCCCACAGTGATCCAATCGAGGGCCAGCGTATTGCTGGACCATGCGTCCCCCGGGAATTCCGCGTTGTCCGGATCCTGGACGAACGCCCGAGCGTACAGGGTCGGCATCGCAGCGAAGCCGGGCGGCGACATGACTGTCCAGGAGGCGTCCGCCATTGGCAGGACGAACAGGTTGGGAGCAATCAGCGGCTGCCCCGGAGTCAGGGCCGCATTCGGATCCAGCTGCAGGAATCCTTCGGTAAAGGACAGGGCAACCCACCGGGCCAGCGGCTGAAGAGGTCCGCCATGCACCGTCAAGGTCGTCGGCAGCCCGGAGACAGTGCGAGACGAGGTCAACTCGATCGGGTGCATCTCCCATTCGACGCCCGCCTTGGCCTTTCTGCGGAAGAACCAGAACAGGAACACCACGATGGCGGCGGCCAGGACGACCCAGAGCCAGCCCGGAATGCGTCCCCGGGCGGGGGTGTTGGATGCGGCGGTCGTGTCTGCCATCAGTTCTCGCCTCCCGCTCCCGCCAGTTGAACGAAGTGGCCTCTCTACTTCAAATCTACCCGAGGTTGGCCTCCGAGAAGCAGTCGAGGCAGGTTTCTGAGCCGATGCCACAATCGCGATGCGGTGCTGTTGGCGAATTCGCCGCGCAGGTAGCCGCGGAACCAGGCGACCTTCTCGGCAGACATGGGGAATCGCCAGAAGCGGAACCGGACCAGGCCGCGGTCGTGGTAGACGTATTTCACCTTCGTGAAGGACGCCAGCGAGAGGTGGCTGTGGGAGATTCCGCCCAGGCCGCTCTCCTTCTGGCCGGCCCACGGCGCCTCGGCCAGGCCCGGTGTGATGACGTGCTCATTGATCGTCACCGTGCCGACCTCCAGAAGGCGGGCGAGCGCCACGCCGTGCTCGCGGTCGGCGGTCCAGACGCTGGCTGTCAGCCCGTAGGGGGAGTCGTTGACGGCGGCCACGGCTGCTTCCAGATCGTCGTAGGGACGGACCACGCAAACCGGCCCGAACGTCTCCTCGCCGGCCAGAGCGGCGTGGTCGGGGACATCGACCAGGAATTGCGGCGTGACGCTTCGGTCGGGGGCAGCCGGGGCGGGTCCCTCGGCAGCAATGGCGGCGCCCTGGGCGAGTGCCTCGTCGACCTGCTCCAGGACCTTGTCGCGCTGGAAGCCGGTCGTCATCGGCCCGACCTCGCCGGGCGCCAGTGCGTCCATGCGGTCTTGGACCGCGGCAAGGAACGGGTCCAGCGTCGACCGCGGGACATGGACCGTCTCGATGCTGGCGCACACCTGGCCCGCATTGGTCATCGCGGCCCAGACGATGCCGTCCGCGGCGTCCTCCAGGTCGGCGTCCTCGAGCACCAGCGCCGCGTCCTTGCCGCCCATTTCCAGGGTGCACGGGATCATGGCTCGCGCCGCGGCGGCGTAGACCGCGCGGCCGGTGGTGGTCGAGCCGGTGAAGCAGACCTTGTCGATGCCGGCCCCGATGAGCGCCTCGCCCAGGTCGCCGCGGCCCTGGATCACCTGGACCAGACCGCGCGGCAGGTCCGCGGCCTCCAGGATCTCCACGATCACCTCGCCGATGCCCGCCGCGTGCTCGCTCATCTTGATGATCACCGCGTTGCCGGCCATGAGCGCGGCGGGCACATCCATCTGGGAGAGGTGGAAGGGGTAGTTCCATGGGGCGATGACTCCGATGACACCGAGCGGCTCGCGGATCACACGCGAATAGGCGCCGGGCACGGCGGCGAGCGGCACGTGCTCGTCGGCCAGGTGCTGCGCCGCGCAACGGGCGAAGAAGTCGTAGCCGGCCAGGGTGGGAAACACCTCGGAGATCAGCGCCTCGCCGACCGATTTGCCGTTGAAGCGGTGGATTGCGTCCGCCACGCGGTCGGCCTCGTCGCGCAGCGTCGTGACGACGCCGCGAAGCGCGACGCTGCGGTCGGTCAGCGAGGCTCGGGCCCAGGACGCCTGCGCTGCACGGGCGGCCTCCAGGAGGCCGGGCAGATCACCGATCGGCGTGGGTGTGATGTGCCGCTCGGTCTCGCCGGTGGCCGGCAGCACGACGGGGATCGGTTCCGGTGTGGTCTCCATGGCGCGCGGCCCCGGATCGGGGCGGCGGCGGTTCTACCACAGCCCGCCGCTAGAGCACGTCGAACACGGCTTCGCGGAGCGGCCGTTCGGCCAGCGTGACGCCGAGCAGGGCCATCAGGGAGGCCTGTGCGGGAGGAAGACTGTCGGTCGAGGCCAGTGCGTACCACCAGCCGTCGCCGATCAGGCCGGCGGAGGCCGCGAGGCCTCCGAGGTCGGTCGGCGGGGCGGTCTGGATCCTGTTCCTGGACGACCTGCCGGACCTGCCGTCGGCCTACGGCGCGGGATGCGCGGGCGCCAACGGGTCGTTGACACTGCCGGTGGCGGTGCCCGCTGATCCCCACCTGGCCGGCGCCACCGTCTACGCGCAGTAGGCCGTGATCGACGCGGGGGCCAACCCGCTGGGCCTGGTTCTTTCCGACGGCCTGGCGGCCCTGGTCCATCCTTGACGCGGGAATCCGGGGCCGCCGCGGTGTCTAATGGCCGCCATGGACGCGGGCGCATTCCTTTCGACCCATGGCGACCCCGGCGACGCCGTCGAGGAGCTCCTGTCGCGCGGTGCCGCCTGGACAGCCGACCACGGCGCTCCGGACCTGGCCTGCGTGTTCTCCACCCACCACCACGCCAGCGCCTTCGCGGAACTGGCCCGCGGCATCGACGACAGAATTTCGCCCGCCGGCGGCTGGATCGGCTGCACCGCAGAGGGGGTCATCGGCGAGGGCCGCGAGATCGAGGGGAGCCCGGGCCTGGTGCTGTGGCTGGCCCGGTGGGGCGGTGGCGTGGAGGTCTCGACCTTCCACCTGACCGCGGACGAGAAGGGCGCGCTGTCGGGCTGGCCCGATCCGCTGCCTGGCCGTGACACGCGGCCCGCGGTCCTGCTCCTGGGCGACCCGTTCTCGACGCCAGCCGAGTCGCTGCTGGATCATCTCAACAACGAACTGCCTGGATGCCCCGTGTTCGGCGGCATCGCATCGGGCGCCTCGTTCCAGGGCGCGTCGACGCTGTTTGGCGACGGTCGGCTCCTCGATGCGGGGGTCGTCGGCGCGCTTCTGACCGGAACCGAGGTGCCGCTGGAGGCCACCTGCGTGGTCAGCCAGGGTTGCCAGCCGATCGGCCGCACCCTGTCCGTCACCGCCCACAAGGAGAACCTGATCCAGACGCTGGACAGCCGCCCGGCTCTCGAGGTGCTGCAGAAGATGCTGTCGGATCTGCCGCCTGAGCAGCAGGACGCCGCCCGCAGCGGCCTCCATGTCGGGCTGGGAGTGGACGACTGGAAGGAGGATCTGGCGCGCGGCGACTTCCTGATCCGCGGAATCATCGGCATCGAACCCCAGACCGGTGCCGTGGCGGTCAACGAGCGGGTGCGGGCAGACCAGAGGCTGCAGTTCCACATCCGCGATGCGGCCAGTTCGACCGACGACCTCCGGACTCTGTTGGCGGCCCACACCTCGGGCACGGCGGCCGGACTCCTTTTCGCCTGCAACGGCCGCGGTCAGCGGCTCTACGGCCGTCCCGACGGCGATGTGTCGGTGGTGACCGAGGCTCTCGGGGAAGCACCGGTGGCGGGCTTCCATGCGGCCGGCGAGATCGGCCCGGTGGGGGGGCAGGCCTTCCTGCACGGCTTCACCGCCTCGCTGGCGCTGTTCGGCGACGGCTAGGGGCGGCCCCCCACTGGTTACCCTCGGAGTCGTATGAACGGGTCCCGGAAAGCGTTGACCCTTCTGGCGCTGGCGCTGGGCGCCGGCTGGATGGCGTGGGACTACGACAAGGACGACAGCGGGGGATTCGGCATGGTGGACAGCAGCCTGAACCCGACGCCCAACCTGGTGCCGCTGATCCGGGTCTATCCGAGTGCGGTGGCGGGCAGGATCGAGGCCTACTCGTATGACCACGAGACGCGGGAGTTCACTCTCGTCTATGCGAGTGCTCCCTCCGCGTTCGGGCCGACCGAGATCTCGGTGCCCGACGAGTGGCTCTATGCGGCGGGCCTCCAGGTGAATTCGACCGATGCGCCGGGCACCTGGTCCTGGGCTTTCGATGACGCCACCAATGTGCTGTCCGTCTGGCACGACCCGGTCGTCGGCCAGCACACGGTGCGAGTCACGTCCTGACCGTTGGGATGCCGTCAACCGGTCCTTCTGGAAGCGTGCGTGGAGACTTCGCGGCTGGCCGTGGCGGCGGCCGGGGCGGGGGCGGGACGCATCGAGCTGTGCCGGGATCTGTCCTGCGGCGGCCTGACGCCGCGCTCGCGGGACATGGTCCTGGCGGCCAAACTGGTCCGGGTGCCGCTCGTGGGCCTCGTCCGCCATCGGGCGGGAGGTTTCGTCTACGGCTCAAAGGACCTGAAGGCCCTGCTGGCGGACATCGCATCGGTCAAGGCGTGCCGGCTGGGCGGCGTCGCGGTGGGCGCGCTGACGGAGGACGGAGCGGTGGACGCGGAGGCCATGGAGGGCCTGGTGGCGGCGGCGAGGCCGCTGGAGGTCGTGTTCCACCGCGCCTTCGACGAGGTCGCCGCGCCGCTGGATGCCCTCGAGGACCTCGTCCGTCTGGGCGTGGACCGGGTGCTGACGTCGGGCGGACGGGGCGACGCGGCGGACCATCTGCCGGCCCTGGCGGAACTGGTGGAGGCGGCTGACGGGCGCCTCACCGTGATGCCGGGCGGAGGGCTGCGCGCCGACAACGCGGCCAGGATCATCGAGGCCACCGGCGCCCGCGAGATCCACAGCTCCGGCGGCGGCACCGCCGAGGGGCTTACTGCCCTGGCTGCGGTCGTCTGAGACTCGCCAGGCGCACGCACAGGTCAGACCAGTTTCTCTTTCGCTCCCTCGGTCAGGTCCGGCAGCCCCTCGGCCCGCACGTGGTCGTAGACCAGGTGCGATTCCATGTGCGCGACCTCGGGCCGGTCGCTGAGGGTGTTCATCACGAAGGCGCGCAAGTGGTCGGCGTCACGGACCACTACATGCAGCTGCACGTCGTCCGCGCCGGCCAGGTGGAAGATGTCGATCACTTCGGGCTGCGCGGCGATGTGGTCGTGGAAGGCCGCCACCGTGTCGCGGCCGTGCTGTGCCAGGCGGACCGACACCAGCATCTGCAGGCCGATGCCCAGCGCCTGAGGGCTGATTCTGGCGTGGAAGCCGGTGATGGCGCCTGATTCCACCAGCCGCGCGAGCCGTGCGTGGCATGAGGAGGGGGCCAGTCCGACCTCCGCTGCCAGCTCCTTGTTGGTTCTCCGAGCATCCTTCTGAAGTGCCGCCAGAAGTGCGCGGTCGATTCGGTCCAGGTCGAAATGTTCCATGTGATTACGAAGATGATTCGATAGACAAGAGCAACAACGAAGGAGATTCTAGTCAACGGTTGGGAGGCCATCTATTGTGCAGACCGCAAATCATGGAACGAACCGCAGCAGACACACTGACCGGATCGGTGCCGAGGCAGCAGCGTTGAGGCGGGCCATCCCCCGGTTCACGCGTGGCGCCTGGGGGCTTTATGCAGCCCAGGAGATGGGCGCGGGCGAGGTCGTCTGGGCCCTGTCGGGCGAGACGTCCAGGACGCCGACGCGGACCTCGATCCGCGTGGGTCCCGGCGTCCACGTGGAGGACACGATAGGCATCCGCATGAACCACGCCTGCCGTCCCAGCGTCCGGATCAGCGGACGCGACGTGGTCGCGCTGCGCGATCTGGCCGTGGGCGACGAGTTGACGTTCGACTACCGCGACACCGAGTCGCCGGTGTCGCACCCGTTCGTGTGCGGCTGCTGCGGCCGCATGATCGAAAGCGCCTAGTGCTGGGCTAGGTTGGGTGGCCCATGGAGGCTGCCTCGACCGATTCGGATCCCCGGCGAAAGCGCCGGGCCATGTGGGCCCTGCTGCTGGTCACTCTGCTGTGGGGCTGGACCTTCGTGTGGATGAAGGAGGTCATGGTCGTGGGGGCGCGTCACATGGGGGAGGCCGGGCCGTGGCCGGTCATCCTGCTGTTCATGACGCTGCGGTTCGGCCTGGCCGCAGGTCTGGCACCGCTGGTGCTGCGCGGATCCGTTCGCAAGATGGACCGTGGAACCTGGAGCGACGGGACCATCCTGGGACTTGTGCTCCTGTTGGGCTTCCTGGCCCAGATGTGGGGGCTCCAGCGCGTCACTCCGTCCGTCAGCGCATTTCTCACAAGTCTCTACGTCCTGTTCACGCTGCTCCTGACGGTCGCAGCCAAGAGGCGGATGCCGGGCAGAGCGCTGATCTTCGGCGTGGCCCTGGCCACTTTCGGTGCCGGGTTCATCTCCGGTCCTCCGCAGGTCCATTTCGGCCCGGGCGAATCGGCCACCGTGGCGTGCGCCGTGCTCTTCGCGATCCACATCCTGGTCACGGACAGGGTCACCAAGCGCAGGCACCCGGCGTCCATCAGCCTGGCGTCATTCACGGTGGTGGGGGTACTGAGCGGCCTTGGTCTGGGGGTGGTGGTGGCGGGTGGCGGGGGTGATGGTCTTGGTGCACTGATGGCCGATGCTGGATTCCTGCGCCCGCTCCTGCTGTCGAGCCTGCTGGCGACCCTGCTGGCGTTGGGACTGATGAACCAGTTCCAGCGCGACCTGGCCCCGGTCCGGGCAGCTGTTCTCTATGCGCTGGAGCCGGTGTGGACGGCGATCATTGCCCTCGGGCTGGGATTCGACGAACCGCGACTCTGGCTGTGGATCGGCGGCGGGGCGCTGATTACCGGGAATCTGGTTGCCGAACTCGGCGGTAGTAGTCCTCGATCCACCGGCGATAGCGGGGAGGAAGCCGGTCCGTGTCCGGGTTCCTGAACAACTCGCGCACCTGGACCGGCAGGTCGCCCCACCGTCCGGCAGACAGGTCGTGGTCCGCATGCTCGCGGGCCTGGGGCAGCTGCGGAGGCGCCGGTTGGTTGGCGGAGGGAGAAGAGGGATCCGGCTTGTTGTCCTTGGGCTGACTCGGCTTGGGCCTGGGCTTGGACCCTGAGGAATTGTTGCCCGGCCGGCCGCTATCGCTGGAGGACGAACTGCCGGAGCCGCGCGGCGGGATGGCGTCCAGGATCTCGTCGATCGTCCCGATGGCGTCATCGGCGCGGCTGCGCGCGGTCTCGAGCGCCGTCTTGCGCAAGGACGACTCGGAGGCCGGCGTGCCCGCCTCCAGGACCTTGGCGGCCGTGTCGTCCATTTCGATGCCCAGGCGCTCTATCAGCTTGGCGATCTTGTCGGCACCCGGTTGTTCGGGGATCTGGGCGGAACCGGCCGCGGCCAGCAGTGTGGCGGCCATCGTCGTCGCAGCGAGAAGTCTGATCATCTGTCGTCCTCAGTGGGCGGCGCGAAGCCCGCCTTCAACTCCAAGAATAACTCGTGAATGCGTTCCTGGCGGACGGCCAGTCGGTCCAGTTCGGCTAGCAGGGGTGCCGGAGGGTCGTCTCCCCCGATCTCGGGGTGCAGCCGCAGGAATGAATCGATGCGTTCGCGAACATCCACCTGCATGCCGCGCAGCATCCGCAGTTCTGCCACCGCGGAGACCAGGCGCTGGGACGCCGGGGACTCCTGTCTCTGGCCGCGCTCCTCGCGGCGGCTCTGCTGCTCGGACTCCAGGGCTGCCAGCAGTTCGACCAGCCGCTCCTCCACGTCCGACTGTCTGCTGCGCACCTGGTCGCCCGTCTGCCAGCCGCCATCGGGACCCAGGTCCATGGCGATCGCATTCAGGTCCTCTTCGCAGAGACGGAGGGCCCATGCGTAGACCGCTGCGCCCTCCTCCTTGATCGCGGTGCTGACGCGCGCGCAGTCCCCGGCCAGGTCTGCCTCGGTGCGGGCGGCCGATCTCAGACGCAGCCGGGCCGATCGCGGCAGGGCGCTGCCCTGCTTGCCGCGAGCGTTCTCGACCTCGTGCACCGTGACCATCGTGGTGCGGTGCTGTTCGAGCATCCCGTTCAGCTCCTCCCACATCTGGAACAGCAGCTCCTCCTGGCGCAGCTCCCGGTAGCGATCGCGTTCCTCTTCGACCTCGTCAACGGTGTCCTCAAGGGCCTCCTCGACGTCGCGCTCCTCCTCTTGAGCCTCGCCCAGGTTGCCTCGCCGCAGCTGCTCGCCGGCATTGCCGGCGGAACTAGCGGCGCTCTCCGCAGACTGAGCCCCGGCGTTCCCGCGCTCGGCCATCCGCCTCGCCAGTTCAAGGATCCGCTCGCGGATCTCCTCCTGCTGCTCGGCCAGCTGGCCGCGCTGCTCTTGGCTGCCGGACGCTCCGCCGCGGGCCGCGGCACCAGCCTGGCGCAGGGCCTCCGCCGCCGCCTCCTGGCGGGGCCGCGCCGGCTCACGCTTCATCCGCTCAATGTCCCTGACCGCTGCTTCCATTTCTGCCACGGCCCGCTCGAGCGCCTGGGCCGCCTGTGCCATGCGGGCCGCGTCCTCGCTGCCGCCGGCACTCATCGAGACTGCCTGGTCCCGCAGCGCTTCCGTCGCCTGGCGCAGGGCCTCCTGCCGCGCTGCGGCCTCTCTCGCTCCCTGGGCGGCGGCCTCGCCATCGCCCCTGGAGGCTGCCGCCGCGGCCAGCGATTCCTGGGCATCTGCCAGGGCCTGTTCGGCGGCCTGGACCGAAGCCTGTGCGGCGGGAGTCGCCCCGTCCTGCATCCGGGCCACGGCCAGATCAAGCTGGTCGGCGGCGGCCGCCAGCAGCTGGGCCGCCTGGAGGAGGGGCCCTTGCTCCGGCGCCTCGTCGCTGCGTCCGGCTGCCTCGTTGCCCGCCAGCCGGCCGATGCGCTCCGCTTCCCGCGCCAGACCGCGGCCCGCCATGGCGACGGCGGTCATGTCGGCTTCCGTCTCTGTCTCCGGGAGGGCTTGCCGGAACGGATGTACGGCGGCGCGCAGCTGCTCCAGGTCATGGGCCAGTTCGCGCAGTGAATCGGCGGGCTCGGACCGGTCCCGGGCCTCGGCCTCCTGGGCCTGGGCCAGGGCCGTGGCGGCCCGGCCGATGGCCAGGCGGGCGGGGTTCACCAGTGACTCCTCCAGTTCGGCCGTCCTTCGGCGCAGTTCGCGCTCGGCGTCCAGCAGCGCTCCCGCCTCTGCAGACAGGGCGGCCAGCTCGGCCTCCTGTTCCTCGAAGGGCTCCGTGCCGCCGCGGTCAAGCAGAACATCCAGCAGCTTCTCCAGTTCCGTCACTAATCCCTGCTGTTCCACCGCCGCGCGCAGGGCGCGTCCCTTCTCCAGGTCCGCGGCCACACGTGCCATCCGTTCCACCAGGGTGGAGCCGTCCTCGCCGGCCGCTGCCAGACGCCTCCGTGCATCCTCCAGCAGGTCGGCGGCCCTGACGCGTCCCTCCTGCCGCAGCCGGGTCTCCAGGGCGGAGATGCTTCCCGCCAAGCGTGCCAGCTTGTCGCGCAGCCGGTCCTGGTCACGGGCGATCTCGATGACGCGCCGCGCGGACTCGGCCGGATCCTGCGCAGGAGCCAGCGCCAGGGCGAGGACCAGGGCGATCATTGCTCCAGGCCCTCCCGGGTGCGGCCTTCCAGGGCCCGCTGTCCCTCCAGGATCTCGCGCAGACGCCCCACCAGCGCCTGATAGTCGTCCCACTTGGCCAGCAGGCGCAGCAGTTTCCCGGTGGCGGCCAGGACTTCAGACTGTGCGGCGCGCGCGCGACCCAGCAGCGCGGCCGGGTGCTCCGGCTCCAGCGAGGCCTCCTCGAGGGCGGCCACTGCAGCCACTGCCAGGTCGTCCCTGATTCGGACCGCCTGGGCCAGCATTTCGACCACCGGTCCTGCGAATTCAGGGGCCCCGAGAAGGCCCTGCCTGTCCGCCTCCAACAGGGCGGCATCCGTCCGACCGTCCGCTGCGCCCTCCAGCACGGAGACGATGGCGTTCGCTTCACGGTCCAGCCCGTTGTAGGCCGAGCGCTCCACGATGCCCAGGAGGCCTTCGGCCAGTCGTCCGGCACTGCCTGCGACGCGCTCCTGGCCCAGCGCGATGCCCGCCACCCCTGCCGCTTCGTCCCGGTTCCAGCCACCGGACTCCGCCAGGTCCAATGCACGGTCCACCCGGTCCATCCGGTCCTCCTGCAGCCTCCGCAACGATTCCACATCCCGCCGCATCGTGCGCAGGTCATCCGCGATCCGCTGAAGCAGCTCGGCCGCCGATACCACCCGGATGCGGACAGGCGGCGTGGTGGCCTGCTGGGCGTTGGGCTCCCGGTTGTCTGCGGCGCGCACCGCCAGGTCGAACACCGCTCCCTCGATGACCTCGTCTCCCAATTCCTGGGCGTCCAGGAGCAGACGCACCAGGGCTTCGCGTTCGAGGGTTTCCCCTGCGGTCCAGAGGGCCGTTTCGCGGGCGGGAGACCCGGGCGGGGCCGCGGCCAGCATCACCGTCGCCAGCCCGAAGTCGTCGACAGCACGGACGCGAAGCGGCAGGCGCCCCGATGCAGTGATGTCCACGTCGGCTCGGGCCGGTCGAATCAGCTGGACCATCGGCCGACGGTCCTCCAGGGCGCGCACCGGCCAGGAGCCGGGCGCAGGGTTGCCGAGACCGTTGCGGCCCACCAGCTTCACCGCATAGCGGTCGCTGGCCTCGACCAGGAACGAGGCGCTGAGCACGCCGTCCGGCCCCGACTCCAGCGGGAACTCCTCGCCCGACTCCAGGAACCGCAGGTGGGCCTGCGAGGTCGGGACGGAGACCTGCACGCGGACCTCTGCGACGGTGCCGATCGGTGCCTCGACGGTTCCGCCGGGCTGGTCGAGCGGAGGAAGGCCGATGTAGGCCGGGTATTCGAGATGGACTGCGATGTCCGTGACTTCGACCGGAACCAGTGGCACCACCTGGATCGACGGGGCACCGGGTGGGTGGTCGCCGCCCTCCGCCCAGAAGGTGAAGGGCTCCGTCACCGTGCGCCAGGTGCCTGCGAACTCGCCGGGGCCGGTCCGGACGGCGGGACGCTCGGCGCCGTCACCGGCGACCAGCCGCACGCTGCCGGGCGCCGTTCCCGTGGAGCCCACCCGGACATGCAGGTCGCTGCCCCTGGCAAGGAACACGCGTCGTCCACCGTCCGTCGCCTCCACGCGCAGCTCGTCCCGCGAGCCGGGCAGGGTGATCTCCAGGAATGTGCGCCGAGGCCAGGGGGTCTCGGCGCCGAGTGCCCGCTGCAGGAACACGGGGAATCCATGCGGGTCCAGGAAGGCCACCGCCAGAATGACGCTGCAGGCCAGGGCGGCGGCGCCCGCCGGGCGCATCGTCGTGCGTCCGTCCACCGATTCCCGGATTGGCAGGTCCGCCAGCAGGGCGTCAGCCTCAGCCGCGACGATGCCCACGAGGGGCGTGTCCCCCTCCAGCTGCACGGCGGTGATCAGCCGGTCATTCAGTTGGGGGAATCGCCGCTCCAGGGCCAGCGCGGCGTCGCGTGCGTTCCAGGAGCGCAGCCAGGGCCGGCCGACACGCCGCGCCAGGACGGCCATGGTCGCCGCGACCCCTGCCAGCGCCAGGGTCAGACGCAGCGCGCGGGGCAGGTCGAAGCCGCGGTCCAGGGCGTAAAGGGTCAGGCACGAGGCAGTGGCCAGGGCGGTGGTCACGCAAAGGCCGTGGAAGCACAGGACCCTCCGGGCCCGCTGCGCCACTCGTCCCAGGATCCGGTCCCTTTCGCTCATCGCTGGAAGATGGGGAGGTAGCGGTAGGGAAGCTGGAGGATGAGGCACGCGACGGCGGTGCCGAAGGCGTCGCCCGGCCCCACACGATTCTGCCACGAGCCGTTGGCGCGCTGCATGCGCAGCAGGGTGTCGCGGACCTTGGGCCAGTAACGCGCCCAGTCGTCGCCGCCGGCCACGTACATCGCCTGGGTCGCGTAGTAGTGGCCGTAGTAGAAGAAATAGTGACCGTCCTCGCGGACCCCCCAGGTCTGGCTGAACAGGTCCTGTTCGCTGTGCAGCGCATCGAGGCCGGGGCGGATGTCCTCGGCGCTGTAGTTCCCTGTGCCATGGAGGGCGGCCACGCCTGCGGCGGTCATCGCGAACGAGATGCGTGACCGCGCGTCCGGCTGGTAGAGGAACGATCCCTTGGACCGCTTGCCGGCCAGGAGCGCGATGGCCGGCAGGCGCGGGCCCTGGCGGACGGCGCTCTTGCCCACGTAGCGGCTGGCCCGCTCGATGGTGGCCTTCGGCACGTTGATGCCGATGTTGCGCGCGGCTCGCAAGGCCATCACCTGGCAGACCGTCACGGACATGTCGCTGTCGGCCGCGAACGGCCGGTAGCGCCAGCCTCCCTCGCGGTTCTGGCACTTGACGATCAGGTCCACCGAGCGCTGCAGCCGCTCGCGGATGTCCAGATGCCCGCCCATGCCGTAGGCCTCGGCCAGCGCCAGCGTGGCGAAGGCGTGGCTGTACATGCGCGATCCGTTCGCGGTGATGTAGCCGTCCGACTGCACCTGATCGAGGATCCAGCGCAGGCCGTCCTCGACCTCCCGGCCCCAGCGGCCCCGGCCCGGCAGGTGTCCGCCGGCCAGATAGGCCATGCAGGCCAGCGCGGTGATGCCGGTGTGTCCGGCGTCCTGCTCGGTGACGTTGTAGCCGGTGTTCAGCTTGTATCCGACCGAGGCGGCCCAGGATCCGTCCGGACGCGCGCGGCCCGCCAGCCACCTCAGCCCGGCGGCGGCCGCCGCCTGGCTCTCCTTCGTCACATCCCCCCGCCGCGACTCGGTGGCCGGATCCTGGAGGGCGAGTGCGCCGGCCGGCAGGATCGGCAAGAGCGACAGCCCCGCGCTGCTGCGCATGGCGCGTCGGACGAAATCGCGACGGCTGAGTCCGCTCATTCCTGTCCGGTCCCGTACACGCGCAGTTTCTGGTCCACGACCACGGCAAGGTACCCCGCCAGCACGGCGGTTCCGGGGGTCAGGAACCCCTGCGCCCGGATCTCGAAAGGGCTGTCCAGCGTGTCGCCCGTGGCCGGGTCCAGCACCCAGCCGCCCAGGAGCAGGGGGGCGGTCTTGTCTGGCCGGTACCTGATCAACGGCACGACGACGTCCCGCCCCCGGACGGGTTGAGCCAGGGCCCCGCCCTGCGTGTGCAGCAGCCCGATGGGCACCGGCAGCCGGCGGATCCACCCGCTGGGTCCGGCTGCAGGCTTCAGGGGGACCTGGCGCAGGCGGTAGAAGCCGTCGGTCCCTGGATCCAGCAAATAGAGGTCCGGTCCCGTCCACGCCACGACCGATCCCATGGGCAGGCCCAGGACCTCGGTGCCCGGGGGTGCCCCGGCCAAGCGCCGGGACTGGCCGGACAGGGGGTCCACCAGGTGCAGGCCACCGCCCACCGCCGGGCCGGCGCGCTGCATCGGACGAGGCAGGACCACCGCAACCAGACCCCGGTCGTCCAGGTCGAACATGCCCCACAGGGCCAGACCCTTCTCCCATTCGATTTCCCACGACTCGACCCCCCGGTCCAGATCGAAGGCCTGCAGGCGTGTGTGCGTGCCGCTGACATGGGTCCACCTCGGCAGGATCAGGATGGCATCCCGGATCAGGATCGTGCGGGGGCGAGGTGTTCCCAGGCCCGGCACCGTCAGCGTGCCTCGGTCGCAGCCGAGGTGCAGGTCCCACAGCGCGATGTCCTCGCCCACGGGCGGCACGATGACCAGACGGCCGGAACCTGCGCCGACCGCGGCGGGGATGCCGCCCGGGGCGCGCCTTCTCCACAGCTCATGGCCCAGATAGGTGTCGTAGGCGGAGATCTCCGCCTGGCCATCGCCGATCGGCGAGACGACAACCATGAGCCCTTCCGCGTGGATCACATGTGAGGGCTGGTCGGGCAGATCGCGGCGCCAGAGCCGGCGGCCCTTGTCGATGTCCACGCAGATCATGTCGTGGTCGGTCATGACAGTCAGACGCCCGTCCTGGAGCTGCACCGAGGAGGAGGGATCGCGAACGGAGGACGTCACTCCCGGCACGCTGGCCTGCCAGTGGACCCTCGTGGCGCCGTCGGGCGTCAGGCTGCGCAGGGACAGCGTGTTCGCGGCGGCCAGCAGAAGTGTCCCGTCCGGCATCGGGTCGCCGGTTGGCTCCAGGACCGCCACCGGCGAGCGCGCGATGCGCCGCGCAGTGTGGGGAGTGAGCGGGGCGGCCAGGGGCGGCAAGGGGGGGGGCGTGCGGGAGCGGAGCGAGTCGACCCCGCCCGCTGCAGGTCGGGCCCTCAGGGCACCCGCCAGGCGAGCGTTTCCTCCCTTCTCCCAGGCCAGCGCCATTCCTTCGAGCGCGACCCCCAGATCGGGGGGCAGCAGGTCAGGCGCGCCGGAGGCCAGGGACCGTGTGGCCGCCGCCACCAGGTCCGCGGCGCCGGACTCCCAGGCCATCCTGAGGTGTGCGGCCTGCGCTCCACGAGCGGCCTTCGTCAATGGGAACCTGTCCATCACCTGATCCAGCAGGCCTGCGTCGTCAGTCTCGACGGCCCGGGCAAGCAGGTCGCCGGCCTCCTTCTCCTGGGACCGGTGGGAGACGGGGCCGTACCGGTCGAGCAATGCCGTTTCCCGGGCCAGGATCCAGATGTCGCTGTCGACTCCCTCGATCGTCCCGCTGTCCCGCAACTCCCGCAGTTCGTGCAGCCGTGCGATGGCGACGGGGCCGCGCTCGCGCATCTCGGCCTGCGCGATGCGCTGCACCAGCGTCCAGACCGGCACCGGGATTGTCCCGAAGCGCTGGTCCTGGATCGTCCGGTCGGGATGTTTGCGGAGCAGCTCGGCCAGGTGGGTGTCGGCGCGGCCTGGATCCACCTCGACCAGGCGGCCGAGCAGCCTGACGCTCTCGGATGCATCGGTGGTGGTCAGGCCCCAACGGAGTGCCGCGGCGGAGGCCAACCGGTCGCCGGAACGCTCCTCGAGGTCCGCTGCGGCTCTGGCGGTCCGACCGCGAAGCGGGCCTCGCTCGTCCAGCCGATCCAGGATTCGCCGTGCCTCCGCGACCTCGTCGCGTGCCTGAGGGGAGGTCTGTGCATGGCGGAGCAGGACCCTGACCAGGTCCAGGCTGCGCGCTGCGGCCTGGTCCGGGCCGGCCGCCGCCAAGTCGCGTCGGGCCGCCTTGACCCGCAGTCCCCACTCGAACCAGGCCTGGATGCGGGTCGAGGTGGCGCACAGAAGTACGCCGTCCGCCGCGACCAGATTGCCCAGCGCACCGTGACGTTTCGTCTCGACCAGGTCCAGGCCGGCGCCGGTCGTGAACCGCAGCAGAGTGGGCTCCGCAGGCACCACGGCCGCGTTGGCCCCGACCACGCCGCGGTCCACGCGCTGCGCCCCTCCGCCCCGGTCCTGCCAGTGATCGACGATCCGCATGGGGGGTCCTGCATCGACCAGGACGGTCCCGCCAGGGCCGGAAAACACCACCGTGCGACCGTTCGCACCGACCAGCCGTGACAGCACCATGTTCGGCGGGACACCGGGCCCGATCCGGTCGTAGTGAAGCCGCCAGGCCAGTTGTCCCGTGTGCCGGTCCAGCGCATAGGCCTGCTCGGAGTCCTGAGGGGCGGCCACCACCAGGCTTCCCGCGATCGCGGGGGGACCGTTCTGCCATACGCGGGTTCGCCGGGGGATCCCGCGCCAGTCGTGGTTCTGGGGCAGGGGAACCGTGTCGTAGGCGTAGGCCCACAGGTAGGCGCCATCCAGTGCGTTGACGGCGCACATCACGCCCAGGTGGGTGCTGATGTGCAGAACGCCGTCGTGGAGGACGGGCGGTGCCGTCACGTACTCCTCCAGCGTGTTGCCGAACATGTTGGCCTCCTTCATGCCGGTCACGAGGGGGGTGGCCCAGATCAGCGCGCCGGTGGCGGCATCGAAGGCTGCGGCATTCAGGTAGATCTGGCCGTGCAGGCGCGCCAGCAGCGCCATCACCCGATCTCCGTCGACAATGGGCGGGGCGACCACGGTCGTGGTGTCCTCGAGGCCCCCCAGCCCCAACTGTGCAGTGGCCGGGCGCCAGTGGGTCCACAGCAGGTCCCCGCTGGTGGTGTCGAACGCGTGCAGGCGGCGCACCGGCAGGACGGCGCGGATCTGGTAGCCGTGATAGCGCTCGTCCTCCTCGATCTTGAGCGGCACCTGGAGAGGCACCACGAAGACGCCGTGGCCCACCGAACCGCCCTGGATGCCGTCGTCGTTGACGGCGCCGAAGTAGTCGCGCCGCTCCCCCCAGGAGAGTCCGTCCCATTCGGCTGCTTCCTTGAACCGCCAGAGCGTGTCGCCCGTGAACAGGTCCAGGCAGAAGGCACCTGCGGTGTCTGTCCCGAACAGGCGGCCTTCATCGACGACCAGGGCGGCATCCAGGCTGCCGCGGTCGTAGGTGCGGAACGGGTTGTTCGGATAGGCCACTGACCAGACGGGATCACCGGACGGGAGGGGCGCGGGCGGGACCGGGTCAGCCGGGCCGGCGACGCTGGCCCAGTCAGCGGGCATTGAGGCCGCCGCTTCGATCGCTTCCAGCAAGGCCATGCGCGGGCCAGGGTTGCCCTGCCGCCGGATCCAGGCCCGCGCGGTCTGGGTGTCGCCGCGCTCCAGCGCGTGGTCGGCCAGGCGGCGCACGGCAGTAGCCGCAGCCCGGGTGCCGGGCCAGCGGCCGGCCAGGTCCATCCAGGCGTCCTCGTTGGCGCCGGCGGCTGCCAGCGCTGCGTCGGCCCTGGGTCCGAACGCCTGTTCGTAGGCGGCCAGCAGTTCCTGGGACGCCGTGGCGGGATCGAGCCGTGCGCGGGCCCATGCGGCGCCGCCAGTCCAGGTCGACGAGCCTTCGGGCCGGATGAGGTCGACGGCGTGGTCCTCGATCAGGGTCTGGAGGGTCCGGGCGGCCTCCTCCGGTCGGTCCTCCGCCAGCGCCAGGTCCACATCCCGGGCCAGGAAGGCGACCGAGATCGGATCACTGAGCGAGAAGGGCGCGCCCTGCTGCGGTCCCTGCGGCGGCAGCCCGGCAGCGGCCGTGGTCAGCAGAAGAACGGTCAGGAGCGGGGTCACTGCCCTGATGATACGGACCTGGACCTAGACCAGATGGGAACGCTTGCGGAGCGCCCATTCGGCGGCCAACAGGGAGACGATCAGCACCAGGACCCATGCGCGGTCCCAGATGTCCTCGCGGCGCGCGGCCAGCCGTTCGCGCACCGGTTGCAGCCCATCGAAAAGGCGCGCCACCTCGCCGGCCCGCGCCAGAGGCACGAACAGCCCGCCCCCGGCGTCGGCCATGGCCGCCATCGTGGCTGTGTCGGGCCGCGGGTCACGGGTCTCGCGCCGGGGGAGCACCACGTCGAAGGCGGCCTCGGCGACGCGTTCGCTCGAGGGGTCGTCGCCCTCGGCCAGGAACACGGTGGCCGGACCTGTGGTCTCGGCTGCCAGGTTGGCCTTGAACAGGCCGTCGCCCGCCCGGTCCAGCGAGATCTCGTGCCGACCGTCGGGGCCGGCCAGGAATGCGGTGGCTGATTCGTCCCGGATCGGCGCGAAGTCGTGGTCCAGTATCCGCGCGGTCACCTCGACGCGCTCCCCGAGCTCATAGAGCGAGCGATCGGTCTCGATGCGGTGCCTACGGTCCGCCAGGCGCAGCCGGCCAAGGGCCAGCCAGCGGATCGTCTGGCGCCAGAAGCGCTCCTGGAACTGCGGGTGCTCGAGGCGCCACCGCCAGGTCTCGTCGGTGGCGAGAAAGCCTGTGCGGCCGTCGGGCACCCTTGTGAAAGCCAGGATCGGGCGCGGTCCGTAGCGGTTGGAGTCCTCGGGGTGGCGCAGCGCGACCACCGCGCCCGGCTTGGGCTTGGCCACCCGGGCGTACCACTCGAAGGCTGCAAGACCGCCAGGTCCGTCCGTCCACAGGGCCCGGTTGGCCTCCGCGTCGGGCACCAGACGGACCGACTCGTGCGGGGCGAGGGCATTGCCCAGCCGCGGGACGAAGGCGCCGACGCCGCCGAGGTCCTCTTCGGCCGGTCCCAGATCCACCGGCAGCAGACGCGCCAGAGGCGTGCCCGCGTAGGCATGCGGCGCGTTTTCGGGCCCGGCGACGACCAGCAGCCCGCCGCCGCCCTCGACGAATCCCTCGAGGGCCTCAAGGAAGCGGGCCGCCTCGGCGGGGGTCCGGGCCAGGCGCGGATGGTAGGGATCGACGTCGCCCAGGATCACCACGTCGAAGGCGTCCATCAGGGCGGAGGTGGTGGTGGGGACGCGCTCCAGCGGTGTCAGACCGGGCGTCGCCTCCTGGATGAAGTCGCGCGTAGCCTCGAGCAGGAAGCAGTGGGCCCGGAGGTTCTGGTCGGCGCGCAGCAGGATTCCGCGCAGGTAGCGGTATTCCCAACGGGGCGCGTTCTCCACATAGAGCACACGGATCCGCTCAGGGCGAACGCGCAGGGTGACCAGATCCTCGTTGTCGTCGGTGAGGGTCTCGTCGGGCTGCGGCGGAATGCGGACGCGAAGCCGCTCCTCGCCGGCGCCGATCGGCGTGTAGGACAGCGTGACGCGGCTGTCCTGGCCGCCCTCGATCCGGACCTGGTCCTCGTCCAGGACCTCGCCGGTGGCGACCCTCTCCAGGACGATCGGGGCGCTGCCGCCGCGGCCCGAGGCGGTCACACGGACGGTGATCAGGACCTCGTCGCGCTCCAGGACCACGTCGGGGGCCTCCACAACGTGGACCTCCCAGTTGTCGGGCACCCGGGCGTCGCCCACGCCGATCACATGGACCGGCACCTGGGCGGCCGCTGCCGCGCGGGCCGCGTCGACCGGATCGGAGCCGGCGGTGCTGCGCCCGTCGGTGAGCACCACGATGGCGGCCGGGAAGCGGCCGCGGTGCTGGCCCACGGCGGAACGGATGGCGTCCCCCAGGGCGGTCGCGTCACCGCTGCCGGTGGCCTCCGATGCCCGTCCGATGCTGCGGGTCCGGTTCGAGAACGCGAACAGGCGCACATCGGCTCCCTGTGCGGCGCCGTCCAGCAGGCCGCCGTCGACGACGCCCGCAACCAGTCCCGCCCTCGTGGTGCCGGGCACCGCCGCCGGTCCGGCCAGTTGTGCGGCTTTTGCCAGGGCCTCCCTCTCCTCGTCGCTGTAGGCGTCACGCCTGCGCATGGAGGCCGAGTCGTCCAGCAGCACGATCAAAGGCGTGCGTCGGGTGACCGAATGCACCGTCTCCCAGGCGGGCCGAGCCAGGACCAGCCCCAGCGCGATCAGGGCAGCCGCCCGCAGCCAGGCCAGCGTGCGCCGAGGGCCCGGGCCGGAGCCGTACACGATGCGCAGGAAGGCCAGCAGCAGGGGCACGGCCACCAGGGCCACCACCCACCCAGGCGGCAGGTCGCGGAACACCAGGTGGCGGGCGACGCTCGTGTCCATCAGCGCCGCCTCCCGATCCAGCGGGCCAGGAGCGATTCGGCCATCAGCAGGGCGAAGGCGGCAATCAGCACGGAGCGGGCCAGTTCTCCGCCCCGTCCGTCGTCGTCCGAATCGGCAGGAGAACTGCGGTCGATCGCCCCGGCGATCTCCGTCGGCAGCGGCGCGAATGCGGCCACCAGCGCGCCGGCGTCCAGGCGCTCGAGGTCGGATTCGGCCGGGTCCAGCCCCAGCGCGAAGACTCGTTCGGGTGCTCCCTCCGGCTTGACTCGCCAGATGCCGGGCGCGTCCGCGTCCTCGAACGGCGGCCAGACCCAGCCGCCGTCAGGCGACGCGACCGGCGTGCCGCCCCACGAGGAGGTGGCCGCGTCTGGCCCGACCACCGTGACACGCGGAACCAGGGCATCGAGCGACAGGGTCAATGGCGATCCGAGGACCAGGTCACGCAACGCCGGCGGCGGTGTGGCCAGGAAGCGAAGTGTGTCCATCACAAGGGGCACCAGGGTGGAGGGCGAGGACGCCAGCGAACTCCACTCGGTGCTGGCGGTGGTGCCGCACCACCAGATCCGTCCCGAGCCGCGGCGGGTCTCGACGATCAGCGCAGACCGCGCAGGATCGTCCATGCGGGCCAGCACCTGGACACCCTGTGCCGGTTCGATCGGCAGGAAGGCGGCCACCGGCACTTCGGTCAGGAGAGGCTCCCAGAGGGGGTCGTCGAACAGGGCGAAGGCGGGATGGCCGCGGCGGAACTCGCGGATCCTGAAGTAGTCGCCCCGCCTGTCGCTGGCCTGGACGCGCGGTCCGACGGTGCCCGGCACCAGATCGCCCAGGCCGACTCCCGGATCCGCTCCTTCCAGGGGCGGACCGCCGAACACCCACAGCCCGCCGCCCGCCTCGATGAATGTCGCCAGGTCCGAGCGCACAGCCTCCGGCAGGAGGCCGACCGCGGTCATCACGACCACATCGAACCCACCCAGGGTCCCCGTGTTGCGGACCAGGTCGGGGGCGGACCATTCGGTCAGCCGGAACGGCGACTCGTCGGCCAGGAGCGGGTCGTCGGAGGGTGCCAGGATGTCGGGAAGCGGACCCGAGCCGCGCAGCAGCGGGTCGGCGCTGGGCAGCCCGTCGACCAGCAGCACGCGGGTCGGCGGCAGCACCGTCACCGAAAGCGCGCGCCGGTCGTCGTCCGGCAGCAGGTCGGCCTCGAGGACCGCCTCGACCGCGTGTTCTCCCGGACGGGCGAACGCGGCGGTCAAGGTCACGGCGGCGGTGCCCCGGGCAGGGATGTCCACGGACGCGCCGGGCCTGCGTTCTCCATCCACCAGGAAATGGACGCGCACACCGGAGGCTTCGCTGTCGCCGAAGTTGGCCACGGTGGCGGTGAAGCGTCCGTGCGCTGCCACCGGAAGGCCAGGCGCGTCGGCGGCCAGATCGATCACCGCCCGGTTGGGCGGCCGTGGATCCGTCCCGCCAAGGTCGTGGACCAGCATGCGCAGAGCGCCAATGGCCGCCAGCCGCTCCTTGACCTGGTCCGCGGAACCGGACTCCGTGCCGCTGTCGGAGAAGGCCGCCGCCTGGCGGTCGGTGATCCAGTGGACCTCGCGGTCGGCCGCGCTGGCCGGTCCCTCGTCCAGCAGGCGCTCGACCAGGGACAGGGTGGCACTGAAATCGGTGGTCGGGGCGGGCGGCCGCCGGTCGCGGAGTCCGGCCAATTCGGCTCGCGCGCGCTCAGGGTCGGGTGTCGACAGCAGCCTGGGAGGCGAGCCGGCCACCACCAGATGCGCACGGTCGCCGGCGCCGGCGTCCAGGCCCTCCAGCACCTCCTCGGCGCGCCGCAGGCCCGCCTCCCAGGGCCGGCCTCCGGGCAGCGCTGCGGCCATCGAGAACGAGCCGTCGATCACCAGCACCGCTTCCCTCGCTCGCTCCAGGGCGGCGCCCGGCAGCAGGCCGCCCTCCAGGACGGGCCGTGCGAGGCCCAGGGCCAGCAGCGCGACAGCCGCACAGCGCAGGAGCAGCAGCAGCAGGTTCTCGAGCGCCAGGCGCCGCCGGGTCTTTCGATAGGCGCGCCTCAGGAACTCCATCGCCGCCCAGTCGATGCGGCGCAGGCGCCGGCGGTTCAGCAGATGAATCAGCAGCGGCACCGTGAAGGCGAGGGCGCCCCACGCCAGCGCCGGGTGGAGGAAGCTCATCAGCGTCCACCCCTGCGGCGCAGACGGGCTGAGCGGGCCGCCAGCCAGCGGACCAGGGTGCGGTCGAGCGGAGCGTCCGTGCGCACCGGAACGAACGATGCCTCGCGGGCCGCGCAGCCGCGCCTCATGCGCGCCAGGAAGTCCTCGACCTCGGCCAGGTAGGCCGAACGGATGGCTCTGGTGTCCACGTCCAGACGGCCTGCGTCCTCCATCCCCTGGAACCGCGTCATCCGTTCGAAGGGGAAGTCGGCCTCCTGGGGGTCGAGCAGTTGGAACACGACCACGTCGTGGCCGCGCTCACGCAGCAGCGCCAGGCCGGCCAGCACGCCGTCCTCGTCGTCGAACAGGTCGCTCAGAACGGCCACGATGCCGCGCCGCGGGGTCCTCTCGGCCACCAGCCGCAGCGCCTGCGGCAGCGACACCGTTCCGTCAGGATCGGACTCGCCCAGGACGCGCAGCACGGCGGCCAATTGCCCCATGCCGCCGCCCGGCGGCAGGTGGGGCCCGTGGGCCTGGCCGCCGGCCAGAAGATGCACCGACGCCTGATCGCGCTGACGCAGGGCCAGGGCGGCCAGGGTTGCCGCGATCCATGCGGCATAGTCGAACTTGGTCAGGGTCTCGTCCCCGTCCGTTTCCACCGATCCGAAGCCCATTGATTCGGAGGCGTCGATGACCAGCGAGAGGTCCAGGTTGGTCTCCTGCTCGTATTCCTTGACCACCCAGCGGTCGGTCCGCGCCCTCACCTTCCAGTCCAGGTCGCGCACGTCGTCGCCGGGCGCATATTCGCGGTGGGCCAGGAAGTCGACGGACGAGCCGCGCAGGTGGCTCGCGTGAAGGCCGCCGACCAGTCCCTCGACGCGCCCGGCGGCGCGCAGACCCAGCCGCCTCAGGCGGCCGAGGGTCCTAGGATCCCACGACCGACGGGAGCTTGTCGTCATCCAGGCGGTCGGAGGGATGCGTGGGCACGGTGTCAAGCAGGCGCCGGATGATCTCGTCGGAGTCCACGCCCTCCGCCTCGGCGGCGAAGTTGGTCACGATCCGGTGCCGCAGCACGGGCAGCGCCATGGCCTGGATGTCCTCGATCGAGACGTGGCGGTTGCCGTGCAGCAGCGCACGCGCCTTGCCGCCCAGCACCAGGAACTGGCCAGCGCGCGGTCCCGCGCCCCAGGACACCGACTGGGCCACGAACTCCGGCGGCGTGTGGTCGCCGCGCGTACGCGTGGCGCGCACCAGTCGGATCGCGTAGTCCATGACGTCCGGGGCGATAGGGACGCGGCGAACCGTCTGCTGGAACTCCAGGATCTCCTCGCCGGTCACCACTTTCTCGATCTCCACGGACTGTTCCACGGTGGTGCGCTCCAGGATCTGGCGCTCCTCGCCGCTCTCGGGGTAGTCGACGCGGATCATGAACTGGAAGCGGTCCAGCTGGGCCTCGGGCAGGGGGTAGGTGCCCTCCTGCTCGATGGGGTTCTGGGTGGCGAGCACCAGGAAGGGCTGGTCGAGCGTGTGCTTCTCGCCGCCGGCGGTGACCTGGGCCTCCTGCATGGCTTCCAGCAGCGCCGCCTGGGTCTTGGGCGGCGTGCGATTGATCTCGTCCGCCAGGATCACGTTGGCGAACACGGGGCCGGGCAGGAAGTGGAACTCTCGCTCGCCGGTGGTTCTGTTCTCCTGCAGCACCTCGGTGCCGGTGATGTCGGCGGGCATCAGGTCGGGCGTGAACTGGATGCGGGAAAACGACAGGCCCAGCGTTCGGCTCAGCGAACTCACCAGCAGGGTCTTGGCCAGGCCGGGAACGCCCACCAGCAGGCAGTGGCCGCCGGAGAACAGCGCCGTCAGGCACAGCTCGATGACCTCGTCCTGGCCGACGATGGCTCGGCCGAGTTCCTCGCGGATCCGGCCCGCGGCCTGGCCCAGGCGGTTCGCCCTCTCCAGATCGTCGAGCCCCTGGCTCGTGCTGCTCTCTTCGGCTCCAGTCATGGACCCCTTATACCCCCCGCCCCCCGGCCTCGTTGGTCCCGCCTAGTAGCGGTAGTGCTCGGGTTTGTAGGGGCCGCCCTGCGGCACGCTGATGTAGTCCGCCTGCTCGGGGGACAGCGTGGTGAGGCGCACGCCCAGCTTGTCCAGGTGCAGGCGCGCCACCTTCTCGTCCAGGTGCTTGGGCAGCGTGAAGACGCTGGTGCCGTAGGCGGCCGCGTTGTCGTGGAGTTCCATCTGGGCCATCACCTGGTTGGTGAAGGAGTTGGACATGACGAACGAGGGGTGGCCGGTCGCGCAGCCCAGGTTCAGCAGGCGCCCCTCCGCCAGCAGGATGATCGAGTGGCCGTCGGGGAAGACCCACTCGTCCACCTGGGGCTTGATGTTCTCGCAGGTCACACCCTCCATCTCGCTCATGCCGGCGACCTCGATCTCGTTGTCGAAGTGGCCGATGTTGCCCACGATCGCCTTGTCCTTCATGGCGGCCATGTGGGCGGCGGTGATGACGTCCTTGTTGCCGGTGGCGGTGATGAAGATGTCCGCCTCGGGCAGGGCGTCCTCGACCGTCATGACTTCGAAGCCCTCCATCGCGGCCTGCAGCGCGCAGATGGGGTCGATCTCGGTGATGATCACGCGGCATCCCTGGCCGCGGAGCGACTGGGCGCAGCCCTTGCCGACGTCGCCGTAGCCGCAGACCACCGCGACCTTGCCGGCCAGCATCCCGTCGGTGGCGCGCATGCTCCCGTCGGCGCACGAGTGGCGGCAGCCGTAGAGGTTGTCGAACTTGGACTTGGTGACCGAGTCGTTCACGTTGCACGCGGGGAACAGCAGCGTGCCGGCCTGCTCGCGCTCGTAGAGGCGGTGGACGCCGGTGGTGGTCTCCTCTGAGACGCCGACGATGGCGTCGGCGACCGCAGTCCATTTGCCGGGGCTCGCCGCCAGGCTGTCGGTCAGGGTCTGGAGCACGCAGCGGAACTCATCGGAGTCCGCGGTGGAGGGGTCGGGGACCGAGCCCGCTGCCTCGTACTCCTTGCCCAGGTGGACCAGCATCGTGGCGTCGCCACCGTCGTCCAGGATCAGGTTGCAGCCCTCGTCGGGCCAGGTCAGCGCCTTCTCGGTGCACCACCAGTATTCCGGCAGCGTCTCGCCCTTCCAGGCGAAGACGGGGACGCCCTTGGGGTCGTCGGGCGTGCCATCGGGGCCGACCGCGACGGCGGCCGCGGCGTGGTCCTGGGTCGAAAAGATGTTGCACGATGCCCAGCGGATTTGCGCGCCCAGGTGGGTCAGGGTCTCGATCAGGACCGCGGTCTGGATCGTCATATGGAGCGACCCGGTGATGCGGGCGCCCGCTAGCGGCTGGGCGGCACCGAACTCCTCGCGGAGCGCCATCAGGCCGGGCATTTCCTGCTCGGCGAGACGGATCTCGGTGCGGCCGTAGTCGGCGAGGCTGAGGTCGGCGACCTTGAATTCGAGTCCGGCAGATGTGGTGGTGGGGTTCATGGACTAGTTCCTGGGAGTTTAGCCCGGAACCGCCTCTCGGTGGGGGTTCAGCGGGGGCGTTGCCCGTCCGGGCGCTGTCCGTTCAGGCGACGCGTGCGTTCTTGATACGTGTAGTCGCTCTCGAGGGCTTCGGCCTCGAGTTCCAGACGCCCGATCTCGTCAAGCGTGTCCCGGTTGGCCTCGAGGGTCTCGCGCTCGAGTCTCTCGAATTCGGACAGGTCGCGGTGGGCGGGCAGCGTGCGGAGCAGGAAGTGGCTGACGACGGCGACGGCGAGAAGGCCAACGAGGATTCCGCTCAAACCGCGACGCTTCATCCCTGGCTGCCGTAGACGGCCGCCGCGCCGAGTTCCTCCTCGATGCGCAGCAGGCGGTTGTACTTGGCGACCCGGTCGGTGCGGCACGGCGCGCCGGTCTTGATCTGGCCGGTGTTCCTCGCCACGGCCAGGTCACTGATCGTGGTGTCCTCGGTCTCGCCCGAGCGGTGGCTGATGACCGAGGCGTAGCCGGCGGCGGCCCCCATGTTGATTGCTTCCAGGGTCTCGGTGACGGTGCCGATCTGGTTCAGCTTGATGAGGATCGCGTTGGCGACGCCCGATTCGATGCCGCGCTCCAGCCGCTGCGTGTTGGTGACGAACAGGTCGTCGCCGACGATCTGGACCTTTTCGCCCAGCGCCGCCGTCATCTGCGCCCAGCCGTCCCAGTCGTCCTCGGCCAGGCCGTCCTCGATCGATGTGATCGGATAGCGGTCCACCCAGTCGGCCCAGAACTCGATCATGCCGGCCGCGTCGCGGTGCTGGTCGTCGACCAGGTAGCCGGCGTCCGAGTGGAACTCGGTGGAGGCGGGGTCGAGGCAGATCGAAATCTGGTCGCCGGGCGTGTACCCCGCCTTCTCGATGGCGGCCAGGATCCGCTCGAGGGCCTCCTCATTCGATTTCAGGTCGGGGGCGAAGCCGCCCTCGTCGCCGACCCCGGTCGACAGTCCGGCCTCGGCCAGGACACCTCTCAGGGCGTGGTAGACCTCGACGCCGGCCCGCAGCCCGTCCGTGAACGATTCGAAGCCGTGCGGGCTGACCATGAACTCCTGGACGTCGACATTGTTGTCGGCGTGTTCGCCGCCGTTGAGGATGTTCATCATCGGGACCGGCAGGACATGCGCCGCGGTGTCGCCGGAAAGCACCTGCCACAGGCTGACCCCGCGGTCGGCGGCAGTGGCGCGCGCTGCGCCGATCGACACCGCCAGCAGTGCATTGGCGCCGAGGCGCGCCTTGTTTGGCGTCCCGTCCAGGGCCTGTAGGGCGGCATCGAGCCCGGCTTGGTCCGAGGCGTCCATCCCGGCCAGCGCCTCATTGATCTCGCCGTTCACGTGGCCGGCGGCGGTCGCGGTGCCGCGACCCAGGTAGCGGCTGCCGCCGTCGCGCAGTTCGACCGCCTCGTGGGCTCCGGTCGAGGCGCCCGACGGCACGATGGCGTGGCCGAGCGCGCCCGAATCCAGGGTCACTTCGGCCTCGACGGTGGGGTTGCCGCGGGAGTCCAGGACCTCGCGTCCTCGAATGTGGGTGATGGTGCTCATGGGCCCTGCCGTCCGTCCGCATGATAGGGAGCCACCCATGCCGTGGGAAACCGCGGGCGGGCGGGGTGCGGATAGACTCTGCGGCCCCATGCGCCAGATCCGCGGCATTGCGGTGGCCCCGAGCCTGCTGACCCTGAGCAACTCGGCGTGCGGCTTCCTGAGCCTGCACGCCTCGATGCGCGGGGACTGGGCCACCGCAGCCTGGTTGCTGTTCCTGGGCATGGTGTTCGACGCGCTGGACGGGCATGTGGCGCGGCTGAGCGGCCAGACGTCCGATTTCGGCGCCCAGCTGGACAGCCTGGCGGACGTGGTCAGCTTCTCCCTGGCGCCGGCCTTCCTGGCCTACGGGCTGATCCTCGAGAACACGATCACCCGCGACCACCCGCGCCTCGTGCTGATCGGGGCGCTCATGTATTTCCTGTGCGGGACGCTGCGGCTGGCGCGATTCAACATCGAGAAGGAACGGCCGGACGAGCAGCCCGACAACTTCGCGGGGATGCCCAGCCCTGCGGCGGCCGGCGTGATCGCCAGCCTGGCGGTCCTGATGACCTCGTTCGATGCCAGCAATGCGGCGCGATTCCTGCTCGGCCATGGCATCGACAGCGACCAGGTGGCCCTCCTGGCCCGTCGTGCCCTGCCCTGGGCCCTCCCTGCCGCCGGCGTCGCCATGGTCACCCGGCTGCCCTACCGGCACGTGGCCCGCGTGGTGCTTCGCGACCGGCGCTCGTTCGGCTTCGTCGCCGGCATCACGCTGCTCGGGCTGTTGGCGGTCTGGGACCCGGAGGCAGTGCTGCCGCTGCTCTTCCTTTCCTACGCAGTGGCCGGCCCGGTGCTGCGCTTCGTGATCAGGGAGGGTGGGACGGCGGACGACCGCCCGACCGCTCCGCCGGCAGCGCCATGACCCGCTTCTACGTCGGCCTGGGGAGCAATGTGGCCCCCCGGCGCCGGGCCATCGAGGAGGCGCTGGGCCGTCTGCTGGAGGTCGATTCGCTGGTGCTCGAATCAGTGAGCCTGCTGCGCGAGACAGAGCATGTGCCTGTGTCGCGCGGCGAGCCCGCCCAGGACAAGTTCCTGAACGGGGTCTGCCGGCTTTCCGCGGAGCGGTCGCCGGAGGAGATGCTGATGGAGCTCCTGGCCATCGAGGAGGCCGGCGGTCGGGTTCGCGACAGTGCGCACGGCCCGCGGACCATCGATCTGGACCTGCTGCTGGCTGGACACGAGCGCAGGGCCGGGGACAACCTGACCCTTCCCCATCCGCGCATGGGGGAGCGCGCCTTCGTCATGGAGCCCCTGGCGGAGGTGCTCCATCCCGACGACGCGGATCTGCCGGCCCGCATGGGTGTGACGGAGGAGGCCCTCTGATGGGCCCCGACGTGATCCACTGCCAGGACGCGCTCAAGGCTGCCTGCGATGCGGCGCGGTCCGACGGAGCGACGGTCGGTTTCGTGCCCACAATGGGGGCGCTCCACGACGGTCATCTGGCGCTGGTGAAGCGTGCGGCGGCCGATTGCGAGGCGGTGGCCGTCTCGATCTACGTGAATGCACTGCAATTCGACGACCCGGGGGACCTCCGTGGCTACCCGAGGACGCTGGAGGAGGACACCGAAAAGTTGGCGGCGATGGGGGTGGACTGGGTGTTTGCGCCCGACGAGGGCGGAGCGTTCGCCAAACGGTGTGACCGCGAGCGTCTCGAGGCCGGCCCTGAGGCATCCGGACTTGAGGGGGAGCACCGTCCGGGCCATTTCGATGGCGTGGCCACGGTGGTTGCCCACCTGTTCGACGTGGCCGGACCCTGCCGCGCCTATTTCGGCGCCAAGGACTGGCAGCAGACCCGGGTGGTGGCCCATCTGATCATGGCGGAGGAATTGCGCGTGGACCTGGTGGTGTGCCCGACGGTGCGCGAGCCCGATGGCCTGGCCCTGTCCTCGCGGAACGAGCGGCTGGGGCCGGACGACCGGGCGGCGGCCTGCTCGCTGTCCCAGGCGCTTTTCGCTGCGCGTGAGGACTGGCACTGGGGCCAGCGCGACGCGGCCCTGCTGGAGGCGGCGATGGCGGCGCACATGAGCGAGGCGGGAGCAGATGTCGAATACGCCGCTGTGCGCGATCCGAAGCGGCTGGGGCCGGTGACCCATCCCCGCCAAGCGCGCGCCCTGGTGGCCGCCCGGGTGGGCGGCGTGCGGCTGATCGACAACCTGTCGCTGCCGGAGGAGGCGAGAGCGTGACGGATGCCGTCCGCCTGGCCGCTCCTGCCAAGGTGAACCTGTTCCTCGAGGTGCTCGGGCGCAGGGAATCCGACGGCTACCACCTGCTCGACACCGTCTATCGGTCGCTCGACCTGGCGGACGAGGTCGAGGTCTCATTGACCGATGACGGCCGGGTCTCCCTCGACGTCACCGGCGACGCGCCGGCGGACCCGGCCGAGAACCTGGCGGGCCGGGCTGCGGCCGCCTTCCTGGAGAGTTGGGGGCAGGGAGAGGGCGCGTCTGTCCGGCTGCTCAAGCGCATTCCCGCCGGCGCGGGGCTGGGCGGCGGTTCGGCTGATGCGGCCGCGGTGCTGACGGCGATGGACCGGCTCCTGCCGGGCCGTGCAGGAGTCGACGACCTGCAGGCAAGCGCTGCCTTCCAGGGCGCCGATGTGCCGTTCGCCCTGCTGGCCTGCGGCAAGCCCCCGGGCCTGGTGGCCCTTGGCTCGGGTGTCGGCGAGCAGGTGGAGCCGCTGGACGGGATCGACCGGCCGCTGCCCCTGGTGGTGGTGGCACCGGATACCCACTGCTCCACACCGGAGGTCTTCGCCGCCCTGCCTGGCGACCTCGATGGCCCGGTGTCGGCGCACGACGCGCTCCTGGAAGCCCTCGCCTCACGCGACGTCGAGGCCGCGCGAGACGCCTGCTACAACCGACTGACGGTGGCGGCGTTCATGGTGGCGCCAGAGCTGGCGGAGGTGGAAATCGCGCTGGAGGAGGCGGGCCTGGGGCACTTCACAATGACCGGCAGCGGCTCGGCATTCTTCCGGCTGTGTGCCGATCCGGACGAGGCGGGCTGGATGGTCGAACAGGTGCGCGTCTCGCTGGGCGATCGCGCCCGGGCATGGGTCTCAGCATGAGCCGCTTTCCCGTCGCCATCCTTGGGCCCGGCCGGGTGGGTGCCGCGGTCGGCGCTGCGCTTGTGCAGTCCGGCTGGCCGGTGGTCGCCTGCGCCGCGCGGTCGGCGGCTGCGTCCGCCGACTCGGCCGCCTTCATCGGCGGTTCCTGCGCCCCCGTGACCGCGTCCGACCTGGGCGCGGCCCTGGTGGCCTCCATGGATCCTTCTGCCGAAGGGGGCGTCGCGGGCCTGCTGCTGGTGTGCGTCCCTGATCCGGTCGTCGCCGGCGCGTCGTCGTCGGATGCGCTCGGCACGGCAGTGCTTGAGGGCGAATCCTGGGTCATGGCCCACACCGCGGGCGCCCTCACCGCTTCGGTGCTGGGGACCCCGGCCGGCTCGCCGCTGCTGGGCTCCATGCACCCGAGCCAGACATTTTCCGACCGCGAGCGGGGCCAGATCCTGCTGCCGGGCGTGTCCTGGGGTCTCGAGACGGACAGCGACGATGCCCGGAGCGCCATGGAGGCGCTGGTGGGCGCCATGGGCGGCCGGCCGCGCAGCGTGGCGGCGGCCGACAAGACGCTCTACCACGCCGGCTGCGTCCTCGCCGGCAACGCGCTGGTGGCGCTGATGGACGCGGCGTCCTCGGCCCAGGGAGGAGACCCCTTCGTCGCGCTCGAGGCACTGCGGCCCCTGGCCGAGGGCGCGCTGGACAGCGCGGCGCGGCTCGGTCCCGAGGCGGCCCTGACCGGACCGGTGGCCCGCGGCGACGCGGCCCTGGTGGCGGAACACATGGCCGCCCTGGCCGCTGCGCGTCCGGACCTGGTCGACACCTATCGCGCGCTGTCCAAGCGCGCGCTCGATGTCGCGCGCCGGGCGGGTCTGGACGAGGCCGCGGCCGACGCGGTGGAGCGGGCCCTGGAAATTGGCTGAGCCCGCCCTGCTGGTGGGTTCGGTCTGCGAGCCCTGGAGACCGGACCCGGCGGAGGGGACAGGGCCGGCCGCGGCCGGACTGCGGGCTTGTTCCCAGGGGGCCACCGCCCTGGAACTGCGGCTGGACCGTGTGTTTGCGGGCCCGGTGGACGACCAGACCCTGGCCGAAATCGTCGGTGACTGGCCGGTCCCCTGGATGGCCACCTGCCGGGATCCGTCGCGGGCGCCGGCGGCACTGGCAGCTGCGGTCGATGCAGGCTGCGCCTTCGTGGACACCGATGTGGACGATCCTGTGCCGGTGGACCTGCCCCGGGGCGTCCGGCGCATCGTGTCCCACCACGACAAGTCGGGCGCGCTGGCCGCCGACCCGGGCGCCCTCGCGGTCATGGTCGAGCGGCTGCTGGAAGAGGCAGGTCAGAACGGCCTGGCCAAGCTGGTCGTGGCGGTCGACCGCGCGCCCCGGATCGCGGCGCTGCTGGAGGCCATGGCGACCGCCAACGCCGACCGGCCGTGTCTGGCGGCCTTCCCTCTGGCAGGTCTGTGGTCGCTCTCGGGACGGCTCCTGGCGCCCTCCTTCGGCGCGCCCCTTGTCTACGGGGCCGCCGATCCCCTGTGGCCGGCCGTGACGAACCAGCCGTCGTTGGGGCGGCTGGCCGCCCTGCTGCCGGAGGGCGGCGCGTCGGCGACGACCACGCCCTTCGCCGTCCTGGGCGGGCCCCAGGTCGCCCGGTCCTGGTCGCCGGCGTGCCACGCGCGCGTCTTCGGGGCGCTGGGGCGCGACGCCGTCTTCACCGCACTGGGGGACGACGACTGGGACGCGCTCTGGGGGGCGTTCGGGCACCCGCCATTCGGCGGCTTCGCGGTCACGGCGCCGCACAAGGCCGCAGCGCGAGCGATCGCGGACGGTGTCCTGGACGATTTCGATCCCGGTGTCACCAACACACTGCTGCGCGAGGGCGAGCACTGGGCGTGCGCCAACACCGACGGACCTGCGGTGCGCGAGCTGGTCGCGGCGGTGGTCGGGCAGTTGAACGGCGTGCCGGCGGCGGTCTTCGGCCGCGGCGGGGCGGGCCGCGCGGTGGCGGCAGCGTTCGACCAGGCTGGCTGCGGGACGGCGTTGCTGGGCCGCGGCGAGACCGCTCTGGAAGGCACCAGGATCCTCGTCAATGCCACGTCGGCGGATCCGGACGAGCCGCCGCGAGAAATCCTCCGGTCGCTGACTCCGGGCGCCCTGGTGGTGGACATGGCGGTGGATCCTCCTGTCACGCCGCTGCTCCGCGACGCGATGGCTGTCGGGGGCCATGTCGTCACCGGAGACGAGATGTTCCGGGGCCAGGGCCGGCGCCAGGCCGGTCTGCTGAACGACCCCCAATCCGCTGAGATGGCGGCCGAGGCATTTGACGAGGCGGTCGATGTCAGCGCTGCGGCCGCCGCTGCTCGCCGAGGCCACATCTGGCTGGTCGGTCCGCGCGGCGCCGGCAAGACCACGATCGGGGCGCTGCTGGCGGAGGCCCTGGAGCGCCCCTTCGTCGACACGGATCGCCTCGTCGAGGAGGACGCGGGGCAGGACGTCGCAGGCGTCCTCACAGCCGAGGGCAAGGAGGGATTCAGGGCCCGCGAGGCGGCCGCCGTCGACCGCGCGGGGGCCGGTGACACGGCGGTGATCGCTACCGGCGGCGGCGCGGTCACCGATGACATGTCGCGGGCCCGAATCGGCCATCAGGGGCGGGTCATCCACCTGAGCGCGCCGGACGCTGTCCTGCTGGAGCGCACCGTCGGTACTTCGCGGCCTAGCCTGCTCCCCGACCTCTCGCCCGAGGCCGAGGTACGTGCTCTCCTCAACACCCGCGGCCCCCTCTACGCCCTGGTCGCCGACGTGCTCCTCGACACCTCCCACGCGCCGCCCGCTGCCCTCGCCGCCCGCCTCCTCGCCTGGCTGTCAGCGGGTGCGTAGGATCGGCGGCCGGGCCGCCGTGACTCACTTCCTTCTCATCCTCGCACTCCTCGCCCAGGACCCTGCTCCGGGCGGTTCTGCGGCGCAGGCAATGGGTGTGCTGCGGAGCCAGGAAAATGCGGCTGGCAAGGCGCTCGCGGCGACGGATCTGGTGGGGGAGTTCTGGGGGGCGGAGGCGAGAGAGTGCCTTCACGAGGTCCTGCGGGCCGGCACAGACTTGCTCGGGGTCGAGGCCGTGCTGGACGCACTCGCGGCAGGCGCCAGGACGCGCATCTTCGTCGAGGACCTGCTGGTCCTGCTGGGCCGTGAGGGCAGGATCTTCGACCTGGCCTTGGGCCACCTGCGCAGCGCGGAGGGCGACATCAAGGCCGATGTGCTGCGCATGCTGGCGGCGCAGGAGGGCGTGGACGCCGGTGTCCGGAGGGGGGCGATTCATGCGGCCGGCGCAATGGGGTGGACCGGGGCGGTCGAACTTCTGATCGGTGCCCTCGGAGAGCCGGGACTGGCAGTACATGCGCGGAGGGCCTTGCGCCGGATCACGGGCCACGTCGACACCACGCCCGAGGCATGGGATGCGTGGTGGGCCAGCCGCAGTGGGTTGACCCGGTCCGCCCTGCTGGAGGAGTCCGTGCGCCGGGCCCAGGACCTCTACGTGGCGGCCGCCAAGGCGTCGCTGCCGGGTCGACTGGATCGCCAGCTGGCCGCGCTGTCCGAGCCGTTCCCGGAACTGCGGGCCGAGGCGGCGCGCTGGTTGGCGGCCGAGGCAACCGATGCGGGGACGGGGCTGGCGCAAGTGATTGCAGCCATGCAGGCCGAGGAGGACCCGGAGGTCCTGGGACTGCTGATCAGGGCGGTCGGCCTGATTGGCCGAGGCCACGGGTCGGGCCGCGACGCCCTTCTGGGGATGCTCGAGGCGGTGATGGGCAGCCTCGACTCCGGCCCGCCGGCGCTGGCGGCGGCGTCGCCGGCCGGTCGCGCGGCGCTGGCCGGTCAGGCGGCCTTCGAGTTGGGCGCGCGCGATCCCGAGGCGCCGGTTTTCGCCGGCCTCTATGACGTGGCCATACGGCTGGATGCCGAAGGGCGTGCGGCCTACGGAATTGAGGGGCCGCTGCGCCGCGAGGTGCTGGGCGCTCTCGTCCACGCGGCCAGCGAGGCTGCGGAGACCCGCCACCAGGTCCATGATCTGGTGCTGAAGTGGCTGTCGAGCGACCCGGACGAACAGGTGCGCCGGCGGGCCGCAGCCGAGGCGGGTCGCGTGATCGACCGCGACAGCCTGGACTCTCTAGCCGCCGTGGCGGGCCGCGCCCAGGACGGGGTCCTGCGGCTGGCGCTGGTGAAGGGCCTGCGGATCTACGCCGAGCGCCTGGCTTCCCAGGGGCCCGAATCGCGCGGCGATCTGGGGGCAGTGCTGCGATCGGTCGGCTCATTCCTGGGGGACGAGGACTGGCAGGTGCGGCGGCAGGCGGCCGAGGTGCTGGGGCTGGGATCAAGCGTGGCGCCGCTGGCGGCGCGGCTGGCCAGCGAGGAGCACGTGGAGGTGCGCCAGGCGCTGCTTGTCTCCGTGCGGTCGGCGGCCGCGGCCGACGACAAGTCCGCCCAGGAGGGGCTCGGGCTGCTGGACCTGATTGCCCCGCGCTCTGAGGGGCCGACCGAACCGGGCCTGGTCGAGGCCATAGCGGCCGCCAACGCGGGCTACCGCCCAGGGCTGGCGGCGGCCGGCGACCGTCTGGCCCTGCAGGGCCACAGGCGTGCAGCGGTCGACCTGCTGGAGGCAGCGGTGGCCGCGCCCGGCGAGGGCGCGTCGGACGAGGTCCGTGTCCGGGCTGCGGAACTGCTGCTCGAGCCGGTGCTGGACGCGGTTCACGAACTGGCCCTTGAGCCGGACAGGACGCTCGATGCCGATGGTGCCTTCCCGGCTGACGTGCGGACTCGATTTCGCGAGGATCTGGCACGGGCACGATTGCTGGTGGCCGACTCCGGCAGTGCGCGGCTGGTCTTTGCGGAGGCGCTGATCGAGTTCTGGGCCCCTGCGGCCGGCGCACAGTCCGGGCGCACCGCGACCGATGTGATGGCCGGCCTGGAGGGCATCCACCTGTCCGGGGGTCCGGACAAGGCCCAGCGCGTGCGCCGTGCGGAGCAGGACACGGTGCTGGTCCTGATCAAGGCCGGGCGCCATGCAGAGGCCCTTGAGATCATCTCGGTGCTGGCGGCGGCCCATCCATCTGACGGCTATACGCTCCATCTGCGGGCACATGCCGCTCAGGGTCTCGGCAGGCCCGCCGAAGCCGCCAGCAACCTGAAGACGGTGCGGCGGCTGCTGCGCGCCCAGACCCGCCACGAGGGCGAATTTTGGAGGCTGACCGAGGAGATCACCGATCTCTACGAGGTGGCCGGCGACTGGTCCGCGATCCAGGCCCTGCTGACAGAGGACGAACCGGACCGCTGCCCGGACGAGGCGCGCGCCGCCCGTCTGGCGGCCGCCGCCCAGCGCGCTGCCTCCCACCTCTAGGGCTGAGCGGCGATGCGCCCGGCCTCGGCGGTGAGGGCCTCAAGGGCAGAGGGGTCCGGGTCGTCCACCAGTCCCCGGTCGGCCAGCCAGGGCAGGAGCACTGCCGTGTCCAGGTTGCTGACCCTCTCGGCGCCCGTGAACGGGCAGCCTCCGACTCCGCCAGCGGCCATGTCCAGGCCGTCCACCCCGCCCACGATGGCGGCCTCGACCTTGGGTCTCCAGTCGCCGGCCGTGCTGTGCAGGTGGGCCATCAGCGGGATGTCAGGGACGGCAGCGCGGCACGCGGTCGCGGTCTCCAGGACCGTCTCCGGCGTGGCGAGACCGACCGTGTCGGACAGGGAAATCTCCTGGGCACCGCCGGCGAATAGGGACGCGGCGAACGCGGCCGCGGCCCCCGGGCTCCAGGGCTCGTTGTCGGGATTGCCGAAGCCCATGGACAGGTAGACCAGAAGCGTCTTGTCCGCGTCGGCGGCAATGGCGCGGATCTCGTCCAGGATCGGCCAGCTCTGCTCGACGCTCAGACCCGTGTTGCGCTGCTGGAAGGTGTCGCCCATCGAGAAGGGGAATCCCAGGTGGGTGGTCACCGGACATCGCGCCGCATCCTGCGCGCCGCGCGCGTTCGCAACGATGGCGATCCACTCGCAGTCCGGCCGTCCGCCCGCGGCATGCAAGAGGGCCGCGACCTCCGACGTGTCCGCCATCTGCGGCACCATGCGCGGGCTCACGTAGGAGCCGAAATCGACCCGCCGGAAGCCGGCCTCGAGGACCAGCTGCATGTAGTCGGCCTTCACCTCGGCAGGGATAGGGGAGGAGAGCCCCTGCCAGGCGTCCCGCGGGCACTCGGTGACGCGGAAGGGCACTTTCTGATCAGACCTGCAGGTTGCCGGTCCGGAAGGGCGGGATTTCGGGATTGTGCGCGGCCATCTCCAGGGCCTGCACGATCACGTCGCGTGTCCGCTGGGGCGGAATGACCGCATCCAGCCACAGGCGCGCCGCGCCGTAGACCGGGTCCATCTGCTCGGCGTAGCGCTCATGGATCTCTTCCAGCAGGGCCTCGTGCTGGCCCTCGGTGACCTCGCCGCCGTCACGCCGGATCTGGGCCTCGCGCAGGCCGACAAGGACCCCGGCGGCCTGGCCGCCGCCCATCACGCTGTAGCGCGCGGTGGGCCAGGCGGCGATGTAGCGCGGCCGGTAGGCCCGCCCGCACATGGCGTAGTGGCCGGCCCCGAAGGACCCGCCGACGATGATCGAGATCTTGGGCACCACCGAGTTCGCCACCGCGTTCACCATCTTGGCGCCGTGGCGGATGATCCCGGCGTGCTCCGCGTCGGTGCCGACGATGAAGCCGTTCACGTCGTGGATGAAGACCAGCGGAATCCGCATCTGGTTGCACTCCATCACGAAGCGCGCCCCCTTGATGGCAGACTCCGGGTAGAGCACCCGCCCGGTCTCCCAGGGAGCGTCGTCGCGCCGGATCGTGTCCGCCTGATTGGCGACGATGCCGACCGAGTAGCCGCCGATCCGGCCCCAGCCGCAGATCAGCGTGCGCCCGAACTCCGGCTTCACCTCATGCAGAACAGACCCGTCCAGGATCCGCGCCAGGATCTCGCGCGAGTCGTAGGGTTGGCGTTCGTCGGCCGGCATGATCCCGAGCAGCTCCTCGGGGTCGTAGAGCGGCGCCACCGTGTCGGACCGGTCAAACGGTGAGGGGGCCGGCGGGCCCATGCGCGAGGCTATGTCGCGGATCATGGCCAGGGCCTCCTGGTCCGTCCCGCACCGGTGATCGATGGTGCCGCTGATCTGGGCGTGAACCCCGGCGCCTCCGATCTCCTCGTTGGTGATGTCCGGGCCCGCAAGCCGCGCCGCCTTGGCCAGCTCGGCAGCCGCCAGATAGAGCCCCGAGCCCTCCGTCATGATCAGGTGGTCGCAGATGACCGGCAGGTAGGCGCCGCCGGCCACGCACTGGCCGAGGATCGCCGAGATCTGAGGGATCCCCAGCGCCGAGATGCGCGCGTTGTAGTCGAACACCTTCCCGAAGTCGTCCTTGTCGGGAAACACTTCGTCCTGCAGCGGCAGGAAGACCCCGGCCGAGTCCACCAGGTAGATCAGCGGCAGGTGGTTCTCCATCGCGATCCGCTGGGCGCGCAGCACCTTCTTGGCCGTCATCGGCACAAAGGCGCCCGCCTTGATGGTCGCGTCGTTGGCGATGACCATGAACCGGCGGCCGCTGACCGAGCCCACGCCTGTCACCACGTTGGCGGACGGGATGCCCCATTCGTCGTACATGCCCCAGCCGGCGTGCAGGCCGATTTCCAGGAACGGCGCGTCCGGGTCCAGCAGGTCGTCGAGCCGCTCGCGGGCCGTCAGCCGGCCCTTGGCGTGCTGACGCTCGTCACCGCCGCCCTCCCGCAGGGCCTCGTTGACCTCGCGCAGGACCCCCAGCTTCTCCTCCATGGCCATGCGGTTGGCCATGAAGCCGTCTCCGTTCAGTGCCTCCTCGTCGAAGGCCGTGCCGAGCACGTGGGGGTCGGGGGTTGCGTCCGTCATGCCACAGCCGCCGGGCGGCGTTGCGGGAGTCTAGTCCTCCGCACCCGGCGCCAACACCCAGGCGGGCCTGCCCGTTAGAGTGGCACCATGAATCGCCTCTATAGCCCGCTCGCCCTCGGCGCGGCCGCCCTCGCTGCTGCATCAGTCCTCCCTGCTCGCGGGGACGGTCCCTTCAAGATCTACGAGGCCTTCCGGGCTCACCTGGCGGCAGCGCCCACGATCAACGCTGCTTTCAACCTTGAATGCCGGGTCGTCATGAGCGCCGAGGAAAGCGAGTTGGCCGCGGCCGATGAGGACAACCCGACAGCTGCATTCACCTTGTCGGCGGCATGGCGCCGCGACCTGCAGGTCATGGACGCGACCATCGGGGACGGAGACGGTGCCTTCAGAGTCGTGACCCGGGACGGTGCCACCAGGCTGGTTGCGCCGCACCGCAAGTCCTGGGGCAAGGTCAAGGAACTGGAAGAGGCCCTGCGCTTGCTTGAGCTGCCGCCGCCCCTGGCGGCCCTGCTGGGCGCCGCGCCCATTCCCGAACACCCCGTCTCCGTCGAGGAGCAGGAGGCGGACGGGTCCTGGCTGGTCCAGGTGGACGAGGACAGCCGGGCCTGGTTCACAGTGGACGATGGCGGCGTCCATCTGTCGGCCTGGGAAAAGACGACTCGCCGAGATACCGGGGGACAGACCATTCGAACGTGGACGGTGGAGCACCTGGTGACTGCCACGGATCTGCCGGCAGACCTTGGCGCATGGGAGGCCCCGGACGGCTGGAGACAGCGCCGGCTGTGGCGCCGGTGGAAGCCGCTGTCTGCCGTGTTCACGTCGCAATGCCTGCAGCCCGACCCGTTCGCGGAAATGAACGCCAACCTGCTGGCGGTCGGAACCGTGGCTCCCGATTTCGCGCTGGCCACGGTGGACGACGAGATCGTCAGCCTGTCCGACTACCGCGGCAAGTCGGTCCTGGTGAACTTCTGGTTCTATCACTGAGGCGGGTGCCGTGAGGAGCTCCCTCACGTGCAGGACCTCTGGTCAGAGGTCGACAAGGACAAGGTCGCGATTCTCGCCGTCAATCCGGATGACGACGCGGACGTGATTCGCGACTACTGGGAGGAGGCCGGGTTCACCTTTACCGCACTTCGCGACGAGATGGGCGTTCAGGCGGTCACTCCTTTCGGGGTGCGCGCCTTCCCGACCAACTACGTGATCGGGCCCGAAGGCAAGGTCCTGTGGCGCAGCGTCGGCTGGGACGAAGCCGCCGTGCGCAAGGCGCTCGGCCTGGGAAGCAACTGACCTGACACGCTCCGTCGCGGCGGCCCTGTTCTGCATGGGTCTGGGGGGGTGCGGTGGTGGGTCCGGCGACCGCGCTGCTGTCCCCTGGCGGGCCGGGCTGATCAGCCACGAGGTGCGGATCACCAAGCCGGTCTCGCCCGACGACCCGGAAGCGATCGAAGTCATCCGCAGCGGCCGGTCGGTGGTCATCGCCGACGCGCGGCCGGCGTTGAACCTGAAGCCAGGACGGAGCGCAACGGCTCTCCTGCCGATCGACTCCGACGGCCGGTTGGAAATCACCGCCGCGCGCCGGCGGCCTGCCAAGGAGGCCGGCCTGGCCGTGAATTGGGAGGGCGGCGGGCATCTGGAGATCCGCCTGCTGGAGGACGGCTGGCAGGTGGGGTCGATCGAGCCCGTGGGGGAGCCGGGCGGCGCCCTAGAGGTCACGATGCGCGCGGAGGACGGACCCGTGGTGGTTGCCTTGCCGCACCGCCCGGCGGCCGTGGACGACCGGCCCAGCCTTCTCATCATCTCGCTGGACACCCTGCGCGCCGACCGCCTGGGCTGTTATGGCTACGAGCGTGCCACATCGCCGCGGATCGACGCCGTCGCGGAGCATGGCGTGCGATTTGCCAACGCCCTCAGCCCCTCGTCCTGGACGCTGCCGGCCTACGCTTCGCTCCTGACCGGCCTCCTGCCGTCCGAGCACGGAGCAGGCCGTACGCCCGACGGCGGCTCCAAACGCGGCATCTCGGACGAGGTTCCATCGCTGGTGGAGGACCTTGCGAAGGCCGGCTGGAGGACCGAGTCCGTCTACGCCAACCCGTTCCTGTCCACCGGCTTCGGGCTGGCGCGCGGCTACGAGCGGCACGTGCGCTACGGCTACCACGCCGGCGCCGGAGTGGACATGGCCCTGGAATCGCTGGAACGGATCGGGGATCAGCCCTTCGTCCTGTTCGTGCAGTTTGTCGACTCCCACGCGCCCTATGCGACGCCGCGGGAGTTCGGCTATGCGTGGGCGAGGCGGCCCTTCGAGGAGACCGCCCTCATGGAGCGCCGCCAGCGGCGGCTCGACCCGCCCGACACCGACGCCGAGCAGGTCGAGATGGGCGACCACTACGACGAGACGGTCCGCTATTCGGACGCCCAGGTCGGGCGTCTGCTGGATGCGATGGACACCGCGGGCCAGCTGGACAACACCCTGGTGGTGATCCACTCCGACCACGGCGAGGAGTTCTGGGAGCACGGCTCCTACGGCCACGGCCATTCGGTCCATGGCGAGGTCGCCCGTGTGCCGCTGATCCTGCGCTGGGAGGGACAGCTGCCCGCGGGAGCGGTGGTGGAGGGCACGGTCGGCGTTCACGCCCTGATGCCCTGGGTCCTTGCGCAGTTCGGCGTGGATTCGTCGGGCGGCGCGGAGCTGGCCGAGGTGCTTGCGGGGGGGATCGAGGGCGCCGCGGTCACCGCCGGGACGCTGTTCAACCCCCCGCGCATCGCCTTCACGACCGGGTCGTGGCGGTTGCTGGAAGAGGCTGGCGGCGGAGCTGCGGCGCTGTTTGACACGGCCGCCGATCCGCTCGAAACGCACAATCTGGCGACAGAGCGCCCGGAGGTCGCGGCTGCTTTGCGCCTGCGCCGCAATCGCATGCTGGCCGCCCGCACAGGCGCCGCCGGACCGGGAGCCGCGGTCACCGACCAGGACATCGCGGCGGAGCTCGAGGCGCTGGGCTACGTGGACGAGGAGGACTGACGAAGCGTCTTCTTCGTCGCGCAGTCCTGGCCCTGGGCGCGCT